>CAZFDT010000101.1:0-17466 GCA_964518335.1 uncultured Phycisphaeraceae bacterium
ACCGGATCGATGAACGCGACCGTGCCCTCGAACGCTTCGCCGGGAAAGCTCTGCGCCATGAACGAGGCCTTCTGCCCCGGCGCCAGCCACTGCTGGTCCGACTCGTACACCTCCAGCTGCACCCACAGCCGCGACAGATCGGCGATACGATACGTGCGCATGCCCGGCTCGACGCGCAGGCCCTCGTACGCCTCGCGCGCGATGACCACGCCCTCGTGCGGGCTCACCACCGTCATGGCCCTGGCGGACTCGCCCCGCCGCTGCAGTTGTCCAATCTGCTCGTCACCCACGTCGAAGTTGCGCAGCTTCGTGCGCGCGGCGGCCAGCAGCGGGTCGTCGTCGCCTCGCCTGTTCCGCCACGCCAGCAGGTACTCCTCCTGCGCCGCGACAAGCTCGGGCGAATAGAGCTCCAACAGTGGCTGGCCCCTCGCCACCGTCGCCCCGGCGTAGGCCACGTGCAGCTTCTCGATCCATCCGGCGACCTTGACGTTCACGTCGCGCAGGCGCGTCTCGTCGTAGTCGAGTCGGCCGTACAGCCGCACCGGCACGTGGACCGCGCGGCGCTGCACAGGCTGCACCTCGACCTGCATCAGCGCCGCCGCCCGCGCCGTCAGCCGCAGCCGCGGCAGCTCCGCGCCTTCGGCGCTCGCCTCGTCCTCGTCGGCGGGGACCGGAATCAGGTCCATCCCGCACAGCGGGCACTTGTCGCGCGGATTGGGCGAGCGCACCTGCGGGTGCATCGAGCAGGTGTACACCTGCCCGTCGGACGGCGCGATCGCACCCGCCGAGCCGTCGGGTGCTGCACTTGACCCGGTCAGTCGGCCCAGTGCCACACCCGCCACGCCGGCCGCCAGGCAGGCCACGATGAGGAACCAGCCTCGGCGCCTGGGCTTTTCGGCCTTCTCGGTGGTCATAAGCGCTCTCCGGTCATCTGCCGCCGTGGCGGGGCTCGCCACCGGACGCGGCCGGCTCCCCCACCGCCTGGCGCAGGTCGGCTCGCGCCTGCTCCAGGTCGGCCAGGGCCTGCTGGTACGCCAGCTCGTAGCTCAGCTCGGCGCGGCGGCTGTCGAGCAGATCCGCCACCGCCGCCGTGCCCGCGCGGTAATCGTTGAGCGTCGCTGCAGTGGCCTGCCGCGCCTGTGGCAGCACGCGGTCGCGCAGCAACTCCGCCAGTCGCTGCTGCGACATGACGCGGTTAAAGCTGTCCTGCACCCGCAACGTCACGCGGTTGTGCGTCGCGTGCAACTCGGCCAACGTCTCGTACACGCCGTGCAGCGCCTCGCGCTCGGCGGCGTCGCGGCGACCCTGCCACAGCGGGATGTTGATCCCCACGCCGAACCACCACTGGTCCGTTCCGTCCGCCACCGGCGACAGACCCTCGTCCTCGACGACGTTGTAACTCACGCTGAAGGTCGGGTCCGGCCACCGGTCCAGTCGCGCCAGACGAAGCTGCTGACGATAGGACTCGAGCATCTGCCGGCCGGCGACCAGCTCGGGGTTCTCCCGCGCCGCGTCGGTCAGCAGCGAGTCCAACTGCAGCGAAGCCCGCGGCAGCTCGACCGGCCCGGGCTCGGGCAGCGCCGCCTGCGGCGCACGGTCGATCAGCGTGTTGAGCATCGCCGCTGCAGTGAGCCGCTGCTGCTCCAGGGCGATCAGCTCGCGATCGGCGTCGGCCAGCTCGGTCGCCAGGCGAAGCAATTCCTGCTGCGGCGCCAGACCCGCGCGCAGTCGGCCCTCGGCAATGTCGTGCATCTGCAGCACCAGGTCCCGACTCCGCCGCGTCGCGTCGATCGCCCGGTGCGCCATGTACCAGCCCCAGTACGCCCGCCTCGCGTCGGCGGCGACCTCCTGCTGCACCCGCGCCAGCTCCGCCGCCGCCACCGCCGCCTCCTGCGCCGTCAGCTTGCCCCGCGCGTCGAGCTTGCCCGGCCACGGCACACGCTGCGACAGGCTCGTCATCAGCCCCACCTCGCCTGCCGCCGTCTCCGCCATTTCACCGACGGGCATCACTTCGAGCATCGGATCGTCGAGCGTGCGCGCCTGTTCGATGCGCTCGTGCAGGCGGCTGACCTTGTGCCGGGCGGCGCGGATCATCGGGTGGCGCTGCAGGGCCAGGGCAACATAGTCCTCGGCGTCGGCCGCGGCGAGCGGCGCCGGGTCGTCGTGGACCCGGGGCCGCTCGCTGCCATCCCGCAGGGCCGCGCCGCCGTGGCGGAGCACGGTGTCGGCGTCGCCGCGCCAGTGGCGCACGTCGTCGAACGGTCCGGCGGGCGCGCTGCACCCGACGAGCAGCGCCGTCAGCATCGCCAACGCGCATGCGCCCGGCTTAGTGTGCGTGATCGTGGCCGGCATGGTCGTGCCCAGCGTGATCGTGATCCGCCTTGCCGGCGGTGAGCTTGGCCAGGAACTTGGCCGGGTCCTTCTTGAAGTCGCCGGTGCAGCCGTCGCAGCAGAACTTGACCTCCTGGCCTTCGTGAACCATGACGACCGGATCGCCCATCGACCCGAGCTTCTCGCCCGAGACGATGCACACATCCAGCGGGTAGGGCTTGACCGGCCCCGTCGCCACCGCCGCCGGCGACGACGATTCGCGGTCGCACCCGACAAGGGCCACTGCAGCAACGACACCGGCCACGATGAATAACGAACGATGAACCATGACGAAAGCTCCGTCGCGTGGGTGTGAAGTTCGCGCCCGGGCGCACGCGCAACGCCGCGGACCATGCCATAGGCACGACGACGCCCGCGCGACCGGCGCGAGCGCGGTTGGTCTGTCACAGGCGTTCAGATGGAAAGCTGCGTGTGCAGCGCGATGAGCGAGCCGACCGCCACAAGGGGCGGCGACTCGCCGATCAGAGACGTGAACGTCGCATCCGGCATTGCCGGCGTCAGCACGGGACCCGCCGGCAGCAGCGCCACGAGCGGGGGCGCCGCGGCAGTGAACGTCGTCGGCTGATGGTCTGTGGCCGCCACCACGCCGCAGGCGCTCTGGTGCGGGCACTGCCCTGGGGCTGGCTGCGGCGTCGGCGAGGTGTCACGAGGCGACTGGCAGCACGCGGCGTCCTCGGCGGTGGCGATCGCGGCGCTGCCCGACCCCATGGCACAACAGCACCACACCGGCGACAGCGTCACGCCGCCGGCGAGCACCACCGCGAACAGAGCCTGGACCATCCGCATGGGCATCACCAGAGTATAGAACGTCCGGCGGGTAAAAAAAGTTCCCTGGCGTTATCGGCCGATGCCTCGGACGGCGCGGCTGCGGCCTGGCGGGATGGTGTCTCACGTCCTGAATCGGGGGCCAAGCGCGTCGGTCGCTGTTCGCCAAGCCACGGGACTTCAGTCGCCGGCGCGGCGATGACGGCGATACAATCCGAGAAATCCAGCGGACGCGACGAGCAACACCGCAGAGGCCGGCTCCGGAATCACGAGGCTGTAGTTGTCGAAATCGACGTCGCTGTCCGCGCTGGCGGTGGTATTTCGCAGGCGATAGCCGAAGATTGTTCCGGTGGTGACAGGAGCCGGATCGGTATAGCTGATGCTGCCACTGAGGCCCCCGCCACTGACCGTGGCCGAGAGTTGAAGCGCGTCGTTGATCGTGTCGGCATTGGTGTCGATGTAGAGCCCTGTCACGGTCAGTGTATACACCTCGTCGATCGCGACCGTCCCGGCATCGAGCGAACTGCCCAGGTCAGGCGTCGGCGTTCCGTTTCTGACAAAGCGGATCAGGCCGCTGCTCGAGTTGATGTCCACAAAATAGCCCGTGCCAAACGTGCTCGAAGTGCCCAGGAACCCCAGGCCGGCGGTCACGACATTGCTGCCGGTGCCCACAGAGGTCGTGCCGGTGTTGAACTGAACTTGGCTGGAAAAAGTGAAGTCCGACGCTGACGAAGCCGCTCCGCCCAGAACACCGGCGAAGCTGATGCCCGCCCCGTAACTCGTGTTACCCGAGAGGTTCGTGACGTTGTACGACTGACCGCTGATGGCGCCCGCACCACCGACCACGGCCCAGGTGCCGCCAGCGATACCGAACGTACCGCTCTCCGGCGCCGGCTCGCTGGGCGTCGAAGTGCCCAAGGCGTCGTCGTCGAAGTTTTCGGTGTACGGAATCGTCGCGGCGTGCAGCACGCTGGCGATCAGGACAGCAGCAAGCGCAACAATGCGGGGCAGATAAGGGTTCATACAGGCCGACTATAGTCCGACAACACCAGTGGGTCAAGCATTTTTTGGCATTGCTGACGCAGTCTAAGTGCTTGAATTAGATTGTGTTATACGTGGATCACGGATGTCAGGGTCGGATTGGGGGCTCGAGGAGTGGAGCGACCGTCGCTCGGTCCGCATCCCCGCCACACGAGCATTCCGGCCGACCCCACACGAGCACGCGAGTGGGGGGCGATATGATGGCCGCGATGGGGGGGCACGTTGGGGTGCGTATTATGGATCTCGCCGCTGGGGTCATCATGCTGGTGCTGATGTACGGCCCGTTTCTTGCTGCGATCGTGACGATCATCTGGTTGGGGGTGCGGGGCAAGCCGGCGTGGTCGGCGCCGCTGTGCGCGGCGTGCAAGTATGACCTGCGAGGGCGCGATCCGAGCATGGTGGTCAACTGTCCGGAGTGTGGGGCGAACCTCAAGGGGCCGCGGTCGGTGCTGTTCATGAAAGGTATGGGCCGGCGATGGGGGCTTATCGCCTGGGGCGTCGTGCTGCTGCTGTTGCCCGTGCTGGGGGTGGCGGCCGCGATGGGCATCTCGCGGTTGCAGATGTCCCGACACGCCTCGCCCTCCAACTTGCGAGCGATGAGCACGCAGCAGTTGCTGACGCAGCAGTTGCCCGGTCGCATGGACGAGCCGTGGGTTTGGAACGAACTGGAGCGCCGCGCCACGGCCGGCACGCTCACGCAACCGGAGGCGGAGGACGCCATCACGCAGTTCACGCAGCACATGACGGCGAGCAAGCCCAGCGGCTGGGACCAGCCCCTGCACTGGCAGGACGATTTCCTCAAGAGTGCGACTGCAGCGGGTCTGGTGAGCGACAGGGTGCTGCTTGATTTCTGCGATGCGTACTACGGCACGACGCCGACGTTGCAACCGATGCATCGGCTGCGCGTCGGGCAGGACAGGACCGACGTGAACGTGCGGTTCGGCAGTACCTGGGATGGCCATCACGGCTTGGACGTGCGGCTGGTCTGGGACGTCAAGCAGGTGCTGATCGACGGCAAGCCGGTGGAGGCCAAGGATGCCAACCGCTACAGCGATAGGTGGTCCGGCAGCATCAATGTGAACGATCTTGCGGCGGGCGATCACCAGATCGAAGTCGAGCTGGACTGCGTCCTGGCGCCCTCCGCCAGCCTGCTGGGGGTCACTGCAACGTCGATCCCGGTGGCGAACGTACCCAATCCGTGGCGGCGGTGGACGACGTCGGCGAAACAGACTTTCACGGTGTACGCCCAGCAGGCCACGCTGGTGAATCTGGTGGACGATCCGGCGCGGAATCCGACAAGTGGCGGCGCGGTGGCGATTGCGCGTCTCGTCGTGGAACCGAGGGCCACTTCGCGCAAGCGGCTGACCCTGGCGATCAAGGCCGAGGGCGTCGCGATCCCCTGCAGCTTCGACGCCACGATCGAGGCGGGCGAGCAGCGGTGGACTATGGGCGGCTGGACCTACGCCGACCTCGCGGGTCACCGGCGGTCCAGCGGCACCCAGCTTTCGGTGACGCTCAACGAGCTTGATTCGACGATCACCACGGCGCGGGTGACGTTCACGCCCAATCCCAAGCACATCGAGCGCTGGCCGGACGTGACGGAGATCTGGGGCAAGCCGATCGTGTTCGAGGGGGTGCCGATCGACCGGCTGGATCTCCCCCCCGGTGCCGAAACGGGACCGTGACGCACAGCCAAGGCCAAAACCGTGCCCAGCCAGCGGTCATGTTGTGAACCCCATCCCCGGCCTCGTCGCCCACGCCCACGCACACGCGGAATCAGTTTCCTATCTCAATGTCCGCTCACTCATGAGTTGCCGTCGCCGCGGCCGATCCCGAAAGGACAGTCAGAATGTGAACGCATCCCTTTTCCGACGGGGCCACCCCTTTCTGCCCCTCCTTGGTTGATGAGCCCGACCATCGCATCTCATTGGACCGAACGGGCGTGGCGGCGATGTCGGCGATGTGCCAGCACGAGGCCCAGACCCACTCCCAGCGCTGCAGTGGCCGGCTCGGGGGTCACGGTGAAGGAGTGCATCGCACCGACGACGCCGTTGCCCAAGGCCACGGCGTAGGCACCTGACTGGTTCACGGTGAGGGCGACGTCGCCGCGCAGGACGTTGAAGCGGGCGTCGGGCGTCAGCACGAGGGTGAAGTCGCCCTGCGGTAGCCCGGACGTATCGATGCTGATCTCGTGGAGGATGTAGGCCTGGTCGTGGGTCTGGTCGTCGCCATCGAGGTCGTTGAGGAGGCTGTCTTTGAAGGCGTCGAGGCCCACACCGATCTTCATGTCGGATGCGGTCCACGGGGCGGGGTAGGCCGCGCCGACACCGACGGTAGCGCCGCCGTACATGGTGGCAGGCGCCACGGCGAGGGTCATGCCGGGGCCACCCCAAGACGGTGGATCGGTGACCGCGGCCCCCGAGCCGACGCCCGCGGGCTTGAAGGTGTTGGTCGCCGCGGTGACCGTGAGTGGGGCAAGTACCACCGGCCCACCTACCCAGTCTCGGTACAGCGCGACATCAAAGCAAAACGACGCCACGCCCTGGGGCGAGGAACCATGCCAAGGATGGCCCGGGGCGTCGAGCGGTCCCGAGGGCAGGTGGATAGCGGCGGTCCACTTGCCCACCACACCGGCAGGCACCCGCGTCGGACCCGCCAAGCTCCACTGCGCTGGCGAGGCCAGTAAGCCCGTGGGAGCCTCGGGATGGTCGTGCTGAGGGATACCCGCGCCCGTGAATCGGGCCTGGAACACCGCGTAGTCGCTCATGTCGATGTCGCCATCGCCATCGGCGTCGGCTGCTTCATAGGCCGTCGCGTAGGGGACCGTCGGTCCTGATGTGGCCAAGCCGTCCTGGAAGATAGCGAAGTCAACTGCATCCACGTCGTTGTCACCGTCGAAATCGCCATACCCGGCCCACGCCGGCGTGAGCGTCAGCAAGGGCAGGAGCATCGCGATGCGCGACGCTGCAGTTGACCTGCCCCCCGTCGCAGGCGAGCATGGCTGCCGCGCTCGAACGCGCCGCCGCCGAAGGGACAGGATGATCACGCCGGCCAAAGCCGTCAGCGCCAGGCCGCCCGGCTCGGGGACCAGCCGTGTGAACGGGCCGGGGTCCACATCGGAGCTGGTGGCGAAGGAGAAGGTCAGGTCGTTCCACACCCAGAAGGCCACGTCGGGGTCGTCGCTGGTGAACTGATAGGTCTGCATCGGGTCGTCCATGCCCGAGACATCGAGGGTCAACTCGATCTGTTCGAGGACCCAGGGACCGGTGGCGTCGGCGGTGGCGAGGGTCCACGAGATGTGGCGCTCGACGCCAGGTTCGGGCTCGAAGAACAGGGGCTTGACGCCGACCGAGTAGTCGAGGATGACCGGGGCGTTGACGGCGGTGAGGCTGACCGACTTCTGCTCGGGGGCCATGCCCCACCAGCCCTCGAAGGGGTTGTCGTCCCAGGTCTGGTGATAGAGCGTGACCGAGGCGGTGAGCGAGCTGGGCGTCGCCGACGCGATGGCCATGCCGCCGGGGATGGTGATGAGCACGCGCAGGGTGTCGTGATCGGCCAGGGCCATGGACACTTCGGAGGTGTCCAGGTACCAGCGGTCGTACCCCCTGTAGATGCCGTCCCAGTCGTCGTACCAGAACCCGTGCTCGGGCGTCGTGGAAATGACGGTGCGATCGATGGTGATGTCGGCGGACGCTGTGCCGACGAATATCGCGCAGGCCGCAGCAACCGGCAGTGTGAGACGGCGTGACATGGCATACCCCTCGAAAAACAGACCGCCCCCCCAAACAAGCCCTCGGCCCCGAACATACATCGATGCGGGGGACAAATCAAGACTTTTTTGACTTTTTATGGCGTGGCGCGTCGGGCGTCAGATCGCCGACTGCCGAGGCGCTGATGAGTACGCCCCCGGGAGCGCGCCGTGTGTGGGATGGCATGTCGTCGAACGAAACGCTCGGCACGCTGCGCGATGTTGTGTGGCGCCCAGCCGTGCGGCGTGGGCATTGCCTCGCCCACGCCCGGCCGCGTACATTGTGGTCGTGCAGAGCAAAGCCAAGACCGTTGCGGCGTACCTGGCGAGTCTGCCCGAGGATCGGCGGTCGGCGCTGCAGGCGGTGCGGCGGGTCATTCTGGCCAATCTGGATCAGGGGTATGAGGAGGGGATGCAGTACGGGATGATCGGGTACTACGTGCCGCATCGCATTTATCCGCCGGGGTATCACTGTGACCCGAAGCAGCCGCTGCCCTTTGCGGGGCTGGCGTCGCAGAAGAGGTACATGTCGTTGTACCTGGGCATGTGCTATTGCGGGAGCGTGGAGGGCGAGGAGAGCAGCGAACTTCGGTGGTTCCGCCAGGCGTGGGCGCGGACGGGCAAGAAGCTCGACTCCGGGAATATGGGCAAGGTGTGCCTTCGCTTCAGGAAGGTGGAGGACCTGGCGCTGGAGGTGATCGGCGAGTCGATTCGGCGGATGCCGGTGCAGCGCTGGATCGCCGAGTATGGCACGGCGCGCCGAGCCGCGGGCGGCAGGAGCAAGCCCAAGCGGTGAAGCGCGGCATGTCGGACGCGGGGGCGGGGCGTGTGGGTTGGAGGTTTGATTCGGGGCGGGGGGGCGTGATAGGCTTGCGGGATGGCGCGGGTGTTTATCCATCAGGGTGGGTGGGGGTCGTTGGGCCAGGCGTGGTCGTCGGGTTGGGGCGGCGGCGCGCGAGCGGGGGGATGGGGCGATCGTGCGAAGCGGGCGGGGTGGATCGCGGCGGGGGTAGTGGTGCTGCTGCCGCTGGTGGCGTTGATGCTGGCGGCGGCGGTGGTGGGGGCGGCGGTCTTTGTGATCTATGGCTTGTTGTCGCGGGTGCTCACGGGCCTGGGCGCGGGGCGCCGTGCGGAAACGGGAGCGGATGCGCGGCAGAGCGATGATGGGCGGCGCAACGTCACCGTGATCGAGCGCGATGGGTAGGGGGGGTGTGGACGACGAACGGGCGGGACATCTACCACGGAGTCGGATGGCGATGACACGGACGTTACAGGGGTGGGTGCTGGTGCTGGTGGTGGCGGCGCAAGTGGCGGTGGCGATCGCGCAGTCGCCGCCGGAGGCGTCGTTGCTCCCCAAGGCGCCGGAGCTGGACAGTCCGCGTGCGACGCTGGCGACGTTTGTGGGCGCGATGCAGCGGGTGAGCGCGGGCGACGACGCGGCGCTGGAGACGGTGCTGGCGTGCTTCGACACGCCGCTGGCCAACCGTGTGGATCTCAAGGGCACGGCGAGACAGCTCTACGCGATTCTCGATCGGCTCAACGACAGTGACCTGGCGGGCACGCCCGGCGCGGCGGCGCTGGCGGCGCGGGCGCAGGCGGAGGGATTCAAGGCCCGTCGTTATGTGCTGTTTCCCAGGCCCGAGCACGCGTGGGTGTGGGAGAAACTTGGCCACGCGCCCGACGGCGAGGTGGTGATGGTCGCCGACGCGGGCGATCAGTGGCGGTTCGACACGCGGACGATCATGGGCGTGGATCGTCTGTACGAGAGCGTGAAGGATTTACCGCCGCGGGGGGAGGCGGCGGCGGAAACGCTGGCGAAGGGTCACGAGGGCGAGCCGGTGTTCACGCTGCTGGGTCCGACGTTCGATCGGACGCAGTGGTGGGGTTGGGGGGTGCTGCTGCTGGGGATCTTTGCGGGCCTGGCGAGCGGGAAGCTGGCGCAGGCGTTTTTGAAGGGGATGGCGGAGCGGTTCGAGGCGCGGGGCTGGCCGACGCACGCGGTGGCGGTGCGCAGCACGCTGAGCCCGGCGAGCCTGGCGCTGTTGACGACGGGCGTGTTCGTGGGGCTGCGTTTTGTCCACATGGAGCCGGTCATCGTGCTGTTCGCCCACCGGGTGGTGGCGCTGCTGTACCTGATTGCGGTGGCGTGGGCGTTGTACAACCTGGTGGAGGTGCTGGAGGCGGGGCTGCGCGGGCTGGTGGGTCAGACGGGAACGAAGCTCGACGACATGCTGCTGCCGCTGCTGCGCAAGAGCCTGCGTATTTTTCTGATCATTATCTTCACGCTGGTGGTGGCGCAGAACGTGTTCGGGCTGAACATCACGGGGTGGCTGGCGGGCCTGGGCATCGCGGGCCTGGCGGTGTCGCTGGCGGCGCAGGACTCGGTGAAGAACCTCTTCGGATCGATCACGGTCCTGCTGGATAAGCCGTTCGTCGTGGGCGACCGCATCGTGTTCGACGGCGTCGAAGGCACGGTGGAGGAGATCGGGTTCCGCTCGACGCGCATCCGCACGCTGGTGGGGCATCTGGTGACGGTTCCGAACATGCGGTTCATCGACAACAAGGTGGAGAACGTTGCCGCGCGCAAGAATCTGCGTCGCATCCTGGACGTGACGGTGACGTACGACACGCCGCTGGAGAAGATCGAGGAGGGTCTGCGGATCATCCGTGGGATTCTCGCCGAGGCGGAGTTTGTCGAGCCGTTCGACATGGAGAAGAGTCCGCCGCGGGTGTATTTCAACGACTACAACGCGGCGAGCCTGAACCTGCGGGTGATGTACTGGTATCAGCTCACGCAAGGCCGGGACTGGTGGAGCTACAACGAGCACGCGGAGCGATTCAACCTGAGGCTGTTGCGGGCGTTCGCCGATGCGGGGATCGAGTTCGCGTTCCCGACGCAGACGCTGTACCTGGCGGGGGATCCGAAGCGACCGCTGGAGGGCCGGCCGGCATAATCGGCACGGGCGTCGCGGCAGTGAAACGGCGTCGCACCCCGCACTCGGGTGCCACGGATGTTTTTTTACTACGTTCCAGCGGGCCAGTAGAATCATGATCTTGGGCCGCGTGCGGCTTGGCGAGCCCGTCGGGTCCAGTGCCCCGGCGGTGTGCGTCACGCCGCCGACGGCGAGGAGCCATGGACACCGCGCGTCAACACACCATCGGCAAGGCGGCGACACTTCGCGGCAGGGGCCTCTTCGGTGGCCAGGCCGTCGAAGTGACGTTTGGGCCCGCGCCGGCCAACCACGGCGTCGTGTTCGTCCGCAAGGACCTGGGCGGCAAGCAGGTCCCCGCCCGCATCCAGAATGTCGTCAAACGCCCCCGCCGCACCGCCCTCAAGCGCGACGACGCCGAGATCCACACCTGCGAGCACGTCATGTCGGCGGTCGCCGGCCTGCGCATCGACAACCTCGTCATCGAGATGGACGCGCCCGAGCTGCCTGCCTTCGACGGGTCGGCGACGCCGTTCGTCGAGTCGCTCGAAGCCGCCGGCGTCAGCGAGATCGACGCGCCGCGCCAGTCGATCATCGTGCGCGAGCCGGTGACGGTGAAGCTCGAGGACGCGATGATCGCCGCCCTGCCCTGCGACGAGCCGGACATGCAGGTGCTCTACGAGCTGGACTACGGCCAGGGCACGCCCCTGGGTCGGCAAGTGCGCCACTTCGACTTCCGCAACGGCGACTACCTCCACGAGATCGCACCCGCCCGCACTTACTGTCTCGAAGCCGAGGCCCGCGAACTGCGCGCCCGCGGCATGGCGACCCACCTGTCGGAAAAAGACATCCTCGTCATCGGCGACAGTGGCCCCCTGGGCGACAACGCCCTGCGATTTCCCGACGAGCCGGTCCGCCACAAGATGCTCGATCTCATCGGCGACCTCTATCTCATCGGCGCGCCCATCCAGGGCCGCATCATCGCCTACAAGTCGGGCCACCCGCTCAACCACATGCTCGCCCGCGCCTTGCTGCGCCAGCACGAGGCCCATCGCCGCGCCCAGCTCGCCGCCGACAGCGTCGCCATCGACATCCGCAAGCTCATGCGCATGCTGCCGCACCGATTCCCCATGCTGCTGGTCGATCGTGTGCTGGAGATCGACGAGGACCATCGCGCCGTGGGCGTGAAGAACGTGACGATCAACGAGCCGTTCTTCCAGGGCCACTACCCGACGACGCCGATCATGCCGGGCGTGCTGGTGGTCGAGGCGATGGCGCAGTTGTCCGGCGTGCTGATCGGGCAGACGCTCGAGCACACGGGCAAGCTGGCGGTGCTGCTGAGCCTGGACCGGGTGAAGCTGCGCAAGCCGGTGACGCCGGGCGACCAGTTGGTGCTGGAGGCCGAGACGGTGCGGGTGCGCAGCCGCATCGCGCACATGCGCTGCCGGGCGTACGTGGGCCAGGACGTGGCCGCCGAGGCCGAAGTCAAGTTCATGCTGGTGGACGACGAACAGGAGTAAAGCCACTTCGACATGCCCACGATTCACCCTTCTTCCGTGATCGAGCCCGGGGCGCAACTCGCCGTCGACGTGGTCGTCGGCCCGTTCTGTTACGTCGGCCCCAAGGTCACGCTGGGCCCGCGCACGCGGCTGGTGTCGCACGTGACGATCCTCGGCCGCACCACGCTGGGCGCGGGCAACGTCGTCTGGCCCCAGGCCGTCCTCGGCGGCGACCCCCAGGACCTCAAGTTCAAGGGCGAGGACAGCCAGCTCATCATCGGCGACGGCAACGAAATCCGCGAGTCGGCGACCATCCATAAGGGCACCGCCAACGGCGGCGGCGTCACCCGCATCGGCCACCGCAACCTCATCATGGCCTACGTCCACCTCGGACACGACTGCATCGTCGCAGACCACTGCATCATCGCCAACGCCGTCCAGTGCGCCGGCCACATCCACATCCACCACCACGCCAACATCGGCGGCGCCACCGCCATCCACCACTTCGTCACCATCGGCCACTACGCCTACGTCGGCGGACTCAGCCGCATCGTCCACGACGTGCCACCCTTCATGGTCGTCGAGGGCAACCCCCAACGCGTCCGCGGCGTCAACGTCATCGGCCTCACCCGCCACGGGTTCACCGACCTCGACAAAGATCACCTCAAAGACGCCTGGCGACACATCTTCCGCCACAACGTCGAGAACAACGGCGTCGGCGCCACCGCCCGCGCCGTCACCGAAGTCGAGTCCCGATACCCCGACGACCCCCACATCGCCGCCCTGCTCCTGGCCATCCGCAACACCACCGCAGGAACCCACGGCCGATACCTCGAAGCCCTCCGCAAAGACAACCGCTACACCAACCCGGTGAAGTGATCGATGATGGATGATGGTTGATGGATGATGTGCCAAGGCATTCATCCTGCCGATATCATCCTCGCCATGCCTTCAACATCATCCATCATCCATCATCCATCACCCATCCTCATCACCGGCGCCGCCGGCATGGTCGGGTCCCACCTCGTCGAGCGCCTCATCGCCCGCGGCATCCGTGTCGTCGCTGTCGATAACTTCAACGACTACTACAGCCCGCAGCAGAAGCGCCGCAACGTCGCCCGGTTCGAGCAGAACCCGCTGGTGACGATGGCCGAAGTGGACATCCGCGACGCCAAGGCGATCATGGCTCTCTTTGAGAAGCATCTTCCGGGGGCAGTGGCCCACCTCGCCGCCATGGCCAACGTCCGCTACTCCATCGGCCGCACGCCCCTCTACACCGAAGTCAACATCAACGGCTCGGTCAACCTCCTCGAAGCCGCACGCCTCCACGGCGCCAACATCTTCGTCTTCGCCTCCACCAGCAGCATCTACGGCAACACCACCGTCCTGCCCTTCATCGAAACCGACCCCTGCAACCAGCCCCTGTCCGCTTACCCCGCTTCCAAGAAGGCCGTCGAACTCCTCGGCTACACCTACCACAACCTCCACGGGCTCAACTTCACCGCCGTGCGCTTCTTCAGCGTCTATGGCCCCCGCGCCCGGCCCGACATGATGCCCTTCATGACCACCGACGCCATCGTCAAGGGCAAGACCCTCACCCTCTTCGACGCCGGACAGATGAAACGCGACTGGACCTACGTCGAGGACATCGTCGCCGGCGTCGACGCCGCCCTGCACACCCCCCTCGGGTACGACATCATCAACCTCGGCCGCGGCGAACCCGTCCTCATGGCCGACTTCGTCACCATCGTCGAAGACCTCGTCGGCAAAAAAGCCGTCCTCGACACACCCCCCGCCCCGCCCAGCGAACTCAAAGTCAACTTCGCCAGCATCGACAAGGCCCGCAAACGCCTCGCCTACCACCCCACCACCGACGTGCGCACCGGCATGACCCGGCTATGGGAGTGGTACCAACGCGAGTACCCGCAAACGTAGCCGCCGCCGTGACGCCGCGATCCATCCCCCGGCAAAGACGCCGCAACCTTTTGCCATCGCCACGGGCCCATGCTAAACTTTGACAATCGTTAGCCCGTCGCCCCTAAGCCCCGGCCACCGGCCTCGGCTTCGGACGCGATGGCCCCAACGCACCCTTCGCCCCGCGGGTGTAGCTCAGTGGTAGAGCGTCACGTTGCCAACGTGAATGTCGAGGGTTCGAGTCCCTTCACCCGCTTCCGACGACGACCCGGTGCCCCACGGTGCCGGGTCGTGTCGTTGTGTGCCAAGTTGTGCCACTAGCTGGCCTTGCGCCACGTCCAAGGCAGGCGGTTCACCCCCGGAAGCTTTGTCAGACAGTGACACCAAATGCCGTCCCGTGACCACAATGTGTGAGTCTATGAGTGAGTCATCGGTGCCCGTCTTCTGGGACACTGTGCCGGTCATGCATGGCGACATGAACGCCGGCAACTTGTCGAACGCCTCGGCCAGCGGTAAGCGAGCAATCCTTGACGATGCGAAGAAGTCGCGCTTGCAGGTTGCGTCGGTAATGTGCCGAGACCTTTCTGCCCCGCACTCGCTTGGAGGCCAGGTGCTCGAGGTACTCTTCGATATGCTTCGTGCAGGGTCGCTTGCTGTGCTCAGCGGTCGCAAGTTCCTGTGGCGTGATCATGCCGATGCGTAGTTTTTCCTGCTGCGTGACGATGTCGGCCAGTTTCTTGGCGGCCGCCTGCTCATCGCGGCAGCCAGTTGACACACGACGCTCACGACCATGGATGTCGGTGTACCGGGCATACCAAGCGTCGGCAACGTACAGCATCCGCTTGCCGTCGTCGGCGAGCGGAGCAGTTTTCGTGTTGCCGCGTTTGTCAGTCCATGTGACAACTGGTTTGCCGCGCCGCCGGACAAACCCCCACGGCGGTGGCTTGAGTCAATCCGTGTCCTTGGTCAGCACCTGGAGATAAGCGTGGTAGGCATACACTCGATCGCGACGTTTGCCGGTGGTCTCCCGCAAGACGCCAACCTGTTGCAGCGCGTCGATGGCCTTGATGGCCGTCGGCTTGCTGACGCCCAGCAGGTCGATGGCGGACGCGAGCGTGACCAGCGGGTTGCGCGGCAGAGACTCGAACAGCCGAATGGCTGGGACCGTCGCAGCGGGATGATCGGTCAGTTGTGCGCGATCGGCGCTGGTGACGGCGAACAGCTTCTGTGCCGCGGCCACGCCGTCGTTGGCTGCTTCTGTGACACAGTCGAGGAAGAACACGGTCCAGCCCTCCCAGTCGCCTTCGGTACGCACCGTCATAAGCCGGTCGTAATAGGTCTGTTGATGGCGTTTGAACGCCACACTCAGGTACAGCAGTGGCGTCTTGAGCAGACCCCAATGCTCCACCAGCAGCGCGACGAGCAGGCGTCCGATGCGGCCATTGCCGTCGAGGAATGGGTGAATGGTTTCGAACTGGACATGAGCCAGACCCACCCGCACCAGGGGCGGGAGCGGATCGTCACTGTGAATCCACTTCTCCAATGCCGCCAGAGATTCAGGCACCCCCTCCGGCGGCGGCGGGACAAAGCGTGCGGTACCTGGGCGGGAGCCACCGATCCAGTTCTGCGAGCGGCGGATCTTGCCGGGCTGCTTGTCGGCGCCGCGGACGCCCTTCATCAGTCGCCGGTGCGCTTCGCACAGAAGCCGTGTGGACAATGGCAGGCCCTTGGACTTGGCAAGCTGCTGCCTGGCGTAGGTCAAGGCCTCGACGTAGTTGCATACCTCACGGGCGTCGTCGGGTCGCTCGGCGTGTTCGCCGGCCTCGAACGCCAGCACATCCTGCAGGGTGGCCTGCGTACCCTCGATCTGCGATGTGATCAGCGCCTCTTTGCGAACAAAGCCGTAGAGGAACCAGTCGGCGCTGGGCACCATGTTCGCCGCCACGTTCAGCCGAGCCATGGCGGCGGTCGCAGTCGTCAGCGACGTGACCAAGGCACCGTCAATGCGCAGCGCAGGCCGAGCCGGCGGCAGCGGCGCGGGTACAAACGCACGGACCTGTTCGTTCTCCCATCGGCTGACGCGGTATGTACCCGTGGTGCGTGGCATGGCTGGGAAGGCGCTGTTGACCAGCGTCATTCGCTAGTCAAGGAATCTTACCTAGTATCGGCGACTAGTAAAGCAGGATTGACTAGCCTCACCGATCAAAACCCCCGCTCCCCCCGGAACCGGGAACTGGGGCAGGGGTGAAGGAGGTCGCAGCGTGAGGCTACGCCCGCTTGAACTCCGTCGCGTGGAAGCCCTCGAAGATGACCATCGCGTCTTCGAACGCCGTGGTCGAGGCAGGGTAGCACCGCCGGTTCCGAACTTCGACCACATCCCACGCCTTCATGAACTCGATCGCCACGTTGACCTGCGTGGACGGCAGGTTCTCCTGGCGGGCGATGATCTCCAGCGTGGTGCCCTCACCTTCCATGGGCGTCTCGGCGATGGCGTGGGCGACGGTCTTGAACACGGCTGGTTCGCAGCGGTGGCGGTATGGCGTCAGCGGAGTTCAATGATCTGGTCGGCCTTTGTCGGGAAGGTGTAGCGCAGTTGTTCCATGGTGAGGTCGCCGTGGTAGTAGCGCATCGCGGCGATGGCTTCGTCGAGCGTTTAACCGTGGACGCGCTGCAGGTACGCCACATGCTCGAAGATCTCTCGTGCTCGTTGGCTCTCGTTCGCGTGTGTCGGGAAGGTGGTCATGGTCGTACTCCTGGGTTTGGGTTGGTGATGTCAGATGCGGCAGGAGACCTTGCTGCCCGCGCCCACGCGGACAAGGTGGGTTTCGATGCAGCCGTGGATGATCAGCTTCACGACGACGGTGTCGTGGCTCATCGGGTAGGCGTCGAAGACCTCGTACCAGTCGGTGGCGAAGAAGATCACGTCACCGGGCTTGAGGTCGTGCCAGTCGCGTGTCGTGGTGTTGAGGTTCGTCATGGCGGTGCTCCTTGGCGTGGGCATGCGTGGCGATCAGTTCCAGGCGTTGAAGGCCAGGACCGAGGTGGCGAATCCGCCGCGGCGGCAGGCGGCCTTGATCGCGTGGCGTACCGCCGGCGTCGCCGTCTGGCTGCGGTAGATGCGGTTGACCGCGAAGATGCTCGATGCGTTGGATCAGCTTGTCGTAACCGTCGAGCTGGT
>CAZFDT010000102.1:0-17201 GCA_964518335.1 uncultured Phycisphaeraceae bacterium
GGCTGAAACATCATCCCCGAGCATCAAATCAGACGTGGGATGGCCGGACGCTTACCAAATCGGGACGTGGCACCCACGCGGAGCGGCGATCCGGCCGATAGCGCGCCTGGCGGCCGCGCGGCCTGACCGCCGGCCGATCGGAGGACCTGACGATGAGCCAGTTCGACCCCATCGTGAACGCCGCCGCACCCGCGACCGACGCCGTGGACCTGGCCGGCCAAGTCTTCGACGCCGACGCGGCCGGCCTCGTCACCGCACGCGAAGCCTGGCAGTATCGCCTTCTGCCGCTGCGCTACGAAGACGGCGTGCTCGTCTGCGCGTCGATGCTCGACCGCATCGCCGACGCCGACGCGTTCATTCGGGCTCGCTGCAGCACCGACGTGCGCTTCGTTCTGGCCGAGCCCATCCAGCTCGAGCAGAAGATCATGCAGCGCTATCCCAACCCGTAGGCCGGCGCGATTCAGCGATCCTGCACGGACGCCGCCGCGGCGACCTCGGCGCCGATTTCATCGATCACCGCCCCGCCGTGACCGAGCACCGTCACGCGACGCTCGCCGCCGTCGAGCACCACGAGCATGCAGTGATCGACGGCCTCGGTCTTCTGCAGATACCAGCGTGACGGGTCGGGCGTGCGCGTGCCGATGCCCCAGGCGCCGTCGCCCAGATATAGGATGCCCTGCGCCGCGTCGATCTGCCCACCGCGCAGCGGATGGGTGCGCTTGTACGTGTGGTCGTGGTTCTCAAACGCCATGCGGATGCCGTATTGCTCAAAGAGGGGGACCCAGTGCTCGCGCACGCGGCGGGACACCTCGCCGTCGAACGGGCGATAGGACGGGTAGGCCGGCACGTGGTACACGGGAAATACGTGCGGCACGTGGCGGCGACTGGCCAGCGTCTGCTCCAGCCACGTCGTCTGTTCGCCGGTGATGGATGCGGTGTGGTCGGAGTCGAGCAGAACGATGCTCAGGTAATCGCCCAGGTCGAGGGTGCTGTAGGGTCGCGTGGCGAAGAGGGAGTAGAAGAACGGCGCGTGCTGGGTGGTTCCGTGGTATCCGCCGCGGACCTCGTGGTTGCCGATGGTGGCCACGTGAGGGATGAGGCGGTTGTCGGGGCCGCGCATGTGCTGGTGCCACTCGCGCAGGTACTGGATTTTGCGTTCGACCTTGACGCCGTCGGCGTAGCTCAGGTCGCCGCCGATGATAGCGAAGAGCGGATCGGCGGCGGCGGCGGCCTGGTGCGTGCCGACGGGGCGTTCGCCCACGCCCACGTCGCCGCCGATGACGAACCGCAACGGTCGGTCGTGCGTCGCCGGCGCCGTGAGGAAATGCATCACCTCGCCGCCTTCGTCGCCCAACACGCGCAGGCGATACGTCGAATCCGGCGTCAATCCCGTGAGTTCGACGCGATGCACGAACCAGTTGAACGGCCCGATGAAGGGCGTCACCGTCGTGACGGCATCGGTCCAGGCCTCGTCGCCCCGGGCCGACCACTGCAGCGTTCGAGGCCGCGGGGCGATGGCGCCGAGCGTCGGAGGCACCTGCGTCGCCGCGACCGCCCCGTCAGGCAACTGCAGCAGCAGTCCGCCCCACCGCGCACCCGCCGGCGGATCGGGCAACATGTGCCGCGCGCGGGCCACTGCGCCGTCACGCGCCAGTGTCGCCGACTGCAGCATCACGTCGCCGCTGCAGATCGCCACTGCCTGCCCGTCGTACTCGGCCGGCGCCGCGATCCGCAGCGTCGCACGCCTCGATTCGTCGATGACGACTCGCGCCCGCAACGACGCACGCGCGTGACCCGGCCCCGTCAGCCGTACCCGCTGCGCGTGCTCGGGCTCACGCGACGTGGCGCTCGACGGATACCACACCAGCGACCGACGACTGCCCTTGCCCTCCGGCCGACGGTCCAGGTCGTTGACCATCAGTTGAAACCGCAGCACGTCGCCCGCCACGGGGGTGAGGCCCAGGTTCGACCAGGGCAACTGCAGCATCAGGCTGCAGCCGTCTTCGTGGATCGTCCGCTCCACCGACAACGTCAGCTCGTCGCGGCGCTTGTCGGCGATCGGGCCGTAGAACATCCATTGCGGCTGCGCGCCGTCGGGCTCCAGCCCCGGGCTGACGATCACCTGGTAGCGCCGGGTCGGGTCGCCATCGACGCCCACGAACAGCTCGACGCTGTCGCCCTCCCACAGCTTGTCTTGCGCCGCCTCGGCCGGTTGATCGTCCCACACCCGCACCCACACCAGCAGGCCCGCGTCGTTCCAACCGACGTACGCCCGCGCGTCGGAATCAGCCGGGTCGGGCTTCTGGTCCTGCACGTCGGCCAGAAAGCCCAGCTCCAGGCCCTGGTCGCCCCACCACGCCACCGTGTCATCGTCCGCGTTCACCCGCGGCAGGTCGATCGCCGGCCACGCCGCCTCGTGCCCCGGCGCCACCGGCGGCACCACCCCCTGCTCGACCCACTGCACCGCCATCGTCGTCGTCGGATCGCCCCGCCACGTCAGGTGCAGCGTGTCCGCCCGCTTCGATGGCCCACCGCCGTCCTCCTGCCCTCGCGCCAAGCCCGTCAGCCCACCCCATACCGCTACGGCCAGCACCCACCACCTCGCACGTCCGGTCCTCGCAGCCATCATGTCGTCGCATCCTGAAAAAGGTGATGGCCGCATGGTAACAACCGCCTTGACGCCGCGCCGCCCTTATGCTAACATAATACAAACTAGTGGCCGGCCTGCGCGCCCGCCCGCCCACAGCGGCAACTTGATGGTCGGATCGTGCAACTTGTGCATGGGCGCCTCAAGTTGAGTTGACTTGCCCATCGGAAGCTGCAACTTGCCCGACGGGGTAATGGGCAAGTCAAGTCGAGCCGTCGGGCCGTAGCCACAACCGCGGCCGGCTCTGTCGCACTTGCGTCCGGTGGCGACATGCGTCATTCTCTTTCAACCAGCCATGCTGCCCCCCACACGACAGCGCATCATCATCGTTCTGGCCGTCACGGTGTCGATCGTGGCGTGGCTGTCGTTTCGCGGTTGGCTGGTGTCACCGGACCTGTCGGAAGGGATCAGTCTGACGGCGACGGCGTCCGGCTGGGCTGGCACGGCGGTGGCGCTGGTCGTGGCCGGGGCGATCGCCACCGCGGCGGGGCTGATCGCCGGCTCGGCGGGGCATCCGCTGGCGGGGGTGTACGTGGTGGCCATGGGCCTGTGCGTGCTGGCGGGCTGGGGTGGCCCGATGGATGGGTGGATGCGACGGTCGAACCTGCCGGGAGCGTATGCGGGCCTGATCGTCGAGACGGGGGTGTGGCACCTGGGCATGGCGGCGGTGGTGTGGCTGACGTGGCGGGTGCGGCCGCGGATACGGCGACTGCTGCCGGGCGTGATCGTCGATGCCGCGCACGAGGACGTGGACATGCCTGGCCGCCCGGACGTGTCGGCGCTGCTGGCGCTGCTCGTGGCCGTGATCGTCGGCGGCGTGCTCTGCTGGGTAATGCAGCGCAGCACCGACGAGGGCCAGGTGATCGGCACGCTCATCGCCGCGTTCACCCTGGCGGGTCTGGCGGCCCAGGTCTGCTTTCCCGAAAACCGTCACGTGCTGCTCATCCTGCTCAGCCCGGCGGGGGTGGCGATCGTCGCTTACTCCGCCGCGATGGCCCTGTATCCGGGTGACACGCAGACGCTGGCGGCGTGGTTCAACATCGGCGGGTTCGATCCGCACGCGCCGCGAATGCCCGGCCCGGCGCTAGTGCTGCCGATCTATTACGCCTCGGCGGGCGTCGCCGGCGCCGCCATGGGCGTGGGCCTGGCACAGAACATCCATCTCACCCGCACACAGGCGCAGGCGACGTGAGGGAGAGTCGAACGTAAAACTCACTTGGCGTTCCCAGGAGACTTGCCTTGGCCCGATCGCGTCTCGTTGCAGTTGGCCTGGACTTCGGCACCGAGTCGGTGCGCGCCCTGGTGGTGGACATGCGGGGCAACGAACTGGGGTCGGCCGCGGTGAAATACCCGCACGGCCAGATCATCGACCGCCTGCCCGGCACCCACGCCAAGCTCCCGCCCGACTTCGCCCTCCAGCACCCCATCGACTGGCTCGACGCCTCCGCCAAGGCCACGCGACAGGCCATGCAACAGGGTGGCGTCGATCCCCAGCGCGTCGTCGGCATCGGCGTGGACTTCACCAGTTGCACCATGCTCCCCTGCAAGGGCGACGGCACGCCCCTGTCCCAGACCGCAGCCCTCAAGTCCGAGATCTTCGCCTGGCCCAAGCTCTGGAAACACCACGGCGCCAAGTCGCAAGCCGACCGCATCAACGCCCTGGCCCGACAGCGCGGCGAAGCCTTCCTCGACAGCTACGGCGGGATCATCGGCCTCGAGTGGTTCTTCCCCAAGCTGCTGGAGACGCTCGAAGAGGCCCCGCACGTGTACGACGCCGCCGACGTGTGGATCGAGGCCGGCGACTGGTACGTCTGGCAGCTCATCGGCACGGACCGGCCGATCCCGCGCTCCACGTGCCTGGCGGGGTACAAGGCGATGTGGAGTGCATCGGCCGGCTATCCCTCGCCGGACTTCCTCGCGGCGGTGGACCCGCGGTTGGGTCACGTCGTGGCCCAGAAGATGCCCGGCCACATGCTCTCGCCCGGCCAGAAAGCCGGCGAACTCTGCGACGCCATGGCGAAGAGGCTGGGGCTGATGCCCGGCATTCCCGTCAGCGCGTGCATCATCGACGCGCATGCGGGCGTGCCCGGCGCGGGCGTCGCCGAGCCAAGCACCCTCGTCATGGTGCTGGGCACCAGCTCTTGCCACATGCTCAACTCGCGCATCGGGCGCACCATCCCCGGCGTCGCCGGGATCGTCGAGGGCGGCATCCTCCCCGGCTACTTCGGGTACGAGACCGGCCAGAGCGCCGTGGGCGACGCCTTCGAGTGGCTCCGCCGCACGACCCACCGCAGCTTCGACGAGCTCAACGCCGCTGCCGCTGCAGTGGCCCCCGGCGCCGACGGGGTGCTCTGCATCGACTGGCTCAACGGCTGCCGCACGCCTTACATGGACGGGTCGCTAACCGGCGCGTTCACCGGGCTGACGCTGCGCCACGATGCGGCCCACCTCTACCGCGCCCTGCTCGAAGCGTCCGCGTTCGGCATCCGCTGGACCGTCGAGATCCTCGAACAAGGCGGCGTCCCCGTTCGACGCTTCGTCGCCACCGGCGGCCTGCCCCACCACAACCCCCTGCTCGTGCAGATCTACGCCGACGTGCTGGGTGAGCGAATCACCATCCACCCCAGCAAGCAGGGCCCTGCGCTGGGCGCGGCGATCCTGGGCGTGCTGGCCGCGGGGAAGCAAGCCACCGGGTTCGCCAGTGCCTCGCAGGCCATCCACGCCCTGGCCGGCAGCCGCGACGGTGGCCGCCTCGTCCGCCCCGACCGCGCCGCGCACAAGGCCTACGAGCCGGTGTACCGACGCTATCGCGCCCTGGCCGAACAGTTGGCCGCCGAGCACCCTCATGCCTGACTGGATTGGATCACGATGCCTGCGACGCTCCTGATAGCGCGATGGCGAGTGCGCGCCAGCCGGTGGCTGGGGCGCGCGGGATTTCCCAAGGATTGGTTCCTCATCCCGCTTGCTGCAGTGATCGGTGTGCTGGGCGGGTTCGTGGCAATGGGCTTCGACTTTCTCGTCGAGGCGTCGGCCCACTTCTTCTTCGGTCGTGTCGGCAAGCACGAGTTTCCCGGCAGCGAGTACGTGCTGCTGATCGCGTTGCCGGCGATGGGCGGGCTGGCGGTCGGCACGATCAACCGCTGGCTGGCGCGATCGCCGCCGGGCCACGGGATTCCCGAGGTGATCGAGTCGCTGGTCCGCAAGCACGGCGAGCTGCCGGGACGCAGCGGCTTCTACAAGGCGATCACGTCGTCGCTGACGCTGGGATCGGGCGGGTCCGGCGGCATGGAGGGGCCGATCATCCAGATCGGCAGCGTGCTGGGCAGCGTCGTGGCGCGGGCGTTGCGGGTGGGCCACGAGCACATGCACACGCTCGTGGGCTGCGGCGCGGCGGCAGGCCTGGCGGCGATCTTCAACGCGCCCATCGCCGGCGTCCTGTTCGTCCTCGAGGTGCTGCTGCGCGACTTCTCGCTCAAGACGTTCATGCCCATCGTCATCGCCAGCGTGTTCGGCACGCTCACCGCGCAGGCGTCCCTGGGCGGCGATGCGCACTCGGCGCAGGCGATTTTCTCGGTGCCCGCCGATCTGCACCGCTACACGTTCACGTTTGTCGAAGTGCTGCCTTTCATCCTGCTGGGGCTGTGCTGCGGCGTGCTGGGCGTGGCGTTCAGCAAAGCGATGGTGCGATCGGAAACGTGGTGGGACCGCGTGCCTTGCCCGTGGTGGATCAAGCCCGCGCTGGGCGGCGCGGTGCTGGGCGTGACGGGGCTGCTGTTCGTGCTGATCTTCGGGCACGTCGTCCGCAGCTACGAGCCGCCGCCGTTTTTCGGCAACGGGTACAAGGTCATCGAAGCCCTGTTCCTCGCCAGCACCTACGACGTGACTTCGCCCGCCGCGCTCGGGTCGTCGATGGGTGGCATTGTCACCGTGCTGCTGGCGATCCTGGCGCTGAAGCTGGTGGGCACGACGATCACGCTCGGGTCGGGTGGATCGGCGGGCATCTTTGCCCCGTCGCTGTTCATGGGCGCGACGCTGGGCGCCCTGGTCGGCGTGCTCGTGCAGCGATCGGGCCTGTCGCCCGACACGACGCCGGCCACCTACGCCCTCGTCGGCATGGCGGGCATGATCGCCGCCGTGGTCCACTGCCCGCTCACCGCGTTCATCCTCGTGTTCGAGATCACTCACGATTACCAGGTGATCCTGCCCGTCATGCTGGTGGCGATTCTGGCGACGCTGTCGTCGCAGTTCATCCAGCGCGACAGCATCTACACGATGTACCTGCGGCGCCAGGGCATCCGCATGGGATCGATGGCCGACATGACCCTGCTTCGCCGCGTGGAGGTGTCGAGCGTGCCGCTGGTCCCAGCCGTGCTGGTCGAGCCGCACGACTCGGCGCAGCACCTGATCGACCTGGCGGGCGATTACGCGGCGCAGGATTTCGTCGTCGTGGACGAGGATGACTGCTACGTGGGCATGGTCGTCGGCGACGACGTGCGCACGACGCTGCTGCAGCGCGAAGCTGTGCCGCTGCTGATCGTCAGTGAGCTGATGCGCGACGACCTGCCCACGGTCACGCGCGACGAGACGCTGGAGATGGTGCTCGACAAGTTCAGCCGCCACGACGTGGCCAGCCTGACGGTGGTGGACGCCAACAACACGGTCAAGGGCCTGGTCACGCGGGCGCGGTTGATGCAGCGTTACCAGGCGCTGCTGGAGTCGGCCTGAGCGATGACGCCTCCGTTGCGCAACACGTTTCCGCGCAAGCTGCGGCTGTCCGGTCGGCGGGCGTTCGCGGCGGCGTTCGACGCGAAGATGCGCAAGACCGTCGGGCCTCTGGTCTTCGTGAGTCGGCCCAACGCGCTGCCGCACAACCGCCTGGGGCTGTCGGTCCCGCGCCGCGTGGGCACGGCCGTCGCCCGCCACCGCCTCAAGCGCCTGCTTCGCGAGGCGTTTCGACTGCAGCAGCACGACCTGCCCGGCGGCTACGATGTGGTGATCGTCGTGCGACCGCACGAAGCGCGGACGCTGGCGGACTACCGCCACTGGCTGTTGCAGGGGTTGGAAATGTCAGACGCGGCATGGCGGAAACGACACCTCCGGACGCCGCAGTGATCGATCCTCATGACTTCTCGCCTGCTCATCTTCCTTGTGCTTCTCTATCGCGCCACGCTCGGGCTGTTCCTGGGCGGGCACTGCCGCTATCAGCCGTCGTGCAGCCAATACATGATCGACGCGATCGAAAAACACGGTCCCCTGCGCGGCTCGTGGCGAGGCATTCGCCGCATCCTCCGCTGCCACCCCTTCGGCGGCAGTGGCTATGACCCGGCATGAACCACCGACCAACGGCTTTCCCCGAAGGCCATTCCCGACGATAATTCACCCATGGCATGGCTCGATCATCTCCATCAGCAATATCAGGGCTTCGTCGCCCGGCGACAGGGCACGCGCACCGTGCGTGCTGCGCACTACCTGTTCGATCTCAACCGCTACTGCGTGGCCCAGCTCCGCGAGGACCGGGCCGGGCAGATGGCCGCTGCTCTGACGTATCACACGCTGTTCTCGATCCTGCCGACGATCGTGCTGGCGCTGGTGGTGCTCAAGCAGTTCGTCGGCCCAGCCGAGCAGGTGCAGTTCCGCAACGCCATCAAGACCTGGACCGTCCAGTGGCTCGAGAGCAGCCAGAGCCCGGCGCCGATCGCCGATTCACGCATCGACCCCACCAAGCTCAGCATCGAACCCGATCAAGCCATCGACCCGGCCACCGGTGAACTCGCCACCGCCCCCGCACCCGACACGACACAGATCGAGCTGGGAACCGTGCATGCACGAGAGGAGTTCGCCCGCACCGGCGAGATCGTGGTCAAGGAACTCGACTACTGGATGGACCGTCTGAGCCAGATCAACTTCGGCTCGATCGGCGTCGCCGGCGTGCTGCTGTTCATCTACGGCGCCACCGGGCTGCTGGCGACGATCGAGCGCAGCTTCAACATCATCTACGACACGCCCACGTCGCGGCCTTGGTACGTGCGCCTGCCGCTCTACTACACCACCATCACGCTGGGCCCGATCGTGATCATCGCGGGCCAGATCGTCCAGCGACAGTTCTTCAACCTCCTGTCGGAGGCGTCGTGGACCAAGTGGCTTGTCGGCCCGCTGGTGGTCATCACCCCGCTGCTGGCGACGTGGCTGGTGGTCTTCCTGCTGTACGTGCTGCTGCCCAACACGCGAGTGAGTCTGCGCGCGGCGGCGGTGGGCAGCTTCATGGCGGCGATCGGATGGGTGATCAGCGTCGAGCTGTTCACCGTGTATGTCGGCAAGGCGGCGGTGGCGACGCTATACGGCGCGCTGGCGCTGATGCCGCTGACGCTGCTGTTCCTGTGGATCACGTGGGTGATCGTGCTTTTCGGGTTGGAAGTGACCAACACGCTGCAGACGCTGCCCGGCCGGCGCCTGCAGGAAACCAAGAAGCGCAAGCAGGAAAAGAGCGATGACGAGAAGCAGATTTACGACCCGCGCTGGCTGATTCCGATCATGACGCTGATCGGTCAGGCCTTCGAGAAAGGCAAGCCGGCACGAGCCGAGGCGCTGGCCCAGGAGTTGCGCCTGCCGCGTTCGGCAGTGACGACGCTGGCCGACCGCATGGTGCGCGAGGGCGTGCTGCACCACGTCGGGGGCGGCGACCCATCCGCCGGCGACGCCGCCTACAGTCTCGCCAAGCCTCCCCAGGCCGTCACCGTCAGCGACCTGCTGCAGATCGGCGAGCAGATGTCCATGAACGAGCAGGTCCTCGCCACGCTGCCCGGCAAAGATCTGATCGCGCAGCTCACCTCTGCCGAGCGCCAGGCGATGTCGAAGGCCACCCTGGCCGGCGCGCTCAACGGCCCGAGTTGAACCCGCCACGTCAGGCGACCTTTTCAGACAGGGCGCTTTCGAGTTGGCGCAGGTGGGCTTTGATGCGGTCTTTGCGTGGCGAGTCGAGATCGCGGTGGCCGAAGCGGATCTCGTAAAAGAGCTCGGTCAGAGCAATGACGGGGTCGAACCGCAGGGGATTGGCGGCCGCCAGTTCCTGCGCGAAACCGAAGGGGCTTTGCCACGTCGGGCGGACGTAGCCGTGGCGTTCGAGCATGTCGAGCATGCGGAGATAGAACGCCAGCCTGCGAGTCATGCCGCGGCGCTTGTTGCGAGGCAGAGCATTCAACTGCAGCGCCGCCAGACGACGCTGGCGAACGATCAACGTGCGAATCAGGCTCAGGCACCCCACGACGATGAAAAAGCTGATGACCGCCACCAGCGTGTTGGAAACCTTGTCCAGCTCCCATCGCTTGGGAAGCTCACGGACCCAGTCGATGGCGGCGCCCAGCCACGACTCCTTATCCTCGGCGGCGGACTGGAACGAGCGGTTGATGTCCGACAGCAACTGCTGGCGGGTCTTGCGGTCGTAAGCCACGACGGTGCGAATCCACTGAAACTCCATGTAGTCGTAGAGTTCGCGCAGGCCGGTGAACCACGAGCGGGCGACACGGTGCTCGGCCTCGACGTCGGCGGGCGGCGTGGGGTCATAGGTGCGCCAGCCGGCGTCGCCGACGTGCACCTCGGCCCAGGCGTGCGCGTGCGTCTGCCGGACGATGTAGTAGCCGCCGACGCGGTTGTACTCGCTGGCGCGAAACCCGGTGACGACCCGCGCGGGCAGACCCACCGACTGCGCCATGGCGGCCATCGCCGACGCGAACAGCTCGCAGTGGCCGCTACGATGATTGCGTAGAAACTCGAGGATCGGGTCCTGATTCTCACGCACCTGCGGATTGGTCAGGTCATACTTGAAATTGCTGCGAAGGTAGTCGTGCAGGGTCTGGGCGATCTGTTCGGCCGTCACTTCGGGTGGCGTGTCGCCGTCGCGTTGCAGGCCCGCGGCGGCGAGGACACGCCGGGCATCGCGCTCGACTTCGCGCAGCAGCGCCTGGAACTGGCCGCTGCGGCGCCCGGAGCGAAAACCGTCGCCGCGGCCATATCGGCCCACGTCTGCGGCGGGCAGCACGGGCGCGGTGGGCGTGGGCCAGAGATGTTCGTAAGCGCCGGCGAAATCCTGCAGACCGCTCAGAGGAGACTCGACGCGATAGACCAGCGCCCCGCCCGTGGTGTCGGTGGCGGTGAGCTGCTGATCGCGCGGACTGAAGGTGAACTCACTGATGCTGGGGCTGGTGATATGCGTGACCGGGTGAAGGGAAAAAAGCGTGCGCATGGGCTGACCGCGCAGCGTGATCTCGGCCTCGACCATAGGCGTGCCGACAGGAACGTCGGCCAGACGCACACCGTCGCGGGACAGGCGGACCTGCTGATCGGTCGCCGCGGCCTCGCTGCTGCGCAGCCACGTGTGGGAGTCCACGTCGTAACGATCGAGTGCGGCCCCGCGCAGCAGCCAGGAACGATCGTCCTCGCCGATGTTGGCGCCGTGCATGCGCAGCGTGACGTTGAGGACCGGCTCGCGCCGGCCGGCGCCGGGCGGCCCGCCGGTGAGCTGCACCTGCTGGCTGAACCCCGTCTGCTTGGGCGACAGAGCCGAGGGCACGGGGCTCTGCAACTGCGGGTTCTCGGCCTGACGCGGCATGACGATGAATACCACCACCGCCACCGCGCCGCAGATCGCGCCGACGACCAGCGCGGTCATGCGGAACTGCCAGCGGTGACCTCGACTGGTGACCGGCTTGGGCCGACTGACAAACATGCCTCGCGGCGCTGCCTCGACGTTGGCCTCGTGGACCTGGTCGCTGGCCAGCTTGAGCTGGAACAGCAGCACGGTGAACAAGGCCATGATGCAGTAGGCGGTGAGCAGCGCCCCGAAGATCATCGACATGCCGCCGGGCAACGCCGAGGCGCCGATCATCTGCAACAGGCTCAGCACCAGGAGCTGGGCGTACTCGCGGTTGGTCTTGTCCGAGTAGAGCATCAGCACCTGCAGCCACATGGTGAAGTGGCCCATGGCGATGAGCACCTGGCCCTGCTCGCGGACAAGCTCATAGAGCAGCCACGCCACGGCGGCGATCGACCCGAGGTTCACCGCCCAGCGCGGCAGCGGCCGCCCCGCGGGACCCTCCGTGACATACCACGACAACGCCCCCAGCGCCCCCGCCACCAGCAGCAGCCCCGGATTCGGCTCGGCCATGCAGAACGCCACGATGCCCAGCAGCACCTGCGCGAACACGAGCCGGCGAAATAGGTGGATCAGCGACACGGTATTGCCAATCGTCTGCCGCTTGCGGCTTAGCGAGGCCTTATCCATCGCGCCCCGGCGTCAGCCGCCAGCGGTGAACGTTGGCCTATTTTATCGCCGCGGCGCCGGCGGCGGCGACCGTGTGGTCGTTTTCCACGGTGGACCCGGAGACGCCGATGGCGCCGATGACCGTGCCGTCGGCGGTCTTCAGCGGCACCCCGCCGGGGAACGTGATCAGCCCGCCGTTGGAGTGCTCGATGTTGTAGAGCGGGCCGCCGGGCTGACTGAGCTTGCCGATCTCACCCGTGGGCATGTCGAAGAATCGAGCAGTCTTGGCCTTCTTGATCGAGATGTCGATCGACCCCAGCCACGCCCCGTCCATGCGGACGAACGCCTTGAGGTTGCCCCCGGCATCCACCACGGCGATGTCCATCTTCGTGTCGATCTGGTCGGCCTTGGCGGCGGCAGCCATGATGACGGCATGCGCCTGGTCCAGGCTGATGTCCTTCGTCGCCAGCGATTCGCCGGGGCCGGGCATCGCCACAATCGCACCGGCGTCCTGGGCCGTCACACGCGATGTGTGCGTCATCGCCATCCAGGCCAGCACCAGCACGCTCAATGTCAGAACGCTCACTCGAATCGATCGTGTCATGTCAGACCTCCGTGATGTAAGGAGAACCGTTCGTCGGCGACAGTGACCGCAGAGTAGCCGCCCCATCGAGGGCGTCAACTCTCGGGGAGCTTGTATTCGACAGCCGCAGCGTTGACCAGGCCCGTTGCAGGCTCGCGGCCGGTGATGGCCCGCACGATCTTCGTCACGTGCGGGTGACAGTTCTCGATGAACAGGCGGAAGCGCACCTGCGTGCCCGCGGCCGCCGTGCCGGCAACGTACAGACCCGGCACGTTCGTCTGCATCGTCTGTGAATCGACCGTCGGCGCCCGGTTGTCGCCATGCAACGTCACGCCCGCCATCTCGAACAGCGTGGTGTCCTGCACGTAGCCGGTCAGAAGCAGCACAAAGTCGGCTTCGATCCGCTGGGCCTGCCCCGCCTCTTCCGTCGCGGCAAGCGTCACGTGGCTGCGCGTAATCGCCACGGGCGCCGTCCGCGGATAAAACGCGATCTTCCCCGCGCTGACGAGGGCCTCCAGCTCCGGCAGGAGCCAGTACTTGATGGCCTGGCGATCAAATTCGCCCCGGCGGTAGCTGAGGGCCACACGTGCCCCCGCCCGGTGACAGCGCAGGGCCGCCTCCACCGCCGAGTTGCGCCCGCCGACGATCAGCAACTGCTGCCGGAAGAACGGGTGCGGGTCCTCGAAGTAGTGGCTGACGTGCGGCAGGTCCTCGCCGGGAATGTGCAGCATGCGCGGGTGGTGCATGTCACCGACGGCCAACACCACGCACCGGGCGACGTAGGCGAACGCCTCGCCCCCCCGTTCCGTCTGCAGCAGAAAGCGCCCGTTCTGCGGATCCCGCCGCACGCCCGTGACGCGCTCGTACGTGCGGACGACCAGATCGTATTGCTCGACCACGCTGCGCAGATAGGCCAGATACTCCTCGCGCGTCGCCTTCGACTGATCCGGCGTGAGCAGCGGCATGCCGGCAATGGCGATACGCTCCGGCGAACTGAAGAACCGCGCCTGACGCGGATAGGTCGTGATCGTCTGACCCACCTGCCCAGCCTCAAAGTGCAGGTACTCCACCCCCATCTGCTTGAACACCGCCGCCAGCTCCAGCCCAATCGGGCCCGCCCCGATGATCGCCACCTCCGTCTGCTCAAGGGTGCCTTCCATAGCCGCGATTGTACGCCATGCCCCCGCCCACCACCCCGCCCCCGTCACCGCCTGCCCCCCCCCGGAACCGAAAGTTATCCACAGGAATCGGGTAGCCTCAGCTTCCGGGGGTAATCGGAATCACTGGATTTTCACCTTCACCAGTCGATGCGCCTGCCAACTCGGCAGTGGCCCTCCGACCACATGGCGCATGTCGAACTTCGGATGTCGGATGTAAAAATGTACCACTGCATGCGGCCCTGTTCCCTTTGCATTTTGCCCTTTGCCTTTTGCATTTTTGCCTTCCGGCCCTGATCCCTGCTCCCTGCTCCCTGATCCCTGAACCCTTCCGCCCTTTGCCCTTTGCCCTTTGCCTATTGCCTTCCGACCCTGATCCCCGATCCCTGTTCCCTGACCCCTGCCCCTGCCCCCCGTCCACTGCAACGCTTCATTCTACCCCCGCCCCGCGCGGCGCATAGTCTCGCCGCGGGAAAAATCCGGGGGTATCGGGTATCGGGTGTCGGGTATGGTCGGAACGGAACGACGTTGCGGCGTTCGTCTTCCCCGCCCCCTCGGCCCCGCCGCGCCGCGGTATGATGCCGTGACACTTTCCCGCCGGGAGCCACCATGCCGCGCCACCCGCCCGTCCCCGCCGACTGGACCTCCACCGGCGTGCCGCCGAGCAGCGACGCCCTCGCCGCGACGACCCGCGGCGGACGCTTCGGATTCAAGCCCGTCGGCGGGGCCTGGCTCCACGTCGACGACGTCACCATCAAGGTCCACCGCGACACCACCGGCAACGGCACGCCCGACACCTGGGTCACCGAGCACATCGAGGACTTCACCGTCGATAACGACGGCTACGCCGACGAGGAACTCACCCACGACGACGCCGGCAACATGACCTACGACGGCGTGTTCGCCTACACCTACGACGCCTGGAACCGACTCGTCCAAGTCACCAAGGCCTACCGCTCCCCCTCCGGCACCGGCAACCTCAGCTACGGCTCCGTCGTCAACGAGGTCCGCTACGACGGCCTGGGACGACGCATCGTCAAGGCCGTCAAGAACAGCGCCGACCTCGATTGCACGTATCACTACTACTACAACCCAGGGGGGCAAAGCATCATCGAAACCCGCAACGGCTCCAACCAGACGCTCAAACAGCACGTCTGGGGCTCCCCCGGAAGTTACATCGACGAACTCGTGCAGACGAGCCTGAACGACGACCCCGCCGACTCAGGCGAGCAGGATTGCGAGTCACACTACTGGGTCATGCAGGACGCCAACTTCAACATCCTGGGCGTCGTGGATTCCTCCGGGACGCTCCGCGAACGCTACGAATACACCCCCTACGGCGAACGTCGCGTCTTCACCAGTCCGGGGGTCAACGACCCGCTGTGCTACGCCCCCATCGACATCAGCAAACGCTGGGTCGTCAGTTCCACCGCCCAGCCCTACGGCCTCTGTGAGGTCGGACATCAGGGGTTGTGGCATGATGAGGAGCTTGGACCGGATGCAATTGATAACCGCAACCGTTACCGCAAGGGCGAACGGTTCTTGCAGCGCGATCCACTTGAATACGAAGATGGGATGAACTCCTACCAGCATGGACTGAGCAATCCGGTGACAATCACTGACCCGTCCGGGGAAATCTCGCAAGGAGCGCATCACGGCTATCCACTTCACCTTGGCGGATCGAATAGCCAGCCTTTGATTCCGCTGAGTGCATATCAACACCGACGCGCACATGCATATCTCCGTACGCGCGGGTTTGGCTTTGGAGCAGGTGGTCGAGCAAACTGGTCGGCACTAAAACCAGCGGAACAACGCTTTCATATCCGCGCCAGCCTACGATTCGCAGGTGTTTCAAGTAATTGGATACGACAGAACATCGACAGCGTCATGGAAGGGGCAAATCCTGGAGTCAAAACACCTCGGGTTCCGGCGGGGGCAAAGAGCGCGGGATTTACGACACCTGGCGCAATGAAATCACTCGCCGGTGGAACAGTGGTCATGGCGGTGGCGACAGCAGGATATAACTACTACCTGTCCGCGGCGAATAATCTTGGACAGATGGCAAGCAACGCAACGCTCTGTAAAGAGCTTCAAGATTTCGACCGCGATGCAACACTGTCATTTGAACTTCGAGTCGATCAAAACAATCGTCACTTTTACTATATTGCGTCGGATGGTGTTACCTACGCCGTCAATATCATCAACTATCAAGGCTGCTGCTATTTCTCGGCATCCTATGTTCGTCACCGTGTTTTACGGGGTGGTTTCTTCTGGACATCGAAATACCATGCTGACGAAACGGTTGAACCCATACATCCCAAGCACGCATTCAAGTGCCCTGCAAATGCAAGAAAGGTTGATAACTCGGGTCAGACCTGCAACCGCATTTGATGCCGTGACGAATAGAAGGCGAATACCATGGGCAAGACTAATCCATTGAGCGGCCTACCTTCCCATCTCCAATACCTAGTGGCTCCAGCAATGAAGTATGGACGATATCAGTTTGATGATGACGTTGATCAGTTTCTTGAGACAGCTTCCCCGGACATGATGGTGGAACTTGAACAGCTTGCCGAGAGAGTTCGATTCAACGGCCACTATAAGGAAGTCAACACATGGCTCGATGGCCACGAGAAGGAAGATGAAGAAGGCGCTGCCCGGCTCTATTTCCTGTTTGGTGTGCTCGACGCAGCAGATTTGGAGTTTGAATGATGAGCAGTCATGGCGATGGTGCGGCCACATTCCGGGCAACTCGTGTGGCCAGCAGCTAGCGTGCCCCGTAGATCGTAACTGCAGTAGGCACAGAAACCATCCCTGCGTTTCCTAGCAAATCGATTCCGTAGGATCAGAACAAGTAGAGAAAATCCGACACTCGCAATTGCAATCGTGGCTAACCACTGCTTTTCTAGAGCACTACGCCGGACTGCGGAAACGGGCATCCGATTGAGGACTTCAGCCATTATCGCCCACCCGATCATCACGGCCAAGCTCAATATGCAGGTGAATAGGATGGCATTTTGGAGTGTATTTCGTCGTAACATGGTCCATAGCGTAGCATGTGCGACTTGCTACGTCGTCAAAGATGCTGTGGTGGGATTCGACGTTGGCTGAGGAGCGACCGATGACTAGAAGTCTTTTGTTCCTGTATGCAACGATGGTGTCGGTGATCTGCTGCGCCACGTCAATCGCCTCTCCCACGTTTCCCCATCCCTCCGCCACCCTCGCCGCCGCCGTCGGGGACACCCAGGTCGCGCACAGCTTCCCTTTCTCGAACGACGGCGACAAGCCCATCACCATCACCGCCATCAAGACCTCCTGCGGCTGCACCACCGCCAAGCTCGACAAGACCACCTACGCCCCCGGCGAGTCGGGCAACATCACCGCCACCTTCGTCATCGGCGACCGCACCGGCGAGCAAACCAAGCACATCCGCGTCCACTGGCGCGAAGGCAGCCCCGGAAGTGATTCCGGGGCTTCGGAACAGGTCACGACGCTGACCATGAAGGGGAGGATAAGGTGTCAGGAACCTTATATTGACATTGCGCCGCGGTGGCGGTA
>CAZFDT010000103.1:0-17036 GCA_964518335.1 uncultured Phycisphaeraceae bacterium
GACAGTTACGGCCATGCTCGCTACGCGAGACGGCCGTAACCGCCTATCCCGTTAAACACTTTGACCTCAAAAGTCGCGCCTTCTGTCAACCATACGGTTGATCTGTGTACCTGCAACCCAGTCTCAGACCGTCTGCTTAACGGAACAGCGCGAGCGCGATACGGACCGGTCCATCAAGGCTGGCCGCGATGGGCCAGGTCGAGGCCCGCCGTGGCCTCGACAGCGGCGTTCCGGCGGTGTACAAAAACCCTGTCACACCCGCCGCCCCCGGAAACACAGCGGCACAAAAGGCGACGGACCGCCTGCCACCAGGAGCATATCAACGTGGCACGGTTCTTCCACCCCCTCCTTCGTGTCCTCGCGTCCGCCACGCACCGGGACCTCGCGGCCCAGGTCCAGTACCTGAAAGCCGAGAACGAGGTGCTGCGGTCGAAGCTGCCTAAGCGGGTGACGGTGACGGATGCCGAGAAGGCGCGGCTGGTGAAGCTGGGCAAGAAGGTAGGCTCGGCGATCCGGGAGCTGATCACGATCGTCTCACCCCGCACGTTCACGCGGTGGGTCACTGGCACCACGGTCAAGAATTCGACGCCCAAGCGAAAGCCCGGGCGACCACGTACCGAACAGGACATCGTGGATCTGGTGGTGCAGATGGCCAAGGACACCGGCTGGGGCTACACGAAGATTCTGTTCGAGCTGCGGAAGTTGGGCATCAAGATCTGTCGGACGACAGTGAAGAACATCCTGGTTGCACACGGCTTCGACCCCGGTCCCGATCGCGGCGAAGGGTCATGGGACGAGTTCCTCAAGATTCACGCCAAGACGTTGTGGGCCTGTGACTTCCTGAGCAAGAAGGTGTGGACCAAGCACGGCCTGATCGACTACTTCGTGCTGGTGTTCATCAACATCGCGACGACGGCTGCTTGCCAGCGGCGAACTCGACGCCCAACATGCTGCGGCCCATGTACTTCTCAAGCAGCATGGGTGATCCTCAGAGGTTGACCACATCGGTGAACATTGCCCAGCGGCGGGCATCGACATTGGTGTCCAGGAAGGTCAGCTCGACGGCTGACACCACCAGGCCGGTCTTGGCCGGAGCGATGAACAGGTTGTCGTCCACCACGTAGTTGGGCGTGGTGATCCAGGTCTCGGTGGCGTTCTGGCCTTCGACGTTGCCGGTGGCAGTGACGGTGTTGATGGTGGCCAGAACCGCGAACACCTCGCCGCTCTCGGCCTGGGCCACGCGCATGGTCCAGAGCTTTGCGGCCAGACGCACCGCCTTGGCCCAGCGCGTGAACTCCTGCTCGATGGCGTGGTTGGCGTCCGGGTCGATGGTGACCATCTGCAGGCGTGGACCGGTGCCCACGACGTAGTTTGCCAGACCGTTGACCATGCCGCGGGCGTAACCGTTGTTGGCCACCTCGTAACGGGCGCGGCTGCGCAGGACGCGACGGACCTGGGGGTTGATCGCGGCATCGGCCGAGAGCTGATCTGCGTTAGCCCAATGCCGGCGGTTCTCGTGATTGGTTTGGGCGGCGTCATACTTGCCGCGAACACGCATGTGCGGACCTGGAGCCACCGGCATCTGCCCACGACGTGGCTCTGCGGGCTTGCCGATCACGAGTTCGCGCAGTCGTCGCAGCATCACACACCCCCCGGTGACGAGACCCGCGTGATGCGGATGCCCAGCTTGTTCTTGGTGGCCTGCTTCGAACTGACGTAGCGGTCGGCTTCGATCTGGTCGCGCAGCGAATGCTGCTTGACGGATTGGCCGTCAATCGACACCTCCGCCGGTGTGGCGGCGTTGTCGCGGATCGTGCTGGTCAGATCGTCGGCCATGTTCGTCTATCAGCGGAATGCGCGGCGGATGGACGCCGTCGGGCGAGGGACTGTGGACCAGCCCCAATGGCAAGACGCCCCACGCCACGCTCTACAGCGCCATCCTCCGCGAGATCAACACGAAGGGTGCCGAGTCGCGGTTCACCAAGGTCGAGCGCGGCCAGTTCGCTCGGAAGGAGGCTTGATCGATGGACCGCGAACGTCGTAGCCGAGGACGGGGCGTCCGCCGATGTGCTTCCCCTTGCGGCGGGCGGCGGCAATCTTGTCGCGGGTGCGCTCGGAGATGATCTCCCGCTCGAACTGGGCGAACGAGAGCAGGATGTTGAGCGTCAGCCGGCCCATCGAGTGGGTGGTGTTGAACTGCTGCGTGACCGACACGAACGACACGCCGTGCTTCTCGAACACCGACATCATCCGGGCGAAGTCGAGCAGCGAGCGGCTGAGGCGGTCTACTTTGTAAACCACCACGCAGTCGATGCGGCCCGCCTCGATGTCCTTCATGAGTCGCTGCACCGCGGGGCGGTCCATATTGCCGCCGGTGAACCCGCCGTCGTCGTAACGATCGGGCAGGCACACCCAGCCCTCGTGCTGCTGGCTGGCGATGTACTTCTCGGCGCTGTCGCGCTGGGCGTCGAGGGAGTTGAAGTCCTGATCCAGGCCCTCCTCGGTGCTCTTGCGCGTGTAGATCGCGCAGCGGATCGGCTTGGTCGCGGGACGGGAGGTGGTGGTTCTGCTCATGATTTGCCCTCGCCGGTCAGGCCGAAGAAGAGGTAGTCGTGGCCATTCTTTCCACTGATAAATGGCACTGCCAGGACGCGCACGACCTCGGCCGCCATGCGGCCGTCCACCAGCAGGCGGGCCCGACCGCGCACGGCGTGATAGATCAGCCGGCGGGCGTCGATCGAATCCACGCAGGCGAACACCACATCGCCGACCTCTGTGCTGCGGCCGAATCGTCGCGGTAGCGTGTCGATCTTCACATGGTGGTTGAGGTGACGGCATGTCTGGGCGGTCGCCTCGACCTTGAGCTGGTTGAGGTCCAACTCTAGGTAAGCCTGTGGCGCCAGGTTCACCGCCTCGACGGCCTGGGAGTCGATCAGAGTCATCTGACCGACGCCCAGCGCCGCCAACTGCAGGGCGACTTGGCGACCGATGGCACCGACGCCGATGACGGTGGCGGAGGTCATGGCCAGCTTGTCGGCGGGCAGCAGTCCGCGATGGCGCTGCTGCCCGCGCAGTGGAGTTCGCCGGTCTCGTAGAGTTGATGCAGGCCGTGGAGGAACTTGCCGCAGAACAGGCGGCCCATGACCTTCACCGGGCAGAAGTTAGTCCCGCCGCATCGCGATCCAGCAGTCGCCCAAGGCGGTCAGCCCGCTGGCGGTGACCACGCAGTGCAGGTGGGGGCGCAGCAGCAGCAGGTTCTGGACCCAGGAGTGTGCCACGTGGATGCGTCGAAAGACCCGTTCCCGCGACCGGTTCAACTACGATGTGCTGTGTCCTACTGACATGCTTCGCACAACCGCGAATCATCCGGTACACCGCTCACCCCACACCTAGCAGCTCCAACTGCTTCTGAGATTCACGCTTTCCAGGATTCCTGACGGCCGCAATCTTGGGAAAATGGGCCTTGTACCTACGCGGCGTCTGCTTCGATTACCGCGCCGCGGTCATCGGCATGCCAAACGAGCATGAAACAGCCCAGGGCGAACAGGCTCAGGGGGATGAAGCCCCACGAGTAGCTGCCGGTGGTCCAGTGCATCGCTCCGATGAGTAGAGGCGGGAAGAAGCCGCCCAGGCCGCCGGCGGCGCCGACCAGGCCGGTGACCGCACCGATGGAGCCTGGGAACAGCTGGGGCACGAGCTTGAACACCGCGCCGTTGCCCAAGCCGATCGCTACGGCCATACCCAAGGCACCGATGGTGAAGGTGGTGATGAGCGGGCAGGCCATGAAGATCGCCATCACGGCGATGAAGGGGAAGGTCAGACGAAGGATCACCCGACCACCCACGCGATCGGCCAGGACGCCGCCGACAGGTCGCATGAACGTCGCCAGCACAACGAACCCCGCGGTGCGCAGACCCGCATCGCCGGGGGTAAGGTCGAACATACCGGTGAGGAACATGGGCAGGTAGATACTCATCGCCACGAACCCGCCGAACGTGAGAAAGTAATACGTGCTCAGCCGCCAACTGCGGCGATCGGCCAGGGGCTTGAAAAGCATGGCGAGGGTACGAGGTGGGCCACTGCGCGGCGCATTGCGGCCGAGGATGGCGAACGCCGCGAGCCACACACCGGTGACGAGGGCGAACGCCCAGAACCCCCATGCGTAGGCGATCGTCCCCGCAAGCAGTGGCGAGCCCGCGGCCGCAAGCGACTGGCCGATGTTGCCCGCGCCGTACACCCCCAGCGCCATGCCCTGCCGCTGCGGGGGATACCAGCCGCTGACCATGCCCACGCCAACGGAAAAGCTCGCCAGCGCCAGCCCGATGAAGAAGCCGCACAGCAGCAGTTGCCAGTATTCGTCGACGACGCCCATGAGGACCGCGGGGATAATCGATCCGAGCATCACCAGCGAGAAGACGATGCGGCCGCCGTAGCGGTCGGTGAGGATGCCCAGCGGGACGCGGCCGAGACTACCCAGCAGCACGGGCAGCGCAATGGCGAGGCTCACCTGCATCGCGTCGAGGCCCAGCCGCGCCTTGAGCAGCGGCATCATCGCCGACACCGAGCCGAAGATGGCGAAGCACACGCCGAAAGCGCCGGTGGCGAGAGCTAACTGCAGCCCGTTGCCGCGGGGTTGGAACGTCGGTGGTGCGGGCGCGGACATCAGAGCTCCTTGGTGAACGAGTGGCCGCGTGGTGCGGCCTAGTTGACGGGGCGATCGAGCTGGTACACGTAGCGAAGCAGGCCGAGGTTGAGCAGGAAGCAGACGAGGCTGGCGATCGCGGCGGGGATGATGACGCTCTGCTCGCCGCCGAGGAACGCGTTCATGGTGGCCGTCAGCAGCCAGAGTTGCATGACGACGAGTACAAGCACGATGGCGAGGATGCCATTGACGATCGTCGAACGTTCATGCTGGGACAAGGGGCGTTTGAGGATCATGTGGTGCGAACCTCCACGCCGGTGGCATAGATGACGCCACCGCTGATCTTGAGGGTGACTTGTGGCAGCGGGCGGCGCGGCGGCCCCTTGATGGCGCGGCCGGTCGCCATCTCGAAGAAGCCTTCGTGGCACGGACAGTGCAGTTGCCCCGTGTCGAACCGCGGCCGCACGGCACACATCAGGTGCGTGCATTGGTCGCGGTACGCCACGAACGTCTGCTCGTCGAGGCGCAGGAGCAGCGCGTTGTCGCCGTCGGTCGGATAGTGGAACTGCAGCGCCGCGCCGACGGCAAGCTGATCGACGGTGGTGATCTCACGCACTGGCGGCTCGCCCTGCCGCCGACGCAGCCAGTTCTGCACGCCGATCCACACCTGCCCGACCCCGAAGGCAAAACTGATCAGCACCATGAACTTGGTGAAATCGCGGCGCGCGACGTAGTGGTCCTTGGCCTGCTCGATCGGGAAGTCCTGCCTCCATCTTGGCTCGACGGTATCCGGGTGCTGCTCTTGACCTGTCGAGTCGTGCATTGTCATCACTCCTGCGCGTTGCCGTGGACCGCCGCCATCATCACGTCCAGCGCGACGCTGCGGCCGGTGTTTTCATCGTGCATCGCCTGGGTCACATCGACGTAGCGCACCGCCCCCTGACGCGGCGCCATCATGAACACCTTTGTTCTCACCGTCTGGTTGCCGAAGTGGAACTCGTTGACGGGCCGGGAGCGCGGGCGCAGCTTCCGTATCTCTTCATGCTTGCCGAAGAACAGTGCCTGGCTGGGGCAGACGGTTGCACACATGGGTTTCTTGCCGATCGAGCTGCGGTCGTAGCACATGTCGCACTTCATCATCAGCTCGAAGTCGCTCTTCATCTTCGGCACGCCGAACGGGCACGCCAGCACGCAGTTGCTGCAGGCGATGCACCGCGGCTTGCTGGCGCTCTGCACGACGCCATCCTCGGTCTGCTTGATCGCGTCGGCGGGACAGACCTGGGCGCACGTAGGGTTTTCACAGTGCATGCAGATGACTGGGGCCGTCTGCGTCGAGTGGGCGCGGTCCACGTACTCGAGGTGGATCATCGCATGGCCCTTGTGCGTGTCGCACTCGCTGCAGGCCTGCACGCACGCCTGGCAGCCGATGCAGCGGCTGGGGTCGATGAAGAACGCCATGTCGTCGGGTACGGGCATGTGTGTTCCGGTTCACAGGGATCAGTCAGCGGGCGGGGCATCGGCCTTGCGCACGCGCACGGCACATACCTTGTATTCGGGGATCTTGGAGATCGGGTCCTGGGCGGACACGGTGAGCTGATTGATGCTGCGCCGCCCGGGCCAGTGGTACGGGACGAACACGGTGTCGGGCCGAATCGTCGTGACCACCATCGCCCGCAGCGTCACCGACCCGCGGCGTGACTCGACCGTGGTCCAGTCGCCGTCGGTGATGCGCAGTTGCCCTGCAAGACGCGGATGCAACTCGATGCGCGGCTCAGGATATTGCTCGACCAGCGGGCCGATGCGCCGTGTCTGCGTGCCCGACAAGAATTGGCTGATCACGCGGCCAGTCGTCAAGATGACCGAGTACTCGTCATCGACGTCCTCGGCCGGGGGTGTGTACGGCGCGACATTGAAGCGAGCCTTGCCGTCGGGGAAGTAGAACGGTCCCGTCCCCTTGGCCACCGGATTCCAGGAGCCCGGCTCGAACAACCGCGGCGTGCCTGGGTGATCGATCGCGTTGCCCTGCGGATCCTCGCTGGGACACGGCCAAAACACGCCGAAGTTCCGCTCGATCTTCTCGTAGGTGATGCCCGAGTAGTCGGCGATCCCGCCCTTGCTGGCGCGGCGAAGCTCGTCGAACATCTCCGCCGGCGAGGCGAAGTTGAATCCGTGCGGCCGCCCCAGCGCGTGGGCCAGGTCCTGGATGATCCGCCAGTCCTGCTTGGCGTCTCCGGGTGGATCGACCGCCTTGTTGATCTTGATCACGCGGCCCTCGATCTGCGTGACCACGCCCTCATCCTCCTCGTGCAGTGAACCCGGCAACACGATGTCGGCGTGGTGGGCCGTCTCGTTGAGGAAGAAGTCGATCGCAACGTAAAAGTCGAGCTTGTCGAGGCATCGCTGGATGAAGCTGTTGTCCGGCAGCGAGACTTTGGGATTGAAGCAGATCGAGATCAGACCGCGAATTTCGCCACGATCGATCTTGCGGAAAATTTCGTAGGCATCGACGCCCGGTCCGGGCAGGTCGTCGGGGTTCACGTCCCAGACTTTGGCGACATGGGCGCGATGCTCCGGATTGGCGATGTCACGTGCGCCGGGGAGTTGATCGCACTTCTGACCGTGCTCGCGGCCGCCCTGGCCGTTGGCCTGACCGGTAATCGTGGCGTAGCCGCAGCCTTCGCGGCCGATTCGGCCCGAGGCCAGCACCATGTTGATCGCGCCCAGCACGTTCTGCACGCCGTGCGTGTGATGCTCGATGCCGCGCGCGTGCATGAGGAAGCTGCTCTTGGCCTGGCCCCACCATTCGGCGGCCTGCACAATGTTGCGCTGCGCTATGCCGGTCTCCGCAGCGGTGCGCGTCGGCGTCCACTCCTTCACGTGATGCGCGACCTGCTCGAACCCGACGGTGTGTGCGTCAATGAACGCGTGATCGAGCCAGTCGTGCTCGATCATCAGGTGCAGGATGCCGTTGAACAGCGCGATGTCACGCCCGGGCTTCACCGGCAGGAACAGGTCGCATGTGCGCGCCACCGGCGTGATGCGCGGATCAACCACGATGATCTTCGCGCCGTTCTCGCGGGCCTGCCACACGTATTCGGTGGTGATCGGCGCGCACTCGGCGACGTTGGCGCCGCTGATCCAGACCACCTCGCTGGTGAGCATGTCGCTCCAGGGGTTGGCCGCGCGGTCAATGCCAAACGCCTTCTTGTTGCCCGCCGCGGCGCTGACCATGCATAGCCGGCCGTTGTAGTCGATGTTGGCCGTGCGCAGGCACACGCGGGCGAACTTGCCCATCAGGTAGGTCTTCTCGGTCGTGAGGCTCGCGCCGCTGAGGATGGCGAAGGCGTCGCGGCCGTGCTCGTTCTGGATGCCGTTGATGGCCTGTGCAACGGTGCGGATCGCCTCGTCGTAATCCATCGTCCGAAAGCCGCCGGGCGCCTGTGGATCACGCTTCATGGCGTGCAACAGGCGATCGGGGTGAGCGCCCTGGAGGTAGCGCTTGACGCCCTTGGGGCAGAGCATGCCGCGGTTAAACGGGAACTCTTCCCACGGCTCGAAGCCGATGACCTGGTTGCTCTTAACCTTGAGTTGGATGCCGCACTGCTGGCCGCAGAAGCAGCAGTGGGTCTTGACCAGTCGATCGGGTTCGATCGCGGTGTCGAGGCGCTTGCCGCTGGCGAATGCCAGGTGCGGGCCGAAGGTGTCGATGATTTGACCGAGTGCGGTCGCTTGCTGGGCCATGTCAACTGCTCCTGTCGAGGCTGAGCCCGGCGTCATTCCGGGGGCCGCCGCCGCGTGCCTGAGCCCACAGTTGCCCCTGCGCTACCGCCAGCATCGCGCGACGGCACTGCGGACAAATCCACTGGTAATGTTCGATCGTCGTGCCGGGTATTTCGTACGTCATGCCAAGCTGCCGCTCGACCGTGATCAAATCCTCGATGTGCATCTTCGACGCGAACGCCTCGCCGCAGCGGCGGCAGTGGGCCTGCTCGCCACGCTGGCCCGCGTCGATGTAGAACGTCACGCCGAGTTGCGCGGGCCTCTGGAAGATGTGGAACAGCTTGCCGAACGGCATCCACAGCAACGTGAAGATCACCGTCACCGCGTGCAGAATCGCCAGGAAGTCAAACGCGTACCCGTGCATCCACTTGTAGCTGACCACCAGCATCAGTCCGGTGATGCTGATCGAAAACAGCAGGATCAGCGGGAGAAAATCTTCGCCGAACGTCTGGGTGGCCGCATCGCCGCGGTCGCGCATCCGCCGCCACATCACGAGCATGACGCCGGCGATCACCAGATACGCCGACCACACCAGCCCGTGAAAGAGCATGAACGCCGTGGGCGATTCGATCGCGAAGGTGAACGTCGGAAATCCGAACACGTGCAGACGATAGCTGTTGAGATCGTCGGCGAGCGTGTGAAAGTGAACCCAACCGAACACCAGCGGGAAGGTGATGGCCCCCGCCCAGATGCAGCCCCACATGATCAGGAAGTGGCCTAGCCAGCGCATTTTCCCGCGGCGCCAGATGAAGTCGTTGAGGGCGAACTTGCTCACCAGCCGGCGCGCCCACAGCGCCAGATTTCCCAGCAGGTCGACGGGCTTGAGAAACACCTGCCAGCTGCGCTTGAAGTACATCCACGTCGGCGGCCGCTGCAGCCACATGGCGTAGCGGTAGGCAATGGCGAACGCCGCGAACAGCGTCGCAAACGTGTAACCCACCAGCGCCGCGTCGAAGTGCGCCAGGTTCCGCGAGCCCAGCAGAATCATCGCCGCCAGCAGCGCTGCGATGACCAACCCACTGACCACGGAAATCACGACGTGGCGATTCATGCCGAGCCTCCGATCGTGAGCGCGATGGGCGTATGACCAGAGCGGTCTGGGGACGTGCGTCCCGTTCGTGTCAGACCTGCGGCATTGTTGAGGGTATCGAGCATCATGTCCAATGGCACGCCGCGCATCGCCGCGGCCTGGGCCAGCGACGTGACGCGCGCCACCGTCCGGCGCATCACCGGATTACGCAGCGGCGAGAAGCCGAGACGGTCGAACACCTCCGCCGTCGCGGGGAACCACGCCAGCACTTCCGCGACGCGATGGTGCGGCTGAATGATCGCTGGCGGCGAAGACACCTCGTCGGTCGTCTGCCGCTTACCGCGCCGCATGATCGCCACCAGCCCCACGCCCCACCACGCCAGGGCGGCGACCTCCAATGTTCCGCTGACGCCCACCACACCGAAGAACGCCGGGTGCGCGTCGGTCAGCGCCTGCGTCGTCCCACGCAGGAAGCAGCCGAAATTGATCAGCACGAACGGACCCCACAACGGCGACAAACCACGCGGGTCGATCCTATTGAGCGTCGGCACCACCTTGGCCGCAAACCCCATGATCATCATCGAGATGAACCCCACCGTTGCCGCGTGGCGGATCGCCCCGTAGTACGCATGGCTGAACTCAATGCCCGTCAGGTGCTGATGCACGGGCAACAGCAGTAGCATGAGCAGGGACGCCGCCAGCGTCGTGTGCCAGATGCGGGGGAACGCCTGGTAGGCGAAGCCCATGATGAACAGGCCAGCCCAGCCGGCGATCTGGGCGTGGCCGTAAGCGTTGACCTCGTGAACGGACACGCCGGTGAACGACCCGGCCAGCCCGATCCGCCACAGCAGCATCGCGCCCCACGTGGCCCCGGCGGTGAGGATGATGGCAGTGCCTGCGATGAAAAACCGGCGGTAGATCGTGTCGGCGATCGAAGGAGGCTCCGTCGCCACCGCCCCACCGTCGCCGCGCCGGATCGCTTCACGCAACTCGCACAGCAGCCGCGGTTCATCCACACCGTGCGCCTGCGCGAAGAAGCGGATCGACTCGACCGGTCCCAGCCGTCCGCCGTAACCGTGAAGCCCGTAGCGATCGAACATCGCCCGCGCCTGCGGATGACGCCCCAGCAGGTCGGGCAGCATCGTCTGTGGATCGATTGTCGCGATCGGCACGTCGGCAGCGCGAACCATCGCACATACTCCTTCATTTGGCCTGATCGTCGCGGCCACAGGCGCGCGGACGGCTCGCTTCGATCGCATCGGTGTGCTTCTGCAGCACGACAAGCTGCTCGGGAGTCGCAGTTTTTTCGATCGCGGGAAATAGCTCACGCTCCTCCCAGCGGACGTGGTCGTTGAGCGTCCGCCCCAATTCGCCAACCCACTGGGCGCCCGGGTCCACCTGGCGGCGGCGCTCGTGCGCCAGACTGGCCAACTCACGCAGCCGCGCATGCTCGCCATCGAACCGCTGGGCGTCGGCCCCGCTCATCAGCGGCCGCAGCAGGCGCTCCTCGTCAGCGAAATGCAGCTGGATCTGCGTCGTCCACACATCCAGAAACGTTGCCACCGCCGCGCGGCGATCCACATCAGCCGCCCCGGCGGCCTTCATCAGTTGCTGGGCCTGTACCAACGCGACGTAGTGGTCGCGGGACAACGGCTGCAACGCGAGATGGCGTGAGAGCGGGGGTGTATGGAATTGAGGCATGCTTGACTCCTGGTGTGTCGGGAAGACCCCTTAGTCATTCACTTTTCCTTGGCGGGCTTGCCGGCGACGGTCGCCTCGCACAACGGCCGACTGCGACCCGGCGTGGCGAGAATGTCCGACAGCGTGGTCACGCCGAAGGCGTCCTGGATCATCGCCATGGCATCGTCGAGCTTGCGGTGCAACGGGCATAGTTCCTTGCGGTGGGACTTGAGGTTCAGCGGGCAGTGGGTGATGCGCTGGATCGGGTCCACGGCGTTGATCACGTCCAACACGGTGATTCTGGAGGCCGGTCGGTTCAAAGTGAACCCCCCGCCGAGCCCGCGCTGCGCGCGAACCAGGCCGGCCCGTGCCATGGCTTGAAGGACCTTGGAGAGATACCCCGCCGGAACCTGCGTGCCGTCGGCGACCTGCTGATTGGTCTGCGACCACAACTGGTGCGAGGCGAGGTGGATGGCGGCCCGGAGAGCGTATTCGGCGGTCAATGAGACAAGCAAAGGGCACTCCAAAGTAGATAATTGGATGTTTACATCCAGTTTATCGGCCGGATCGTGAGGAGTCAAATGGGACTTTAAATTTCCGAAGTACGCCTGCGCGGCCAGGTTCACCGCTTCGTCCGACTTCTCCATGGAATGTCCTTTCAGTGAGTTGGGAAGCGATGGGCGTCACCCGCCATCGGGGGTGGTTTGGTAATTGAAACGGTTACCACTGCTGCACCGCGAAGGTTTTACGATTGCAGGGCTCGGGACCACTTGCTGGGGAGATCACTCGCCAGGTCGGTCTTCCGTCATGCTGCTGCTGCGGTTGACCTCGCTCGCGCCGGCCATCATCGAGGCGATAATTCGGGTCGATGAGCCGAGCGGGTTGAGCCTGGAGAAGCTGCGGGCGGGAGTTACCGGTGGGGTGGGGGGAGCAGAGGGAGCGGTGATTGGGTGTTCGAGTCTGCGTGTCCCTGGGTGTCGGGTCCGGGCATGGGGGGTTTACTGCTCTGAAAATAGGTTGGTTCCGAGGGTCGCATATACGCCTTAAGCCATTGCTATCATGTGACTTACATTTTCATCGTCTGCTGGTGGCCCGCAGGGCCGTGATTGACTGATAGGAATTTACGGATCAGTCGCCAGCGTGTTGTCTGCATGTAGGCGCGGTACGCCTCGCCGCTCGCCCGCAGGAGTTGGGCCTCCTCGACGGGGATGAAGATCTGGAACGTGTCCACGAGCATGATGGCCCAGAAGACCTGCCCGGCGTGGGGATGCATCAGCACCGAGCCCAAGGTGCCGATGGGAAACGCTCGGTACATCGGGTGTCGCACGCTTGCCTGCCGAGGATCGGCGCGGGAGGAGCGTCGCGCCTTGCTGGACGCGACGCCACTCGACGCACCGAAATTCACGAATGCGACCCGGCTCATCGCACCGCGACGAGATTGGCCTGGGGCTGGAACTCGATCGCCTCGATGGCGATCTTCTTCATGCCGGCGGGCGTCTCCCAGTTCACCTTGTCGCCGATGCGGTAGCCCAGGACGGCTGTGCCCAGCGGCGCCAACACCGACACCTTATCGCTGTCGAGGTCAGCTTCGTCAGGATAGACCAGCGTCCAGGTCATGACTGAGCCTCGACCTGGCCCGGTGCGGACGCGGATGGTCGAGTACATCGTCACCACGTCGCCGGGGATCTCCGGCTCGGAGACGACCCGCGCCCGGTTCAGTTCGCGGGCCAGGTCATCCAGGTACCGCCGATCCTCGCGACGATCGGCTCGCAGTTCGCGGATCATCTCGGTGAGTCGCTGGTGGTCGGCGTCGGTCATCACAATCGTGCGCATGAGACATCTCCTGTGGTTGGGGGCTGATGGCGTACGTGCCCAGCCCGGTTCAGGGTTTGAAGAACAGAACACGGCAAGGCAGCTCATGCAGGTCGACCGCGAGGCGGTGAGTCATGAGTTTGCCCCAGAACGCAAGGCGTCGCGAGGTGAACGGGATGCACAGCAGGTCCGCGCCGATGGTCCTCGCATACCAGACCGCGTCACAGCCGGTGTTGCTGCGGAGGCAGACCTTGGTGCGCTTGAGGCCGTACCAGTTGTACGCGTCCAGCACGCGATCGAGTTGCTTACTGAGCCGATCCGCCGTGGTTCGACGGTTGGTCCAGAGGGATCCGCCCAGCGGCTGACTGTCGGCCTGGCCGTAGAACGTGCGGGGGTCGTACTCGTGAACTACATCGACTTGGAGGGCGCCGCTGTCGCGCGCCCACAGGATCGCCCAGTCGAGCATCGCCAGCGACGGCATGTCGAAGCCGACCGAGGCCATGACGCGCCTGAAAGGTGCCGGGCGCTGGCGCTGCGATGGAACCAGCATCACGTGACAAGGCGAGCCGACCACGATCCGACCGGCGATCGTCATTGCGTGTTGCGTCAGGGTCGCCTGGTTATCCGTGACGCCGGCGATGATCAGGTCCGCCCGCTTCTGGCGGGCAGTGTCGCAGATCACCTGCTCGGGTGAACCACTCACAATGGCGATCGGGGTGTCCGAGGGCGCGGAGACGGAGGCGAGCATGTTCTGCAGGCGCTGGCGGGCATGGGGCGTGTCGGTGCCGGCGTGGACGACCTGCAGGTCGGCCCCGAACAGTTGCGCGATCATCGACGCCTCGGCAGCCAAAGCCGCGCCCCGGCTCGAAGGCGTGAGGCAAGCCAGCACGTTGCGGACGGGCGATCGTGACCACCACGAGCGTGTGCGGTGGGCGGTGACGGACGGAAATTGTGTTTGCAGGCAGGCCATGGGTGCTCCTGTGGAACAAGTGCATCACTGATGACAGTCGTGAGAAGCCCTCCTGGCGAAGATGGCCAGGGTTAGTCGGCGCGCAGACACAAGCGCCGGCGTTGGCCGCGCTTGCGTCGAGTCAGTTGATCAAGGGTTCAAGCCACACCGGGGTCGAACCAGCTCCACGTTGGTTCGATCACCATGGCGGCACGGAGCGCAGCACCTGGGGCCGTGGTCACAACTTGAGTTGTCAGGCTCCGCATGGTGCAGGCTCCAAAGAGACATCGCGGCCAATTGGCCACTGCTGAAGTATAGCCCATTTCCTCGGCAAAATCAACCAATGAACGATCGCGTGAGCTCACGCTGCGGCCCCGAAAGTGTACGGCCCGTAAAGTTGCCCGCAGCCCCACACGCGGCGCTGCAGTGATCCTCAGCGATCAACTTGACCCATGATGATGTCGATTGAGCCGATGATCGCGGGCATGTCGGCGAGGAGCGTCATGTTGGCCTCAACGACGGCGGGAAGGACCGAGAGGTTGCAGAACGTCGCGGCGCGGGCCTTGCATCGATAGCGGATGGGGCCGCCCTGGGATTTGAGAAAGAAGCCCAGCGTGTCTCGGGGTTTTCCTTACTGATAGGAATCTTGATTCCCCGCGTGTGGGGGTGTCGGGTCCGGGGATGGAGGTTTGCTGCGAAGTTCACCGACAAGCAACCAAGCGAATGCGCCGGTTTCCGCTGGTGAATAGCCGTAGAATCCGGATAATCATCGTCGCGGGTCAGGCACCGTCCGCGAACGACAAGGATGTCGCAGGCAGCGCATCGGCGGCCAAACCGGCGATCACGGCGATATCGCGTCGCCAGCGGAAGAATCAACGGTTGAGCGAACCGGCTGGGAGCAAGCGCGGATGACTGAAATATACGTGATCGGCCCGTTGATTCTCATTACGGTCGTGTTGGTGGCATCGATGCTGGACCGCTGGAGCGTTCCGGTGATTCTCATCGCGCTGGGGGCGGGGATTCTATTTGGCAGCGACGTGCTGGCGCTATGGAACTTCAGCAACGCGGTCCTGGCCAACCAGATCGCCAACATCGCGCTGGTGTTCATTCTGTTTCAGGGCGGGTTCAGCACGCGTCGCGACGACTTCAAATCGGTAGCGCTGGTGTCGGGCGGTCTGGCGACGTGGGGCGTGATTCTGACGGCGCTGGTCACCTTCCTGGTTCTATGGGGTGTGCTGCGCTGGCCGGTGGAGAAGGCCACGTTGCTGGCGGTGATTATCTCCTCGACGGATGCCGCCGCCACATTCTCCATTCTGCGTCGTCAGGCGCTGCCTTCCAAGCTGTCGTCCACGGTGGAGATCGAAAGCGCCGCCAACGACCCGATGGCCATCCTGTTGACCTTGGTGGCCATCGAAGCGCTGATGGGTGGAAGTGCGCAGTGGTACGTCGTGGTCCTGATGTTTGTCTGGAAGTTTGCCGCGGGGATCGGCCTGGGGTGGCTGCTGGGGCACGCGGCCGTGTGGGTGTTCAATCGCCTCAAGCCCATGGACCGTGGGCATTACTACGTGCTGTCGCTGGGAGTGGTGCTGCTGATCTACGGGATCGGAGAACTGGCGCAGAGCAGCGCGATGCTGGCGGTGTTCGTTGCCGGGTTCATCATGGGCAATCGCCCCTTTATCCACAGGCAGGGGGTGGCCAACTTTGTTTCGGCCCTGGCCACCGTGGCGGACATCGGCATGTTCGTGCTCATGGGCCTGCTGGTGTTCCCCCGCCAATGGGTCGACTTGTGGTGGCAGGGCTTTGTGCTGTTCTTGGTCTTAACGTTCATCGCCAGACCGGTGGCGGTCTGGCTGGGTACGGTGGGCACGAAGCTGGAGCCGAGGTACCGCCTCTTCATCGCGTGGGCGGGCCTGCGCGGTGCGGTTCCCATCATTCTGGCCACCTACCCCACGGCCGCCGGCATTGCGATCGGCCAGGAAGTGTTCAACCTCGTCTTCTTCGCCGTGATTCTGTCCGTGGCGATCCAGGGGTCCACCCTTGGCATCGTGGCCAAATGGCTCAAGCTGGCGACCCGGTCGCGTCCTAAGCCGCCGTACAGCCTCGAGCTGATCACGATGGCGAAGAGCGACATGGACTTGATCGTCGTGGACATGCCCGATCCCGAGGGGGCGCCCGGTCCGCGCATCGCTGACCTGAAGTTGCCTGAGGGGTCTGTCATCACGCTGATCACGCGCGGCGGCGAGGTGATCGTTCCCAAGGGAAGCACGCGTCTGCAGGGCTGGGACCAGATCACCGTGCTGGCACATGCCCACGACGAAACCGCAATTCGAACCGCGCTGTGGGTCGGGCAAGGCGATGGTGCGAGTGCAGCCGGCGCCAGAGCGTAGAAACGCCAAGTCGCTTCGAGCGGCAAGCCCGTCGACACACCTGTGGAAACCAGACGATGTGTGCTCATGCCACGCTGCGACTATGGCACATTGGAGGCAGAAAACGGAACAGGACCTAATGGCATTGGGCGAAGGTGACTACACCGTGTTTTCATGGTGATTTACGTAGTTGGCATTGCAGTTGTTCACGGGGTCTGTTCAAGAGGGCGTAGGCCCTGGGGCGGCGTTTGACGGCGCGGCGTTCGACGCTGCCGGGGCGATGGGGCACGCACAGCAGGGTCGGCAGTGGGTCGTCGGGGCCGGCGTGACGCAGCCAATGCAGCGCGTCGGCGAAGCTCAGACGTTCCACCGCCACGCCCTGTCGCTTCGCGGCCGCGATCATGATCGCCCACACCAGGTTGTACACCAGCACGAACATCGCCAATTCCTTGAGCACGCCTTGGACCGACTCGCCCGGCGTGACAGGTGGAACTGGACTTCCCCGCGTTCGGTGTGCGCGGCTGGCGAGTCCAAGGATAGGGACCTTATTGGGGGAGGGCCTACAAGCCACGTGCTGCAGGTTTCCTTCGGTGTCGGATGGCTACCGGTTCGTTAACTGCCGGCGTCGGGACCCCGAGGCCAACCATCCCTGTTAAACACTTTGACCGCAAAACTCGCGCCTGCTGTCAACCATTCGGTTGATCTGTGTACCTGCAACCCATTCTCAGACCGCGTGCTTAACGGAATGGCGCGAGCACGAATACGGACCGGTCCATC
>CAZFDT010000104.1:0-16998 GCA_964518335.1 uncultured Phycisphaeraceae bacterium
AACCTGTGGACGCAGGGCAACTTCGATGACAACGGCAACACGGACAACACGGACATGCTCAACGCCATCGGTAACTTCACCGGTCCGCTGTCGCCGCTGACGCAACGCACCAGCGACTCGGGCTCGGGCAACCTGGAGACGCGGCTGCTGGACCCAACGCAGGCGGATCTGATCTACGACGCGGCCACAGGCAACCTGACGATCGATCCGTCTGAAGGTCCCGGCGCGGTGCTGACCGGCTACGTGCTGCAGTCCGATGGCGCCTTCCTGTTCGCCAACCACACGCCGGTGCTGGGCGGAACGCTGACGCAGACGGCCAACGAGCTGTCGGAGGCCAATCCGTTCAGTCCCAAGTCGGGCCTGCAGAGCTTGGGCAACGTGCTGCCCGCGGGCCTCACGTTGGCGGGTCTGGAGACGTTGCTGACCAATGCGACGTACACCGGCCAGATCGGCACGGGGGTGCGGAACCTGGATCTTGTCGTGGTGAACGCCATCCCCGAACCGGGCACCGTGATGCTGTTGCTCGCCGGCGCCGGCTTCGCCGCCATGCGTCGCCGACACGCCGCCTGATCGAACAAACCCGGCCTGTCTGGAGTCGCCGAGAGCGTGCCCGGCGACCCAGACAGCCCCATTGAGGACGAAGAGGAAACCTATGTCAAGAGGCATCCGTTCAAGTAGTGTCTGTCTTCTTACATGCTTGATGCTCCTGGGCGTCGGCGCCGCGTCGGTGCAAGCGAACTCGAATCTGATTTACGACGCGATCACCGGCACTGTGACGATTGATCCGGCAGAGGGACCGGGCGGCGTGCTGACCGGCTACGTGCTGCAATCGGATGGCGACTTCCTGTTCGCCAACCACACGCCGGTGCTGGGCGGAACGCTGACGCAGACGGCCAACGAATTGTCAGAGGCCAATCCGTTCGGCCCCAAGTCGGGTCTGCAGATCCTTGGCGAGGTGCTGCCCTCGGGCCTGTCGCTGGCGGGGCTTCAGAATGTCTTGACCGCGGCGACCTACACCGGTCAGATCGGCACGGGTGTGCACAATTTTGACTTGGTGGTGCTGCCGATTCCTGAGCCAGCGATCGCGACCACGGCGCTGGCGCTGGCTGCCTGTGTGGTTGGCCGGCGCTCGCGCCGACGAACGGCTGAAGCGCCGCAGCATTGAGACTCGCTGACGACGGTGAACTGGGTCGTTTATGTCGAGCTTGCGATCGCTGGTCGGGCATTACGTGCCCTCGAGAAACGAAGTGGGCCAACGAGGCGCCGATACCGATACCCGACAGCAGATCGCAGGTCATTCGTTTGCAAAGAAATTGGGGCGTGATGTCCCGATGGCTCGAATCGAAAATTTACTCAAAGTTGGCCTGCGAACTAGAGCGTGAAACAACAGGAGATTGCACTATGAAATCCTTCAGGCACCAATCCGGCGGGTTCACGTTGATTGAACTGTTGGTGGTCATCAGCATTATCGCATTGCTCATCGCGCTTCTGCTACCAGCGTTGGGCAAGGCCAAGGAGGTCACGCGAGTTTCGCAGTGCATGAGCAACATTCGCCAACTGGGGCTTGCCTTCTACGCCTATGGTGAAGATTACAAAGGGATTGTGGTTCCCCGCGCCAGTCACGACGGGGCATTTCATTTCGCGTGGGCCGTCGAGCCGTATCTGAACAAGCCCCTTCAGCCGGCGGCGCCGATCTATCTTCGGAAGATGGTATTCTCAAATATCTGGTTCTGTCCCAACAACAGCAACCATCCACACCTTAACGCGGGTGTGCCTGGTGGCAGACATGGCCCATTGGTCAGCTACCGGCCGAGCCAGGCTCTGATCACTACGGAGCCATCGCTGGGGCTCTCGGGCCCGCCGCTGTACCAACACCAAGTTAAGCGGGCGTCGGACATTGTTTACAATGCAGATTTCTCGAACAGCGACTACGTGAATGACTGGGGGACCTCCTTTCCGACCTATTTCATTTCGCCGTTCCAGGGGCCGACCTTCAGGTCGTATTTCCACCCCGTCGGGACGCAGTCGGTCAGCTTCGTCGACCAGCACGTGGAGGCGTTACAGGTCGATGACGAACTTTATGGCGAGGGCAAGACGATGACTCAGTTCAACAAGGACCACTTCGACCCGCGATAGGTGGCATGCGGTGACTCGTGTCGATCCGTCGTCTAAGCGCCGCCGTCATGCGGCGCGACGGGTGTAGGTTGTTCGGGCACCGCATGTGAGACCGTAGCAGGGGCAGGTTCACCGGAGCGTCACCTCGCGAATTTGGTCCGTACCCAAGGCGTGACGCTTCCGAGAAGTCAGAAACTAACACAGCGAGAAGGTCCGACCATGCGGCGTTTCGACCGTCGGAGGGTCAACCGCAAGCCAAGCCCGAGGCGACAGTCAAGGCACCAACCACATTCCACGGCGGGTGACGCCTTGTGTCGCCTGGGTCATGATGCAGCCAGCGACGTGTGCACCTGGTCAAAGTCGGTGCCCACGCCAAAGCTACGACCGCTGAGTTGGGGACAGGCGATCGCGAGCAGTCGAAAGGTCGCGCGGGCGCAGTCATCAGGGCTGCGGTCGCGGCCGGCTTGCACCGCTTCATTGCTGGACGGAATCCAGTACCGGCCGGCGTCACTGGTCAACTGCAGCTCAGTCATCGGCGTACGAACGAACCCGGGCCCCATGCCGAAACACAGCACCCCTGTCTCCCGCCGCTCCAACTCTCTGGCCAGCAGTTCGGTAAACCGCTCCAGCGCGACCTTGGAGCAGGCATAGCCCGTACCGCCCGGAATTCGGTTGCCGCCGTTCATGTTGATGATGATGCCCTGCTTCTGACGTATCATCTGCGGGATCACGGCGCGGGCACAGAGCATCGGGCCCAGCAGATTCACGGTCACGTCTTGCCACCATGCGTCGGGATCGACTTCCCAGACCGCGCCCACTGTCTGGAAGCTTCCAGCATTATTGAACAGCAGATCCACGCCACCGTAGTGACGCTCTGTCAGGGCCACAAGTCGGTCCACGTCGTCCCGCCGCGTCACGTCGGTGGGCACGGCCAGTCCGTCACCGCCGTCGCTCATCATCATCTCGACCGTCTCGTGCAGCGGCGCATCGCGCCGGCCGGCGCAAACAACCCTCGCCCCGCCGCGGGCAAACGCCAGCGCCAGTGCCCGACCGATTCCGCTGCCTGCCCCCGTGACGATCACACGCGATCCGTCGATATCCATCACCGGCCTCCACGTGCACCAGCCACCCACAGGACCAAAGGTCAAGAAAGTCCAAAGCAGCGGTGCATTTCGTAAGCTGCTTCTACTACTGTTCCAACGTTAGTCGAACAATGACAATTGGTTAGCGAATGCGTCGATATTGATTGTATAGCTCGGGTCTGAAAAGGCTTGTGAACTCGGGGCTTTCTCGAGCAACGTGACGCATAACACATGCAGAATTGTGCAGAGGCTGTGCTCGATCTTCAGTTCCTTCTTGAATATGGCCATGAGCAGGTAGTATACCCCGCCACAGGGTCTACAACCTATTCATCGTGCGCCGCGCCCGCTAGACCTTGGCCAGGATGTCGGGGTGTGATGTCCTATTCCTGCTGGAAATGAAAAAGGGGCAGACCCTGTCGGTTGGACCAACAACCACCAGGAGCCACCCCATGAGTCAGATAGTACCTGCGAGCGAGCGGAGGGGCCAGCGGATACGAGATTTGCTGATACGCGGGAGCGACGGCGACGTGAAGAGCACGTTCATCCAACTGGCGACACGTAGGGTGATCGAGGAGCTTCTCGAAGCCGAGATCGCTGACGTGCTGGGCCGCGACTACTACCGCCACCGCGAGGACACGCAGCCGCAGTCGCCGCGGCGGGGCTACCGCAACGGTTATCGCACGGCGCAGCTCGACAGCGCCGAAGGGGTGATCGAGTACTCGGTGCCGCAGGTGTGCAACACGCCCCAGTCGCACCGGTCGCAGGTGCGTGCTGCACTTGACGGTCGCAGCGAGGAGTTGGAGCGACTGGCGACGGAGATGTACGCGCGGGGGCTGAGCGTGCGCGACATCGAGGTCGCGTTGCGGGATGGCGAGGTCCGCACGGTGCTGTCGCGCACGGCGGTGAGCCAGGTGCCCCAGCGGCTGTGGCAGGAGTACGAAGCGTTTGCCACGCGTGACCTGAGCGACCTGCAGATCGTGTACCTGTTCCTCGCCCCCGGCATTGGCGTGGCCGAGCGTCTGTGGCCCTGGCAGAAGCGGAAGGCGGTGTTGTGTGCTACTTCCGGGGGTGGGGAATTGATTTGCAGGGCAGAAAGCACCTGCTGCACCTGGCCCCGGGGACGAAGGAGGACACCGCCTGCGTGAGCGAGTTCCTGCAGGACCCAAAGCGGCGGGGCCTGGGCGATCCGCTGCTGGCGACGACCGACGGCGCCGGCGGGTTGATCCGCGCGGTGGAAGAGGTGCTGCCGCGCAGCGAGCGTCAGCGTTGCCTGGCCCACAAAATGCGCAACCTGCAGAGAAAGGTGCCCGACGAGCAGTGGCCCGAGTTCCGCGCTGCGGCCGCCGCCAGCTATCAGGCCCCGTCGCCGGCGATGGTCCGCCTGCTTCACGACGACCTGACGCACCGCTATCAGAAGACCCTTCCGGGGGCGACGGCCTGCTTCCTCGACGACTTCGACGCCTGCATCGCCCACCTGCGCTTCCCGCTGGACCATAGCAAGGCCATTCGCACCACGAACCTGCTCGAACGTCTCTTCGAGGAGGAGCGGCGTCGCACCAAGGTCATGCCCCACGCCTTTGGCGAACGAGCCCTGATCAAAGCGATGTACGCCGCCACCATCCGTGCTTCGGCACTTTGCCGCGGCATCAAGATCACTCCCTTCGAGCAGCGACAACTGCAGATCATCCGTCAGGAACTGGCCCAGGCGTTCCAACAACGTCATGCTTCGGCCACGACAGGAAGACTCCCTTCATGAATCTCTAGCAGAACTGGGACTTGACCCCGACATGCAGGATTCAGCCACTTATCCACAGCCTTTCGCCTCGATTCGTTCCCCAATGCATGCTCTATTGGGATGTTGGGGTGAATAGAAGGGTTTTTCAGATGTCCCAACAGTCAGATAATCACCCTTCTCGTTCGCAGAGTTGGGGATTGCACACCAGCCTTCATGGACCCAGCCATGGGCAGAAGAGCCCCTTCCTCATTATGTATCTGCCGCCACGCATCCTTGCGAGTTATATCAACCTGATCACCTCCGCCGGATCGCGCCCGCAGGCTTCACACCACCGCACAAGCTCAATGGCATCCAGCCGCCGTTGCCCCAGTTCGGTCTTGGCCACCAGCGTGGCATAGAAGCCGGCTTTGCGGCATAGGTCGAGCTGAGACAGTCGCGCCTCGCTTCGGATCTGCTGCAGTAGCTTCGCCATCCGCGTGTAGCGACTCGAATGCTGGGGAAATCTGCGACCGGTCCTTGACCTCATCATATACCGAGCCTACACTCAACGCCGCGGCGCTACTAAAATGGTAGCACCGGAAAGTTTCACCCCTCACGAGGATTGGTCATGACAGCAAGTGCAACGTCGTTCCTGCCCACCGAACTCCCCCTCGACCCGCCCATCGACATGGAAACCTGGCGAAATGGCAGCATCGACCTGCTGTGCGACCCAGCGATCCACAAGTACGAGTGCCGGTGCGTGGGGCGGCTCATCGCAGTGTCCTGGGAGCAGTCCGATGAGCTGCTGATGAACGAGATCGGCCTGCCGCCGTACCGACTCACCGACGAGTTTCGCCGCACGAGACTCGCCTTTGACGTGCCCACCGGCGCCCGTGCCGCCACAGGCATCATCGCCGGCGTCCAGCGGGTCATTGATGCCATCGGTCCCAACCGCCTCATCGCGACACCGGCCGGCGGCGTGGCCGTGCTCTGGCGGATGATCGAGGTCATCAGGGCGGCCAGCCGGGCCTACCGCGACGGTCAACTCGAGAAGCTGGCCGAGGACCTGAGCCACCCGGCGTTCCTGTGCATCGCGGTGGCCATCAACGTGCGGTTCGGCATCCTGCCCACCGACCAGTGGCGCCTTCCGGCTGACTTCGAGTCGTTGGAGTTGGCCCGGATCGGGGCCGTGAACTGAGGCGGGAAAAGCGATCCACACGGCCAGGGGCAGCGCAGAATAGCGAATGGGAGTCATCCATGACCAGGAAACATCAGCAACCCGACGATGTCGTCAGGTACCCAGACGTCGTGGCAATCGGTGGGGCGCAACATTGGCTGAGTCCTGCCTCATTCACCGTCCATCGCGACCGTGAAGTTCGCGGCCTGTATCACGTCGCTGGTGAGCTTCGCGGGTCGTCAGAGACTGTCGAAGATTCGGGGGACGACGGCGTCGTGTATGCCACACTGTCCGGCGCGATGGCTTGCACGTTCGATTGCGACACGGGCATCTGCGGCGCGTTCGACATGATGCGCGAGGATCAGGGCTTTGCCGTCGCTGACGCGTTGTACGGCGGCCTCGACAGCCTGGTACTCAGGCCCGAGGTCAGCAGGCTCTTCGAGGAAGATGAGCCGTCGTTGGTCATGCTGGTCGATGATCTCGTGGTGAAACCCGAGTACCGCGGCGCCAAACTCGGCGTGCGGCTGGTGAATGAACTGATCGACTGGGCGGCGGACACGCTCAACACATCGACGGTCGTTGCGTGCATCCCCGGACCGGACGATAGCGCCAGCGGCTGGACCCGCCACGCCCTGCAGCGGTATTGTGAACGCCTGGGTTTCACGCCGGCTCGACTCGGCTCACGAGTCTGGGTGAGGCATCTTGGACTCGTCTGGCCACCTGCGTCCGCGCCTGCCTGACCATGAGACAACGGCCACGCCCCGGGAGACTCGTGACCGCTTCCATGGGCAAGTTCTAGGCGACCCCCTGTACCCCGTCGGGTTCGTTGGCAAGGTAGCGACCCAACTGCAACAAATCATCAAGGGGTACAAAAAGGGGTATGAAGTCCAAATGGGTACAGAACCCGACCATATAGGATCCTGCAAATACCTGCAATTCATGGACTTCTGAATCGGGGCGACAGGATTTGAACCTGCGACCTCTTGACCCCCAGTCAAGCGCGCTACCAAGCTGCGCTACGCCCCGATGGCGTGGGTTTCACTTTTCAGCGGATGACCTGGGCCCATCCCTGCGGCCGCCCTCGGACGCTGCTGCGGTCATGCGCGGCATGCCCGCCTCCGCGGCGAAAGCGGACAAGCGACGGATTGTAGGCGGTATGGGTCGTAGCTGCAATGGCGGAGGTCGGCGCGTATCGGCGTCGCCTGCGGTCGCTTGCCGTCGCGGCGGGGGCGTTTGTCAAGCGGGGCGGGGTGCGGTATGCTGCCGGGCTTTCCCCAGACCCAAGAGACGGGCGAACCTGCCCGGGCGAGGCGAATATGGCCGCGTATGCGATCATCGAGGACAGTGGCACGCAGATCAAGGTGGCCGAAGGCGATCAGATCAAGGTCGCCAATCGTGACCTGCCGCCGGACGCGGCGACGCTGACATTCGACAAGGTGCTGCTGGTGGGCGGCGAGTCGGTGCGGGTCGGCCAGCCCTACGTCACGGGCGCGGCGGTCACGGCGGACATCCTCGCCGAGGACAGCGAGAAGTACCAGATCTTCAAGTTCCGCCGTCGCAAGAACTACAAGCGCAAGACCGGCCACCGCCAGCACTTCCTCCGCGTGAAGATCACGGGCATCACGGGCTGAGGCCACGCAGCATCGATCGTGTGCGTGTGACCCGGGCGGGCTATGGCATGCGCCGGAACAGGGTGTAGCCGTTGATCTGCTGGATCGGGTCGTAGCGGTGGGCTGTGACCAGGCGTCGGACCACTTCGTGCCCCTCGGGGAGCGGCGGCTGGTTGGGAAGCTGAATGGCGTTGCGGACGCGGATGGCGCTGTCGTCGTGCAGGGCGAGCAGGGTCGGGGGCGCGTGGACGTAATCGTCGGCGATGGCCTGGGGGGTCATGGGCAGCAGGTCGCCGCGCGGTCGCTCGATCTGCCAGGCGCAGTAGAAGCGATGAGCGGGTCGCACGGTCGAGGCGAAGAAGATGAGGTCGGCCGGCATGGGTCCGACGACGAAGAGCGTGTCGTCGGGCTGGGCGACCGCGTCGATGGCGGCGGCGACCTCGTGCAGCGCGGGGCCGGCGGGGACGGCGCCGGAGGAGCGCGCCGAGTGATAGAACGCCAGCGGCCCGCCCAGTCCCGCCACGATGGTCGCCGCCAGCAACATGCGTCGCGGCGTCGGGCCGGTGCGCGAGTCACCCTCGCTGCCGACGAGGGCCAGCACCGCCAGGACGGGGAACAACTGCACCCAGTAATGCGTGTGGTTGCGCGACGACGCCAGGCAGGCGGCCAGCCCCACGACCAGGATCGTCCAGGCATACACCCGGTGCGGCCCGGCGTGTGCCCAGGCGACCAGCATCGCCGCGATCGCGAACAGCGGCGTCACGGCGATCACCGCTACCAGTTCCCAACGCGACTGGCCCATGTCCTGGGCGGCAAACCGCAGGGGATAGGCAAACGTCACGTCGACATACCCGCGCAGGTCGGCCGTCAGCGTCAACAGCAGCAACAGCGCGCCCCACGTCAGGGCGACACCCAGCAGCATCTGCCCCAGCGCACGCCCCAGCGCGACGCGATCGAGCTTCAGCGTCAGAAGCGCCACCAGCGGCGCCAGCGCAAACAGCGCCGCGGTCTGCCGGCTGTGCAACGCCAAGACCGCCGCCGCGCCCACGAGCATCGCCCACGCACGCGGACACCGACGCTGACGCTCGATGCGCCAACCGGTCAACAGCAGCACCAACGCGAACAGATTCGCCACGTGCTCGGTCGAAGGCCACCAGCAGTCCCAGAACAGAAAGGGCATCGCCGCCAGCAGCGCCATCGCCAACACCGCGCCACCGTGACGGTCGCCGCTGACCAGCGCCACGATGAGGCACTGCCCCCCCACCCAGACCGCCAGCCACATGCACAGCGCCAGGTACGACCCCGGCCAAACCATCTGCGGCAGGGCGTAAAACATCATCGCCACCGGCGGACGGTCCTGCCACGCCCCCGCATACAGCCGCTCCCCCGCCAGCCAGAGTTTCGCCGCCTGGCCATAGATGAACGGGTCGGGGTTCATCACCCACATCATCAGCAGCGCCTGCAGCACCGCGAACGCCAGGCCAAACCCCAGCACACCGGTCAACACGCCTGAAGACAGCTTCGAGCGAGCCGCGTGCGTGACTGAATCGGGCGTGTGGCTGGTCATGCGTGGTGAGGTCGGCAGCGCCGAAGACCGGCGTCGGCGCGAACTATGGTACAAACATCACCTATGCCCACGCCGCCCGATCGCCCCCGCCAACCCTTCGGTCCCAGGAAGGGAGGCAAGCCCCCGTTCCGCAAAGGACCGCCCCGCCGCGCCGCGCCGTCGCCGCCGCCGTCGTCAGTCGGCCCGCGTCCGTCAGCAAGCACGGCCACCGGTCGAGCCACTTCCAGAGGCGGGGTCACTTCCGGGGGCGGGGGTGGGGGTACTTCCGGGGGTGGGGGCACTTCCGGGGGCACGCATTGGGGTGGGTTTGCGGACTGGTACGACGATCTCGTCGGTGACGCGGGCAGTGACTATCACCAGCACGTGGTGCTGCCGGGCGTGATGCGACTGCTGCACGTTCACGCCGGCGAAGCGGTGCTGGACGTGGCGTGTGGCCAGGGCGTGCTGTGTCGCCTGCTGCACCAGAAGGGCTGCCGCGTGACGGGCGTCGATGCCGCCGGCGAGCTCGTGCGCCTGGCGAAGGAGCGCAGTGACCCTGCCGTCGCCTATCACGTCGCCGACGCCCGTGACCTGTCGCGCCTCAAGGATGGTCCCTTCGACGCGGCGACGTGCGTGCTGGCGATTCAGAACATCGACCCGATCCAGGGCGTGTTCGACGGCGTCGCCAGCCACCTGCTGCCGGGCGGCCGATTCGTCCTGGTGATGATGCACCCGGCATTCCGCATTCCCAAGCATGCCCACTGGGGCTGGGACCCGCGGCCACAGAGGGGCGACGCCGGCCGCAGCCGCGTCAACCCCCGCGAGGGCGTCCAGTTCCGTCGCGTCGATCGCTACCTCCTGCCCGCCAAGGAGCCCATCACCGTCCACCCCGGCAAGGACCCGACCGGCCGCGTCTGGGCCTTCCACCGTCCACTGCAGCACTACGTCAACGCTCTGGCCGCCGCCAGCCTGCTCCTGGACCGGCTCGAGGAATGGCCCAGCCACCGCACGTCGCCCCCCGGCCCCCGCGCCGACGCCGAAAACCGCGCCCGACGCGAGTTCCCACTCTTCCTGGCACTCCGCGCGATCAAAAAGTGACCCCCGCCTCCCGCGGGCGCCGGCAGCTTAACGCTCCAGCGTCATGGCCACGATGCGCCATTGCGAACCGTCGTTCGTCATCAGGATGCGCTGCCGCGATCGACCGTGCAGATGCGCGGCACTGACGCTCGCCGTGCGATGATCGGGGCGATGCGGATCGGCGGCGACCTGGACGTGAAGCGTGTACCCCTGCTCGGCGAGAGCGGAGGGCAGGGCGATGGAGTGGGGTCCGCCGTCGGGCAACTGCAGCGACGCCTCGCCGCCCGCCATGAGCAGGTGGCGGAGCTGGGCGTCGGTGCGCGCCGCCCTGGTGAGCCGGGCGTCGTGGGCCAGGCGCACGGTCATCGCGCCCGAGGCGATGGCGATGACGCCGAGGATGGCGACGACGACGAAGGTCGCCATGCCGCGGCGGCGGACGGGTGCGGGGCGGGTCATGGCAGGTCCTCCAGCATGGGGCCCAGCAGCGGCGCGGCGTGGCTGGCCAGTTCGACGCGCACCAGGCCGCGGGCGACGACAAAACGCGGAGGCACGTGGAGGTCGAAGCGGCGGACGGGATCGTTTCCCCCGGGAACTGTGCGTTGCAGTTGCCGTGTCTGGGCGGACCAATGCCACAGGATTCTCTCATCGCGCGGCGCGGTCAGCACGAGCCGGCCGTCGCCCTCCAGCACAGCGCTGCGGGCGGCCCAGACGTCGGCGCGGAGCTGGCGCAGCGCCGCGGCGACCCGCGACGACTGACGCTCGGCCGCCAGGGCGTCTCGGTTGAGCGACATCGCCAGCACAAACACGCGCGACGCCACCGCCGCCAGCGCCGTGAGGATCACCATCACGATCATCATCTCGACGAGCGAATAGGCCCGGCGGCAATGGCGTCGATGGCTTGTCATGGCGACGCCTCCCCCGCCGGCGCCAGCGCGACCAGCACGGCGTCGGCCCGCTCCACGCTCACGCGCAGCTCCACCCACGTCCAGCCCGGCGCGTCGGCGACCGGCTCGAGCCGACGCAGTTCGACCGTGCAGCCGTCGGCGGCGGCGGCCTGCTGCAGTTGATCGCTCCCGTAGCCCCGCCGCGCCAGCTCGCCCAACCCCTCGGCCGCGCGCGCCGCACGACGCTGCGCATCGAGCTGACGCAGGCTGCCGCGGAACTGACCCGCCGCGACCACCATGGCCGTCAGCAGCGCCCCGATCACGCCCAGGGCGAACAGCCCATCGAGTAGCAGCATGCCGCGGTGTCGGTGGTTCATGGCAGGGTCTCACAGCGCACTGTGCGAAACAGACTGGATCAGGTTCGTCAAGGGCAGGAAAAACGCCACGACGATCGTGCCCACGAGCAGGGCCAGCACGATGACGACGAGGGGCATCCCCGCGGCCGCCAGCACGGCGGCGACGCGGCTGAACCGCTGGTCGTGGTAGCGAGCCAGAAAGCTGAGCGTGTTGATCATGTCGCCGGTGGTCGCGGCCGTGGCGATCAGCCCGCGATCGACCCCAGGAAGCCCTGCCGCCGCCGCGGCGCGATCGACCGGCTCACCGTTGCGCATCGCCATGGACCACTGCAGCAGTCGCGAGCGCAGCACGGCGTTGATCCGCAGCGTCGCCGCCTGCTCCACCGCCTCGGGCAGCGGCAGCCCGGCCCGCATCGCCTCGGCGGTCAGCTCCCACGCCTGCGCCAGACCGCGGTCGCGCTGCACGCCCCCCGCCACCGGCAACCGCCACAGCAGCGGATCGACCAGCGGCGACATCACCCCGCCGATGTCCAGCGGCCCGCGAAATATCGCCCGCAGTGACCAGCCCGCCAGCCCCGCCGCCATCGTCGCCGCGGCCAACAGCAGCGGCAGGCTGTACACCTGGCTCACGGTGAACACCATGCGCGTCAGCCACGGCAACTCCGTGTCGAAGTCCTGGAAAATCCTGTGGAACTTGGGCACGATGATGATGCCCAGCAGCGCCAGCAGCAGCGCCATGGCCGTGCCCACGACCAGGCCGTAGCTCGTCGCCAGGCGCGATTCGAGGCCCTCGCCGGCGTCGCGCCGCCGCGCCTGCGCGGTGATCGAAGGCAGGACCTGGGCCAGGCGCCCGATGCGCTCGGCGGCGGCGATGCGCACGACTTGGGCGGGGGGAATCTCCGGCACGGCGTGCCGCAGCGCCTCGCCCAGCGACACGCCCCTGGCCAGCAGCGCCGCCAGCGCCTGCATCCGCTCGCCCGTCCACGTGCTCGAGCCGGCGGCGGCCGCGTGCAGCATCGGCGGCAACGGCAGGTTCAGCCGCACCGCCTGCGCCACGTGCATCAGCACCGACCGACCTCGCCGCCGCTGCGACACCCGCGCCGCCCGCGCCATCAGCAGCATGACCAGCAGCGCCACGACCGGCCCGCCGAAGATCATGATGCGAAACCCCAAGACGCTCAGCGCGCCCGTGAGCAGCGCCGCCGCGCCCAGACCGGCGACCATCCACACGATGCCGGTGAAGAACCCGCCCACGAGTTGGAGCATGCGATCGAGCATATCCGCCTCACGTCACCGCCTGGATCAAGGCCACCAGCGGGGAGAACATCGCGGCCACGACAAAGCCCATCACCACGGCGATGACCAGCAGCAGGAGCGGGGTGAGCCACGCCTGCAGGGCGATCAGCCTTGCCTCGGCCTCGTCCTCGTACAGGCGAGCCAAGTGCGACAGGAGCGAGGGCAGGTCGTGGCGCTGCGCCGCCAGGTGGATCGCCGCCGGAACCGTCGCCGGGGACAACTGCAGCATCGCACTGACCCGGTCGATCGGCACGCCCTGGCGCATCGCCTGGATCAGCAGGTCGGCGTCGCGGCGCATGCCCGGGCTGCCCACGGCGTCGGCGGCCAACTGCAGCGACGCCGGCAGGTCCAGCCCCGCTTCCACACCCACCCGCAGCGCATCGCACCACCGCGCCACCAGGTTCCGCTTGAGCACCGGACCCAGCAAAGGCAGCGGCAGCACCGTCGCCTCGATCGCCGCCTGCTCCCGGCCCGCCGCGCGCAGCGACGCCCACCCCACCGCGCAGGCCGCCACCACCACCAGCAGCCCGATCAGCGCCGCCGGCACCCACGGCGCGGCGTGCATCAGCACCTGCGTCGTCCACGGCATCTGCACGTCCCAGTCGCTGAGAATCTCGCTGTACGTCGGCACGATGAACAGGCCCAGCAGCGTGGTCAACGCGACCATGATCGCCAGCACCACCAGCGGATAGGCCGCGGTGCGCCATATCGCGGCGCGGAGGCGGCTGACGAGTTCGAGGTGACGGCCCAGTGAAAAGAGCGTGGCGGCGAGGTTGCCGCTCTTCACGCCCGCCTCGACGATGCCGGCATACAACGGCGGGAACAGGCGGCGATGACGCTCGAACGCCTCGCCCAGCGACGCGCCGCGCTCCAGGTCGGCGGCGACCTGCTCGATCGTGGCGCGCAGGCGCTGGCTGCGCACGTCCTGGGCGATGAGGCGCAGGCCCGACTCCAGGGGCATGCCGGCCTCGGCGAGCTGCGCCAGTTGCGCGTTGAACGTCATGAACTCGGCGCCGCGCAGCGCCTTGGGCCGCGCCGCCTCGCCCCCGGTCTCCTCGAGCGCGACGATGCGCAGGCCCATCCCCGTCAGCGCCGCGCGGGCCACCTCGTGCGTCGAGGCATCGACCGTGCCCGACAGCGCGCGGCCCTCGTGCGTCTGCGCGTCGTAGCGGTAGGTGTGCAGCGTGGATGCGAACGGTTCACTCATGGCTCAATCTCACGCCGGACCGCAGGTCTTCCCAGGGTCCGGGTTTCTGGACGGTGGACACACTTCAACCCGGACCTTCGCAGACTCAGGTCCGGCGTGGCAGCCCAGCACGCGATCGACTTCCGCCTGGTCGGTGACGCCGCCTTCGACGAGCTGCGCCGCCGCGTCGTGCAACGTGCCATAGGACGACTGCAGCGCCATCGCTCGGCGCAGGGCCACGGCGTCGCCGCCGTCGAGGATGGCGCGGCGCACCTCGTCATCGACGCGGCCGACCACCGCCGCCGGCACGCGGCCGCGATAGCCTTCGCCTTCGCGGCGTCGCAGCAGCCGCAGCGCCGCCACGCCCCAGACGGCGCTGGCGACCTGGTAGCGCTCCAGGCCCATCTCGATGAGCCGCACGATCGCCGCCTCGGGCGTGCCGGCGTGCAGCGTCGTCACCAGGCGATGGCCCGACAACGCCGCCTGCACCGCCAGCGCCGCCGTCTCCGCGTCGCGCACCTCGCCCAGCGCCAGCACCTGCGGGTCCTGACGCAAGATGCTCCGCAGCGCCCGGGCATAGGTCAACTCGCCGAACGGCCGCACCTCGATCTGCGTCACGCCAGGCACGTCGCGCTCGACCGGGTCTTCGAGGCTGATGACGCTCACGCCCGGCGACGCGGCGACGATGTGCTCGAGCAGGGCATAGACGGCGGTGGTCTTGCCCGCGCCGGCGGGGCCCGCGAGCACGAGCATGCCGCTGTCGCCGGCGGCAAACGTCCGCAAGTGCGAGAGCACCGCCGGGGGCAGGCCCAGGTCGTCGAGCGTGCGCGGCTGCAACAGCTCGGCGGGCATGCGCACCGCCGCGCGCAGGCCGTGCGTCGTGGGCATGATCGCCAGGCGCGTCTGCACCGGCGCCTCGTGTCCGTGCAGGCGCAGCGGCAGCCGGCCTTCCTGCGGCACGTCCAGGCGATAGGTGAGCAACTGCGCCGCGACCATCAGCCGGGTCACGCACCGCCGCCCCTCCTCCTCCGACATGCGCCCGGCCAACTGCAGCACACCGTCAATGCGGTAGCGCAGCTCGTACCCCGCGGCCGTCGGCTCCAGGTGAACGTCCGACGCGCGGCGCGACAGCGCCTCATCGAGCAGACGGTCGGCGGCGTCAGGCGAATTGGGCTGCGTCATCGGCACGATCGGACCCCCGTGGGCGGCGCGCTGCAGTGGCCGCGATGATACCACATGGAAGGCAGGCGTTCACGTCGGGTCACGGCCGCTCCTCCAGCACGCGCGCCGGCGCGGTGTGCGGCGCCGAGGCTGTGCGGGGCATCACGCGCCACACCATCGCCGCGCCGACGATCAGCACGATGGCCACGACGGTGGCGACGATGGCCGCCTTGACGCCCCCGGCCGTCACCGCCGTCGCCGTCGCGGCGTATCCGCTGACCATGCACACGCGGCCCAACTGGGCGCGCAGTGCCGGCGTCGCCGCCTCGGCCGCGCCGTGGCGCAGCAGCCCCGCCGCCGCCGCCAGTGAAAACGCCACGCCGCGACGCTGCAGTTGACTTCGCAGCCGCGCCAGCGCCCCGCGCAGCCGCCGCGACAGCGTCGCCGGCGAAGCCCCCCATTGCGGCGCCAGCTCGCGTAGCGTCCGCCGCTCGATGAAGTGCGCCACCAGCAGCCGCCGATCCAGCTCGTCGAGCTGCTCGATCGCCTCGTCCACGTGCGGGGCCACGTCGGCCCACGCCGGGCCGCCCCGGTCCTGCATGCGCTCGTAAGCCCGCTCGCGCTCGATCCGCCGCACCTCGCTGCGCCGCAGGTCGATCGCCAGCCGCGTCGCCACCTGATGCAGCCACGCCCCCAGCGAGCTCTGCACCGTCGCCGCCGCCTTCACCAGCCGGAAGAACACCTCCTGAGTCGCCTCCTCCGCCAGGGCCCGGTGCCGCAGAATGCGCTGGCACGTGGCGAAGACCCGGTCGGCGTGGCGGTCCACCAGCTCCGCGAACGCCGACTCGTCACCCTCCCGCACGAACCGGCGCAACATGGCCAGCTCCAACCTGCATTCGGCCGTCAGTGAATCCATACGCTGCTCCACGCAAACCCCGCACACGTCCGTCATAGAGATAGACGCCACAGCGGGAGGATCGTTTCACAAGATTATCGACTGTCGTCCTGATCGTGGCGTCCGCCCTGCTGCCCGGCGTCGGTGGCCCGATGGCAGGTGACAGCGCCCAGATACGCCGCGGTCGGAGGGACGGCAACGACGAGGTAGTAGCGATCCTCGCGTCCCTGCTGCGTGGTGGGGTCCTCCTCTGGAGCGAGGGCGAGCCCCAGGCTTCGGTACAAGCCAATGCCCGGTTCGTTGTCGTACGAGACGGTCCAGCGAACATGCCGCGCCCCCTCCGACCAGGCGTGGGCCAGTGCTGCCTGCATCAGGGCCGTGCCAATGCCTCGGCGTCGCCAGGGCGTCAGCACTTCGATATTCTCCAGAAAGCCGCACCTGTCGCGGGCACACGGCCCCAGCCGCACGACACCGATGTCGATCACCACGCCGCCGAGAATCGTAGGGTCGGTGCCACCGACTGCCGCGAAGAAACGGTAGTCACCCGTATCTGTAACGTCGGTCATGTAGCGCATCGTCCCCGGGAACATCTTCTGAATGCTCGGCCAATGCGCATCCCCCGGTACGACGCGGACGATCCGGTATGGCACCATGTCGGTCACTCCCCGATGATCTTCACCAGCACGCGCTTGCGGCGGCGGCCGTCGAACTCGGCGTAGAAAATCTGCTCCCACGGGCCGAAGTCGAGCTTGCCCGCGGTGATGGCGACGACGACCTGCCGGCCCATCACCTGGCGCTTGAGGTGGGCGTCGGCGTTGTCCTCGCCGGTGCGGTTGTGGCGGTAGCCCCCTATGGGGTAGCGTGAGTCCCTGATATGCAGATGATCTGGTTCTGCGGTG
>CAZFDT010000105.1:0-16340 GCA_964518335.1 uncultured Phycisphaeraceae bacterium
GTTAGGGACACTTCTATCGAGACCTAGGAGGTCAGTTCTATCGAGCTACAACAACGCCACCCCCCCCTGCCGCCATGAGTATCGATCACTGAATCACCGCGCGAATCGCCTTGAAACGCTCGCCCCTGGCTTCACGCGCCAACTCGAACAGCACCGACTCGACCGTCGCCGGCAACGCACCGGCACGGATCATCCGCTGCTCCGCCGCCGTCGCGTCCAGCGGCCGACGCGACCCGATCGCATCCAGCACCAGCGCCGTCACGTACCCTCCCTCAAGAAGATCCAGCACCGTATGCATCACGCACACATGCGCCTCGATCCCGCACACCACCACCGACTTGATCCCGTGCGCCTCCAACTGCTCGACGATCGGCTCGACACACGCCGAGAACCGCAGCTTCTCGACCGTTATCGCGGTGGCCAGACGCTTGGCCAACTGCGGCACCGTCGGGCCCAGGCCCTGCGGGTACTGCTCGGTCACCAGGATCGGCAGCCGAAGATTGTGAAAGCCGTCCACCAGCCGCGCCGCCCGCCGCAGCAGGCTCGGCGCCTCGTGGATGTGCGGCAGCAGCTTCTTCTGAATGTCGATGACCAGCAGCGCGGTCTTGTGCTCGTCGAGTCGAGGAATACTCATGGCTCCATTATGACAAAATCCATTGACAATCGTCCATGCACGGAGCCGGCCACATCGCCGCGGGCGCGACCCCATCCCCATCGTGGGACGGGAAAGCACGCCAGCCGGGTCAGCTCGCTCCAGTTGCCAAGCGCGGGGAAGCAACTACCCTGTCACGCATAAGACGGCGCGGCACGAGGTTGGCGGCGGCGCATCACGGAACATCGCAGTGCCCGACTCCAATGACAGCCCAACCAGGGACATCTCCACTGCCGCGCTGATCTGGCGGATGCTCAAGCTGGCGTGGCGTTACCGCCTCGAATGCCTCTTCATCCTGTTCCTGCAGTCGGTGCTTCTGGTCATGACGCTGTCGGGGCTGGGGCTGACGGGGCTGGGGATTGATTACATCGCCTACACGGTGGGGGTGCAGGACAAGCCGCCGCGCTGGCCGCTGGGCGTCAACCCGCCTCTGGACTGGCAGCCCATGCATAACATCGCCGCGATTGCCTCGCTCATCATCGCCATCGCGGCGGTGCGATCGCTGCTGCATTACCTGGCCGCCGTCTCGCAAGGCCGGCTGGTCAACCAGAAGATCGTCGTCCACCTGCGCTCGGCGGTGTACGACAAGCTCCAACGCCTCTCCTTTCGCTTCTTCGACGCCAACGAGACCGGCTCGATCATCAACCGCGTCACCGGCGACGTGCAGGCGGTGCGCCAGTTCATCGACCAGGTCTTGATGCAGTCGATCATGCTGTCGATCTCGCTGACGTTCTACCTGGTGTACATGCTGCAGATCCACGTCGGGCTGACGCTGTGGTGTCTGGTGACGACGCCGTTGCTGGCGGTGGTGTCGGTGTTTTTCTCGCGGCTGGTGCGCCCGGCGTACCGGCGCAACCGCCAGCTCTACGACAAGATGATCGTGACGCTCGCGGAAAACGTGCAGGGCGTCCACGTGGTCAAGGGCTTTGCCCGCGAGCGCGAGGAGGTCGGCAAGTTCGCCGACGCCAACCGCAACGTCAAGGATCAGCAGTGGTGGATCTTCAAGATGGTCAGCCGCTTCGTGCCGGGCATCGGCCTGCTGACGCAGGTCAACCTCGTGGTGCTGCTGGGCTACGGGGGCTACCTTTACACGCGCGGGGACATTTCGCTTGGGCAGGGACTGGCGATCTTCGCCGTGCTGCTGCAGAACTTCAGCAATCAGGTGGCGGCGACGGCGAACATCGCCAACAGCATCCAGCACAGCCTGATCGGGGCGCAGCGCGTCTTTGAGGTGCTCGACGCCCCGGTGGAGATCAAGGACCCGCCCCAGCCGTGGAAGCTCGGCCGGGCCAGGGGCGCGGTCACGTTCGACCAAGTGACGTTCGGCTACAACCCCGACGATCCGGTGCTGCAGGACGTGACCTTCCGGGTCGAGCCGGGCATGTGCGTGGCCATCGTCGGCGCCACCGGCGCGGGCAAGAGCACGCTCATGTCGCTGATCCCGCGCTTCTACGATCCGCAGCAAGGCTCCGTGCGCGTCGATGGCATCGACGTGCGTCAGGTCGAGGTGGACGAACTTCGCCGCAACATCGGGCTGGTGTTTCAGGAAAGCTTCCTGTTCAGCACGACGGTGGCGGCCAACATCGCCTTCGGGCATCCCGATGCGACGCGCCAGCAGATCGAGAAGGCGGCGCAGATTGCCGCGGCGCACGAGTTCATCGCGCAGTTGCCCCAGGGTTACGACACGTCCGTGGGCGAGCGTGGCAACGACCTGTCCGGCGGTCAGAAGCAGCGGCTGGCGATCGCGCGGGCCATCCTGCTGGAACCGGCGATCCTGCTGATGGACGATCCGACGGCGGCGATTGACCCGGAGACCGAGCACGAGATCCTGGCCGCGATGGACTCGGCGATGGCTGGCCGCACCACCTTCATCGTGGCTCACCGCCTCAGCACGCTCCGCCGCGCCGACCGCATCCTCGTGCTCGACGGCGGGCGCATCGTGCAGAGCGGCACGCACGACGAGTTGATGCAGCAGAAGGGCCACTACCGTCGCGCGGCCAAGCTGCAGATCGCCGATCCCGAAAGCCTCGCCCTGCTGGGCATCGCGGAGGGCGCAGCATGAAAGGCCTCGGCGGCGGATTCGGCGGAGGTTTCGGCGGCGGACTCGGCGGCGGCGGCGCCAAGGCCGGCATCGTCAAGGGCAGTCCCCACGACGACGAGCCGGATCAGAGCCCGCTCTCGCTGGCCCTGATCGTCCGCCTGCTGCAGTTCACCCGCCCCTACCGCGCCAAGCGAAACACCCTCATCGTTCTCACCATCGTTCGCGCCCTGCAACTCAACGCCCTGCCGGCCATCCTCGCCTGGACCATCACCGGTCCCATCGCCCGCAAGGACGTGCGCATGACCATCGTCGGCGCCGCCCTCTTTGCGTTCGTGGCCCTCGTCACGCAGGTCACGCTCATGTTCCGCCACCGCTTCGGCCAGGAACTGGGTGAAAGCGTCGTCCACGACCTGCGCAACCGCGTGTTCTCGCACCTGCAGGCCATGAACATGGGCTTCTTCGGCCGCACCCGCCTGGGCCGCATCATCAGCCGATTCACCAGCGACATCGATTCGGTGCGCCAGGGTGTGCAGGACGTGCTGTTCGTCGGCATCGTGCAGGTCACGCAGATGCTCGGCGCCGCGGCCCTCATGCTCTACTACGACTGGAAACTGTTCCTGCTGCTGTTGGCCATGGCGCCGATCCTGTACGCCATCAACGCCCATTTCCGCAAGAAGCTCAGCGACGCCTACCGCGCGATCCAGGAGTCGTTCAGCCGCGTCACCTCGACCCTGGCCGAAAGCGTCAGTGGCATCCGCGTGACGCAGGGCTTCGTGCGGCAGGAGGTCAACGCCGACATCTTCGACGATCTGCTGCAGTCGCACGGCGAATACAACATGGTCGCCGCGCGCACCACCGGCACGTTTCAGCCGCTGCTGGAGTTCAACAGCCAGGTGTTCTACGCCGCGCTGATCGTCGTCGCCGGGTACCTGGTCTTCCACACCGCCGGCACGGCCGAGGAGCATCAGGACCAGGCCAAGGCCCTGGTCGGCTTCTTCTTCCAGGCGACGCTGTTCTTCGGGCCCGTTCAGACCATCGGGCAACTGTACAACCACGCCCTCGTCGCCATGGCCGGCGCCGAACGCGTCTTCCGACTGCTCGACACCACGCCCGACTGGGTCGATCCGCCCGACGCCGTCGCCCTGCCCCCGGTGCAGGGCCGCGTCGAGTTCCGCGAGGTCGCGTTCGAGTACGTCAAGGACCGGCCCGTCCTCGAAGACATCGACTTCGTCGTCGAGCCCGGCCAGAACATCGCCCTCGTCGGGCACACCGGCAGCGGCAAAACCACCATCATCAACCTCATCAGCAAGTTCTACCTCCCCACACGCGGCCAGATCCTCCTCGATGGCTACGACCTCACCCACGTGCAGACCGAAAGCCTCCATCGCCAGATGGGCATCGTCCTGCAGGTCAACTTCCTGTTCACCGGCAGCGTGATGGACAACATCCGCGTGGGCCGGCCCGACGCCACTGACGCCCAGGTCGAGGACGCCGCACGCCGACTCGACGTTCACGACCTGCTCAATGCCTTGCCACATGGCTTCCACACCCCCGTCGGCGAGGGTGGCCGCAACATGAGCCTGGGCCAGCGCCAGCTCATCTGCTTCACCAGAGCTATGCTCGCCGATCCACGCATCATGATCCTCGACGAGGCCACCAGCAGCGTCGATACCATGACCGAGGCCCGCATCCAGCGCGCCCTGGCCATCCTCCTCAAAGACCGCACCAGTTTCGTCATCGCCCACCGCCTCTCGACCATCCGCCACGCCGACACCGTCCTGGTCCTGGACCACGGCCGCATCATCGAGCGCGGCAACCACACGCAGCTTCTCACCACCGGCGGCGTGTACGCCAACCTCTACCGCCAGTTCATCCGGGCGAGCGAGGCGTGAATCAAAATCCTTCTGAAAAAGTAGTCAGATGTAGCCTTTGGTAGACCGATGTAGTACCATGTGGTTGAGTGCATCGTTTTGCACTGGAGCGCATCGCTATGGTCGCCACCCTCAAAAAGCACGGCAACAGTCACGCTCTCATCATCAATCGCACGATGATGGAACAGCTTGGTATCACGGAAGATACGCTCCTGCAGATCACCGTAAGGGATCGATCCATGGTCATCGAGCCGGCCCAAACTGCCACCATGTCCGACGAGCAGTTCAAGGAAGCCGCCGATCGCGTCTTCAAGAAGTACGACAATCTTCTGCGTCGTCTGGCGTGACTCCGGGGGTGATCATGGATGTTCGCTTCCTGTCCATCGAGCAGGTCTTCGCACTTCACGACCGTGCTTTGGAGCGATACAAGGGCATGCCCGGCGTCAAGGACCTGGGGATGATCGAGTCCAACACGGCGATGCCGCGCGCCACCTTCGGCGGCGAATTCCTTCATCCCACAATTGCGTCGATGGCGGGTGCTTATCTGTTCCATCTGACGCAGGGACACGGGTTCGCCGACGGCAATAAACGCACCGGCATCGCTGCGGCCCTGACATTCCTCGCTCACAACGGCTACGAAGTCGAAGCCACAGAGGATGAGTTGTATGACCTGTCGATCAATGTGGCTGACCACAAGGTTCTCAAAGAAGATGTGATCGCGTTTTTCGAGGATCGAACTTGTGCCCGAGAGTGACTGGCTCGCCATCTGCAGCGTTGGAGATATTCCATACGACACCGGTAAGTATGTCGAAGTGGGCAACCGCGCGCTGGCGGTGTTCCGGGGGCGCGACGGCGATGACGTGCGCGTGATGGACGATGCCTGCCCGCACGCGGGGGCGCCGCTGTCGGCGGGGCACGTCGATGATTCCGGGGTCATTTCCGGGGGCACTCCAAGGGGCGATGGCTGCGTGGTGTGTGCGTTGCACGGCTGGGCGTTTCGCCTGCGCGACGGGCGCTGCCCCGACAACGACGCCATCGGCGTGCGGGTGTACGAGTCGCGCGTCGTCGATGGCGTGGTGCAGGTCAAGCTGTGACTTGGCGGGCTTCGACGCCGGAGCTGCGGTCACTTCCGGGGGAAAAGCTCCGGATTCCGTGGCGCACACACATCCCAACCCCCGGATCTGCCACCCGGACCTGCGAAGACTCAGGTCCGGCGTGATCGCTACACTGTGACACATGTCCAGTACGCCGACGCCATCGCAGCGCATCACCCTCCGCACGATCCGCAAGTGGGTCGAGGCCGGCGAGCGCTTTGCCATGCTCACCGCCTACGACGCGACGACCGCACGGTGGCTGTGGCGCGGGGGTGTACGCACGCTGCTTGTGGGCGACTCGGCGGCCCAGGTCATCCTCGGGCACGAGGCGTCGATCTTCGCGCCGCTGGACTTTCTCATCACGCTCACTGCAGCGGTGCGGCGTGGAGCCCCCGATGCATTTATCGTGGGCGACATGCCCTTCATGAGTTATCAGGCCGACGACGCCGAGGCGATCCGCAACGCCGGGCGGTTTCTTGTCGAGGGCCACGCCGACGCCGTCAAGCTCGAGGTGGACGGGCGATACGTCGAACTGGTGACGAAGATGACGCGGGCGATGGTGCCGGTGATCGCCCATATCGGTTGGCGTCCGCAGCAGGCGCGATACGCGGGCATACGCACGGCGAAGGTCGCCGGCCGCACCGCCGCCGAGATCGACGCCCTCGCCGACGAGGCCGTGCAACTGCAGCAGGCCGGCGCGGTCATGCTTCTCATCGAGCAGTGCACCGCCGAGACCAGCGCCGCCATCGTCGAGCGCGTCGCCGTGCCCGTCATCGGTTGCGGCGCCGGACCGGCCTGCCACGGCCACGTCGTCGTCACGCAGGACATTCTGGGCATGACCGATCAGCACCCCACGTTCGCCCAGCCCCTGTCCGATGTGGGCGACCGCATCCGCCAGGCCGCCGCCTCATGGGTCGCCCTCATTCACAGCGGCGAGTACCTCAAGGACCACCCCTACCGCATGACGCCGTGACCTCGAGCCGCCGACCGGTTTTCACCGCTTCAGGCCAAACAGGTGATGTCATCGGTTCGATAATGAAAACGAGCATGTGGTCCCGGCGTCGAGTTGCTCATGCTGTTTTCCCCCCATCTGCCCTACCGCTTCTTTCCGCCCCGGCCCAATCGGCTGCTGGCGGCGGCGTTCTGGCCGTACCTGCGTTATCGGGTGCTGCCCCGCGTCTTTGACGTGCACTCGGTCGCCACCGAGGGCATCGATCACCTGCGGCAAGTGCAGCACAATGGCGACAGCCAGGTGATCGTCATCAACCATCCCGATCATGCTGACGGCTGGGCAATGGGCATGGCGCTGCACCAGGCGGGCGTGCGCGCGCACTACCTGACGGCTTACGCCAACCTGGTGCGGGCCAGCCGCCTGAGCGTCCTGGCGATGCGCGTGATGGGCACGTACTCGATCAACCGCTTCGATTACGACGCGGCCAGCTTTCGCGCGTCGATGGACATCCTGACGGGCGGCGGCTGCCGTCGCGCCATCGTGCTGACGCCCGAGGGCAATATCCTCACACAAGGCGACCGAGTCGCACCCTTCAAAGAGGGCGGCTTCTTCCTGGCGGTCCGCGCGGCGCGGCAACTGCAGCGGCGTGGCGGGTCCGGGCGCATGTGGGTGTCGCCGGTGGCCGTCAAGTTCACCCACCTGACCGACGCGCGCGGCGAGGTGGGTCGCGTGGTCGACCAACTGCAGCGCCTCGTGGGGCAGCCACCTCGACCGCTGGGCGAACGCCCCGTAGCGACGCTCGCGGCGCTGGGGCTGGCCGCCGCCAACGCGCAACTGCAGAGGCTGAACATGCCTGACCTGCCGACCATCGCCTCTCTCGACGACCTGCGTTCAGCCGCCGCTGCCATTCTCAACCGACTGGAAACGCAACTGCAGCTTGAACCGGCCAGCCACGCAACCCATGCCGACCGCATCAGTCAACTGCAGCGGCATATCCATCACCAGGTCAACGCCGACCGCAGCCCCGAAACTTTGGCCCCCATCGAGACCGCCAGCCACCTGGCGGCGCGGCTCGACAGCTATAGTCCCGACTACACGTGCCAACGCACCACGCTCGACCGCGTCAGCGAACTGGCCCGCAAACTGTACGAGGACATCCACAACGATCGGGCGCGGCTGCTTGCCCCGATGGGCGCCATCATTCGAGCTGCCCCGCCATTGGACGTGGGCCAATACCTCGCCCGCGGCCCGATCCGGCAGGCGATCGCTGACCTGACGCATGACGCCCGGACCGCCGTGCAGACGCAACTCGACGCGATCAACGCCGCCAACACCGCGCCCGGCAGCCGACTATGGCAGACGCTGTGCCCCGTCACGAGCGATCGGCGTCACGACTGCACTGCCCCAGTGAACCTGGCGGCGGAGGGATGACCCGCACGGCGGGCCAGGTGTAAAAAGTGAGGAATTTCGCTATCGTGCTTGAACTGGCTGGCCGAAATAGGTAGAAGATGGGTAGATCGCCCCGGGAGGGGGCGTGATTTCGGGGCCAGTCCGGGGCCGATCCGGGGGCCGATCCGGGCGATTGCCGGAGGGGCACGAGCGCATCTGCGTGCCAACGGCCCGGACGTAGCAGCAAGCTCATGGTGAGCCAATGGATCGACGGGGCCCGATCGGGCCGACCGGATTCCATGGCGCTACACATGCGACCTTCTGTCGGTGTGTCGTGCGGCGACCCAGCGTTGGTGTCGTGCGCCGACCTTCCTGATTAGGGCAGTGCGCCCCATGCAAACCCAGACTGGGATTCTCGAACTGTCCGGCCGTCCCGACGGTCGGCTCCGCACCCTGCAGCAGACGCTCATCGCCGAGCCCGCCGATCCGGTGGTGCCCGCGCGGCTGGTCGAGCAACTGGGCCTGCGTCCCGGCCTCGAACTGACCGTCGAACTGGGCGGCCCATGGGGCGGCGGCAACGGACACAACGGTCAGAGCCACGGCGGCGGTGGCGGCCACTCCGGTGGCGGACGCCGCGGCAAAAAGAAAAAGAAGAACAAGGGCGACGTCATCGCCCCCAACGCCCCTCGCGTCAACCGCGTGGTCGAGATCGATGGCCAGGCGCCGGACATCTGGACCAAACGTCGCAAGTTCGAGGACCTGACCACCATCGATCCGCAGCCGCGGCTGACCCTGGAGTACCCCGGCTGCCCGCCGGCGTGTCGGCTCATCGACCTCTTCTGCCCGATCGGGTACGGCCAGCGCGGCATGATCGTGTCCCCGCCCAAGGCCGGCAAGACCACCCTGCTGCAGAATATCGCCTTCGCCATCAAGAAGAACCACCCCGCCGTGCACGTGATCGCCCTGTTGGTGGATGAGCGACCGGAGGAGGTGACCGACTTCCGCCGCAATGTCCCGTGTGAGGTGCTGGCGTCGAGCAACGACCACCCGCCGCAGCGCCACGTGGGCTTGGCGATCCTGACGATCGAGCGGGCCAAGCGGATGGCCGAGAGCGGCCGCGACGTGGTGGTGCTGCTCGACTCGCTGACGCGCGTCGGGCGGGCGTTCAACACGGCCCCCGGACTGGTGCAGTCGGGTCGCACGCTCACAGGCGGCCTGGACGCCGGGGCGCTGGCGATTCCCAAGCAGCTCTTCGGCGCCGCGCGCAAGTTCGAGGAAGGCGGGTCACTGTCGATCATCGCCACGGCCCTGATCGACACGGGCAGTCGCGGCGACCAGGTGATTTTCGAGGAGTTCAAGGGCACGGGCAATATGGAGCTGATCCTCGACCGCAAGATCGCCGACAAGCGCATCTTCCCCGCGATCGATCTGGCGGCCAGCGGCACGCGCAAGGAGCACCTGCTCTTGAGCGAGCCGGAGCTGCAGACGATGGCCGCACTGCGCCGACGATTGCTGCAGATGCAGCCGGACGTGCAGATGGAGCAGTTGCTCCGCGCCACCGAGCGTTTCAAGACCAACGCCGAACTCGTCGGCAGCCCGCAGTCGCCCGGCAATCCCGCGGCGAGCGTGCGAGTCTGACAGCGACCCTCTATCACAGGGCGCGGACTGGGCCAGCCACTGTCTTGAACGTCAAGCGATTTGATGACATGTCGCCATCGGCTACGCTGATCGCATGATGCAGACCCTTACCCGCCTGCAGGTTCGCGAGGTCGATCGCCTGGCCATCGAGGAACTGGGCATCCCCGGCATCGTGCTGATGGAGAACGCTGCGCGCAACGCGGCGGCGGCGATCCTGGACGTCATCGAAGGGCAACTGCAGCTCACGCCGGTGGACGCGCGCGTGGTCGTTCTCTGCGGCGGGGGCAACAACGGCGGAGACGGGTACGCCATCGCCCGGCACCTGCACAACGTCGGCGCGACGGTGATCCTTATCGCCGCCAAAGCCCCGGCGGAACTGAGCGGCGACGCGGCGACCAATCACGCCATCTGCGCGGCCATGGGGCTGGACATCCGCCCGGTCGAGTGCGCGGCCGAGGCATTGCGCGGCGGCCACGTGGCGGTGGACGCGCTGCTGGGCACGGGGTTCGCCGGCGAGGTGCGGCCGCCGCTGGCGTCGCTCATCGCGCTGACCAACGAGTCCCGCGCGACGCAGGGGCTGGTGACGGTGGCGATCGACGTGCCCTCGGGTCTGGACTGCGATACGGGCCAGCCGGCGGCGCCGACGATCGAGGCCGACCTGACGGTGACGTTTGTCGCCGCCAAGCCGGGGCTGCTCGCCGAGTCGGCGCGGCCGTACGTGGGCGAACTGGTCGTGGCCGACATCGGCTCGCCGCCGGAACTGATCGCGCAGGCGACGCGCTGAGGTCGCTACACTTTCGCTCGGATGAAACTCACGGTGAACCCGCCGCTGTCGCAGTGGTCCGTGCCGTCGTCGGTAGCGCGGCGCGGAGAGCTGGCGGCCCTCGTCCACGCCAACGCCGATCGGCTCGGCACGGGACGCCTCGACGGTGACCGACCGATCATCGCCACGGGACATCAGGCGTTTTTCTGGCACCCGGGCATTCTCGCCAAGGACATCGCGGCCCGCGCCGCCGCCGGACGACTCGACGCCGACGCGCTGCACGTCGTGGTGGATCAGGACGTCCACGATGCGACGACGCTGGACGTGCCGCACGTCCGCGACGAGCGCGTGGTGGTGGATCGAGCGCGACTGGCGGCGCAGGACCTCGCCGTGCCGACGGGCATGCACGAGCCGGTGACGTTCGCCCCCGAGCACCCGCACCTACCCGCCGCGCTGGTCGAGGCGATGGGCGATCTGCCAGCATGCGAGTCGCTGGCCCAACAGATCACCGTTGCGCTGTCGCGGCTGCGCCGGGCGGTGGCGGGTGACATGCCGGTGGTGTTTGCCAGCCAGCTCGCGCGTCTGCCGGTGTTCGGCGAGCTGATCGCTCGCATGCTCGCCGATCCTCGCAGGTGTGTCGCGGCCTACAACAACGCGGCGCGGCAGGTTCCTGAAGCGGGTATCACGTCGCTGCAGTTGTCCCGCGACCTGGTCGAACTGCCGCTGTGGCAACTGCTGTGGAGCCGGCCCAGGCGGCGCGTCTTTGCCGACGTCGCCGACGCACGTGCCCTCCTCGTCGCCGACGACGGCTCCCCCATCGACGACACGTCGAGTCTGGCCCCACGCGCCCTGACCCTCACCGCAGTGATGCGGTCGAGTCTCTGCGACGGGTTCGTCCACGGGCTGGGCGGCGGCGCGTACGACCGCATCATGGAAGCGTGGTGGACGGCATGGATCGGCCGACCGCTCGCTCCCATGGCGGTGGTGACCGCCGACTTGTTCATGACGTTCGATGCCCCCGTTGCCGACCGCGCCGAGCTGCATCGCGCGGTGTGGTTCGCCCACCACCTGCCGCACAACCTCGATCGCGTGCTGCGCTTGGAAGGTTCGCTGGCCACGCACAAACGGGCGCTGATCGACGCGATGATTATCGACCGCGACCGCCCCCGTCGCGCTGCGGCATTCGCCGAGGTTCACCGCATCAATCGCGAGCTGGCAGCGGCGCACCCCGACGCCCTGGCCGATGCCCGGCGCCGACTCGATCGCACGCGCCTGGGTCTGGCCAACTGGCGTGCGACGCTCCGCCGTGACTGGTGCTTTGCCCTGTATCCGCCCGACGAGCTGCACGCCCTGGCCGACGCCATCCGCCAAGCGGCTACAATCGCGGCATGAGCCGAACCACGCGCACGTTCGTCGCCCTGCTCGTCGTCGCCCTGTTCTGCGGCCGGGCTTTGGGCGACGCCGCCTTCGATCGCTGGTACACGCTGTTGCTGCAGGACCAGCGCGCCGGCTGGGCGCACGTCACCGTCACCGAGCAGGCCGGGCGCATCAGCAGCGACAGCGACATGCACATCTCGATCAAGCGCGGGGCCATGGCGATGTCGCTACGGGTCACGTCGCGCTTCGTCGAGACCGCCGACGGCAAGCCAGTGGAGGCGACGATGGTGCAGTCGCTGGGCGCGACGCAGGCGATGAAGCAGACGATGCGATTCGGCGCCGAGGGGATCGAGGTGACGACGGAGCAGGCCGGGCGGGTGCAGACGCAGAAGCATCCACTTCCGGGGGAGGCGTGGCTGACGCCCGCCGCCGCGTCGCGCTTCGCCGAGGCCGAGTATGCGAAGGGGGCCAAGGAAATCAGCTTCCACACGATGGACCCGTCGCTGGGTCCCAAGGCCGTGCAGACCACGCTCAAGATCATCGGCGACGCCGACGTGGAGGTGATGGGCAAGACGGTCCCGGCCGTGCTGATCCACTCAACGGTGTCTGCGGTGCCCGGCGTGGTGATGAAGCAGTACGTCGATGCAAAGCTGCAGCCGGTGAAGATGACGGTATCGCTCATGCCGGGCATGGAGTTGACGATGGTCGAATCGGACGAGCTGCTGGCCAAGGCGAAGCTCGACGCGCCGGAGATGTTGGTGCGAACACTGGTGAAGCCGGATAAGCCGATCGCCCGTCCGCGCGACCTGCGGCGGGCGGTGTACCGGCTCACTGCAGCACAGCAACTGCCGAAGCTGCCGGTCGCAGGCGTGCAGCGGCAGGCGGAAGCAGGGGAAGGCGATCCGGGTTCGTTGATCGAAGTTGATCTGGATCAGTCGTTACCGGTCGCCAAGGACGACGCCCCCACCGACGATCATCGCCGCGCTTCGCCCATGCTCGACAGCGACGATGTGAAGGTGCGCGAGCTGACCGCCGAGGCGCTCAAGGGCCTCAAGCCCGACGCGCCCGTGCGGGACCGCGCCGAGGCCCTGCGCGCGTTCGTGCATCGCTACGTCAAGGCCAAGGACCTGTCGGTCGGCTTCGCCACCGCCAGCGAGGTCGCCCGCACCCGCCAGGGCGACTGCACCGAGCACGCCATGCTGCTGGCGGCGATGCTCCGCGCCGCGGGTATCTCCAGCCGCACGGTCACGGGGCTGATCTACATCGACGAGTTCGTCGGCCAGCGCGGCGTGTTCGGCTACCACATGTGGACGCAGGCCTGGGTGCAGGACGACGCCGCGCCGCGCGGTACGTGGCTCGACCTCGACGCCACCCTGCGCGACCGCGCCTTCGACGCCGCCCACATCGCCCTGGCCACCTCGCCGCTGGCCGACGCCGCACTCGTCAACGACCTGGTCGCCATGATGCCGCTGCTGGGCCAGCTCACCATCGAGGTCATCGAGCCCTGACATGCCCCGCCGCACCTCATCCCGACGTCGCACCGGCCCGACCGCTGCACTTGTCCCATTACCGTCCCGGCCGCGCGACGGGCACAAGGGCACGTTCGGCACCGTCATCGTCGTCGGCGGCTGCCCCACCATGGTCGGCGCCCCGGCCTTGTGCTCCGCGGCGGCCTTCCGCGCCGGCGCGGGACTGGTCAAACTCGCCACGCTCGCCCAGGTGCTGCCCCACGCGCTGACTATCGAGCCCGGCGCGACGGGAATTGTCCTGCTGGGCCGCACGCGCGAGGACCTGCGCCTGCTCGATCGCGCCGACCCTGACGCACGGGCCGTGCTGGCGGTGGGCCCGGGCATGGGCGATGCCTGGCCGATGACGCTGGTGACGTCGCTGTTGCGCGGCCCGCGCCCGGTCGTGCTCGACGCTGACGGGCTTAATCGGCTGGCCGCGTTCGGTCGGCCGCGACTGGGCGACGCGCCGCTGGTGATGACGCCCCACCCCGGCGAGTTCCGCCGCCTGGCCCAGCCGCTGGGCATCGCTGCCGACCCGACCAACGTGAAGCAGCGTCCCCAGGCCGCCGCTGCACTGGCCCAGGCCCACCGCGCCGTCGTCGTGCTCAAAGGCTACCGCACCGTCGTCAGCGACGGCACGCGCCGCTACATCAACACCACCGGCAACCCCGCTCTGGCCACCGCCGGCAGCGGCGACGTGCTCACAGGCGTCATCGCCGCTCTCCTGGCCCAGGGCATGGCCCCCTTCGACGCCGCCGCCCTGGGCGCCTACCTGCACGGCCTGGCGGGCGATATGTGGGCAGAGTACTGCGGACCGTCGGGCCTGACGGCGAGAGACTTGGCGTTGCAGTTGCCATCCGCGATTGAAAAACGCCGCAACGCTGAAACGCCAAGACGCTAAAACCGGATGCGCATCCGTATGCCATCTCTGGGTATCGCGTTTTGGCATGAGGGCGTTCTGCGTTACCTCCCCCCGGGCATCACCACGCCTATCGTCAGCAGCAGGTTCGCATAAATCCGCTGGTCGGCGGTCGCGATCGTCAGCGCCACGTCCTCGCCGCCCGCGGCGTCGTAGAACGCAAAACGCTCGATCGGGTCGAGCGTCACGCCAACCTTCGCCTTCTCGAGAATCGCGCGGAACTCCGCCCAGATCGGCGGATCGGCGTCGAGAGCGTAAGGCCCCGTCGTGGCGTACTGCATCACGGCCGCGGCCTCGATCGGGATCGCGCTGACCAGCGCCTCGAGCGCTTGCGTGCAGCTCACCACGCCAGGCATCAGGTTGAGGTTGACCAGCCGCGCGTGGCGGCCCATCCGCGTCGAGGCGGGATAGTTTCCGTCAGCGATGAGCACCTTCGAGCTGTGCCCCGCCCGGCCGAGCGCTTCGAGGATCTGCGGGTGCAGGAGTGTGGATTTGAGCATGGGGGAACTCTCCAGACGAGCGACCCACGCCGCAGCCCCGAAGACGGGGCAGCGGCGGGCTTTTAACTTCCGGGGGCGGGGGCGAATCCGCTCCGCGCGAGCAGGTCCATGAACTGGCTGGTGAAGACGAAATTGTGTTCGGGGAACGCCAGGCCGCGCATGTTCTGGTCGATGTGGCTGAACATCAAATCGATAGTCGCCATGGGCTGCAGTTGACCTGTGGCGCTGTCGATCAGTTCGACGAGGCCCGAGGTGGACGCGCCTGAGTCGTCGATGCGTTCGAGCGTGGCGGAGTAGCGGATGGTAGTGCCGGGGCGGGCCGTCGCCGAGAACATCGCCTTGCCGATCTTGGCGAGGATCACCTTCTCGCGGAAGTCGCGGGCGTGGCCGACGAGGATGCCCGCGGTCTGGGCCATGCCCTCGATGACCAGCGTGTTGGGGAACACCGGGTCGGCGGGCTTGCCGTCGCGCGCGGCAAAGTGATCGTGCAGCACGTCCTCGGCCAGCGACACGTTCTTGATCGCCACCGAGCGAACAGCCTTGTCCAGCACGAGAATGCGGTCGATCCAGATCCAGCGCATGGTAGGAGTAGGGACGAGGGAAGAGGGATGAGGGGGGGACGGTGATTGTGGACTTGGGGGGGGCGAGAGGGCAGGTGTGCTGAGCCCTCGTCCCTTTTCCCTCGTCCCTATACTACCCCAGCTTCGACTGCACGAACTTCACCACCGTGTCCACCGTGAACACGTCGGTGAAGTTCGTCACCGTGCGGTCGGCGTCGAAGGCGTCGAGGTCCGCGTGCGGCAGCCGTTTGCGCAGCTCCGCCATCCCCGCGTCGGTCACCTTCCCGCCCTGCACGTACTGCGGGTCCGTCAGCACGTTGTCCGGAATCATCTCGCTCTGGTCGATCTTGATTCCAAACGCCTTCTCCAGGCGAAACGTGATGTCCAGATAGTCGATCGACTCGGCGCCCAGATCGCCCGATAGCGTCGCCTGCGGCGTCACCTCGTCGTCATCCACGCCCAGCGCATCGACCAGCACCTGCTTGACCTTCTCGAACACGTCCTGTTGATCTGCCATGATCGCTCACTCTCAAGATTGCACCAGCGGCGCCAGGATGAAGCGGCCCTGCACCGCGACACTGTCGTCCACGTGCCCCGCGCCCTTGAAATCGTACCGCCCCGCCGTCGCCTGCTGCAGCGTCACCTCGACGCGCAGGCTCTGGCCCGGACGGACCATGTTCCCGTACCGCACGTTGCGCACTTCCGCCAGCACCAGGTTCCCGTCGCACAAGCCCCGCTGCGCCACCAGTCGCCGACCCGCCTGCACCAGCGCCTCGAGCATCATCACCCCGGGAAGCACGGGAAAACCCGGGAAATGATCGCCCAAATACTCCTCCGCCGCCGTCACACTCTTCACGGCCACCAGGCGGTCGCCCTCCTGCTCCAGCACGCGATCAATCAGCTCGAAACGCAATCCCTTGCCTTCCGTGGGGTGTCACGGCCGGACCCTCACAGTCCGACGCTTATGAATCGCGTGAGTGTAGTCACCCCCCATCGCCCACGCAAACCAGTTGCCCATGCGCTGTACCGGCTCGATAGAAATGTCCTCATCATTGTCTCAATAGAAGTGTCCTCTT
>CAZFDT010000106.1:0-16048 GCA_964518335.1 uncultured Phycisphaeraceae bacterium
CCATGCACACCCAACCCATGGCTCCAAACCCAGGTTGACATACACAGTCCGGAAGCGGGGTCGCTGCCCGGATTGAACGGCGCAAGCTTCTCCAGCCAGTCGTCGTAGTCGGCGATCAGCCCGTCCTCGGCGTCGTTGATATAGACGCTGGCGGTGATGTGCATGGCGTTGACCAGGCACAGCCCCTCGCGCACGCCGCTGTCGGCGACGGCCTGCTCGATCTGCGGGGTGATGTTGATGTAGTCGCGGCGGTGCGGGGTGTTGAAAAACAGTTCCTGGCGATGGTGTTTCATGGGCGAATCGTACCCCGGCGGGTGCGGCACGTCGCGCCCGCGGGGGCGGGGCTATGATGGTGGCACGCCTGACACCCCTGAGGACCCCATGCTGACCGACGACGCCGACACCCGGTGGACCGCCCTGCCGCATCTTGAGCCGCTGGAGCCGCGCCTGCTCGCCAGCGCCGCGCCGCTGTCGGCCCGCGCCAAGCAGCCGGTGGTGAGCGTCGCCGACGCCACGGTGGTCGAGGGCACGGGCGGCAGCAGCGTGCTGAGCTTCGTGTTCACGCGCACGGGCAACGCCAAGTCACTCAAGCTCGCGTCGGCGGTGACCTACGAAACGCAAGGCGTCGCCGGCGAAGGCGGCGCGACCGCCGACGCCGACTTCGTCAGCAAGACCGGCAAGGTCAAGTTCCAGCCCGGCCAGACCGCCAAGATCGTGCGCGTCAACGTCGTGACCGACAGCGTCTTCGAGGGCGGCAGCAACACCGTCGAGACCATGAAGCTGCTGATCACCGGCGCCACCGGGGCGCGCACGCCCGACACGGAGGCGAAGGGCACGATCCGCGACGACGATCGTCGGCCGCGCGTCAGCGTCGCTGACACGTACCTGGTCGAGGGCGACGCGGGCTTTGCCGTCATGCGCTTCACGGTGCGGCTGACCAATCCCAGTGCGCAGAGCGTGAGCGTGGACTACGCCACCGCCGACGGGACCGCCGCCGCCGGCGTGGATTACATCGGTCGCACCGGCACGCTGACGTTCGCGCCGGGGCAAAGCTCGCTGACGGTCGATGTGAACGTGCCCAACAACCTGGGCGCGCAGGGCCACCGCGCCTTCGACCTGGTGCTGAGCAATGCCAAGCAGGCGACGCTCGCACGCGACCGGGCCACGGGCACGATCATCGATGACGAAGGCCTGCCCGTGCTGCTGTTGACCGACATTTCGGTGAAGGAAAAGGACAGTGGCCTGCGGGTGCGGCGCCTGACGGTGACGCTCAGCCATGCCGGGGCGTCGCCGGCGACGGTGTTCGTCAGCACCGAGGACGCCACCGCCAAGGCCAACGCCGACTACATCCCGATCTCGGGCACGCTGCCCTTCGCCGCGGGCACGACCAGCGCCAGCTTCAAGATCGCCATCGTCAACGACACGACGCGCGAGCCGACCAAGGCGTTCAACATCGTCTTCAGCTCGCCGACGAACCTCGAGCTGCTCGACACGCGGCTGCTGGTGACGATCAAGGACAACGATTGAACCTAGCGCGACAGCGACTCGACGCGCCACGCATCGATGGGGGTGAAGCGCGACACGTCGAGTGAGTCCCCGGCCAGGGCGCAGCCGAAGGGCGCGGCGACGGCGCTGTCGATGACGATCGCGCCGCGCTCGATGCGCAGGGTGGGCCAGGTGTCGCCCTGTGGCGTGGTGTGGGCGTGGTAGAGATCGCCATGGACGGCCAGCACGCTGCGCTGCACGTCGGCGGGCAGCGCGGAGAGGCCGGCGAAGTAGTGATGCCCGTTGCGCTCGGCGTGGGTAATGCCCAGGGTGGCGATGACGGCCAGGTCCTGCAGCAGCGCGATGGGGCCGACGTTGGTCAGGTCCTCGCAGCTCATGACCAGCCGGGCGTGTCCCTGTCGTCGCCGCGCTTCGAGGAGGCAGGCGTTGGCGATGCCCTTGAAGACGCCCTTACAGTTCTTGTGGCTGGTGCCGTGGTAGCCGGCGTCGAGGGCCTGGCGCACGGCGCCGAGCGTGCCGTCGGACTCGTCGATGATCATGGTCGGGCGCTGGGGCCAGGCATTGAGTGCCGCTGCAGTGGACGGGGCGAGCGCGGCGTCGCGGTGCAGCGGCTGCTCGACGAAGAGGAGGCCGCGGCGGAGGAAGTCGGCGATGCGGGGCGTGGCGGCGAGCCGGTCCCACAGGACGCGGAAGGCGCCGATGTCGTGGTAGAACTCGTTGCCGTCGAGCGTGAAGGCGAAGCGCGGGCAGCGGGCGGCGATCAGCTCGGCCAGGCGGGACAGGCGGTCCACTGCAGCGTCCGGTGCGAAGGGGATCTTGATCTTGAAGTGGGTCAGGCCGTAGGCGTCGATGCACTGGTCCAGCGACTGGGGCAGGCCGTCGTCGAGCCGATCGGCGTCGGCGATGTCCGCCGCCGTGAGCGGGTCGGCCAGGCCGACGGTGTGGCGGACCGTGATCGACCGCAACGGCTGGGCGGGGAGCAGGTCGGCGGGCTGAGCGCCTTCGAGTTCGGGGTGGATCTCCCACAGGCGCAGGCCCAGGGCGTTGCCATGCACCGCACTGCTAAGCCGCAAGCGGCCCCCGGAATGACGGCAGAAGGCGTCGATCATCGCGCGTTCGATCAGCGTGACGCCGAAGGTCCACAGCAGCGGGGGCATGCCCGCCGCCTCGCCCCACCGCCGCTGCGCCGCGTACACCTGGCGCCACAGGTCGAACACACTGGGCATCGCCGCCGCCGCCTTCGCGTGCATCGCCGCGCGACGCACCACCTCGACCATCTCCACCACTTCCTCGTCGGGCGATCGGTCGGCGTCCTTGGTGAACCACTTGGGCGGCAGGTTGTCGGCCGCCAGCCCCGTCGTCGCCCGGCCGTCCACGTCCAGCTCGACGCGCACCAGCAGGTGCGGCACCGCCGTGAGCGTGGCGATGCCGTACTTGAACGGCATCCGCGTCCACAGATTCAGCACGTGCAGCGATACATCACGCACAGCGAGCAACATGGTGGCGCGATTGTAACGCCGACGGCGCCCGAGCATAACGCGAGGGAACCTTTGCCCGCCGCGTGATACACTCGCTGGGCGCTCACACGGAGACTGGCCATGCGAACGATCAGCGGCGTTCTTGCGTTGCTCCTGATGGGGACGGCTGCGTGGGGTCAGGTGGACACGGGTCTGCTCACGCCCTGGCCGGAGGGCCGCCACGCGCAGGTCGGCGGGCGGGCGATGATCTTCGGCGACAGCCAGACGGACAACGGCGACGCCGACTTCGACCTCAACGTGTACGAAGCCCGCGGCTGCTTCCGACTCGGCGACGACGACAGCGGCGCGCCCAGCGCCGGCTTCCGCGTCAAGTACCTGGACATCAGCACCGACGACCCCGCCCTGCCCACGCGCCTGGTCGATCAGGCCATCGGCCTGGGCATGGGCGTGGGCCACCTCGACGCCTTCGGGCAGACGTGGCAGCTCGGCTTCACCGCCGGCATCGGCTACGCCGGCGACACCCCCTTCGCCGACAGCGACGCCGTGTACCTCCTGGGCAACCTCGTCGCCAAAGCCCAGCTCGACGAGAAGAGCGAGCTTCGCCTCATCCTCAACTACGACGGCAACCGCGCGATCTTCCCCGACGTGCCCCTGCCCTACATCGCCTACACCCGCAAGGAAAACGACGCCTTCACCTGGACCGTCGGTTTCCCCTTCAGCGGCATCCGCTGGCAGATCGACGACCGGCTGTTGCTCACCGCACGCTACTTCTTCCCGCTCGACGGCGAGATCGAGCTGGCGTACGAGCTGCACAAGGAGTGGACGCTCTACGTCGGCTACGAAAGCTCGCTCGATGCCTTTCACCTCGACACGCCCGATGACGACGACGATCGGCTGTTCTTCCAGCAGCGGCGCGTCGAGGCGGGCGTGCGCTGGGCCCCCGGCGCGTGGCCGGGCGTCGAGCTGACCGTCGCCGGCGGGTACGCGTTCGACCAGGAGTTCGAGACCGGCTGGGACCTGCGCGACACGGACAGCGTCGCCGACGTGGACGGCACGCCGTTCGGCCGCGTCGCCCTGTCGGTGGAGTTCTGACACAGAGCCGGGCCATGTTGGTCCGGCGCCACACCATGCGCGTCATCGCCGGCACCCATCGCAGTCGCAAGCTCCTGCCGCCCGAAGGCGATGAGGTGACGCGCCCGATCACCGACCGGGTCAAGCAGGCGCTGTTCGACCGGCTGTGGTCGATGGGCGCGCTGGAGACGGCGCAGGGCCTGGACCTGTTCGCCGGGACGGGCAGCCTGGGGATCGAGGCCCTGTCGCGCGGGGTCGAGCGCGTCGCGTTCGTCGAGCGCGACCGCCAGGCCCGCGCCCTGCTGGATAGGAATCTGGAATCGCTGCAGTTGACCGACCGGGCGACGGTGCTGCACGTCGATGCGTTCGGCGCGACGCACCTGTCGCTGCTGCGGGCGACGCCGCCGGGGCTGATCTTCTGCGACCCGCCCTACCAGCTCGTGCACGACTCGCCGCAGCGCATCGCCGCGCTGATCGCCGCGCTGGCGCCGGTCGCCGCGGACGATGCCGTGCTGGTCCTGCGCACCGACGCCCACGTGACGATGACCGACGCGATCGCCGGCTGGACCGGGCCCGACACGCACGGGTACGGGTCGATGGCGCTGCACTTTTACCGGCGCGCGGAGATGTGAGCGCGCCCGCCGGTGATTACACTGCGCGGCCGATGTGGACCGACGTCGGCGACATCTTCACGCAGGTGCTGCTGCCGGTGCTGCTGGCCACGGGGCTGGGGGCGCTGGTGCAGTGGAAGTTCAAGCTGCACGTGCCCACGCTCAGCCGGCTGAACATCTGGCTGCTGGTTCCGTGCTTCCTGTTCGTGAAGGTGTACGAGAGCACGGTGAGCCTGGCGGACCTGGGTTGGATCGCGCTGACGGTGGCGCTGGTCGGCGCGGCGCTGGGCGTGCCTCTGTTCGTCGGGCTGCGTCGGGCGAAGGTGCAGGGCGGCGTGGTGGCCGCGGTGGTCGTGGGCGGGCTGTTCTACAACGCGGGCAACTTCGGGCTGCCCGTGGCGGAGCTGTTGTACGGCGTCAAGGGCGTGCGCTTCGAGGGCATGCGCGACGCCGCCGACGGCCCGGCGGTGCAGGCCCTGCTCATGATGCTCAGCAACCTGTGCATCTGGGGCCTGGGCTACGTCATCCTCGCCGCCGCCAAGGGCGACGGGTGGGCGGGCGTGCTGGGCTATCTGAAGCTGCCGATGCTGTACGTGCTGGCGGCGGCGTTCATCTTCCGGTGCACGGGCGCGACGCCGTGGCCGCCGATCTATCACGCGGTGCAGATCATCGCCGACGCCTGCGTGCCGGTGATGCTGCTGATCCTGGGCATGCAACTCGCACAGGAGGCGCGGTGGCCGCGCTGGCGCGTGGTGACGGTGGTGTCGATCGTCAAGCTGCTGATCCTGCCGGCGGCGACGTGGCTGACGGTGTGGCTGCTGGGGCTGTGGCCCTGGCCGGGGGCGCAGCTCGTGATCGCGGCGGCGGCGCCGACGGCGGTGAACACGCTGCTGTTGACCCTCGAGCTCGAGGGCGACGCCGACCTGGCCGCCGACGTGGTGTTCTGGACCACCGTGCTCAGCGCCGTGACGGTGACGGGGGTGATCGCGGTGGTCGTGGCCGCGGGCACGTGACGCCCGGCCGGTGTTTTCCCGGTCGATTCGTCGCCATTTGACGCCGCCCCGACGATCGCAAACAATCCCGCACATGGCGATCTCCGAACAGGACGTGATCAATGTCGATCTGCCGCCGCTGACCGCGGCCGAGGCGTTTTACCTGCCCGAGGTGTTCAAGGGCCTGGGCACGACGTTCAAGCACCTGGTGGGGTCGATCGGCCGGGGCAAGCGCAACAAGGCGATGTGCTACCCCGAGGAGCGGCGCGAGGACATCCCCATCGAGGACGGCGGCATGTACAAGGGCCACTTCCGGGGCGTGCATCGGCTCAACCGCGACGAGGAGGGCCGCGTCCGCTGCGTCGCCTGCTTCATGTGCTCGACGGCGTGCCCGGCGCGCTGCATCCACATCGAGGCCGGCGAGTCGCCCTGGGACGACCGCGAAAAGTACCCCATCAAGTTCGACCTCGACGAGCTGCGCTGCATCTACTGCGGCATGTGCGAGGAGGCCTGCCCCGTGGACGCCATCGAGCTGACCCCGGTGTACGACCTCGTCGGCCTGTCGCGGCAGGAGATGATCTTCGACAAGGAAAAGCTCCTGACGGTGTACGACAAGACCATCGCGCAGAAGGCCATGTGATCGCCACGCATTCGAGGAGCTTGCCATGCCTGCCGCAAGTTGGCCGTGCGCCGCGCTCGCGATTGCTGCAGTGATCCTCTCCGGCTGCTCGGATCAACCGTCGCTGCCGCAGCGAACCTATCCCATCGCCGAGCATCTGCGAGGCGGCGTGCCGTGGGATACGGCGCCCGCCGAGTCGCCATCGCCGACGCGGCAGGACGCCGTCGCCCAGCTCATCGACGAGATTCGACGCCAAGTGCATGGCCCCGAGGCATGGACCATCCGCGAGCGCGATGGCAGGCTCATCGTCCGCGCGACGCCCGAGCAGCACGACGCCATCGCGGCACTTCTCGCCCGACGGCTCGACCGCGTGTCCGCCATGGTGCAGATCGAAAGCCGCATCGTCCTGGCACCGGCGGAGATGCCGATCGTCCAGTTCGAGCCCGGCGAGACTGATGCGCAAGCGCGCACGGCCTTCGTGAAGGACGAAGGGGCTGCCGCGCTGTTCGGCGCGATCGAGGCCGGCGACGCCGTCGTGCTGCACACGCTGCCCCGCCTCACCGTGTTCGACGGCAACTTCGCCACGGTCACGACGGGCCATTCGGACGATCACCTCGACGCCACGGGCCCGGCCCTGAGCGTGCAACCGACGATCGGCGACGACGGCCGCAGCCTCACGCTTCGGATCAGGCCGCGCGTCCGGCTGTCGGAGCACCAGCAGTGGCAGGCGGAGCTGTCGCGCGTCGTGCCCGACGGCGATTGGCTGTGCGTCGAAGGCGGGCTGCTGACCGGCCCCGCGCTGTTCGCCGGCGAAGCGCCCGACCGCGCGCCGTCCGCGCCCCGCCGCGCATACCTGCTGATCCGCGCCGCCATCGCGCGCGAGGCGGAGCCGCTCTGACCATGTTCACTTAAGCCGGGCGGCAGGTGAAGCGGTAGCGGCCGGCGGGCAGGTCGCACGCCCGTCCGTCGTCGCGCCAGGCCACGTCGCCGGCGTCGTGCCCGATGGCCTTGCTGGGCAACTGCAGCGATGCCTGGGCGTTGGGGGGAACCAGCACCTCCACGTGCAGCGCGTCGCCCTCGACGCGCCAGCCGCACTCGATGCGGCCGAGGATCGAGTCCAATGCGGCCCGCGCATGGGTGAGCGCGCGGCCCTGGGCGTCGGGACGCGGCGGCCGCGGCGCCAGTCCAATGCGCTGCGCCCCGGCCTGCGACAGGTCCACCTCCAGGCCCGCGATCGATCCGTACAGCCACCGCCCGATCGACCCGTAGGCGTAGTGGTTGAAGCTGTTCATCCCCGCGTCGCCGAAGCCCTTGTCCCGGGTGTAACTGTTCCACCGCTCCCACATGGTGGTGGCGCCCTGGAGCACCGAATACAGCCAGCCGGGGTAGGTCTCCTGGCGGAAGACGCGCCACGCCACGTCGTGACGCCCGAAACGGGTGAGCGTTTCGCACAGCAGCGGCGTGCCGACGAACCCCGTGGTCAGGTGCCAGTTGGCCCGCTCGACCGTCTCGACCAGGTGGTTCACTGCAGCATCGCGCAGCCCCTCGGGCAGAAGGTCGAACGCCAGGGCGAGCAGGTAGCCCGTCTGGGTGTTGCCCAGGACGCGCCCGGCGGGCGTGACGAACTCGCGGCAGAACGCCTGCTTCACCCGGTCGCGCAGGGCGGCGAAGCGGTCGGCGTCGCTGCGGTGGCCCAGCACGACGGCGATGCGCGCCATGAGGTCGGCGGCGCGGGCGAAGTAGGCCGTGCCGATGAGCTGTTTGGGCGTCGGCGCCGCGCCGGGGTGGGGCGCGTCGATCGCCAGCCAATCGCCGAAGCCCTCGTACACGCCCTGGCCGTGCGGGCGGATGCCGCCGTCGCGACTGGTGGCGTCGAGCTGGGCGATGAACCGGGTCATGCTCGAGTAGTGTCGCTGCAGCAGGCGCGTGTCACCGTAGTTGGTGTAGATCGTCCACGGGCAGATGACACCGGCCTCGGCCCAGGCGGGCCCGCCGTCGTCCGTGGAAAAGCCGCGGTTGGGCGCTACCGATGGATACGACCCGCTGGGCGCTTGCGCGTCGGCCAGATCGACCGTCCACTTGCTGAAGAACCCCGCCACGTCGGCGTTGAAGCACGCCGTGGGCACGAAGATCTGCGCGTCGCCGGTCCACCCCAGCCGCTCGTTGCGCTGCGGGCAGTCGGTGGGCGCTTCCAGGAAATTGCCGCGCTGGCCCCACTGGATGTTGCGCTGGAGCTGGTTCACCAGCGGGTCGCTGCACTCGAATGTGCCGGTGGACGGCGTGTCGGACATGAGCACGACGCCGACGAGGTCCTCGACGTTGAAGGGCGCTCCGCGCGTGCTCACTTCGACGTAACGGAAGCCGTGGAACGTGAAGTGCGGCTCGTATTCCTCGACGCCGTCGCCGCGGCAGGTGTAGTGATCGGTCGCGCGGGCCTCGCGCAGGTTGGCGGTGTAGAGCGACCCGTCGTCGTTGAGCATTTCGGCGTGGCGGATGGTCAGGGTCTGCCCCGCGCCGCCGCGCACGCGCAGTCGCACGCGGCCGGCGATGTTCTGGCCCAGGTCGAAGGTCACGTGGCGTCGCTGCCAGTTCTGGCCGACCTTGCCCTCGCCGACGGGGCGCAGCTCCATCACCCGCCGCACGCGCGGCGACGCCGAGGCCACCAGCGGCGCGTCCGGCGGGTCCACTGCAACCACCGCGTGCCACGCCGCGTCGTCGAAGCCATTTCCGGGGGCGGGGGCGTTCCAGCCGGGCATTTCCAGGCGAGCATCGTAGCTCTCGCCCATGAGCATATCCGACTCGAGGATCGGCCCGAACGCGCAGCGCCAGGCGTCATCGCTGATGACGCTGGTGGTCGAGCCGTCGGCGTGCGTGACGGCGAGCTGCGCCAGCAGCGCCGGGCGGTCGCGCCAGTTCTGACGCCCCGCCCAGCAGACGTGGCCGCAGCACCAACCGTCGCCCAGGATCGCCCCGATGACGTTGTCGCCCTGCTGCAGTTGATCGGTCACGTCGTACGTCTGGTACTGCACGCGCTTGCGGTAGTCGGTCCAGCCCGGCGTGAACACGTCCTCGCCGATGCGCCGGCCGTTGATCGACGCCTCGTACAGGCCCAGCGCCGTCACGTACAGCCGCGCCGACGCCACCGGCTTGTCCAGGCGAAACAACCGCCGCAGGTGCGGGCACGGGATCGACGTGCGCGGCCCGCCCACCAGCGGCGCGGCGATCCACCGGCCGACCCAGTCCGACTGCTGCAGTAGCCCCATCTCCCAGAACGCCGCCTCGCACCACGGCGACGCCTGACCCTCATGGTCCCACACGCGCACGCGCCACCACACGCGCTGACCACTGCGCAGCGTCGGCCCGGCATACGCCACGTGCGCCGTGCGGTCGGACTCGACCCGTCCGCTCGTCCACACGTCCGCCGAGTCGAGCTTGTCCGGCGCCGTCGCACACGCGATCTCGTAGGCCGTCTGCCGCGCCCCGCGCCGCGCGTCCGCCAGGCGCCACGACAGCCGCGGCTGCGCCTCGTCGATGCCGATCGGGTTGATGAAATACTCGCACCGCAGCGCGGTAGGGGCGGGACAAGTCGCAAGCGTCATGGTGAATCCTCGTGGATGGTGCGGGGCAGGTATTGGAGCAGACTCAACGCTGGACGCAACTGCGTAAGACGCTAAGCCGCAAGCGGCCATTGCTCGTCAGCCGCTTGCGGCTTAGCATTCATCCTTCTCATTGCCGGAGTCGCCATGCAACCGCTCGTGATCGCTCACCACCTCATCTGGACGGTGTATGGCTGGTGGTTGCCAAACGATCCTCGCGGCAGCGGCTCCCAAACCATTGTCTCCGATGTCATCGCTCAGCTCGGCGTCCTGCACCACGGGCGCAGAAGCCTGCAGCCGGCCGGACATGAGGTGCGTGCGTTCTACGAACGCGCGGCCAATGTGCTCAGACACGAGCTGCGCAAGCTCGACAGGCCGGCGATTCAAGTCGTCGGCAAGGCGCTCGCCGCCGTCATCGCACGCGAGCGCTACACTTGCTGGGCGTGCGCGATCATGCCCGATCACGTGCATCTGCTCATCCGCAAGCACAAGCATCAGGCCGAGGACATGATCGAGCACCTCAAGCGCGAAAGCCGCTTGCGGCTTAGCAGCGCCGGTCTGTTCGACGCCGACCATCCCATCTGGACCGACGGCGGCGGATGGAAAGTCTTTCTGGACCACCCCGACGACGTGCGGCGGACGATCGCCTACATCGAGCGCAATCCGCAGGAGATCGCAGCGCCGCCACAGCGTTGGCCATTCATATCGCCATACGACAACTGGCCGCTGCACGCGGGCCACAGCCCGCAATCGCCGTATGCCAAGGCGCTGTGTGCGGCGGGACGGTATCCCTGCGCGACACACCCTAAGCCACGAGCGGCGGGCGAATCGCTTCGCGGCGGTGGATGTCGAGGATGAGTTCGTAGCGGGCCAGGTCCATGCCGGTGTAGATGCAGTTGCTGGTGGAGAAGATGTAGCCGGGGGCGCGCAGGCCGTGGCGGATGGCGTAGCGGGCCGACTCGGCGCACTGCTCGTCGCTGCCGGTCTGCATGAGGCTGCAGTTGACGTTGCCGCAGAGGGCGACCTTGTCGCCGACGAGATCGACGACCTGGGCGATATCGACGCCGCCCTGGGGATCGAGCGAGTGCAGGGCGTGCGGTCGGCACGCCTCGTCGTCGGGGACGAGGCGGTCGAGGATGGGCATGATGTTGCCGTCGGTGTGCTTGATGACGTAGAAGCCCAGCTCCTTGTAGGCGCGGGTGAGGCGGTGGAGGTGGGGCGTGACGAAGCGGTCGAACCACGCCGGGGACAGGAACGGGCCGGTGTTGAAGCAGTAGTCGGCACAGAGGGCGAAGCCGTCGAGGGCGGTGCGGCGTTTGACCTCCTCGGCGCCGCGGATCGCGTCGTCCACCCATCGCCGCGACTCGTCATCGACGGCGTCGGGCTCCTCGGCCATGCGCAGGCTCATCGCCTCCATCCCCGCGCCGTCGGGGATGCTGCGCGTCACGTCGCCGGCGACCAGCAGGAAGTAGCGGTCGCCCGACAGCTCGCGCACCGTCTCGACGATTCGGATCTTCTCGTCGAGCGTGGACGGGTTGACCAGCAGGTAGATCGCGTCATGTCCGAAGCGCCGGGCCGTGTCGATGTAGATCTGCGCCATGTCGCGGCGATGCAGTTGCCGCTCGCGCTCGGTCATCTGGCCCCACTGGGCGTAATTGCGGTGCATCGGATGCACGCGCCCGAACGCCTCCATGGTGAGATAGACCACCAGCTCGAAGTGCGGCACGAGCCCCGGCAGCGGACGGCGCTGCAGCGCGGCGGCGAAGCGCTGGCGCGGCGTGAGGCGGGTGGCGTCGCAAACGGCATCGAGGGCTGGGACCATGGCACGTCCAGTTTCCCCACGACGATCCTACCGCGCCCGAGCCCCGCCGCGTCAGAGCTTGACCGCAAACGCCTCGTCGGCTTCGCGAATGTCGGCAAAACCCTGGCACTCGGTGCTGAACAGCACGACGCCCTCGCGCCGCGCCCGCCGGCCTCGAACCATCAGGCCCGGCCGGTCCTTCGACTGGCCCCGCGTCTGCCGGTTCTCCGGGTGCTTGTAGCCCAGGCGCACCAGCCGTCGCATCTGGTCGGTCGTGTTCACATGGCTGCCGTGGATCGTGTAGATGTTGAAGCACACCACGTCGCCGGCCTTGGCAGGCACGGGGACCGTGTCGCGCAGGTTGTACTGATCGGTGGGCAGGTGCGGCGTGCACGCTTCCTTCTCGCCCTTGTCGTTGATGAACTCGGTGATGTGCTGCAGTGGCCCCAGCTTGTGCGAGCCGTCGAGGAACCGGATCTCGCCGTTGGCGTGGCAGGTGTCGTCCAGGTGAACCAGCACGTCCACGTACCGCCCGTCCAGGTGGTCGTAGAACGCCAGGTCCTGGTGCATCGGAAACGGATGGCCCGTCTCCGGCGGCTTGACGTGCATCGTCGAGTGGTGCAGTTCCACGGGGGCGCCTTCGCGCTCCTCGTCACTGCCGGGGGCGGCGAGCATCTGCGACATCGCCTCGGCCAGCTTCGGGCTCGTCACCGCCTTCATCCACGACTCCGCGTAGTACTGCAGGTCGTGCATGGCGATGAGCTTGCTCTTGGCCTCGGTCTCCAGGTCCATCAGCGCCTTGCGCCACGGGCCGGTCCACCCGACGCCGACGTTGGCCCAGACCTTGATCATCCAGTCGAGGTCGTCCTTGAGCTGGCGGGTCTGCTCGGGGGTGAACATGCCGGGGATGTGCAGGTAGCCGTGCTCGTGGTAGAAGGCGACCTGCTGGGGGCTGAGGGTGGGCATCGTGCGCGCTCCGTTCGGGGTGAGCAATATTCGGACAGCGGTCGGCGGCGGCAGCGACCAAGACGCACCATTTTTCCATGAATATCGCGCCATACAAGTGGAACGGCTCAACAGATTGTGGTAAATATTCATCACGATGACGATCGCCTCGCCCACGCTGGCCTGGCCGGTGGACGCGCGCCCGCGGGTGCGCGTGGCGGGGCAGTTCCAGATGGAGGCCAAGGGCTTTCCGTTCGTCTATCGCAGCCCAAGCCACGCGCTGCACCTGCACGGGTACGACGGGACGATCCGCCTGATGGGGCGCGACTATCCGCTGGCGCCGGGCGTGATGACGCTGTCGCCGGCGGGATTGGATTCGAGCTACGACCTGCCGCGGCCGGGCACGCACTGGTGCATCCACCTGGACATCCAGCCGGTGCGGCACGGCGAGGTGTCGGTGCGCCTGCCGGTGTGGCAGCCCCTGGGCGACCTGCAGATGGAAGCGGCGCGCCGATTCGCCCACATCGCGCGGCTGCACGCCACGGCGCAGCAGCGCCACCGCCCGCGCAACCCCGTCGCCGCCGCCATTCCCGTCGCCCTGCAGGAGCTGCTGCTGTGGACCGGCCTGCTCGAACAACCCGGCCTGGCGCCCGCCGGCGATCGGCCCGACCCCGTCGATCATGTCATGTCGCTGGTCCAGCGCGAGCTGCACTTGCCCCTGTGCGTGCCCGACCTGGCCCGCCGCGTTCACATGAGCCAGAACTATCTCGCCCGGCGCTTTCGCCAGCGCACCGGCACGACCATCCCCCGCTACATCCTCCTCAGCCGCATCGAGTCGGCCCGGCTTCTGCTGACCACGACCGACCTGCCCGTCAAGGAGATCGCCGCCCGCGTGGGCATGCCCGACCCGCAACACTTCAACAAGCAGTTCCGCCACATCGCCGGGTGCAGCCCCAGCGCGGCGCGCCGCCGCGCCTAGCGCGGTGGCGGGACGCGCCCACTCGTGGGATACTGCGTCGGGGGGGTGGTGCTTGAGGACGAGGGTTTTATGGCCGATTTGCCGAGTCTCGCCGTGGCGTCGCTGGGGGAATGCCGCATACCGTCGCCCATCGCCGATCTCGCCGCCGGGCGCGAGCATTCGCCGCGCTTCTGCGAAGAGGACGCGCGGGTGCTCTACGACGATCACCCCGAGCGCATCCCGCACGGCGTGGCCATGACCGACCTGCCCGCGCTCGAGCGCGCCGGCCCGCGACGCAGCCTCTTCTTCGACCCCCAGCACACCCGCATCGGCATCGTCACCTGCGGCGGCCTGTGCCCCGGACTCAACGACGTCATCCGCGGCCTGGTCATGGTCGCCTGGCACCGCTACGGCGTGCGCACCATCCTCGGCTTCCGCTACGGCTACCGCGGCTTCACCCCCGGAAGTGATCCCATCCGACTCGACCCCGAGCTCGTCAGCGAAATCCACGAGACTGGCGGCAGCATGCTCGCCTCCTCGCGCGGCAAGCAGGACACCGCCGTCATCGTCGATCGACTCGTCGAGCTGGGCGTCAATATCCTCTTCACCATCGGCGGCGACGGCACGCTCCGCGGCGCCCTGGCCATCAGCGACGAAATCCGCCGCCGCGGACTCCACATCGCTGTCGTCGGCATCCCCAAGACCATCGACAACGACATCAGCTACATCGATCAGAGCTTCGGGTTCGAGACGGCCTACACCGAGGCGGTCGAGGCCATCGCCAGCGCCCACAACGAGGCGCGGGGCACGTTCAACGGCATCGGGCTCGTCAAGGTCATGGGCCGGCACAGCGGCTTCCTCGCCTGCCACGCCGCCATGGCGTCGAGCCACGTCAACTTCTGCCTCATCCCCGAGATGCCCCTGGGCCCGCGCTTCGCCGACTCGTTCTTCAACGCCCTGCGGCAGCGACTCGAACGTCGCCGCCACGCCGTCGTCCTCGTCGCCGAGGGCGCCGGGCAGGATCAACTGCAACAGCACGGCCACGTCGAGCACGACGCCTCCGGCAACGTCAAGCTCGTCGATGTCGGCCGCTTCCTCGCCGACCGCATCACCGAGCGCATGACCGAATCGGGCGTCGAGTTCAGTCTCAAGTACATCGACCCCAGCTACATGGTGCGCAGCGTCCGCACCACCCCCGCCGACAGCCTCTACTGCTGGCGACTGGCCCAGGCCGCCGTCCACGCCGCCATGGCGGGCAAAACCGACCTGATCGTCGGCCTCTGGCACGGCCGCATGGTCCACGTCCCCATCGCCGCCGCCATCAGCAAGCGAAAACTCGTCGATCCCGAAGGCGACCTGTGGCTGAGCGTCCTGGAAACCACCGGCCAACCGGCGTATTTCGAGTGACCCCCGGAAGTTCCCCGGAAGTCCCCCGGAAGTTCAGCTCCCGCACGTTCGCCACGTCCGTGGATCAGGGGAGGGCCGCAGATGTCGCCGATGGACGCAGATTGGGAGGCAACGGCCACCATGAGGCACGTGACGCACACGTGGCCGTCACGCTCCCTCGCCTCCGCCTGCTCTGAGGTGGAGGAGAGGGTTGGGGTGAGGAGGCAGACCGGCTCTGACCCGCAGCGTCACGCCGCGAGCGGTTTCGCGGCCAAAGGTGGGATCGTCGCTTGCTCCGACGCCGGCAGCGGCGAGGGAACGAGCACCGCGGGGACCATGCTCATGGCGGGGAGTTGGATGATCACGACCGGCGCGGGCAGCGCCAGCGGCACACGTTTCACAGCCGTCGCCCTCGCCGCCGCAACAAGCTGCGCCGCCCCGGCCTTGATCGCCGCACGACGCTTGGCGTGCAGACGCTGGTAGTACCCCGGGTGCCGCTCGCGGAACAACCGCTGTCGCTCGGCATTGGACATCGGCGGTGTGGGTTCAACAGTCACCATACCTTCACTGACATCGACCCCGAAGCCCGCCGACTTAACCGGCCTGTGCCGACTTTGCCGCCTGCGCCGCCAGGTGCAACCCCTCCCCCACGCCGACACCGCATCCCCCCATCGCACGCCTCCCTCCACGCCCACAACCCACGCGGGCATCACCCAAACCCACGTTGGCATAACGAACACCCCGCGCCGCATAACGGGAACATCGCGCCGCATAACGAAATCTCAGCGCCGCATAACGAGAACATCGCGCCGCATAACGAGAACGTCGCGCCGCGTCAGGAAACCTGACGTGGGCATAACGAAATCCTCGCGCCGCATAACGGAAGCTCATCGTTTCGTTACGCCCGACGCACCATGTCGTGACGCCGTGACCGGTGAACGGCTTCCCTCCCGTCACAAAGGCGCAACCCCTCTCCCAAAACTACACCGGATGATTCCACTTGAACTGTGAGACAAGCCATGAATTCTCATAGAGCACCTAAAAGAACTCTTGACGGAATCTTCGCCAGCAGATGACGCTGCAGG
>CAZFDT010000107.1:0-15923 GCA_964518335.1 uncultured Phycisphaeraceae bacterium
TGGCCAGGCGCTGTTGCGTCATCTGGCTGCGGTGCGCCATGCACAACGCCATCTTGGTCTCGTAGTGTTCGCTGATGTCCTCAATGTGGTCGTAGCCGGGATCGAACATGCCCTGCTCGCAACTGGAGCCGGGCGTCCAGAACAGCAGCTTCGCACCCGGCGCCGCGTCGCGGTGCAGCCGCATCGCCTGCCAGACCAGTGCAGCGACGGCGTGATGCTCCGGGTCCAGGTCGATGACCGTCTGCGTCAGCACCAGCGCTGGCTGGAGACTCGCCAGCATCGCGCGCATCCGCTCGATGTGCTCGGCCATTTGGGTGCTGACGATCAGTGGCGGCACGCCTTCGAGTTCATGCGACTGCGACTGACGACCGAATCCGAGTCGTGCGATGCGCGAGCCGTCCCAGAAATGACGCTGCGCATAGCCCAGGTGATGGACCTCGGCGCCGAGCAGCTTGGCGGCGTCGAGCTGCTCGCGGTGGCGAACGGCGGTGGTCTGCGCGGGCGGCAGGCGAAACGCCCCGCGCTCGTCGCCGTCGTCGGGCAACATCAGGCCCGAGCAGTTGTTCGTCACCATCACGATGTGGATAGGCCGGCCCAGCGCGACCGCCTTGGCCAGCAGGCCCCCGGCGTTGAGCTCCGCATCGTCGGCGTGGGCGGCGATTGCCACCACCGGACCCGGCGGCACATCATCGAGGATCGAACTGCACGCAGGAGCCATGATTCAGCAAAACGAAAGAGTCCGCGCACGTTGCCGCGAGCGGACTCGGGATTCAGGCCATCGTGGCGTCAGGCGCGCCGGCGCAGCAGCATCAAGGCGCATCCGGCGGCGAGACCCAGGCTTGCGGGCTCGGGAATCTGGGCGACAAAGGTGTCGTTGCCGAAGCGGATCCATTCGATGTGCCTCGCCGCGCCATTGGTGCCACCGGCGTTGCCAGTATCGCCAAGACCATTGATACGTCCATCATTGCTGTTGGTTGTTTGGAGAAGGACACCCGTACCCACGTGACTTCCGTTCACATAGAGTGCAACGTTCGTAGCGTGAACGTCCGGGTCGTAAATCCATGTGAAGATGTTCCAGTCAGTCAGGTCAACGCCATGCAGCACGCTGGTGGATGAACCTGCGCCGGGGTTGAGCGTCTGGATATTGTTGGCGTTCAGGTGTCCCAGTATGCGCTTACCGTTCGAAATGTAGTCGAGATTGAAGTCCGTAAAGTGGGCGGGAAGCTTGCCAGACTCGAACTTGATTTTGACGTTGATGCTCATTTTGCCGTCGCCGGCGGCCAAGGAGGCAACGTTGCCAGCGTAATAGAAGAAGGCAGACCCCGTTGTATCGACAACCCAGTTGTCGTCGGTGATCGTGTTGGCGGTGATCGTGCCGGACACAGTCTTAGTCAATCCCAAGTTGGTGACAAAGACGGTATCTGGGTTGGTCTGTCCCACGAAATCAATGTAAAGCGAACTCGCATCGGCACTCGTTGTCGCCAACGCGCCGAAAAGAACCATCGCCATCGCGGTCTGCGTGAAGTGGAAGCGGCCCATCGTGTGATTCTCCTTCTGTAGGGGGTGGTGAGAGGACGTACGGTCAACTGAAGCAGATCTGAACGAGGTCATGTGTGTTTCTCCCTGTGAGAGTGCTGGTTGGCAGGCAGTTCCAGGAGTACGTTCGTTGACAATCCATTCGCGCGGCACCGACGGTCCGGGCCCCGGACCTTGCCGCTGCCCCAGGTGATGTGCGGCGTCAGAACTGACCGCTGACCATGTCAGCGATCTTCTTGGGCCAGTTGAACTCCAGTCCCGTGTGCCCCCACCACTTGTGCGTGGGCGGACCTTCCGTCGCGGCGTGCCCGTCGATGGCGAGCACGTTCATGTACTCGGGCGTATCGACGTTGCGGATCATGTGATTGGCGGTCCACACCAGGCCCGGGCCGCGGAACACGGCCATGTCCACCATCAGTACGACGCGCGGGTTCTTGCCTTGCGGGTCGAGCTGGCGCTGCGGCGCCGGCGTGTAGTACGATGCATCGTTGAAACCCACATCGAAGCAGTAGCCATAGGTGGGATAGAGAAAGTTGTCGGCCTGATATTCTGTGGTCTCGGTGCGGCGCGCGTCGTTGGCGGGGCAGAAGAACACGGTGGGATCGGCGATCATGGAAAAGAAGAGGCGCTCGGAGGAGCTGGTCAGGTCCCACGCGTGCGGGTAGATGAATCCGGTGCGGGTGCTTTTGCGATACACGAAGCTGCCGGTGCTGTTGTTGTACACGTGCATGCCCACGCCGATCTGGCGCATTTGGCTGAGGCAGATGGTGGTGCGGGCGGAGTTGCGCGCCTTGCCCAGAGCCGGGAGGAGGATCGCCACCAGAAGGCCAATGATCGATATGACGACCAGCAACTCCACCAAGGTGAATGCCGACGATCGATGCGACGCCATACGCAGGTCCTTCCAGGCAAGTCCGCGATCGGGCCTACGAGCACAAGCCCATGGCTGTGAAGATATCAGCGCCCCGGTCACATATCAAGCATTTTGTTATCACAAATCATCGCGCGTAATCCATACGAAAGACAGATAAATCATAAATCATTATAATATAAGTATTTATGAAATTTATGCGCCGGGCGTCTCGGGCTTGACATTGAGTGATTAAATGTTAGCATAGTGGCATGAATGGCCGCCGCAAAGTCACCATGTCCGCGATCGCCCATGCCGTGGGCGTGTCGCACACCTGCGTGAGCCAGGTGCTCAACGAAGCGCCCAACGCCCGCATCTCGGCGATCACCCGTCGCCGCATCGTCGATGAGGCCAACCGTCGAGGCTACGTGCAGGCGCGTCGCAAAGACACGCGATCGGCCAGTATCGCCTTCGTCTCCTGCAGTTCCAGCTTCAATCACGCCGCGTTCTCGTGGACGCACTTCCTTCTGCTTGGCCTGCAGCAGCGTGCGGCTGAGGACGACCGCGACATCACGTTCTACGGCGTCATCAGCAGCCCGATCGCCACCGATGGCTTCTTCCGCATGATCGACAAGCGTCGCCCGCTGGGCGTGGTGCTCGACGGCAACGTCTCCGAGGTGATTGTCAACGGCCTGGACTCGCGCCACATCCCCTTCGTCATCGTGGGAACCACGTCCTATGCTCACGACCCGGAGATGCGGTCCCGCGCCAACACCGTGTCCCTTGACGTTGAAGAGTCCGTCCGCGCCACCATGAAGTGGTTTTACGATTGCGGTGCGCGGCGCATCAGTCTCAGCGTCGGCAGCCTGGAGAAACTCGTCCACTCCCTGATTTACGACAGCTATCGCCAGGCCATCGATCGACTGGGCCTGGAATACGACCCGTCGCTGGTACAGATCGGCCTGGAAGCTCCCGGAGTCGAGATCATTGAGCGCCTGGGTCGGCTGGGCATTCAATACGATGCGATTCTTCTGGGCAGTGCAGCGCGGGCCTCGCGGGTGCTGCCCTACCTCATTCCGCCCGGCCGACAGGTCTCCCGCGACCGCTACATCGGCGTGTACGGCCCGGTGGAATGGGCCAGGGAATTCCCCGCCAGTGTGACAGTTGCCGGCTCGAGCTACGCCAAGGTCGCCGAGGCTGCGTATCTCGTCCTTGCCGACGAGTTGCGGTACGCCCGCAAGCATCGCCAGCACATTGTGATTCCTTCGGAGATTCGCGTGGGCACCACCGCTCAACTCAAGTGATCAGCCTTGGGGCGGCGTCAGCCACCATCGGGAACCACCATGCTCCACGATCAAGTTGCGTGCGTCGATTCGCCGTCGATCGGCCAAACGCTATACCATCGCGCCAAGACGCTGATGCCCGGCGGCACGCAGTTGCTCAGCAAGCGCCCGGAGATGTTCGCCCCGGGCCGCTGGCCGCCGTATTACCGCCAGGCGCAAGGCTGCCGTGTGACCGATCTCGACGGGCGGACATACATCGACATGTCGCTGATGGGGGTGGGGTCCTGTCTGCTGGGCTACGCCGATCCCGATGTCACGGAGGCGGTGGTGGCCCGGGTGCGGGAGGGATCGATGTGTACGCTCAACAGCGCCGAGGAGATCGAGCTGGCGGAGCTGCTGCTTTCGCTGCATCCGTGGGCTCAGCAGGTGCGATACGCGCGCACCGGCGGCGAAGCGATGGCGATGGCGGCCCGCGTGGCCCGCGCCGCCACCGGGCGCGACATCATCGCGTTCTGCGGATATCATGGTTGGCACGACTGGTATCTGGCGGCCAATCTCGGCGACGCAGACGACAAGGTCGATCAGCTCGCCAGTCATCTGCTCACGGGGCTTGAGCCTGCCGGCGTGCCGCGCCAACTCACCGGCACCGCCGTCCCCTTCTCCTACAACCGCCTGGATGAGCTGCACACCATTGTGCAAAGCCGCGGCGGGCGACTGGCGGCGGTCATCATGGAGCCCACCCGCGCCGTCGCGCCGTCGCCGGGGTTTCTCGAAGGCGTTCGCCAACTGTGCGATGCCTGCGGCGCCATGCTTGTGTTGGATGAGATCACCGCGGGTTGGCGTTTCGCGTTCGGTGGAGCGCACCTGGTCTATGGGATCGAGCCCGACGCCGCCGTGTTCGCCAAAGCGCTGGGCAACGGGCACCCGATCGCGGCGCTGGTCGGCCGCAAACGCATGATGGAAGCGATGGAGCGATCATTCATCTCCAGCACTTACTGGACCGAAGGCGTCGGCCCGGTGGCGGCCCTGGCGACCCTGCGGAAGATGCAGACCGTGGACCTGCCCGCGCACATCCGCGGCATCGGCGAGCGATTTCGCCACCAGATCGCTGCACTTGCCCATCGCCACCTCGTCAACGTGTCGTTCGCGGGCCATGCCGCGCTGACATCGATGAGGTTCGACCACCCCGACCACGCGGCGCTGCTGACGCTCTGGACGGCGAGAATGCTCGAGCGGGGATTCCTGGTGAGCGGGTCGTTCTATCCGAGCCTTGCGCACGGCGAGGCCGAGGTGGACGCTTGCGTGGCGGCCGCCGACGCGGTGTTTGCCGAGTTGAGTCAGGCCGCGCGTGACGGCGACGCGGCGCACCGGTTGGGGACGCCCGTAAAGCACGAGGGCTTCAGGCGACTGGCGTGAGTGTTGGCGCTGACCGCGACTTGCTTGCCCCCAGAGCCCGCTGGAAAAAACCGATCGACCGGTTCCCGCCCCATGCGTGCCCGCCCTCGAACAGGTCCAGCTCCAATTGATCGCCCGCGTCCGCGGCCTCGTAAATCTTCGCCACCTCGTGATAACAGCTCATCGCCGAGTCGAGGCGGAAGCACTCGTCGTGGACGCCGATTTCCACGAGCAGGGGGCGTGGCGCGATCAGGCCGTGCAGATCAGGCACGTCGCACAGCTCGAAGAGTCCGCACGTCATCTGACTGCCGCAGAAGTTGGCGCGCGTCACGGCGAAGTCGGCCATTCGGTCGGAGTAGCAGATGATGTCTGCGGCCTTGATCCGTGGATCGGCCAGCGCGATCCATGTCGTCATGGTCCCGCCGAAGCTCAGTCCCATCACGCCCAAGCGGTCGGGATCGACGAACGGTTGCTCGCCGAGGTAGTCGAGCACGCACGACGCGTCGTGCAGGTTGAGACCGAGCATGGTCTGCCCGAAGAGTGCGGCACGAATGAAGTGAACGTTGCACAGGTCGCGCTTGTCGTCGCTGCGGTGAAAGTGCGGGGGACGGCGGTCATCGCGTTCGCCGAAGCCGCGCCAGTCGATGGCGGCGGTGACGAACCCGGCCCGCGCCATCTGCAGGCCGTAGTCATAGTTGTGCTGCTTGATCGCGCTGTTCATCGCCGGGTCCGAGCGATTGCCCATGACCGGTTCCTTGCCGAAGGGGCCGTGCCCGTGACAGCAGAGGATGGTCGGCAACGCCCGGTGATCGCCCTCGGGTCGAAAGACGTAACCCGTCACCGCCAGGCCTTCTTCCACGTCGAGCAGGAACTTTCGCTTGATGAGTCCGTCGTCGGACCATTCGGCCAGGATTTCCGCGCGGTGGGGTACACGCGGCGGCATGGGACCGAGCGTCTGGATGAGCTGCGGCAGCAGCGCGTCGCGCCACTGACGCCAGCCCAAGTCATTCCCGCCGAAGCGGTAGCGCGGCGCGTGGGCCGCCGCCTGTCGCTCGAAATGGCGCTGAATGGACAGATTGCGTTTCATCACGCCGAGGGTTGCTCCACACGCTGCGCACGGGGATGGCGCGCCCTCACGACCGGCGACGCCAGCAGCCCGTCCACGTTGATGGGGTCGCCGGTACGGATCGATTCGTTGGCTGCGACGCCCAGCAGCAGCGCGTTGACGCCGTCGATCAGCGACGCCTTGCGCGCCAGCGGATCCACGGGCGGGTCGTGGCAGAGTAACTGCTGCAGCATCGGGTCGTCGGCGCCCTCATGGCCACCCGAGCCCTCGGGCACCGGCACGTCGTAGGGGGCCTTGAACATCGGAAAGACGCGCAGTTCGCGCGGCCGCGTGTGCGATCCACTCGTTCCGTTGCCCGCGTCCGCGCCGGGCGCGTCGATCACGTGCGCGCTCTTCTGGTGGAACCACTCGATCCGACCTCGCGTGCCCGTGATGGCGACGCGCCCGCCTTCCCAAGGCGAGTAGGCCAGAAGAGAGTAATTGAGCATGACACCGTTCTGATACTTGGCCAGCACATGCATTGTGTCCTCGGCGGTGATGTTGTCGCCGAACACGTTCTGATCACGAACGTAGCCCGAGTCGCCCTCGGCGTCGTAGTACATCGCGCGCAGGTCATCCTGTGCGGTGAGATCGATCGCGAACGGATCGTTGCGGGCCTGGTCCATGCCTGTGTAGCGATCATAGGCATATCGTTCGCCGCGTGCCTCGGCGTTCTGCCTGCCGTAGAACTTCAACTCGCCGTGAGCGTACACGCGCGCGGGGCGCGACTTGACCCAGAAGTTGATCAGGTCAAAGTGGTGGGTCGCCTTGTGGACGAGCAATCCGCCGGACTTGCTCTTGTCGCGATGCCAGCGGCGAAAATAGTCCGCGCCGTGCGACGTGTCGAGCGTCCAGGCGAAATCAACCGCCAGCGGTGAACCGATGGCTCCGTCCATCAGCAGTTGCCTGATCAGCGTCGCGCCGGGCACGTACCTGGCGTTGAACGCCACATGCACGACGCAACCGGTCCGTCGCTGCGTGTTGACGATCGCCTGCATCTTGCCCACGTCCACCGTCAATGGCTTTTCGGTGATGACGTTGCAGCCCAACTCCATCCCTTTGATGATGTACAGGTGATGCGTGCAGTCCACGCTTGTCACGATCACCGCGTGGGCGCGTTGCTGACGCACCATCGTCTCAAACTGGTCGTCGAGATAAGTCGGAATCGGCTGGCACCCGAACTGGGCGATGATCCGGCGGTTCCAGGCGTTCATCCTCGTCTGACTGACATCGCAGAAGCCGACGAGTTCAGCCTGATCGCGGTACGCCCCCAGCATGGCCTCGATGAACATCGCGGCGCGTGCCCCACATCCGACAATCACGTATCGCGTTCTTGCAGACACAGCCACCGGCCTTTCCACCATCGTCCGCCACCGGTCACGGCTCAAGTTTACACCCCGGAGTTGCTGACGCAAGCAATTTGCATCGATGGCCATACCGCGCCGTGTGCCGCGGCGGCAGTTACAAATCATATCCAATTTATAAACAAGACTTTATATGTGGCGACGCCCGGCGTCACCGCGCAATCATCAGATGATGCAATGTTAGCAGTGCGGCCCAAAGTCCGACGCCGCGGCGCCATGCGTGGCTCAATTCTCCGCTTCGAGCACGCGAATTGTCGTGGTCAGGTGCAGGGGCAGCAGGCCGCGCGGATAGACGGCTTCGGCAAACATCGCGCGGTAGCCCTGGCCCGGTCGGGCAACGCGCGCGACCGCCTCCCCTGCCGGGCTCACCTTCACAGGCTTGCTCGACCAGCGCGCCTGGCGAAAGTCGCGCGTCGGCGCCTCGGCAGTCCACACGTTCACCTGCGATGATGCCTCGCCCGTGGCGAGGGTCAACTCGACGGTCCCATCGGCACCCTGGCTGTACGCCCAGCGAATCGCAGGCAACGGCGCCTGGCGATGTGCGTGACGATGAAGCGCCAGCAGCCCGCCCATGATGCGTTGCCAGTCGTGGGCAAGGTCGTGGTCGGCGTTGGGCACATACATGATGTACTTCTCGCCGACGAGCCCATCCCAGTAGAGGTTCAGGCTGTCGAGCGTCCAGTAGCCGTCGTTGGTGCCCAGCAGCAGCATCTTGGGCTGCGTGATCTGCTGGCGGTAGCTGTAGGGATCGACGATCTGCCGCAGGCTTTCCCCCGCCTCGCCGACCATGCGATGATGAAGGTTCAGGTCGGTGTAGTCGTGAATGCGATTCGACAGGGCGCCGTATGCCATGACCTGGTGCGGAAACTGCGCCTCGATATTCAGCATGTCGATGACCATCGGCGCCAGCGCCCGCACGCGCGGGTCCACGGCGGCGGTGAGCCAGGTGGTCCAGCCCCGCTTCGACGCGCCCGTGACAGTGAAGCTCATGATATTGAGCTTGAGATCCTGTTCCGCGAACGCCTCGACGGCGTCCATCGCACGAACGGCGCTCTTCACCATGGGCAACAGCAGCGGCCAACTGGCGTCTCCCGAGCCCAGATAACGGTCGAACGTCATCGCAATGATGGCGTCTTCCCTCTTGCCATCGAAGATGGGCTGGCGCGGCACGTTCAACAGCACCGCGATCGGACAACCCATCTGCTGGGCGTAGGCGGCCAGAAGCACGGCCTCCTTGGGCAGCTTCGTGCTCGCCGGGTCGATGGGCTGCGCATCACTGTCACGCCAGGAGCCGCCTTCAATCACCAGCAGGGCGTCGGTGTTGGCCCGAACATTCGGCGGCGTCAGCACGAACAGGCGATGCTGCCAGACCAGGTCGCGCCACGTCTGCGAGGTCAACGTCAGCTCGACGAGATTGACCGGCCCAAGCGAGATGCGCTGGCGGACCCCCCACGCGTAGCTGGCGTCGGCGCGTTCCACATAGGCGCGCAACGCCTGCTGCGGCGATGCATCGGCCCGTGCCGTCGCGGCCACCAGCAGCAGGCACATGGCCGCACCGCTCAACACCACCCGACTCCGCCGATGTTCCATATCACGATCTCCACGTCATGACGTTGCTTGTGTGATACACGCGTAGCCGGAAGCATGTTACATCCTCATGGAAGACAGTTCTGCCTCCGCACGCGCGACAAGCTGCCAAGCTGGAGCGCCCCCTGATGACGCCGTGGCGATTTGCCGCGGGGAACGGGTCAAGCCTGCGTCGCGGGTGGCCGACGAACTGGATATCCTTACGGCGTGTCAGGGCGTGAGCGTTATGGGACGGGGCTCAGGGGACGTGTATGAAGGGCATCATTCTCGCCGGCGGGCTGGGCACGAGGCTGCGGCCGCTGACGTGGGCCGTCAGCAAGCAGCTCCTGCCGGTCTATAACAAGCCGATGATCTACTATCCCCTGTCCGTGCAGATGCTGGCGGGCATCCGGGAAGTGCTGGTGATCAGCACGCCCGAGCACCTGCCGCTGTTCCGGCTGCTGCTGGGCGACGGATCGAAGTGGGGCATGCGGTTCAGCTACGTCGAGCAGCCCGAGCCCGCGGGGCTGGCGCAGGCGTTCCTGCTGGACAAGGGCTTCATCGGGCGCGACCCGGTGTGCCTGATCCTGGGCGACAATATCTTCCACGGCTCGGGGCTGTCGAGGCAAGTGCAGCAGGCGGCGGCGATGCGCGAGGGAGCGACGATCTTCGGTTACGCCGTCAAGGACCCGCAGCGCTACGGCGTGGTCGAGTTCGACGCCGCGGGCAAGGCGATCTCGATCGAGGAGAAGCCGTCCCATCCGAAGAGCCACTTCGCCGTGCCGGGGCTGTATTTCTACGACAACGAGGTGGTGACGATCAGCGAGAACCTCAAGCCCTCGCCGCGCGGCGAGTTGGAGATCACCGACGTGAACCGGGTGTATCTGCAGCGGGGCAGGCTGAACGTGCTCGTGTGGAGCCGGGGCACGGCGTGGCTGGACGCCGGCACGCACGAGTCGCTGCTGGACGCCAGCGAGTTCGTCCGCGCTATCGAGGACCGGCAGGCGACGATGATCGGCTGCCCCGAGGAAGTGGCGTACCGCATGAAGTTCATCGACGCCGGCCAGCTCGAAAAGCTCGCCGCGGAGATGAAGGGCAACAGTTACGGGCAGTACCTGCTCGACCTGCTCAAGGAACCGGCGGGGGCGTACCACCTGTGATCGGCGCGCCAGACGCCGGGGCCGAGGACGGCCCGGCTCACTCGACACGCTATGACTCAAACCTCTCCTGTCTATGTGATCGTCGGCTGCGCCGGCATGCTCGGGCGGGCGTGGCGCGAGCTGCTGCACGCGCGGGGGTTGACGTTTGCCGCGATGGACCTGCCGCAGATCGACATCACCGATGCGTCGTCGATCGAGGCGAACATCGGGCCGGACGTGGGCGCGGTGGTCAACTGCGCCGCCTACACCGCGGTGGACAAGGCCGAGGAGGACGAGGCGACAGCCACGCGAATCAACGGCGAGGCGGTGCGGTTGCTGGCGGCACGGTGCAGGACCATCGGGGCGACGCTGGTGCATTACTCGACCGACTACGTGTTCGACGGCCGGGCGACGGCGCCGTACCGCGTCGATCAGCCGCACGACCCGGTCAACGCCTACGGCCGCAGCAAGGCCGCGGGGGAGCGGGCCCTGCTCGACAGCGGCTGCCGTTACCTGCTGGTGCGCACGAGCTGGCTGTACGCGCCGTGGGGTAACAACTTTGTTCGCACCATGATCAAGCTCACCGGGGAAAAGGCCGAGTTGAAGGTGGTCGATGACCAGCGCGGCCGGCCGACGAGCGCCCAGCACCTGGCCCGGACCACGCTCGCGCTGCTCGACATGCAGGCGCGCGGCGTGTTCCACGTGACCGACGGTGGCGAGTGCACGTGGCACGGCTTTGCCGCCGAGATCGCACGCCTGGCGGGACACGGCCACTGCAACATCATCCCCTGCACGACCGACGAGTTCCCCCGCCCCGCCCGTCGCCCCGCCTACAGCGTGCTGGACCTGACCCGCGCCGAGGCGATGCTCGGGCCGATGCCCGACTGGCGCGACAACCTGCGGGCCGTGATGCAACAGCTCGAAGAGGCAAAGGTCTGACGCATGAAGATTCTGCTCACCGGCGGCTGCGGGTTCATCGGGTCCAACTTCGTGCGCTTCGTGCTGCGCGAGCGGCCGCACTGCTCGATCATCAACCTCGACGCGCTGACGTATTCGGGGAACCTGGAGAATCTGGCTGGCGTCGAGCGTGAGTTTGCCGGCCGTTACCGCTTCGTCAAAGGCGACATCAATGACATCGACCTGGCGCAGCAGCTCATCGCCGAGTGCGACGCCGTGGTTCACATGGCCGCCGAAAGCCACGTGGACCGCAGCATTCTCGACGCCCGGCCGTTCGTCGTGACCAACGTGCTGGGCACGCAGACGATGCTCGACGCCATGCGCCGCGTGGACCAGCAGAACAAGAAGCGCTTCCTGCACGTTTCGACCGACGAGGTATTCGGGGATCTGCCGCTGGACGACCCGTCGCTGAAGTTCGACGAGACGACGCCGTACGCGCCCAGCAGCCCCTACTCGGCGAGCAAGGCCGCCAGCGACATGATCGCCCTGGCCTACGCGCACACGTTCGGCATGCAGGTGTGCGTGACCAACTGCAGCAACAACTTCGGGCCTTACCAGTTCCCCGAGAAGGTGATCCCGCTGTTCGTGACCAACCTGATCGAGGGCAAAAAGGTCCCGCTCTACGGTGACGGCCGCAACGTCCGCGACTGGCTGCACGTCGAGGACCACAACGAGGCCGTGCTCACCGTGCTCGAAAAGGGCGATTTCACCGGGGGAAACCGCTACTGCATCGGCGGCGACAACGAACGCAGCAACCTCGAACTGACGCACGCCATCCTGCGCCTGATGGGCAAGGACGAGAGCTGGATCCAGCCGGTGAAGGACCGCCCCGGCCACGACCGCCGCTACGCCATCTGTGCCCGCAAGATCAAGCGCGAACTCAACTGGGAGCCGTCTCGCAGCCGGTGGCCCGACGCCCTGGCCGCGACCGTCAAGTGGTACGTGGATCACGCCGACTGGTGGCGCCACGTCAAGAGCGGCGAATACCGCGGCTACTACGAGAAGCAGTACGCGGAGCGGTGATTACCATGCTCGACGCGAGCGCCGAAGCAGCACGACGCCCAATGCCGCCAGTGCGGCCAGGCCCGTTGGCTCAGGAATGACGATGGTTGCGCGAGCAAGGGGGTCGCCCATGACAACGTGCTGCCACGAGAGGTAGGGGATCGCCGCCCAAGCCGCCTCGGCCCAGGTCAAGCCCTCGAACAGAAACGCATTCATCAGAAGCTCGGAGTCCGCCAGGCTGAAGGCGAAGGGCTCCCACGCGTTGCCGATGCCCAGCGTGCCGCCGTTGGCCAGCCATTGAGCCAGCGAGCCGAAATCCAGAAAATGCGGGAGGCCGCCGAAGGGTCGAGCACCGTAGCTCTCGGCCGTCAGCAGGATGGCGCCATCGACAAGTTGACCGTTGAATGTGTTGAGGTAGTTGGCCTGCTGATTGTCGTTGAAGGTGTGATTACCGCCAAGCGTTACCAGCGCGGCCACGGGCCCTGTGATGGATTGCTTGTTGGCGTCGGGCACGGTTCCGGTGGCGGTCGCGCCGATCAGAAATGCGCTCGTCTTGTCGTGGGTGAACGTATCGTATTGACCAGTCAGGAGCGCCGCCAGATCGTCGTAATCGTTGCCTTTGTATGCCGGATCGGAAGCCTTGGGGGAAAACATGGCGACATCGTCCACTTCGTTGCCGCCGAGCAGGCTGTTGTTGTTTTCGTCGATGATGATGCGATCAGTCAGCCGGTTGAACGTGATGTTCTGCGAGCGATCGAGGGAGTTGATGACGTCGGCGACGGTGTTGCCATCGAGTCGTGTCACGAGGAACATCGCGCCGGCCGTGGAAAGGGGGTTCCCGGCAGTGGTCTCCCGAAGGCGCCACAGTGCGTTGGCATTGCCGAAGTTTTCGAGCGTCTTGCTGGTGAACGCCGTACGGGTAAAGGACGTGATGCTGCTGGTGGATCCGTGATAGGGGTTGAGGATGGCCTGATCGGCCGCCGAGTCGAAGCCCGCGCCGTTGCCTGCCGCGAGGTTGAACTGCAGCAGCGTCAGCTCGGAATCGACGGTCGCGTAGGTAAGGTTCCCGTTGTTGAACAGCGTCTGCGCGCTGGCCGGCGCATCGCCCGCGTTCGGCGAGCCGCCCAGATCCTGAATGCGGTGCGGCAAGCCCTTGGTCAGCGTGATGGCCATGACCTGGTTCTGCAGGTTGTTCGTGGTGATGTAGTTGAGCACCTTCTGACGAATCTTGGTGTCATAATCGGCGTAGCTGATGTTGCCCGCCAAAAGCGAGGCGTCGTTCAGATCAAGCGCCAGCGCATTGGGATAAAGCGACTGGTAGTAGTTCTTGATGTCCACACTGTCGTTGCTGGCCGTGTTGGGATCGGTATTGACCGTGGACTGGGAGTTGTAGATCACCAGCACCTGGTTTTCCTGCAGCGCGGCAGTTGCCGCCGAACTGAGCCAAGCGGCAAGAAGCGCGACGCAGACCACCGCCACGCAACGACACACACGATGTGGACAAGCCATATCCGTTCACTCCTCCTCCCGGGCACGATGAGCTACATGAATCTACCCGCCAACCGCCCCGATGCCAAGGTTTTTTCACACCCGCCGGTTGGGCCAGGCCACCACGTCCAGCGACTGGGCAAAATGCGCAAGCGGTGGCGACGGCGGGGATTGCCATCCCAGTAGCCGGGTCATCTCCAGCCGCTGGATCTCGCACTCTGCCGCTTGCAGGGGCCAGGGGGGATGGTGAATCTCGCCCCGCGCCAGTTGTCCTCGTGCGGCGGCGTAGAGGCAATAGCGTTCGGTGAGGAAGTGGTCGAGTGTGCCCGGCCGGGCGTGGCGGGGTTCGCCTGTGGGACGGTAGCGGGCGGCGAACTCGGCCACAGGGGCGCCGCGATGCGTGCGCGTGCTGCGGTAGTCGATCCAGTCACCCTGACGCTGCAGCGCCATGCGGGCGCGGAAGTACGGCAGTCCGAACCACGCCCGCGCCATCGCGACCGCCAAGGCGTTCTCGGCGTCGAGCGAAAAGAACCACACCCCCGGCTTGTGCCCGTCCGTGACGTACGTGCGCACGTTCAACTCCAGGAACCGCGTCAGCCAAGGGAACGGCGGCGTGCAGCGCGGCCGAATGTCCATGAGAAACGGCACCACGCCCAGCCATGCCGTGCCGTCGAACGTGTCGAGCTGCAGCCCCGCCGGTACATGCGGCCGCAACACGTCCACCGGCACCGGCCAGTGCATGAACAACAGCTCGCGCCACCGCATGCGAATCAGCCACGGTCGCCGCGGCAGCGGCCAGGGACGATGGTCTGCGGGTATCGCCACGCGGAATACTCTACCGCCGTCGCATGTTGGTCATGCGGTTGCTGGGGTCGCGCTGCCAACCTAGAATCCGCCCGACCTGCGACCCACACGACAAAGGAGACCCCCATGGCCAGCCCTGCTGTGCTCGAACTGACCGATGACAATTTCGAGGCCGAAGTGCTCAAGAGCGACAAGCCCGTGCTCGTCGATTTCTGGGCCGAGTGGTGCATGCCCTGTCGCATGATCGCCCCGACCATCGATGACCTGGCCAACACCTACCAGGGCAAGGTCAAGGTCGGCAAGGTCGATACCGACGCCAACCGCGACGTGAGCGTGAAGCTGGGCATCAGTGCGATCCCCACCATCATCCTCTTCAAGGGCGGCGAAGTCGTCCGCAAGTTCGTCGGCGTCACGCCCAAGCAGGAGTTCGTCGCCGAACTGGACAAGGTCACCGCCTGACCAACAGACCACACTCGACTGTCCAAGCCCCGCTGCGCCGCCGCACGCGGGGCTTGTTTGTTGCACAACCGCGCGGCTTGGTGGCCATGGCGACAGTGAACCGGGCGCTTCATTTCACCCCCACCACATACGCGATCCAGCAGTCATCCGGCTTGGCGTGTTGGCGGCGGTGCCAGGTGTCGTCGCCCTTTCCCGTTTTGGGGTCTTCGCCTTCCCAATAGACGACGCTGTCGCGGAAGCCGGCTTCAGCGAGGAGTTCGCGGATCTCGGGCAGTGACCACAGTCGCCAGTCGTAGGTGAAGGCTTTGTTGAGGCGGCTGCCGTCTTTGAACTTGAAGTGGATGTGGAAGAGCACGTCGTGCGTGATCGGGTCGAAGCGGACCTGCTCCCACTCGTAGCGGAAACCTTTGTACTTGTGCTTGTCTTTCTGGTCTTCGTCGTAGAGGCTCTTGCCGCCCATCATGTCCAGGAGGAAGATGCCCTTGGGCTTGAGGTTCTTGTAGGCGGCCTTGAAGTAGTCGCGCAGGCCGTCGCGCGTCTTGAAGAGCCAGTAGCTGAAGTTCTCCGCGGCGACGATGTCGGCCTTGGTCTGGCTCACGTCGCGCACGTCGCCCTGCACCAGCCTGACGCGCTTCTGCTGCCCGGCGTCGAGCTTGGCCAGGTTGTGCCGGCGTCCCCACGCCACCGGCTCGGGGTCCAGATCGACACCGACCGCCTCGAACCGCTTGTCCAGCTTGACCCACTCGCAGCACACCGCGAACGTCCCGCAGAAGTCCTCGCGCAGCACCCGCGGCGTCGCCTTGCGCCCGAACGCATCGCGGTACGCCCGCAGGATGAACTCCGCCTCGTGGTCGGCGTTCTGCACCGACTTCTGATACAGCCTGTACTTGTCCGCCTTCGCCGCGAGGGTCCGTTTGTGGCTCTTGCCCATGCGAGGAATGTACAGAAATCCTTGTAAAGCCGCGACCATGGGTC
>CAZFDT010000108.1:0-15508 GCA_964518335.1 uncultured Phycisphaeraceae bacterium
AGAGAGAACATCTTAACTCCCCCCGATGCGCGCCCAGCGCATGGGGAGCACCTCATGTGCACGGGGAGAGGGAAGCTCCTTGTGTTGGGGCGACCGGGAATCCGACACCTCGTCAGTGTCCCACACCGCCAGGCTTCCTCATAGTCTTAGGACGTGTACAGCCGAATGGGTTCAGTGCTCGCGCCCGCCGCAGGTGATCTTGAAGGTGATTGCGATGTCGGATGGCTTGTTCGCAGGCGGATCGATTGCCAGGCGACTCTCCTTTTGGGACCAGCGTATCGTTTCGTTGCTTCCCAGCATCTCAACGTGCTTGATCCGTTCGTTCAGCAACCCGGCATCAAGCCCCAATGATTTGATGTGAAGTGTTTCGGTTGGCCAACCCAGCACGATGACGTAAAGCGTATCGCTTTTGGTCGTAAAGCGGACGTCATGGGCGGAGAACGGTTTGCCCTTACCTTCATTGAACCCCTGGCCGGTCAAGGGTGCGAAGTCATCTGATGCCGGCCCTTCGCCGAACACCTTCCACGGCCGCGTGCCGAAGATCGCTTCGCGGTTGATATCCATCCATTCGGCGATGCCCTCAACGATCGCCCGTTCCTGATCGTCGATCGTGCCGTCGCCGCGCATCGGGATGCTCAGCAGCAGGTTCCCGTTCTTGCTGACGATGTCTGCGAGCATGTGGATGACGGTCTTGGCGCTCTTGTAGTTGCGGCGATCGTAGTGCCAGCGGTTGTAGTGCCAGCCCCCGATGCATGTGTCGGTCTGCCAGGGGTAAGGCTCGATCTGATTACTCTGGCCTCGCTCGATGTCCCATACCATGCATTGCCGCTGGTCCTCGTTCAGGATCTTGCCGAAGAGCACGGCTTCAAGCCTGCCGTCGTATCGGAGCATGTTGTTGTTGTAATAGTGGGCCGCGATCTTCAGCCCCACATCGCTGATCGGGTACAGCGGCAGAACGGTGTCATCGAAATAGAGCAGATCCGGCTGATATTTGTTGATCAGATCGATCGTGCGGTTGTAGAACTTCTCGCAGTACGCGGCGTCCGGAATGCTGACGCCGCCGCTCCAGTTCCAGCGGCGATGGATTTTGCCCAGGTCATGGAAGCCCGGGCTGGGCTCGTGGTTCTGCTCATAGAGATCTTGAGGATCAAGTCCCTCCCACCACGTGCCGTCGCCGTCAGTCTTGGTGAGCTTGCCGTCATAGGGCACGCCGGCGTAGGGTCCGTCCCGATCTGCCCCCTGAGCCGGCTCGTACCAGGCCCAGGCATGTGACGCATGCACGCTGACGCCGAAGCGCAGTCCGTGCTTCTTCGCGGCGTTCGCCCAGCCTGCGATGATGTTCTGCTTCGGTCCGACGGCGACCGAATTCCAGGGCTGATACGTGCTGTCCCACAGGTCCAGGTTGTCATGGTGGTTGGCCATCGCGAAGAAGTACTGGGCGCCGGCCCGCTTGTAGAGCGCGACCAGTTCGTCGGGGTTCCAGTTCTCCGCCTTCCAAGCGTGGATCACGTCCTTGAAGCCGGCTTCGGAGGGGTGGCCATACTGCTGCAGATGCGACTCGTATTGGCCGTGCCCCTGCGAGTACATGTGCCGGGCATACCAGTCGCCCCGTTCGGGCTCGCATTGCGGGCCCCAGTGCGCCCAGATGCCGAACTTGGCATCGCGAAACCATTGAGGCGTCTCGTACTGCTTGAGCGATTCCCACGTCGGCTCAAACTTGCCGGCTTGCATTGTTTGGGCCCTTTCACTCAACGGCGTAACCATAGGTAACGACTCCTCGCCACGGATGCATAGCACTGGCCATCCGAGCACCATGGCTGCAACCATTGAGGCCGTGCGATATCGCGCAAGATGACGGTTTGACATTGCTGCCACTCTCCTCAGCTGATTTGGCATGTACGGATTTCTCCGGATTCAGTGGAGTCCACGGATTCACCGCCTTCTGAGTTTCCGCGATCATGGAATGATGCGTCGGGCCGTGGTTCCGCCCGATGTCACCGGTTCCGGCCGGGCCGGATACGTGGTGGCGGCCTTCATGATGTCGTCGTAGGCCCAGTGTGAAGTATCGACATCCGAGAACGACGGCATGCCCTCGCGCGGGCCCTCGGTCCGCTGGATCATCCGGTTCACGGCCACCACGAACTGGGCGCGGGTCACCGGCGCGGTCGGGCGGAACGAGCCGGCGTCATCCCCGATCAACCAACCCTCGCGCGCGACGCGGCGGATCTCGGCGGCATTGGGCGTGTCCGCGGTCACATCCGTCAGTTCGGGTCCGTCATCACCCGTCAGCCACTGCATCCGTGCCATGATCCCCGCCAACTCGCCCCGCGAGATCGGCCTATCGGGATAAAAGCGGTTCTCGGCGTCGGCGGTGACATACTTCACTGGCTGCGCCCACGTATTGCCGATGCCCTTGCTCGACATGTACGCCACGTCATCAAAGTACGGCGCGTCAGGCGACACATCGACGAAGTCGCACGTGTAAGCACCTCGGTCCGTGTAATGGTCCACCAGCCCGGCGAGCAGACAGACCGCTTGAGCTTTGGTCAGTGTCTGATCCGGCCGGAAGGTGCCGTCCTCGTAGCCTCCGATGTACGCCACGCGATAGTCCGGGCTGTAGTCTTCAATGCGTTCGCCGATGATGCGGAATTCCGCGACTTCGAAGATGGGGAGCGGTTTGGCCGGCATGAACAAGCGGAGATACCGGTACGGTTTGTTGCGTTGCTCCGTTCTGGCCGTCAAGGTCTGCCAATCGGAGGTTCTGACAGTTTTGTTCTCGGTCAACAGCGTCCAGTGTTTGCGGTCATCTGATCCATAGACCACGGCGTCCACCATGCGGGCCGGATGACCGTCGCGGGGCAGCATGCGGAACGCCTCGGACCGCACCTTGAAGTGGTTCCCGAAATCCATCGTGATGTTCTTATCAAAGCCCCAGATGCCGCCCCAGGTGAACGGGTCGCTATCGGCCATCATCTTGATATTGGTTACGCGTTCCGGCGGGCCAGATGCCATGCGGTAATCCAGGGTGCCGTCGGACAGGCGCGGATTCAGGAGTTCCAAGCCGTCCACCGCGCTCTTCAACGTCGCCAGGTCCCGGGATTCCCGCGCCGTCTTGAACGCTTGTTCGGTCGCCGACACATACTTCTGCGACGGGTCATAGTCGCGGGCCACGTGGTCCAGCGCCGCCTGCAGGTCGCGGGCGACGTGAACATTCACGGGGAAGGTGCGTACGACGCCGCCGATACTCGCGCTGACATACAGGGTATGGTCACCCACCTGCGTGGCGGACGGCGTCCACCGAAAGGCGCCGGTCACATGGTCGAAAGCCGCCCCTGCGGGAAGGTTCATGACCGCGTAGTGGGCCTGGTCCGTGTCAGCCTCACGCTCGACAGTGGCCGGGTCAAACTTATAATGAACCCCCGGCGTCGTTGCCTCCACCAGAGCGCTGCCCGTGTGAATATGCTCGATTTCGTCGGCGCTGAGCGCCTTGTTGAAGATCGTAAAATCCTCCACCATCCCGGCCAGAAACGGATCGGGCCATTGCGATTTGCCGATGTAGTTCTGCCGGGTTTTCCCCAAGTTGGAGGGACGCAGCGTCATCGTCTGGTTCCGTCCCGTCTCTTTGCCGTCCACATACAGAATGCCGGTGTTCCCGGAAAGGGTGAATGCCACATGGTGCCACACGCCAGTCTGCAAGGGCTCACTGCCGGATACCGCCTGTTCTCGTCCGCCGGGGGAGCGAATGGCGAACTTAGGAACCCGCCCATCCGATGCCGTCAGAAACATGTAGTTGTCGCGGCCGTCCCCGAAGTCGAAAATGCGCGCCCATCGCCCGATGTGGTCGAGCTTCACCCAGGCGCTGACGCTGAACGTGTCCAGGTCGCTGACGACACCCTCTTTCAAGGTGGCGAACTGCCGGTCGCCGCTGAGACACACGGCACTGCCGACTCGGCCCGGCACCCAACTCGCCCCGCCCATCAGATGCCTGTTGATGGTGGCCTTCCAGGACCTCTCGACGGTTGCGCCGACGTAGGTCTGCACCGGCTTTGATACTCCCGCATCAGCAAAGTTGACCGGCAGCACCTGCTCGGTCTCGGTATCGATGCGATCGAAATCGATGATCGCTGGCCCGGCCAGGGGCGTCGCCTCAATGTAGAGCAGGCCGTGGTTCGCGACGTCGCTGACCACACGGACCCACTCGCCATGGGTCTGCGGAATGTGGAGTTCCTGAATGCAGCCGCCGGGTCGGGTGTAGTCCTCATTCAGGTAGAAGCTCAACTTGACGAAGGAATTGCATCGCACGCGCAAGGCGGCGCCCCGCGGGAATCGACTGAAGGTCACCATGGAGCGCGGATGCAGTTCGAGGGTCATTCGGACATAGCGCGTTCCATCCGCATCGCGCACGACCTGCAGAGGGATGTCATCGGGCGAGCCGGGGTAGATATCGCCGGGCTCGGCATGAGCCGACAGATCCACGAAATGATCCTCGAACTGCTGGCCCTGGGCGCGATCGCCACCGCCTGCTCCCTCCAAGGGGGGAAGTTGGACCGCCAAGGCACGCCTGGACTTCTCCGGGTCGGGCGCAGCGTCGGACGCGGCTGCGGGAAGCCCGATCCAGAAGTCGAAGCCGTAGTTGTGGATGCTGTCCAGATAGCTGGGCGAGCGTGGTCCCTCGCGGCCGGCAGCCGTGGCGTCGAAAGCGGCTTTGATGTAACGCAGCGGCCCGGTCTCCATGTCGAGCCCGATGCCTTTGTAGTAGTAATAGCTTGTGCCGCCGAACGCGCCGCGGCCCCGCGGGCTGATGTGGTCGTATCGGGCCAGATAATCCGGATGATTCGGGTCGGTCTCGGAATAGGTCGGCACCCAGGGCAGGCCAAAACCCATGTTGAACTTCTCATCCAGCGCCGCCCCTCGAGGCAGGCGGTTGTCCAGGAAATGAACGGGCGACACGCCGTCGGGCTTATCGGTGACGGTGCCGGTCACTGGATCCACCTTCGTCTTCTGGAAATCAATCGTTTTCGCCATCATCAGCAGATTGGTGAGATTGCCAGCCGCGTGGGGCATGTCACGCCCCATCTCCACAAGCTGAAGATTCGGCTCGACCGTTTCACCGGTGCTGTCGTTGCGTGTCACCAGCCGGATCTGATGCTTGATCGAGCCGCTCCGCCCCCAGTTCGGCGTCGTGGCATTGACGGTGGTCCACTCCACAGCTTGCTGATAGCCTTCAAGCTCGTCGCCGAGAATCGTGGACGCGAGGTACCCCATGATCGCGTAGGAATGCTGGTTCATGAAGTAGTCATTGCGCTCGATGCAGTTCTTTCTGATCGGATGCATGCAGTACTTCTGCAGGGCGTCCACCATCTCCTGCGTCACCGCGAGGCGCTCATCCTTCGGGGTGGTCGCCCGCAGAATGTCCACGGCGCTGCAGAACGTATAGACGTACTTGCCGATCTTGATGTGACTGTCGGAGAAGTATTGCGGGAAGAAGCTCTTGTCCGTTCTTGACCCGTACCACTGGATGATTTCTACCGGCAGTTTGCGGTACTCCTCGTTGCCGGTGACCACGTAGAGGACGGTCTGCGCCCACGCCAGATGGGCATCATGTGCGAAGCCATAAATGCCGCCATCATTCAGGATCTGCTCAACACGCGCAGGCTTGCGGTTCAAGTCGGCGAAACGGGTGCGGCGCGTCGCCTCGAAGTGATCCACCCACGGCGAAACACCGGCGACGACCTTCTCCCGCATGATGGACAAGGTTTCGGCATTGGTGCTGATGCCCGGATGGACGAATCCCTGTGGCGATACGGTTTCGTCCAGCTTCACCACATTGTTCGTCAGAATCGTGTCGCCGTGCTGAGCCGACACGCCGACGGTGCTCACAATGGTCGTCAGCAGGATCGCGCAGATGCTCGGTGGAACGCAGATTATCATGTTTGAATCTTCCAAATGGTTTCAGTCGAGGGATGTACTTGCCCAGGTCCCGCCCGTCATTTGCCCCGCGCCTCTTCAACAAGCAGCGCCAGTTCGGTCACTTGAATGCCGTGCGATGCGTCGCCGCCGACGGTCGACAGAATATTGAGCCGGTAGTATCGGTAGGGCGTGCGGTTGGCGATGGGGTAGCGATTGGTTTGGAGGCGTGAGGCGAACAACTGACCTGTGCGCTTGTCCAGTGTGGTCCAGTTCTCGCCGTCGTTGGAGACCTGCAGTTCCCAGTCCTTTGGATCGCGTTCCGGCACGTCGTTGCCGCTGGTGATGTCATAGCGGACGACCGCGGCGTGATGGCCCGGTCCGAGATCGGCCTCAAGCGTGGCTGCCCCGTGCCCCCGGCCGGTGTACCACTTCGCGTTCGTGCCGTCGAAAGCCTTGCCGACGCCCTCAAATCGGTTCGCTTGGGGATCGGCAAAGACCGCTTTCAAGCCGACGTTCGCCAGCAGACGGGCTTTGGCTTCGTCGGAGGCAGCGCTTTCGCCGGCGTCACTGAGCGCACTGACCACATAGAACCAGGCGTTCTCGTCACTCACGTCGCTGTCAGTGAAGCTCGTGCCGCTTACGTTCTCGATGACGACGTAGGGTCCGCCGCGCGTCGTGCCGCGTCTGATGGTGTAGCTTTGGGCATCTGCGACCGCGGTCCAGACGAGGTCGATCTCGCCGGGATTGCCCGTTTCCGCTGATAGACTCGCCGGCGCCTGGGGACGTGTCGTAACGAGCGTGGCCGGAGTCACCGTGATGTGGTCCAACTTCCACGGCTCGTCGTTCGCCATGACGCGGATCGTGTTGGTTGGGCCGCGGTTGAGTGTTACGGCCACGTCGTACGTCGCGTAGTGTGCCCAATCGCCTGTACCCACGAGTGCAATGTCTTGAGGCACGCCGTTGACGATCAGTTGCGTCGCGCGCTCGAGGTCGCCCAGGGCGTAGCGGATCGCCAGCGTGGCAGGACCGCCCGCGCCGCCATCAACGTTGGTGAACTCGATGTGCGCGTTGCCGGTCAGTTCGACCGTGCCTCGGCCGTTGGAATCCGGATGTCTGGGTCGCGCGAAACCGATGCCCTCGCCGAATGTGGCGAACTCGGCCTGCAGCGTGATGCTCGCCGATGCCGTGGCGTCGATCGGCGGGCTGTCGGCGCTCTCGCCATCGGGCAAGTTCGCGGAGACAACGTAGTAGTACGTCCGCCCCGGCGTGAGTCCGGCATCGATGAAAGCTGGCGTGCCGTCGGCCGACACACGGGCGAGGGTCGTATAGGGTCCGTCTGCGGCTTCCGCGCGCTTGACGTTGTAGCTCATGGCGTGGGCCGACCCCCACCAGGCGAGCGTGATCTGCCGTCCCTGCACGGTGGCCCGGAGCCCGCTGGGCAAAGGGCTTTGGGCGATCGGATCGCGGCTATGCGTCAAGGTCGTGAAACCCAAGCCGTCGAACCCGCCGCTGTTGCCGCCGAAGTTGAAGCCGCCACCTTCGGGTCGGCACCGCCGGGCGTAATGGGCCGTATAGGGGGATGCCAATCCCATGCGATTGACATAGTGATTGTAGACGAGGTCAGCGCCGGCTCGAATCGCGCCGCGGCCCCCGGGGGAGATGTTCGCCATCAGGTGATCCTGCGGTCCCCAAGGCCCCCTGAAGACTCTCACATAGGGCACATATGGAACGTCCAGCCCGAGGTTGTATTTGGCGATGTACTCGACACCGGCCAGGAACCGGTTGTTGTCATAGCTATACAGATCGATCCCCTGGTTCCATGCGATCTCGCACACCACGCCCATCAACTGCGGCCCCATGGCCGCATGACCTTGATCGCGGCCGCTCTCCTGCCATTGCCCCAGCCCGTTGGGATGAATGAAGAGGACCGCGTTGCGGATGTTTGCCGTACCTACCCCTTCGTAGAAGTAGCTCAGACCCTCTTCGAAGATGGCTCGGTCATCGCACAGGACCCCGATCGCCATCATGGATGCCTGGTTGGCCAGGGTCCAATTGGCCCAGTAATGGTGAGGGGGCGTGTCGAAACGGCTACGAAGGAAGTTGCTGTTTCCAGGGTAGAACTGCTCGCGCATGTAGTCCTGGAACCTGCTGAAATCGGAGCGACTCCACCCTTCATAATCGCGCAGCAACTCCGCGGCGCATGCGAACTGATAGCCGTAGATGCCGCCGCGCAAGGCGAGATTGGAGTCGCCTTCCCAGCCTTTGTGCCCAGCCGCCCAGGCGTTGAGAATCTCCACGGCTTTGTCGGCTATCGCCGTGTCGCCGGACCCATGGTAGCGCAGGGCGAGTTGATACGTTCTGGCGCAATCGCGCGCCATTCTCATGTAGTTCTGAGCGACGCGCCCCCCAGCGCGGATCGTCTCCTCCACTTCGGGCTTGGCATTGAGGAACCTGTCGGTGTTGCTCACCAGGATGTCCCAACTGCCCTTCCACGGCTGCTCGCCCGCCGCGACCTTCGTTCTCATCCGCTCCAGGTCCGCCTGCGTGGAAAGCAGGCCCGGATGGACGAAACCCCGCGGCGAGATCGTCTCGCGCAGTTCCACCACATTGTCCGTCAGAATCGTCTGGTCCTGTTCCGCCATCGCCTCCGCGAACGGGAGGATTGACGCCACGGCGGACAAACAACGCATATAGCATGGCATCATCATCGATCTCCTAATGTCGGGTTGTGGCCCACAGGCCGAGCTCGGCGACTGCCACGCCGGGAGCCCCGTTGTTGGTGGTGACGTCGAGCCGGTAGAACCGGTAGGCGGTGGGGCTATCGATGTCGTAGGTCTTCAGTTGCATCCGATAGGCGAAGGACTGATCGCTCCGTGAATCGAGGGTGGTCCATGAGGCGCCGTCCTGTGACCCAAGGAAGTTCCAGCTTTTGGGGTCGCGCTCCGGCACATCGGCGCTGTTCATCGTGTAGCGCTTGATCACCTGCGCGTTGACCGGGCCGAAGTCATACTGAATCCAGCCTGTGGGCGCTTTGTAGCCGAACCACTTGGAGCCAGGGTTGCGGTCAAATGCCTTGTGGGCGCCTTCTCGGTCGGAGTCGGCGTTGAAACTGGCCGTGGCCGTGCCGCCGACGGCGACGTTCACCATCGGGACCTGCAGCGTCGCGCCGTCCTCGGGCGAATGGCCGCTCGTGCCGGCGGAGTTGGTCGCCGTGACGACGTAGTAATAGGTGGCGCCGTTGGTCGCCGTCGTGTCCGTGTAGCTGCTGCCGGTAATATCCGAGGCGATGGTCGAGTACGGGCCGCCGCGGGAGGTGGCGCGCCGGACCGTATAGCTGGTGGCTCCGAAGGACGGCTGCCAGCGCAGCGGGACAGCGCCATCGCCCGGCGAGGCCAGGAGAGCGGCGGGCGCGGCGGGGGTGAGGACCGGTGCGGCGCCGTCGCCGCCGGTGATTTGAACGTTGCTGAAGGTGGAGGTGTTCAGCGTGCCGCTGACGAGCGAGCAGACCACCAGGCCGACGTGGATCGTGTCCGGGACGGGGGCGTTGATGCGGCCGACATTGGTGGCCGCCCAGTTAGTGCCGTCGGGGGACACATAGCCGGTGATGATGTTCCCGATGCGCTCGAGCTTCACCCAATATGAGGGCACGGACCTGGCGAGCACTTTGTTGCCGTAGTTGGTGCCGCCATACACCTCCAAGAGCGGCATGTTTTGCTCGAGGTTGCCCCCGTTGGTGAGGGCCATCCAGGCCCGAGGTGCGCCCTGGCTGAGGCTCGTGCGCATCATCACGCCGGCTTTGGCGTTGAGGTGAGTGTTCTGGACCGACTCGACCTTTGCGATGATGGCGCCGTCGCCGGTGATCGCTTGATAGGCGAAGTGGCAACTGTCATTAGTGCCCCACATTTCTGTGCCCCCGGCCTGCACCGACCAGATGCCACCGGAGTATGAGGCTCCGCCGACGGGTGTCGCGCCCCCGATATCGACGTTGCTGAACCCCGAAGTGATCGAGGTGGTGGTGGGAATGGGCAGCGCCGCCGCGGGTGTCGCCACTGAGGTGTCGGCCTCCTTGATGAACATGAAGCTGGTGCTGTCCACGGGCATCCTTTGGCGTCCCCGAGCGATAGAGGGAGCAGGGAGGCCCTTGCGGATGACATAGGCGCCGTGGATCAGATTGAGCGCCACGTTCCCGCCGCCCCAGCCGCGATTGGTGTGATCGGCGAGGTAATAGGCATCGGTCGTGCCGAAGGGAAGAAAGGGCGTGGGGACGCGCTGGTTCACCCGCGCAAAATACTCGCCCGCCGCCAGGAGGCGGTTGTCGTAGTCGCAGTAGATGTCGATGCCCTGCTTCCAGAGCGCTTCGGCGAGCATGGCCAGCGACAGAAGCTGCGCATGGGCGTGGCCCTGGTCGCGGAGGGAGTCGCCGAGCATGCCGATGTCGTTGGAGTTGCGCAGGCCGATGTGCGCGAGGGTGCGGACCTGATACACGATCCTGTTCACCGTCGCGGTGTCGTCGTTGAAGATCGCGATCAGCCCGCCGGCGACGAGGGCCAGCGCGCCTTTGTTGGCGGCGCCGAACTGGCTCTCGCCATACGGGTTGGTGGCGGGAAAGAGGACGTTGCCGAAGTAATCCTTCACCGCAGCCGTGTCGGCTTCCGTCCAGCCCGGCCACGTGCCGCGCAGGATGTCCGCACCGCCCACGAACGCGAGGGCGAAGTCTCCCAGATCGAGCATCGATTCGCGGCCTGTAAACGAAGTGTGCGTGTTGGCCCACGCGAGCAGGATGTCGCGCGCCTTCTGCGCATAGGCCTCATCGCCGGTGAAATACCACATGCGCGAGAGGCTCCAGATCGCGACCATGTCGCTGCGCCACGGGTGGAGGTTCTCGTGGGGGGCGCGGCTCACGTTCGCGAAGGGCCCCGCCATCTGGTAGGTGAGCTGGGAATGCCTTTCTGCCGCCAGCGCGTCGTAGCCGGATTTCCACGGCTGACGCCCGGCTTCAACGTGAGCTTTGATCGCCTCAAGGTCGTCGAGAGTCAGCGGGATGCTCGGGTGTGCGAATCCCTGCGGCGAGATCGTCTGGTGTTGTTCCGCCATCGCCCCCGCCAACGGGAGGATTGAAACCACAGCGGAAAAACACAACATGCGTAATTTCATCATCTATGTCTCACTTATCCAAGACCATTACCTTGACCAGCGCCATCGACCTCATTCGATCCCACTCGATACCCGCAGAGCGCTACAGAGTCATTGTCGTTGTGTGCCGAACTCGCGGCTTTCACCGGGCGCGGTCGTCCCCACGGCGGTGGCGTGGGTGCGGCTCTTCGTGGCGGTGGCGCTCTTGTCGAACCGCCAGTGGTCGAACTTGAAAACCGGGGTGACTGGCGAATCCCTGAAAACAAAGAAAAGGTCGCGCGTGCCCGTAGCGCCAGACACGGGGATCGCTTCCAACTTCCATTGCCCGCTCGTGTCCGCGACCGGAAGAGTGCCGATGAGCGCGCCATCGACCCGATCGAGCCGCAGTTCGATAGCGCCGCCTTTTAATCCTTGTTTTGGCCGGCCCGCTACGGAGGCGGTGAAACTGGCCGCGCCCTCAGTGCCGAAGTCCACGCCTTTCACCTTGATGGAGGCGTCATCACGGGTCGGATAGACGTTCATGCCGCCCTGGCTTGACGGCTCCGATTTGATGCCTTCGCTCCAGCAGATCGTCTCCGCTTCGGTGCGCGTGTAGGGGTTCAGCGTGCCGATTTGGTCCACGGGTTTACCGTCGTCCCACCACGGGAGTTCGCGAATCGTGCCGTCAGGGTTGTAGTGCATCTCGGCCACGCAGACCGAGCGCCGCTCGCGGTGTTTGTCGGTCAGGGCGAAGTTCAGTTTGTAACTGAATCCAAATACATAGGACCGGCCCCTGTAATCGATGATGCCGGGATGATTGCCGTTGGCGCGCCGGTCGGGACGCATGATGTAGCCCTTGAATTCCCAAGGGCCCGCGGGGCTGTCGCCCATGGCGTAACCGATGCCTTCCGGGCAGCAGGTGGACGCATAGGCCAAGTAGTAATGTCCACCGCGTTTGTAGACCCAGGGGCCTTCCTGGTAGTGAAACGGATCCGGCTGCCCGGGCGCCTTGGCGAGTGAGAGGTCTTTGATGATCTCGCCAGAGATGGAGATCATGTCCTTGTTAAGCTTCGCATACCAGAGCTCGGGGTTGCCCCAATAGAGCCAGGCCTGGCCGCCGTCGTCGATGAACACGGACGGGTCGATGCAATTACTCCTCCTGACCAGAGGACCACCGAGCGCGTCCACAAACGGGCCGGTCGGCTTGTCGGCCACGGCGACGCCAATGGCGCTCCCGGGCGCGAACACCGTGGTGTAGAGATAGAACTTCCCATTCCGCTCGATGACTTGCGAGGCCCAAGCGCCATTGTCCTGCTTCGCCCAGGGAAAGGTCTTCAAGGAAGCCACCGGGCCGTGATCGGTCCAGTTCACCATGTCGGTGGACGAATAGCACTGCCAGTCGCGCATCGTGAATCTGTGTGCGTCGTCCTCGTCGTGGCCGGTGTAAAGATAAACGAGGCCGTCATACACCAACGGGGCGGGATCGGCCGTGAATTTCGTCTGCACGATGGGGTTGTCAGCCAGCGCGAAAGATGTGGCGGCTACCGAAGCCGCAAGGGTGAGAAGCAGGATGGGCATGGTTCGATTCATGAACATCTCATTTTGCGATCCCCGGCAGCCTTTCGCGCTGGCCGATGTCATCGTGATGTCTCTCATTGCTCCAAGTCCATTTCCTTGATCAGAGGCCATCGACCACTTTCGATCGCCAGGACCGGTCCGGTCACGAGCTCCCCGGGTGCGATGCGGTCAACAGTCCGCCAGACCACACCAACGTGGCGGCGCCTGCCCGCTCACCGGCCGCGTGCACGGCCCTCTGGGCGAGTCTCCTCAAACGCGGTCAACGCCGAGCGCGGCGCCAGGAAGACCGTGCCGTGGCGAGGGTGGCCGATCTCGACGCCGTTCGCGTCATAAAGATGGAAGTTGGCGGTTTCATCGGTCCATTCGAGCATGTCGGTGGAAGACGCCAGGCCGTAATCACCGGCCGTGTACTTATCCCAGTAGATCAGCCACTGGTCGCCATGCTTCAGCAGCGTGGGGCCCTCGGCCAAGGCGCCGCTCTGCAGATCGCTGCCGGGGCCGATGATCGGGGCGGTCGCGGCAGTCCAGCGGGCGCAGTCGTAGTTGTCGAAGTCAAGATTGCCGTCGAAAAAAGTCAGGCGCAGGTTTTTGCCGGGCGGGATCTGGTTGGTGGCCTTCTCGTTCTTGACCACCATGACCCAGCGGCCGTCGCCGGGGTCGTCGGACCCGCGGTCATCCCACGCGGCGCTGCCGTCGATCACACTCCATCCTTGTGCGAAGAATTGCCTGGCCTGGGTGAAGCTCTGGAAGTCGCGGGTGCGGGTGACAAACAGGCGGTGGTCGTTGCCGTGGGCGTCCTGGCTGCCGTCGCCGTCGTTGAGGTGAGCGCTGGTGGTGGAGGCCCAGACGATGAAATGGTCACCGCTGGCCGCGTCGTAGTGGATCTCTGGCGCCCAGACGTTCTTCGGCTGCTGGCTGGCTGGCAGACCCGCGAAGGGAAAGACTTGCTGAGGCGCAGACCAGTTCTTGAGGTCGGTCGAGCTGGCGTGACCGAAGTTGTCACCCGACCAGTCGCTGGTCCAGACCATGTTGAACGTGCCGTTGTGGTAAACGATTGACGGATCGCGGGTCAGATGGTCGCCGTGGGGCCACTTGGGCGGTTCGAAGATGGCGGCGCCATTGTTGACCACGTGGAAGTTGCGCCCATCCTCACTCCACGCGAGATAGACGCCGCTCTCACCGTTGCCCTTGAAGAATGAGAAGACGAACACCTCGTCGTTGTGCTGCGCCAAGGCAGGGACTCCCAAGCTGAGCATGATGGTCGCGGGCAACAGGCGGAAGACACGATTCAACAAGGAACTCTCCCTTTCACAGGAATGCCAGAACAGTGTCCGCACAACTGGAGCTGGCAAATGCAGTCGTCGGCTTCACTGAACCGAGATTACATATCGCTCAACCGCCGCCGGCCCAGGGGACACTTGCGTTCTTTTTCTGGAACGCCTTGTTCCACTGTTGCTGCCAGAGGTTGTTGACTTTGACCGCCGAGGCGTGGCCGTCGACGTAACTGATGTTGACGGAGAAGCCGGGGTGGCGGTCCATTTGCAGGCGGACGATCTTGTTCGGGCGATCCAGAGCCCCGCCGACATTCATGCCCGGCCCGCTGCCGCTGCCGTCCGGGGCATAGATCAACGTGTCCATTGGCCAGGTGTCGACGCGGTTGCAGTCGGCGAAGACTGGCGTTTCTGACGGCCGGATGATCTGCGACACCTTGTTGCCAAAATAGTGCTTGGTCAGATTCAGCACGTCACCGGCGTCGTCTTTTGCGACCCCGCCTTCTCGCATCCAGTTGGCCGCGCCCGGGCCGGGGGCGTCCCAGCCGGGTGCGTTCTTCCCGGCGTGATAAAGGAACCCGTTGAAGCCATAGGAAGTGAACATGTACTTGCCATCCCCAAAGGGGTAGTTCCAGATGCTTGGTTCCCGGGCGTTTCCCTTGTTGTCGATGCCGGCGACGTCGTAGTTCGGGTAGCTGGGGATGACCGTTTCCGGGCAGATCAGACCTTTGCTGCTGCCCTCTCTCAAAGGCATGTATCGCCGCATTTCTTCCTGGATCAGGCTGGATAGCCCGTAGTACCACAACTCCTCGTTGCGATCCGCCTCCAGGGCGTGCCACGCGGTGGCAAACTGGCGTGTCATCGTCAGGCAAGACGAAGCCCTGGCCGCCGAGCGCGCGACATTGAGCGCGGGTAACAGCAACGCGATCAACATCGAGATGATGGTGATGACCACGAGCAGCTCGATGAGGGTAAATCCGGCCGCACGACTTGTGGCGTGGCGACGGAGTGCTGAAACGCTCAGAACTGATGCGTGAGAGGTCATGATCGAGACTCCACGACCGAGCATGCGAGCCACCTGCTTGTTGACCGGTCTACGAACGCGTGCCGCGATGACTTTGATCGTCCGCCCGTTCCTTATTATGGCCGTCAGCGGCAGCGCGTCGAGACCAAAACGCGTCCAAACATGATCGAATTGCGCACGCGTACGACGTCGTACGACGGACGTGCGGGCGTCTTCGGGAGGTCGGCTATGGTCGCAGGTCCGCTGTGCGCGACGGAACCGGTGTTCGGCGCAGCGACACGGTTCGGATCCGCACCGAGCCGGGAGGCGGCTTGACCGACCACTGCAGCGGCTGCCCCAGCACGTACCGCTGAAACTCCGCCACCATGGTCTGGCCGAGGCGACGGCACTCGCCGCCCGCCGAGCCGGCGATGTGTGGCGTGACCAGAACGTTGTCCAACTGGTACAGCGGTGAGCCTGGCTCCGGCGGCTCCGGGTCGGTCACATCCAGCACGAACTGCAGGTCCGGCCGCCGCCGCGCGACCGCGATCAAGTCGGCCTCGCGGACCACCGCGCCCCCAGGGTAAACGCATGTAGCCACCAATAAGAGGACACATTTGTCGTTTGCGCTCTT
>CAZFDT010000109.1:0-14378 GCA_964518335.1 uncultured Phycisphaeraceae bacterium
GCATCATCACCGCTCACCCACCCACAGCGGAAGGGGGGATCACAGGACGCTTACGATCTTCAATACACTCGGTGCGTGAGGCGACGTATCTGTCTTTGCAGAATACGGGTTGGCCTATACCGCGAGTCTGGCCCTGGCCGGCGCCGACTGGCAGACTGATGCCGCCGAGTTCGTCCGCCGCTTCCTCCTGCACGTGCTGCACCCACGGTCCGTCCGCATCCGCCACGACGGCCTCATGGCCGCCCAAAGCGGTCGGCAAGGTCGAGTGCCGCGAACGGCTGGTCGGACTGCTGAGGCATTCCTATCACAAGGCGGCGTGAATACCGACCGGGCGAGGCTAAGGTTGGTGCGTCAGAGTATTGGCACAGGGCGGCGCCGTACTTGCTCGCGCGGTCAAAGCGGACAATGTATCAGGCCGCCTGCACTTCAGGAACGTAACAACGTGGCCCGGTTCTCGCTCCATGGCGCCTGCATGGCGAACAGCGATGCGCCATGCAGATAGCAGCGGATCCTGATACTTCGCTGCAACACGCTTTGCCGATGGGTCGCCTCCGTCAGCGACCGATCGCGCCAACGTATCACATGATCCAGACTGTCGCCCGTGACAAGAGCGCAGTCGTCTCGACCAAAGCCTTCGATCGGTCGTCCCGTGAAGTCGCACAATTCGACAGCGATCCGTCCATGCGAGGCGTCGGCATTCAGTCGCAGTTCGCCCGGCTGCAACGACAGCGGCTTGGTCTCGAGGACGGCTTCCTGAGCGACGCTCCGCGGCTGCAACGCCTGAAAGCGGTCGCGCGGCAGGGACGCCACGCCGATGCGGTAGCGTGCCGACGGTGGCGTTTGCGGGTTGTAATCGGGCATGTCGCAGCGACGCACACCGCTGGCTGCATAGTAGATGAGCATTCGATCACCGTCATACACGATCCTGTCCGAAGTCACAAGCCAATAGCTGTCCCAGGCTCCCGGTTCGCCGCGCTGGAGGAACGTCTGCCGATTGGCCACACGATCCCATCGAATCGCGTCGCGGCTGACCAGCAATTGCGTTTCGATCGGACCTTCCTCCATGTTCAGGTCGTGATGCGGCAAGGGGATGCATTCGTGCATGCGGAAGATGGACAAGATTCCCACGTACTGGTCGCCGCGTCGCGTAACGCTCAGTTGATGGGCCTGATGATTGGGGTCTCCGTCCTGTTCGTCACAACGGAACACCTCCAACGGCTCGGACCACTTCGCAAAATCACTTGACCAGGCGGCTCGAACGTAACGGACGCGTTGCCACAGACTGCGGGATGACGCGAATACACCATGCGGCTCGTGTATGCCGCGTAGGTACGCCATGTAACGTCGATTGGCAGGATCCCACACCACGCTCTGGCCCACATCGCTCTTGCCCGCGATAGCGGGACGACCCAGACGCGGCAACCAGCGCAAGCCATCGGCGCTGGTCGCGCTGTAAACCCATCGCATATCCTGCAACTGATTCACCAGGTTGGGGCGATGCTGGGGATATGAATCGTAGAGAAGCAGATACCGCTCATCGGGATCGTCGCCATGGTGGTTTTCGATGATGCTTGGACCGTGGACGTTGGGCTCGGGCCCCAGCACGATGTTCGTGGGCGATAGACCTCGATAGGGGTTCGATTCAGACATGATCCGGGTGAATGACAAGCCATCGTCGCTCTCGGCGTAGCACATCATCTGATCGGTGCGCATGCCTCCGGCCCCCGACATGTACCACATCCTCATGCCGCCGCCGGCGCGGGGCAGAACACTTCCGTAGATCGTGACGTAGCTGGCCTCCCAAGGGTACTCGGGCGCCAGGATCGGATTGCCTTCGTGTTTTCGGGGATGCTGCAACTGCCGATCGACGTTGTGTTCCCAACTGATCCGGTGGCGGTCGAGAAACAACTCCACGTCTGACATGCATGCTCCACGGCTGGGCAAAGGCGCGTTTGTCGATGCACGCAAAGCCGACGACGTGTCACTCGGCGGCGAGACGGGCGCGGATTCGGATCAACAGGTCGCTGATGCGCCGTCTCTCCACGTCAAAGCGCGTGGGATCGTCAGTGTAGCGGGTCATGCTGTGGGCGACCTCAGGGTTGACCGCCAGAATACTCGACGCTTCGTCGAGCAGCGACCTTGTCTCCCGTGCATCTTGCGCCGAGGCGTGAGGTAAGCGTTGTGCCAGTTGTTGGGAGGCCTCTTTGAGAAGCCAGAGATATTCGTAGTCCTCTATCCCCTCTCGCAGGTTGACCAGACGGATCGATGCCAGCGGCTTCATGCCGGGCCCGGGATAGAGCAGATATCCCTCGCCGTTGACCGGTCGATAGGGGTTGGCGATCCACGGGCGGCTGGGCCAACGATCGGCGGGGTCGTCGTGCCCCACATTCTCACAGTATGGACCTCCCGCCCAGTCGTTGGTCGCCCAGTACAGCAAACCTTGCGCCCCGTACTTCCACGACAGCCATGGCAGAATGCGCGTATCAACGGCCGGGTATTCCAGGAAGAAATTGGCGTGCGGATGCTTGGGCGTCGAGCAAGTGTACCACCATGTTTCCTCGCCCATCTGGCGACGCGATGCGGCGGTGCTGGCATCGTACACGTTGGTCAGCGGCACATGGATGTCGATCACGCCTTCGGGAAAGAAGCCCCAAGGCGCGGTCGTCAGCACTGGACATCCCGGCGCGCTGGCGCGGCTGATCTCGACTAACTCGATCAACTCTGTCGAGGCGTGCCGGGGTTCGTCAAACATATTGTGATACGCACGATCGGCCCAACCCTTCTTCTGAAGATGCGCCCAGTACACACTGAGGTAGTGCGTCATGAATTGGCGGTAACGATCATCAATTCGCCAAGGCCCGTGAGGGCGACCTGCATCATCCCGATGACCTGCCGCGAGAATGGTTTCTTGGCCAGTCGCGCGATCGATGACAGGCCAACGATCGTACCATTCATACGCGTTGTGAATCGGGGCTATATTGAAACACGTGGCGTTTCGCTCATCGAGCAGATAACTCAGCAGACGATCCTGCTCGGTGAAATCAAAGGTGATGGCGCCGTCCGGTTCCCGGTACGTGCGAATGTACGACCGCGCGTCGCGGGTGAAGACATTGTCGATGGGCGTCACACGATGGTCGAGGTGCATGCCCAGCCACTGCTTGACAGTCTCCCAGTCCAGATCCTCATCCTTCACGCCATAGAAAAGCTTCAGGTAGCCCCGATTGAACCAGAAACTGGTGCGCAAGTGCGTCTGGTCGGGCAGGGTGAAATCCCAGACCTCCAGCTCGACGGGGACACTCAGCGTGGTGGACTGATCGGAGTGGTCTGCGGCGGGCAGCGTGACCGCGACGTGAGTGCGATACACGCCAGCCGGTGTGTGTTTGGGCACGAAGACCGTGCACCAGATCGGCTGAAACTCATCGGCGGGCAGTGTCACCGGGCCATCGGGCATCAAGGGGTCGGGCGTCCACCCGCTGCGCCCGACCGAATACCCCAGCGGCTTGGCCTCGACATAGCCCACCGGGTTGATGCGGAGCGGCGGCAGCGGCCCAGGACCGGTCCACGACCCCGCCGTAACCGTCGTGTGATCGACTTGATGCCCGGTCAAAGGGATCAGCACAAGCTGAAAGCTCTCGTATTCGTTGCCGGCGGCGGCAATCCGCACTCGATGGACATGCTCATCCGTAAGCCAGTCGTGGCGCGGCTCCGATGTGTCCGGCGTGCGATACACCTTGCGCGTCGCGCTCTCGGATCGCACCGCCACGGGTGCGCCGGGTAACTTCTGTCGCAGTGCCTCAACGATCGCGGCAAACTGCGCCCGGCTCGCCAGCTCACGGGTGCGCTCATCCATGGTCACCACATCATGCCCGCCCGATCCGCCGGGGGGACTCGACCACGTCGCACGTATCGGAAGCGCCTCGCGGTCGGGCGACGCTATCGCGCCGAAAAGCACGGCACGGTCGCCATCCGACGACACTTGAACCTCGACCTGTGTCCGCCGTGCGCCCGCGAACAGCGTCCCAAGCTCGCACCGCACACTGCGAGACGACGCGCCGCTGGCCCATGAAGTGATCGGCGCGGGGTCTGTGAAAGACTCGCCGTTCCACCGGCTTGCCGCAACGCGAACCTGTCCACGGCGACCCAGGATTGCGTACAGGTCCAGCGTGATGTCCGGCGCACCGTCGAGTTCCATCACAAAACGTCCTTCGCGCATGATGTCGATGGAAAACCCGACGAGTGAGCTGTCGGGCCGGCGCGCATCCAGGACGCTGCGCACATCCTGCCCTTGAAGTTGGGGCACGAGGATGAAGCGATCGAAGAACACGCGCGAAGCATCGCCCGACGACTCGGGGGTGTCGCCGCACATCCAGATGAACTGCGCCTGCGCCGGCACAATGGCGCCGATGCGAACGAGCGCCCACTGGTCGTCGCGGACATGTGTCAGGTTGAGCGACGATGGCGCGATGGAATGATTGCGTTGCGCATCGTCGTACACGCCCGCCTGAATGGCGGGGAGCCCTCGCGCGTCACGCCGCACCTTGATCCGGGCGTAGGCGTCGTACTCGAGGCCTGGCATCAGTTGTGACTCGTCCCAGTGCCACTGCACGACCCAGTTTCTGTCCGTGGCTTGGAACACTGCCACCGAGCCGTCAAGCGTGTCATCGTCACGCACTCCCCCCTCAGCAGTCCGTCCGATCCGCATCGCCGACCGGGGAAGCGAATCCTCGGCGATCACTGCCGACGCGTCGTTCAAGACCGCCTGCGTGTCGCTCTCGGATACCAGTGTCAGCTCACCCATCGCCACGGGGACGTGCGCGCACAACATCAGCAGCACTGCGGATAGCGTCAATTGGTTCATATCGTTGTTTCTCGTGATGATGCGCCCTGTCGCAACTGTCTGGTCATCCGATGACACGGCGGCTCACCATGGATCGGGTGGATCCCAGCGCAGGCCGGTGGGCAGAATGCCCTCGGTGGCCGCGTGACCGTCCCCGTAAAGCATGTTCGCGCTCTTATTGTGTCGGTACGTCCACTGCTCGTTGGGTGTGCCGTCGAGGTTGACGCCGCGGCCATTGCCAAGCGCGCCGGAGTTGTGGTATGGCGCTATGTCGATGGAGTCGGTGTCGTGGTCCATCAGCATGATGCGATTGCCGGTGAGGTCCTCGAACCGGGGCTTGACCTTCCACGGCGTCTTGCCGTACTTGCCCGCGTTGTTGAAGTACGTCCCCGGCGACCACTCGCCGTTGGCCAGTTTGCCGTTGCCCACGTGCCAGCTCAGGGCATAGTCCTCCAGCGGCGTCCACCCGAAGAATGAGGTTTTGCCATCGCGCGTTCGTTGGCCGTGCGCCATTTCACTGGGGCACAGCAGCACGCCATAACCGCGCCAGGTCTCGTCATTGGCCGACGGTTGTGAAAACGGATACCGCCCGATCATGTGCCTTGTCATCACTTCGCACCAGCTTCGATTCGTGCTCTCGTCCCAGATGGGCATCACCAGGCCCTTGTTCTCATCGCCCCAAGCCACGAACACCATGTATTGCTGACGCTCGTTCGACAGGCAGGAACTGGTCCGGGCGACCTCCCGAGCAGTCCCCAGGGCTGGAAGCAGAAGCGCGATCAGCAGGGTGACGATGCTGATGACCACAAGCAGCTCGATGAGCGTGAAGCCATGCACGGCGTTTCGTATCCGCGGTTGCGAAGCGTTCGACACGTCGAGGGAAGTGCGGTTCATCGTGTCTCCTTTCGTCTTCGGCAAGCCGCGAGAAGGAACGCCCAGGTCGCAACCGCGGCCGTACCCGGCTCGGGCACCATGGCAAACGGAGCTTGCGTGTGATACTTGAACAGATCACCGGTCCCGGCGGGAAGCGTGATGTCCAGATATCGCTGCAAACCCGACGCAGCCAGCATGGTTGGAAGCACTTCGACGGCGCCGGTCAACCGATTGAGGCGTTGAACCTCGGCGATCGAGACGTCAAACAGCAAGCGGATCGTGTCTTCACCGGCCTGGGCGTCCATGTCCGCGCCGTGACGGAGATTGACGACCATGAAATACTCTTCGCCCAGCACGTCCTGAAAGAATGAAACCTGGGCGCCGTAATCGACACCCGTGATTCCATGGAACGCGCCACGACCGGTGAACGCGTCAATGTCGGCAAAGTCATTCAGCACGTCGCCGACGAAGCGGACGCTTTCATCCACCGGGCGCAGCATCGGCAGCGATCGGCCGAGATGGCGCAGCTCCGGCATCGCCGATTGGATATGGTAATACACTTCGGTGGGTTGGTTGGTCACGATGTCGATGATGGCCTCGGGATACTGATTGCCGTCGGAGCGGAGGTAGATGAAATACTTGATGCCCAGGCCGCCGTATCCAAGAAACGTGAACCCTTGGAACCGGATGTCCGATTCCGACGGAAGCCGATGGAGGATGTCATTGCCGGCCTCATCGCGCCCATACGCCTGCATGAACTTCCAAACCGGGATGTTGTGCTGCAGCGAGGCGTTGCGCACAACGGCCATCGTCTTGAAGTAGTCGCTTTCCGTGGTTCCATCACGGCGCATGGGGTAATGCGTGTAGCTGAGGAGATCGGGTTTGCCGACACCTTCGGACTGCAGGTGCCCAATCAAGGTATTGATGTCCAACTTGGACACGGACAGGTTGACGTAGAGCAGCGGCTCGGGGACGCCGGTGACACTGACGTTGCTCTGGTACGTCGAACGAGCCCAGCCCATCCGCTGAGCGATCTCGGGCAGGTCGTCTTCCAGCGGCTCATCAAAGACTTGGATGGCCGTCGGCCCGTTGCCGATCGACATCGCGTAGTTCACGTCGTTCTGGAAGTTGGTGAACGAGGTGCCGATGGAGTCGGCCTGCCAGTCCAGCCCGACGCGCTCGGCTTCAAGAAGATGATGGGCGTGTCTCAACTCCAGCGTATGCGTGTCGGACGAGTTGTAAGCCATGAACTGCGTGAACCCGGCGGCGGCATAACGCTCGATGCGCTGCTGAGCGGTAAAGTCCTCCGGCAGCCCGGTGCCTCGGTGCCACGCGCCGACCGGGAAATCGGGGTGCCGCTGCGCCCAAAGCGAGTACCGCTGCGTATAAGGGTGCAAACCTCCGGAGGGGAACGGCGAATCGTCCGCCGCCGCCGGCCGCGTCGGGGTGACGAGCAAGTTCATCGCCCCGACGAATGCCAGGATGCAGAATGTCAGCATCCACCGTGTCACTTGCGGAGTCTCCAAAATAAGCCTGGAGTGATCTGGCACGCGCACCTTGCTCAGCGCCGTCGGACCATCAGTGCAAGACCCATTCCCACGAGCGCGAGGCTCGCCGGCTCGGGAATCGGTGAAAACGTGACGACCAGTTGCGGATCGTTCGCCGAACCGGCGTTCACCGATGTGAAACGCGCGAGCACCCAGTTGCTGCCGACATTCCGCAGCAGGAACCCATGATTGGCGATGCCGCCATTGCCGTTCTCGAAGTCGAGCCAGGCCTGCACCATATCGGTGACGTCCCACTCGATGATGGTTCCCACAGGGGTCGTGTTGCTGATGTCCTGATCCGCGAGGTAGTTGGTGCCGTTGTAATCCTGGTCGTAGATGGGGCCGTTGCTGCCGGTTTCCGCCGTGCCCCATCCCACGGTGTTGAACGACTTGTAGTTCCAGTTCATCTCACCCGCGGTCGCGGCCGCACCCGTCTTGGTCCCGTAGTGGCTGGTGACGTCGGTGATCGTGGGATTGACGCGAAACTTGTCGGTGACCGGGTTGCTGGTCATCTCGCTGCTGACCGCGCCCAGGTGCAGCCTGAGTACTGCGGAGTCAATCTGGATCAGATTGCTGACGGGAATCTGTCCCGTGCCGTTGCCGAAGATGTCGTTGAACTCCAGCAGTCCGTAGCGATAGGTGGGGCTTCCACCCAGTGCCCCACCGACCTGCATCTGCGTTTCGCCGCCGAAGTTGAGAGTCGGGTGGGAGATGCGAACGTGGGTATCCAAGACGGAGACACCATTGACGCCGTTTTCCAAAGTGACCATTGTCGAGGCTTGCGCGCCGCCGCACAGCACCATGAGCGCCGCGCCTGCCAGCATGCTCTTGCCGATCATGTCCTGCTCCTTTGCATATACGCTGGTGAAGATGATGAAATCCAGAGTTGCTCATACTCCATGGGGTTGACTCACGCGTGTTTCACCGCATTTCCACCTCCTCTGACCACGGGGTCATTTTTTATGCGTCAAGAGACGGGCGACATCGCCTCCGGGAGGCAAGGCCCCGAGCTTGCGCGAGGCATCAGTTCCTGTGTGATGACCTCATGATGGCTTGGCTCCGGCATGCCGCGCACCAGATTGACGACCTTGTCCACCGCCCGTTCGATCATTTGCTGATGAATCGCAGGCGAATCCGGGGCTGTCAGCGGCAGACGATGGCCAAACGGCAGCAGGTCGGACAACGCCACAACGGACAGATCGCCGGGGACATTCACGCCTCTGCGGTTGCAGGCTGCCAGTAGCACGTCCGCCAGGAACTCGTCTTCAACGATGACCGCCGTCGGCTTGGGATCAATGTCGAAGACCGACTCCACCTGCTCCCAGCGCGGACTGTCCTGCGGCTCTTCGATGGTCACCAAGAGGTTGCGTGCGTCGCACATCTGCCGATCAAACAGCAGGCGACGAAAGGTCTGGTCGCGGATCTCACGATCCGACGCGCGGGGGTAGACCACGTAAGCGATGCGGCGATGGCCGAGTTCGTAGAGGTGGTTCACGGCTTCGCGCAAGACGCCGACACTGTCGCGAACGATCGCGCCGGCGTAGTCGCGATAGGAGGGCAAGATCGCGCCGCAGTACACGTGCTTGATATTGTTGGCCTTGAAGAACTCGTGGTCGGCCGGGGCAGCGTCGCCGTCGGCGATGATGAAGCCATTGATTTTCTCATCGAGGATGCGCCGCCCAAACGTTTCGGCAAGCTTGCCTCGTTGATAGAACACAATCTGGGCGACGAAGTCGTGCTCGTGCTGCTTCTGATCGAGTGCCGCCATATATGACGCGATGGCCGGATGGTGGCCAGAGACCTTGAACTTGAGCATGAAGCTGCGCAGTCCGAGCATGATCCGTGGCGGCGCCGCCACGACCGATGCGGGACGTTCCTTGACGAATGTGCCGACGCGTGGCTGAGTCTCAACCAGCCCCCGCTTGGCCAATTCGTTCAACCCGCGACGAACGGTCAGATGGTTGACACCCATGGCCCTGGACAGGTCCATCAGGGAAGGCAGCTTGTGGCCGGGCGCATACTTGCCGCTGAGCACTTCACGCTCAATCTGATCGCGAACCTGCTGATAACGCAGTCGCGAATGCTGAGCCAAGATGGAGTTGGGTGTCGTCATCGTGATCCTTCACTCGAGCTTCCGGCGAGTTGTTCCGCTTGTCCTCGCCTGCAAGTCCACGGGAATATATCAAACAATGCCACAAACATATCACACCATATCAGACGTGTCAAGCCTTGCCTCCCCGCGGCGCCCGCCGACTCGGGAATTGGCGACGTTATTTGGCTTATTTCCCAGCCATTGGCCCGCACCAGAGCATGTTCACGCCCGTCGGTTGCATAACCATATCAGTGTGATATACTGATATAGAAACCCGCCCGCCACTGGCGGGGACTGGACCGCCCAGGCGTTTGTCACTTGCGGGGTTGGGACGCTGTTTGGATGACCAACCGATCTGCAAATCTGGCTGCCGTCGCCGATGACCTGCCCGATCTGGCCCGCGCCGCGGCGCTGGCGTGCCACTGGCTGACGCAGGTAGCGATGGTGCTGGGTGACGAGCTGGGCGAGAACGACCACAACGCCCAGGGCTTGTGCTACGGGCACTGGCGAGGCGCTTTTCGCGGCGAGTATGCCGTCGCCGAGCGGCGCTGGTGGTTCTTCTGCCCGGTGTGGCACGGTGGGCAGGCGGTCAAAGCCTTGGCCCATGCAAGCCTGCTCCTCGACGATGCCGCGCTCATGGCCTCGGCCAAGGTGGGAGCAGATTTCATCCTTCGCAATCAGGTCACAGACGGCCCGGACCAGGGGTTGCTGCTGGCCTACGAAGACGAACCCGACCGCGTGAACACCAGCGCCATCCTTGAGGCGATAGACGGCCTGTATGTCCTGGCCGACGTGACCGGCGAACGTCGCTACGTGGATGCGGGCATCGCCGCAGTGCAATGGTGCCTTCGGCGAGCCTGGATTCGGGGCCAGGGGCTGGTGCTGGATCTCTACGATCCTGCGGTTCGCACCTTTGCAGACCGACCCTATCGTGCGAAAGACAACGGGGCGGGCCGCCCCCTGGCCGACGACGCCATCTGGCTCAAGACCTACGAACGGACGCGCGATCCGATGTACCGCGAAGCGTTTTACGAGATCATGGAGCGCCTGCTCCAGGATGAGCGACCGGCAGGGAACTGGATCGACTATGGCCCGGCCGACGCCGACACAGGCAGCATCCATCCGCGTCACGCCTATTGGTGGGGCAGACCGATGCTCGACGCATGGCGAGATACTGGCGATCAGCGCTGGCTCGACGCCGCGATCCGGGCCGGCCATTGGTACCGGCAGGCGCAGCGAGTGGATGGCGGGATATTTTACCAGACGTTTCCGGATTTCCGGACAACGTCGTTCGGGCATGCCACCAGTGGCATCATGTGCGCCGCCATCCTGTGGATCGACCTCTTCCAAGCCACGAAGGATCCGTGCTGGCTGACACCGATCGCTCGTGCGTTCCAATACGGCCTATCCATGCAGTTCACTGCGCCGCAAGACGCCAATCTCCTGGGCTGCCTCTTGGAGCAAGTCGCCCCACCCGATGGCACGGATCGCAATCCCTACCACATTCGCGATCTGGGAACCATCTTTTTTGTCCAGGCAGCGTCACACCTGCTCCGTGAAGCTACGGGCAATGATCGACGTGGCGAGAATGGGGCAGTTCCCAAATCGTTGCCTGCATGCAACGCTCTCGATCACCAGCCCATGGCACGGTGCAGTCGCGCTGCTGCCCGCGAGAATGGAGAAGGCCACATATGAGGGTCCCGGGAACACACAGCACCATGAAGGCCGGAGTCGCAAAACTCGACATCACCTTTGATGGGCATGGCACCTGGGCCACCTTGCTCTCCGACAAAGTCAAGAGGCACATTCCACCCGCATATCTGGCCAAGACAATCGAAATGTCCGACCCGATGTACGTGAGGGCTCTGGTGCTCGATAACGGACAACAACAGATCGTGCTGCTGACGATGGACGTGACCGCCATCGGCGCACGGACGATCAGCCAGAACATCCTGGATGACAGCGCTGATGACTTCATGCCCAGGCTGCGGCAACGTATCGAGACGACATTTGGCATCCCGGGCAGTCATGTGAGCGCTTGTGCCTCACACAGCCACCAAGTCCCGCGCATGCTGTGCGATGACGAATCTCAGATCGACAGAGCGCTCGAAGCCGTCGACCAGGCGCGTCAGAGCATGGTTCCCGTGACCATCGCCGTCGGCTCGGCCCGCGAGAACGGCCTGAGCTTCAATCGCACCCTCATGATGAAGGACGGGACTGATTTCACCGTAAGAAGCTACCACACGCCCATGCCGCCCGATCACGAAGTCGAGGCATTGCGCCCAATCGACCCTGAGATCGGTGTGCTCCGAATCGACCGACTCGATGGCCGCGCGCTGGCGATCGTCTATAACTTTGGCGTGCACTTGCTGCTCGGCGCCCCGACCGGAGAGCAGGGCACGATTACTGCCGATCACGTTGGCGTCACGTTACGGTACCTAGAGGAATGCATCGGAGACGAAGTCATGGCGTTCTTTCTCCAGGGCGCCGTGGGCGATTCCTGCGAGGTCTGCACGTTTGATCCAGAACACCCGAGCAGCGCACAGAGCTATGGCACGCAGCTGGGTCAGAGTGTGATGAGAGCTTGGATCGACGCCAGGCCCTGCTCGGCCAGGCTTGATGTGGTCACGAGACAGATCGATCTGCCGTTGAGGAGCGATATACCAGCCGTGATTGCGGCCCTGAAGCAAGAGCAGGCGCAACTGTTGGCCTCACTGCAGTACACGTCCCTGAACTTCAAATCATTTCTTCCGCTCTACCTGAAGTACGCCCTGAGCGCGGATTTCCCCTCGCACTGGGCGTTTCGCTATCTGCATGCCGATAATCGTGGTGACCTCGCCTTGCGCGCGATGGATGAACGAAATAGACACGCCATCGACAAATACCTCGACAGCATCAAGACCATGGAACGCATGGCAGGAAACCAGGAGAAGATCGCGACCCTCGAGAAGCACCAGGAGGTGATCGAGCAACTGGGTACTCCCGTCATTGCCGCTGAGTTCAAGGGAATCGCCATAGGTGACTGCATCTTTGTCACCGCGCCCATGGAAATACTTGCGGAAACGGCACTGACGCTCAAAGACAAGTCGCCCTTTGAGCACACGTTCATCGTGTCTCTTTCCAACGGCTACCTGCATTACGCGCCTCCTGCTTCTTATTATCCTCGTGGCGGGTACGAGGTGACCGAGTGCCTGCTGGCACCTGCATGGCAGGTGACGTTCGAAGGTGTCGTCGATGATCTGCTCAGCGAGCTTTGCTCGTCGGCGGCCACCTCTGCACCTGTCCCGGAGCCTGTAACGATATCCAGATGATGCAATGGCGAGCTGCAGCATGCGTGTATCCCACCACGCCGACTCCGATCCAGACATGCGAAAGGTCTTCACGACCGACATTGCTGGAGTTGCGCCAGTAGTGACCCGCGACATGGCGGGTCGGCGCCATCCAGACAGTCACCCTTCACAACGGGCACGATTTCACCTGGCGACTCCAACCCGCACGACCGCGTGCAACCGCATCAGTCCCAACGATGGGCACTACTTTTTTGCATACTATGACAAGCTGCAATTTAGCGTTGACAATCGCTTGGTGCTCATGCAGCGCGCCGACTTCTGCGATCGCCAACCCCGTCCGGACGACGCGCTCCGTGTGGGCATGGTCGATCGGGCGGCAGACCACAACTGGATTGAACTGGGCCAGACGACCGCATGGTGCTGGCAGCAGGGCTGCATGCTTCAATGGCTCCCCGGCTCGTCACAACACATCATTTACAATGTCCGGGGCCAAACGCAGTACCAGTCGGTGCTGAAGGACGTGAATACGGGTCGCACTCGCATTCTCCCTCGCGCGATATATTGCATCCGCAGCGACGGCGTCGAAGCCATCTCGCTGGATTTTGACCGCCTCGCGCACACGCGGCCGGGGTATGGGTACAGCGGACATGCGGATGCACCGTGCAGGACTGCCGCACCTGACGACACTGGCATCTGGTCCATGCAGATTGCCGATGGCCGTGTGGAGTTGCTTCGATCAGTCGGTGAGGTGGCCGCGATCAGGCCCAACGCGTCCATGCACAATGCCGTGCACTGGTTCAATCATGCGTTGTACAACCCCAGCGGCAGCCGATTCATCGTGCTGCATCGCTGGAAGAGTCACGATCGAAGACACACTCGAATGTACACGTGTCATCGCGACGGTTCCAACCTGTTCTGCATCAGTGACAGCACTGCCGAAGGAAGCTGGCATGCCAGCCATTTCTGGTGGTGGGATGATCACACGATCGTAGTGTGGGGCGAGAACTTTGATGAAAGAGGGGGTGCCTATCTGGTGGTCCGCGATGGTGAGACACGCCCATGCCGCGTTCTCGGCCGCGAGACGCTGGTGACTGACGGCCACATGAGCTTTGCACCAGGTGAACGATCCCGTTGGATGCTGTCCGATACGTACCCCGACAGTAACACGAATCTTCGCGCTCTGTTTCTCTACGATGTCGAATCCGACACGCAGTACCCGCTGGTTGAACTGGATGCTGGTCCTTACAGCGGGTACGACCCACAGACGAATCCCTTACGCTGCGATCTGCATCCGCGTTGGGACCGATCGGGCAACTGCATCACCTTCGACTCCATTCACGAGGGATTTCGCGCGATATACATGGTGGATGTGGCGCCAATCCTGGCCAACATATGAATCGCGGCAGAACACTCAGACACGGGTGCATGTCTTAGACCACGGCCCCAATCATTCATGCACCTGCCGCAAAGAACGCCGCCAGTTTCTCCAGTCGATCATACCGGCTCGTGGGCATCGCCTGGTCGGCCAGCCCCACGATCAGACGCCGTGGACTGATCGTGTCGCGCAGCATGGCCATGTGATCGTCAAACACCGTGTCGCTCACATGTTCCTCCAGCAGCGTGCTGGGCACGCCGCCCCAGATGACTACGCGATCACTGAAGCGACGGGCGATATCTGCCAACGGGTGGCCTGCTCCCCGAAAACTGATCCAGTTGGTATGAGAGTCTCAACGGCCCCG
>CAZFDT010000110.1:0-13733 GCA_964518335.1 uncultured Phycisphaeraceae bacterium
TGCCGCCCGAGACCTCCGCCACCGATGCGGAGACGGTCGCCGACAAGCCGCAGGAAGATGAACCGGCCAAGCCCCCCGCCGCCGACGCACCCGCCGCCGACGCCGACGCGTTTCCTCCCGCCGTGGACCCGCGGCGCTGGAAATCGCTGGTCAAGCGCAGCGCCTCGCGCAACACCGCCGACCGGGAGTACCCCGCGTTCACGCTCGATCAGGCGCACACGCTGCGTTTCACCTGGAAGACCGAGCCGCTGGGCAACTCGCCGCAGTTTCGCGTCACGCTGGCGGCCTGGAACGAGAGCATCAACAAATTCACCAACATCGGCGTGATCGTGCAGAGCAACAGCCGCGTGCAGGGCTCGGCGGAGAAGAAACTCCCGCCCGACCGCTACCGCCTGGAGATCAGCGGCAACCGCGTGCAGTACGAATTCAACGTCGAGCAACTGCTCCCCGACCCCAAGCCCGCCCCCGCAAAGGACTGACGCAGCCGGGGCGAGGGCAGTCCTTCAATGGGTGACGGCGCGGTTTTCTGCCAAAATCGCTTGACGTTGCGGGGGTTATGGCGGACAATCACGCTCCGCGCCGACGGCGGGAGGGCGTTGTTTTCACGCCTGCCCCGCGAGCTTCCCGACGAATATGAGCATGCGATCTCTTCTGCGATGCAACCTGGCATGGCTGCTGCTGGCGGCTGTGATTCTGTCGCTCTGGGCCGTACCGGGGTGCGGGAAGAAGAACAAGGTCGCCCCGGCGACGCCGCCGCCGCCGGTCTATACCGGCCCCGGGTTCCTGCGCGGCACCGTGGGCAGCATGGCGCGGCTGCGCGGCTACGAGCCGATGCTCGTCTCCGGCTGGGGCCTGGTCGTGAACCTGCAGGGCACAGGCTCGACGAGCGTGCCGGCGTTCCTGCGGCAGTGGCTGATCAATCACATGCGCCTGCAGGGCGTCGGGTCGGCGCGACTGGCCAGCGGCCCCAACCCGCTGGCGTCGATGACCCCGGCTCAGATCATCGCCGATCCCAACACGGCCGCCGTCGAGGTGTTCGGGCTGATCCCACCCGGCGCGCCCAAGGGCACGCGCTTCGACCTGGTGGTGTCGGCCGTCGAGGGCACGCAGACGACGAGCCTGGAGCACGGCGAGCTGTTGACCTGCGAGCTGTCGCTGGGCGGTGCCAATCGCCAGATGCGATTCACCAAGAAGCTGGCCAGCGGCCGTGGCCCTCTGTACGTCAGCCCGGAGGGTCCGCATGCCGACCAACTGGCCGACGACGACATCGCGCTGCATCGCCGCAAGGGCGTGATCATCGCCGGCGGCATCGTCAGCGAGGATCGACGCATCGAGCTGGTGCTCAATCAGCCGAGCTGGCAGCGCAGCCGCGACATCGCCGACCGCATCAACGAGCGTTTCCCCAAGGCCCCGAGCGATCGGCGCGACACGGCCGTGCCCGCGACGGACCTGGTGATCGACGTGAATATTCCCGCGCGGTTCCACGACGACCCGCGGCGGCTGCTGGCGCTGGTGAGCAACCTGTTCGTGCAGCGCTCGGAGAAGTTCGAGCTGGAGAAGGCGCAACAGTTGGCCGACGTGTTGATGGCGTCTGGCGGCGAGCAGCACGCCGAGGACATCACGCTGGCGTGGGAAGCGCTGGGCAAGCCGGTGCTCCCGGTGCTGCAGCGTCACTACGACCATGCGAAGGTGCACGTGGCGCTGGCGACGCTGGAAGCGGGCGCGCGGCTGGGTGACGTGCGGGCCGCCGACCGTCTCACCGCCCTGGCGGGCGATGCCGACGCCGCCACGCGCCGCCGCGTCGCCACCATCCTGGGCTACCTGCCCGACAGCGTGCGCGGCATCACCACGCTGCGACGCATGCTCGATGATGCCGACGACACCGTGCGCCTGGCGGCCTACGAGTCGCTGATGGATGCCGACGACTCGTCGATTCACCGCGTGATCCTCGGCGAGTACGAGGTCGTGATCGACCCGCGCACCCGCCGCGAGCGGCGCCAGCTCAAGACCGAGTCGTTCAAGTTCGCGCTGGACCTGGTGCCGTCCAAGCGGCCGCTGGTGTACGCCACGCAGACGGGCATGCCGCGGCTGGCGATCTTCGACCCCATGATCGAGTTCGACCGGCCGATGATCGCCCAGTTGTGGGACAACCACCTGATGCTGCGCGCCGACGAGCTGGACGAGACCAAGCCCCAGCCGCCGCGGGTGAACGTGTACTACCAGGGCTTCGGCCAGACCAAGGCCAAGACGGTGGAGATCGCCCCGACGCTGGCGAACCTGGTGTTCCTGATGGCGCACAAGCCGACGATCGAGAACCCGACCGACGGACTGGACCTGTCGTACAGCCAGGTGGTGCATGCGACGTACGAGCTCTGCGGCAAGGGGGCGCTGCCCTACCGGGTGCTGATCGAGGCCAATCCGCTGATCGACGAAGTGGAGAAGATGGTGCGGCAACTGCCGACGTCGCAGCGTCCGGAGGTCGAAGGTCAGGAGGAGCTGCCCGCGCCCGGCGACGCACCGCCGCCGGCGGGTCCGGGCTTCATCGACCTGCCCACCGGTCGCACCGTCGAGCCCCCGCCGCAGGCCCCGTCCAACGAACGGCCCGAGACCGCGCCGTGAGCCCGGTAATGGTGCTTGGCGGCGAACCGTTTTGCCGATACAGTGAGCAGCACGCGAGTCAGGGGCGGTGTCTCACCCCTGGCGTCGCCAACGTGGCTCGGATGGCCCGTGGACTCGACATGGAGGTCGTCGCCTGATGCGCCTTGCCAAGATCACTCTCTGCGGCTTCAAGTCCTTCGCCGACAAGACGGACATCGTTTTCAATGCGCCCGTCACCGGCATCGTCGGACCCAACGGCTGCGGCAAGTCCAACGTCGTGGACGCCATCAAGTGGGTCCTGGGCGAGCAGTCCGCCAAGAGCCTTCGCGGCGGGGCCATGCTCGATGTCATCTTCAACGGCTCGGCCACCCGCAAACCCTCGGGCATGGCGTCGGTCACGCTGACGTTCGACAACCCGGTGATCGAGGAAACGGGTGTCGGGGATCGGGTGTCGGGTGTCGGCCAGACCCCAGACCCCAGACCCCAGACCCGCCGAAGGCTCCCCCTCGACTGCGACACCGTAGCCGTGGGCCGGCAGCTTTTCCGCGACGGGTCCAGCGAGTACCTCATCAACAATCAGCGCGCCCGCCTGCGCGACGTGCGCGAACTGTTCCTCGACACGGGCATCGGCACCGACGCCTACTCGATCATCGAGCAGGGCAAGGTCGATGTGCTGCTGCAGGCCAACGCCGACGAGCGCCGCGAGATCTTCGAGGAGGCGGCGGGCATCAGCCGCTTCAAGGCCCGCAGGAAAGAGGCCCTGCGCAAGCTCGAGCGCACCGAGCAGAATCTGACGCTGTCGCGCACGCGGCTGGAGGACACCGAGCGCCGCCTGCGCAGCGTGAAGATGCAGGCCGCCCGCGCCCGCACGCACCAGGAATACACCACGCGCCTGCGCGAGCTGCAGCTCAAGTACGCGGTCGCCGAGTACCACAAGCTGTCGCAGCAGCTCGCGGCGATCGCCGAGGAGCTCGAGCAGCTCGAGGCCGACCGCGCTGTTGCGGCGCGCAAGCACGACGAGACCGACCAGGCCATCCAGGACGCCGAGATCGAGCGGCAGTCGATCCTCACGCGGCAGAAGCAGCTCGATCACGACCGGCTGCAGCAGCAGTCGCGCAAGGAGCAGGCGCTGCAGCGTCAGCAGTTCGCCGCGTCGAACCTGGAGCAGGTGACCGGGCAGATCGAGCGGGACGAGAAGCGAATCGCCGAGCTTTCGACGCGCCGCGATGAGTTGCAGGCCGAGCTGGCCCAGCAGCGCGAGCTGGTCCAGCGCCTGGCGGCGGAGAAAGACCGGCACGAGGCGAGGCTCACGGCGGCGCAGGACGAGTACCGGCAACTGCAGCACGACCTCAACGACCGCCGCTCCCGCCTCGAGGACGAGAAGGCCGGCATCATCCAGTTGATGCGCCGCTCGGCCCAGCTCAACAACGAGATCACCTCCATCGACTCGTTCGAGAAGAACCTCGCCAGCACGCGCGACAAGCTCGACCGCCGCGCCGGGGAGATCAGCGGCCAGCTCGAACGTCTGCTCACCGCGCGCGACGAGGCCACCGACAAGCATGATGAGGCCCAGTCCCTCATCGCCCAGCAACAGGAGCAGCTCGACAGGCAGAAGGCGCTGGCGACGCAGTTTGACGCGCAGCAGCGCCAGCTCGCCGAGCAGCTCGCCCAGCTCAAGGAGCAGCGGTCGGGGCTTGACTCGCGCCGATCGCTCTTGCAGGAGATGCAGGACAAACGCGAGGGCCTGGCCGACCCGGTCAAGGCGGTTCTGGCGCGCAAGGCCGCCGAGCACGACCAGACATTCGCGTTCGTGCGTGGCGTCGTCGCCGAGCTGATCGAGGCCGACGTGGACCACGCCCGCATCGTCGAGGCCGCCCTGGGCGATCGCCAGCAGGCCCTGGTCGTCGATCGCCTCGACCAGATCGCCTGCGACAACGGCGGCGCCGAGGCCATCGGCGCCCTGGCCGGCCGCGTCACGTTCCTCCCCCTCGATCAGTGCCGGGTCCCCACGCATCAAGCCGCTTGCGGCTTCGCAGACCTTCCCGCCGTCATCGACCTCGTGCGCTACCCCGCCGAACTCGCTCCCCTGGCGTGGCACCTGTTCGCCCGCACTTTCGTCGTGGACAGTCTCGACCAGGCCCGGGGCCTGCGCCAGACGATGCCCGCCGGCTGCCGCTTCGTCACCCGCGGCGGCGAGCTGCTCGACAGCGACGGCCGCGTCATGGCGGGCCCGGCCACTGCAGCGCAGGGCGTAGGCCTCATCAGCCGCCGCAGTGAGCTCACCGCCCTGCACGCTCAGCTCGCCGACCTCGACGGCCGCATCCACGCCGATCAGCAGGCGCTGGCGCAGTTGTCCGACCACGCCGCCCACGTCGAAGCCATCGCCCAGGAGCTGCGCCAGGCGATCTACGACGCCAACGCCGTGCGCGTCGAGCTGGCCAGCCGGCTGGACAACCTCAGCGGCCAGATCGCCACGCTGGAGCGCGAGCAGCCGGTGATCGCCGCCGAGACCGAGCAGATACACCGACAGTTGCGCGACGCCCAGAGCCGCAAGCAAACGCACAAGGACGAAGTGCAGCAGGTCGAGGCGACGCAGACGCAGAAGAGCCAGGCGGTGACGGAGCTGGAGACGGCCATCGCGCAGATGACGGCCGCCGTCGAGTCGGCGCAGGAGACGGTGACCTCGGCGCGGGTCGAGTCGGGCAAGACGGCCGAGCAGCTTGCCGCGGCGCAGCGCCAGGTGCGTCAGGTGGATCTGGCGGCGGCGGACGTGGGGCGTCAACTGCACGCGAGCGAGGAGCAGTTGCAGTTGCACCGAGGCCGGATCGAGGAACTCAAGGAGGCCGAGCACCGCGCCCGCGTCGAGGCCGGCGAGGCCGACACGCGCCTGCACGAGCTGGTGACGCAGTGCGAGCTGGTGCAGCACCGGCTGGAGAAGTCCGACGCCGCGATGGGCGAGCTGCGCGTCGCGCTGCGTGAGCAGAAGCAGATCGTCGAGGGCATGGACCAGCGCCTGCACAAGCTGCAGATCGACCGCCGCGAGGTCGAGGTCAAGTCCGACGCCGTGCGGCAGCGCGCTCACGAGCAGTTGGAGCTGGATGTGGTCGAGGCGTATCGCGCAGCCATTGAGGGTTCAGGGACCAGGGATCAGGGATCAGAAGAAGAATCGGAAGAAACCCTCTCCCAATCCCCCGATCCCCGATCCCCGATCCCCGACCCCTTCGAGATCGACTGGTCCACTGTCGAATCCGAGATCGAGGATCTGCGCGGCAAGCTGCACCGGCTGGGCAACGTCAACCTCGACGCCATCGGCGAGCAGGACGACCTCGAGCACCAGCACGACGACCTGCGCCGCCAGGTCGAGGACATCGAGCGCGCCAAGCAGACGCTCGAAGCGCTCATCGGCCAGATCAACGACGACTCGCGCAAGCGGTTCGAGACGACGTTCGCCCAGATCAAGGAGAACTTCGCGGGTCAGAACGGGCTGTTCCGCAAGCTGTTCGGCGGCGGACGGGCCGACCTGTTCCTGCAACCGGACGAGAACGGTCAAATCGATGTGCTCGAAAGCGGCATCGAGATCATGGCCAAGCCCCCCGGCAAGGAGCCGTGCGCCATCAGCCAGCTCTCCGGCGGCGAGAAGACCATGACCGCCGTCGCCATGCTGTTGTCGATCTTCAAGACGCGGCCCTCGCCGTTCTGCGTGCTCGACGAAGTCGATGCCGCGCTCGACGAGGCCAACGTCGAACGCTTCAGCGAGGTCGTTCACAGCTTCCTCGATCACTCGCACTTCATCATCATCACGCACCACAAACGCACGATGCAGTCGTGCGACCTGCTCTACGGCGTGACGATGCAGGAGCGCGGCGTGAGCAAGCGCGTGGCGGTGAAGTTCGACCAGGTCGGCGGCGACGGCCGCATCAGCCAGGACGCGATCGACCGCCAGAACGCCCAGGACGCCACCGCCGCGTCAGAGCCCGCGGACGTTTCCGACGCGGGCGAAGCGGACGGCGTGTCGGACCCGCAGCCGCACGAGCTGCAGATCGTCGGCGACGAGTCGGGCGAATCGGCGCTCAAGCCCAACATGCGGGCACGGCTGGCGGCGATGATGCAGGGGCGCACCGCGGTCGAAGTGGAGGCGGCGTGACCCCGTCGCGGCGTGGCGTCGCGCCCTCGAAGCGGAGAACCCTCCCGCCGCTTCGTCTCCTCATGATGATAGGCGAGGCACACGCGGGCGCGAGGGTATTTTTACCCAGCTTGCCTGCGCGGTGGGTATGACGGGAACAAACCGGCGGGCATGCTCGTATTTTGAATAGGGTGTATGCAGGTGGCCGATACGACTCGTTGGTTTGGCTGGTTGACTCCCGGATTTGCCGAACAATAATCACTCGGCCGAAGGAAGGGAAACCGCAATGGCGTCCGAAAATGCATCCGCGACGATTCACCCCCGCCCACGTCCAGGCCGCAAGTATTTCAGCCTGGACGAGGCGAATCGCTCGTTGCCTTACCTCAGTCGGATCATCGAGGACGTGGTGAAGGTGTATGCCCGCGTGGTCGAACTGCGCAAGCGCATCGAGAAGCCGCGCGGCGACGACATGGTCGAGGAGCTCGAGCCGCAGTACGAGGCGGCGATGGACGAATTGTCCACGCTCGTGGATGAACTGCACCAGGTCGGCGTCGAGCTCAAGGATTTCGAGAAGGGCCTGATCGACTTCCCCACGGTTCACAACGAGCGCGAGGTCTGCCTGTGCTGGCAGCGCGGCGAGAAGAAGATCAACTACTGGCACGAGATCGACGCCGGTTACGCCGGGCGCCAGTCGGTCGCCCTGCTCGACGCGGACTGATCGCGCCGATTTGTGGTAACATGCCCTGTTGCCTTGCACCCGCGCCCGCGGTTCATCGCCGTGGGCTTTTTCGTGTCAAGAACGGATACGCATCATGTCGAGAGCCAACGCCAGCACACCACCGACCTCATCCGCCACCAGTGTCCGCGACCCCGCCGTGGTCGAAGCCATCGACCGGCTGATTCAGCAGGTGGGCACGTCGCCGGAGGATTTCCGAGGCCAGCTCATGCGCGAGATGGTGCAGACGTGCCTGCGCATCGGCGAGGAGTCGGACACGGGCGAGCTCAAGCTCTTCGCCCGCTCGATGAAGGAGCTTCGCTACGCGATGAAGATATTCCGGCCGTACCGCGGCACGCCGAAGATCTCGATCTTCGGCTCGGCGCGCACGCCTCCGGGCCACCCGCACTACCAGGCCGCGCTGCAGTTCTCCCAGGTCATCTCCGCCGCCGGATGGATGGTCATCACCGGCGCCGGCGACGGCATCATGCGTGCCGGCCACGGCGGCGCCGGACGCGAAGCCTCCTTCGGCGTCGCCATCCGACTCCCCTTCGAGACCAACGCCAACGAGTTCATCGTCGGCGACGACAAGCTCGTCACCTTCCGCTACTTCTTCACCCGCAAGCTCATGTTCGTCAGCCAGGCCAACGCCGTCGCACTCTTCCCCGGCGGGTTCGGCACCCACGACGAGGGCTTCGAGGTCCTCACCCTCATCCAGACCGGCAAGACCCCCTTGATCCCCGTCGTCATGGTCGATGCCCCAGGCGAGCACTACTGGGTCGAGTGGGACCGCTACGTCAAGGAGCACCTGCTCAACACCGGCATGATCAGCCCCGAGGACCTCAACCTCTACCTCGTCACCGACGACACCCGCAAGGCGGCCCAGTACGTGCTGGACTTCTACCGCAACTATCACTCGCAGCGCTTCGTCAAGGACACGCTGGTCATCCGCATGCACCGGCCGCTGCCGGCGACATTATTGGACCAGGTCAACGGCGAGTTCCGCGAGCTCGTGGCCGACGGCCGCATGGTGCAGTCCGGCCCCCTCGAAGGCGAAGGGCCCGACGAGTGCCCGGACCTGCCTCGCCTCTCCTTCGCTTCGACCAAGCGAAAATACGGCCGCCTGCGCCTGCTCATCGACCGCATCAACACCGTCTGAAGGCCCGACCCGGGAGCATCGCGCATCGACCATGGCCAATCGAGGCGATTGCGGTATAATTGCAGCACGTCGTTTATTTCTTTCTTTGTTCCTCTAACTGAGGGAGACCTCACATGCGAACCTGGATTCTGATTCTGGCGATGACATTCGGACTGGGCCTGGCCGTCGGCTGCGGCAAGGAGGAGTCGTCCGACGCATCCCGCGCCATTCAGGACGCGGCCAAAAAGACCGAAGACGCGGCCAAGGAAGGTGCCGATAAGGTCGAAGACGCGGCCAAGGACGCCGCGGATGCGGTCAAGGACGCCGCGAACTGAATCGCTCCGACCTCAAGCGATCACCGACAGACCCTCGCCCGCGCGAGGGTCTGTTCTTTGATGGGCGCTCCTGAGCCGCTTGCGGCTTCGCGTACCGTCGGATCCGATATGATCCGCGCGCGTTGCCCCTCGTCTGGTCTCGCGAAGCCGCAAGCGGCTGGAGAAAACTTCCGTGGCGAACCCCCTCGTGATCGCGTACCACCTGATCTGGACGGCGTACGGCTGGTGGCTCCCGAATGACCCGCGCGGCAGCACGTCGCATGCGATCACGTCCGACATCGTCGCCGAGTTGGGGCAACTGCATCGCGGCCGCAAGCGCGTTCAGCCCGCATCGGCGGACATCCGTGCGTTTTACGATGCGGCGAAGGATTGGCTGCGGCACGAACTGTTGACGTTCGATACGGCATGCGTGCCGGCGATTTCGCAAGCCTTTGCCGCGGCGATCGCCGCCGAGAAATACACCTGTTACGCCTGTGCGATCATGCCGGACCATGTGCACATGCTCATCCGCAAGCACAAGCACAGCGCCGAGCAGATGATCGCGAACCTGCAGGACGCCAGCCGCTTGCGGCTTCGCGAAGCCCGGCTTCGCGCGATGGATCACCCGGTCTGGGGCGGGCCGGGGTGGAAAGTCTTTCTGGATCACCCCGACGCGGTGTCGCGGACGGTCCGTTACGTGGAGGACAATCCGAGGAAGGCGAAGCTGTCGGATCAGCGGTGGTCATTTGTGATGGCCTATGACCGGTGGCCGCTGCACCCGGGTCACAGTCAGAACTCGCCGTATGCGAGGCTCCTGCGACAGGCGGGGCGGTATCCATGACGCGGTGTTCTGCGACCCCCCCGGAAGCACCTGCGGCTAAAGGATCAACGGCGGGATGCCCGATAACCAGGGGATGGGCTTGTCCGTCGCCAATGATGCTCCGCGCGTTTCGGTCCTGATCCCGAATTACAACAACGGCCGCGCCAGCTCGAACGAGGGGCGGTACGACTTCCTGGGCCAGCTCCTCGAATCGCTCCACGACACGCTGCACGACGATCCGACGCCGCTGGAGATTCTCGCCTGGGACGACGGATCGACCGACGACAGCCTCGACACGCTGCGTGCGGCGGCGAAGAAAACTTGGCGCGGCGGCCAGCCCTTCATCACCCTCACCGAGGCGCCGCACACCGGGGTGCTCGCCAGGCACGCCAACCGCCTCGTCGAGCAGGCCCGCGGCAGCATCCTCTGCCGCCTCGACGGCGACACGATGTGCCTCACCCGCCACTGGGCCAGGCTCCTGTGCGACACGTTCGACAGCGCCCCGGCCCGCCTGGGCGTCATCGGGCCCAAGCAGCTCGATCAGTACGGCAACATCCACGCCTTCGGCGATTTCGTCCTGCACCCGCGGGGCTACATCCACGTGGGCCAGGGCCTGCCACGTTACACCTTCAGCCGCCCGCTGGAGGTCGATCACGTCATGGGGGCGTTCTACTGCTTCAAGCGCGAGGTGTTCGATCAGATCGGCGGATTCGACGAGACGTTCCTGCGGGGTCAGACGATCGACTTCGGGCTGCGTGCGCGGCTGGCGGGCTGGTGCTGCTACTGCGTGCCGCATATCGAGTACGCGCATTACCACGGGCTGAGGCCGGCGCGGACCACGGAGGCCGACTCGTGCGCCGGTGTGGACAAGGCGCTGGCGACGTTCGAGGCCAAGTGGGGATTCTCGCGCGTCGCTGCGGATCTGGACAAGGTCGCGTCGCGGTATCGAGGCACGCCGCTGCTGTGGAACGCGCGGCTGTTCGGCGCGGGTGCGAGCGAGTTGCCCGCCGATGCTCCGTCGCAGACGCTGCAGTTGTCCGACAGCGACTGGACGCGCCTGGGCCAGGACGCGGCGCTGCGGCAGCGGATCGAGCTGCGCGGCCGCGTGGCGATGGACCTGATTCGCCAGACCGTCCGCCCCCGGAAGCTGGGCGTGGTCGGCTGCGGCGACGGCGTGATCCTGCACGCGCTGGCGGCGCAGGGCCTGACCTGCGTGGGCGTCGAGCGCGACGCGGCGAAGGCTGCGTTCGCCTCCTCTGCGATCCGAGGCCAGACCTACGCCGCCGGGCAGACGCGGCCGGTGGCGCATCATCAGCCGCACGCCACGCGCCTGCCGTTGGGTGACGGCGAGGTGGACATGCTGCTGATCCTCGACGGCCTGGACCGCTGCCCCAATCCGGTGGCCCTGCTCACGGACGCGCGGCGGGCGCTGGCCCGGGACGGCTATCTGGCGGTGGTCGCGCCGCGTGTGCGGCTTGACGCCGCCAACGCCGCCGACCCGGATCGGCCTTACCTGTGGCGCGAGTTGCAGGGCCAGCTCAAGAACACCGGCTGGCTGGTGATGAGCGACCCGGCCAAGGACGACCCGTCGCGCGAGATCGTGATCTTCTGCCGCAACGTGCTGGGTGCGGCCGGCGCCGACGAAGGCGGCCAGACCGTGGTGTCGCGGGCGATGGCGGCGTAGCGTCCGCGATAAAAACGATGATGCGACGCTGGAACGGATGGTCGCGACGAATTCGAGTTTTCCTATATTGACAGGCAGGTGCGGACGTGAATAATTCAGACCGTCGGCGGGGAATACCGATTCGAAGTCCTATGAGCGTGAGTCGTCGAGAGTTTCTTGTGGCCGGTCTGGGCCTGGCGGTGGCGGGCTGCACCGAATATGCCACGGACTGGAATGACCGTCCGTCGCCGCAGTGGACCTCGGCGCCGCCGACGAGCCACGGTCAGCGCGTGTACGCCCCGACGCAGCCGCAGGTCGTGGCGCCGCCTCCGGTCGCGCCCGCGCCGACTGTCGCCGGGCTCAACGTCATCCCCCGTTCCAGTTGGGCCAAGGCCTCGCCCATGATGCCCCGCATCAACCCGATGCGCGGGGTCAACCGCATCACCGTGCATCACGAGGGCTGGACGGCCGTGTGGTTCAGCGATTATGCCTCGACGGCCGCCCGCATCGAGAGCGACCGCCGCACCCACGTCGCCGACCGCGGCTGGGGCGACATCGGCTACCACTACATCATCGACCGTGCCGGCCGCGTCTGGGAAGGCCGCAACATCGCCTACCAGGGCGCTCACGTCAAAGGCAACAACGAAAACAACCTCGGCGTCATGCTGCTGGGCAACTTCGACTACCAGGAGCCCACCAGCCCGCAGCAGGAAGCCCTGCGCCAGACCCTCTCGGCCCTGATGCGCCAGCACCGCATTCCCGTCAGCCGCGTCTATACGCACCAGGAAATCCAGCCCACCCGCTGCCCCGGCAAGCTCCTGCAGCCCCGCCTCGTGTCGATGCGCCGCGGCGGCTATCTCGCCTGATCGCCACAGCCAAGCCAGCCCGACGGGGGGGGCGTTCGTCGCCCACGACGGATGAACGCGGCTATCGCATGCGCTGCCGGCAAGGGCGATCCGCGGCGAATGACAAACCTTTCTGTCTGTAACGTCTGGGTGGACGTTAAGGGGTGTAGCGATTGTGCCGATGGGGAGGGAGGTCGGACGCGGGCTGGGCGTCGAGCGGGTCGGGCCGGACCGGGAGGTCCGGTAAGAAAAGTTCGCCGACACCGTGTTCGCTGACGCCCGGAAGGTCCGACCTTAACCCTGCGACGCACGCATGAGCGCGTGTCGCCGACATCGAGTTTTTCGCCGGTCGCGTGACCGGCAACGCATCAGCAGATCGGAGATCTACCACCCCCGGCAGGATGCCACAGTCTCCAGCTTCGGGTTGACTCCCGAAGATTCACGGAGGATCAAGGTCATGAGTCGGATCAACACCAACGTCAGTTCTCTGATCTCCCAGCGGATTCTGGGCCAGCAGAACTCGTCCCTCACCAAGAGCCTGGAGAGGCTGAGCACCGGTCTGGCGATCAACCGCGGCGCCGACAACCCCGCGGGCCTCATCGCCAGCGAGAACCTGCGCTCGGAGAAGGCTGCCATCACCGCCGCGATCGGCAACGCCGAACGCGCCGACCAGGTGGTCAACATCGCCGAGGGCGGCCTGCAGGAGATCAACAGCCTCCTGCTGGAAGTGCAGTCGCTCGTGGGCCAGTCGGCCAACGACGCCGGCCTCTCCCGCGAGGAGCGCGAGGCCAACCAGCTCCAGATCGACTCGATCCTGGGCACCATCGACCGCATCGCGTCGCAGACGAGCTTCCAGGGCACCAAGCTGCTCAACGGCACGTTCGACTTCACCGTCAGCGCCCAGAGCACCGAGGTCGCCGGGTTCAAGATCAATGCCGCCAAGCTCGGCTTCGGGCAGAACCGCGAGGTCGAAGTGCTCGTGACGCAGTCGGCGCAGAACGCCGGCCTGTTCCTGTCGTTCGCGGCGACCAACCTGGACTTCAACGGGTCGGCCAACGCTCGCTTCACCTTCGAGCTCGCCGGCGCCCTGGGTAGCCGCGAGTTCACCTTCGCCTCGGGCACCACGCTCGATTCGATCGCCAAGAGCATCAACACCTTCAAGACGGTGACGGGCATCTCGGCGGTGGCGTCGGGTGACGGCCTGGTGCTCAAGAGCACCGAGTTCGGCTCGGCGCAGTTCGTCAGCGTGGACGTGGTGGATGACGGCGGCCAGGCCGGCGGCATCGCCCTGCTCAACAGCAGCAACAACAACGAGGCGGTCGCCGGCGGGTTCTCGGCCTACAACACCGTGACCAACGCGGTCCGCGACGCCGGTCAGGACGTCGGGGCGATCATCAACGGCATCGCCGCCGTCGCCAAGGGCAAGGTCGCCAGCATCGCCACGGACTTCCTCGATCTGCAGATCGAGCTGACCGACGACGGCGCCCAGAACCTCGACGCCATCGACGCCTTCACCA
>CAZFDT010000111.1:0-13496 GCA_964518335.1 uncultured Phycisphaeraceae bacterium
CGTGAAGGTCGAGCCGCGGAGCAATAACGCGATCGCCGCGGGCAACAGCTCGTTCACCCAGAGTGGTGCGACCAAGCGCACGCACCTGGCGTGGGCCGAGTACCCGTACACGTTCAAACCGTTGGCCCGGACGCCCGGCACCGAAACCTACACCATCACCGACGTGATCGACGACGGATATCAGAATCGGTGGTGGTGGGCGAAGTATCGCAAGTCGGATTGGGCGCTCATCGATTGGGACGGCTTCCCGGATGACATGATGGGAACACCGCCTGAGCTTCACGCAACGGCGGTTGCCACGGTGCTGGGGTACTTTCCGAGAGTGTCTTAGCGCCAACGACGTTTGCGTAAGCGGCGCATCACCGCGGTAAACAGATGTTGTTGCCGCCAATGCACAAGCCAGCAAAGACGGCGCTCAGGCTTCAGCAAGGTCCACAGAGATGGATGCGATGATTGTCACAAGTGCAGACCTATGACTTTGGGCCTCAGAACTATGGTGACAGGCGCGGTGACAGTTTGGGCAGAGTGCCGCCGCATTTTCCACAACGTCGGGACCACCCTCTGACAGCGGCTTGATATGGTGAACCTCAAGATACGGGCTTTCGTCAGGTCGAAAGAAGGGTGCGTCGGCCCCGCACAACTCACACTTGCCCTTAGCACGGTTTTCCACGAACGCGACGACGGCAGGGTCGCGGATATAGACAACTGATGTTTGAGTGTGGACCGCAGGTTGATGATTGCCTGTTGGTTTGTGCGCGAAACCGCGGCCACGCTTGACCTTCACCGCAGAACGAAACTGCTCCGATTCTGGCTCGGTCATGAGCTTTGGCTGCGGCACCAACCGTGATTCGCTCAGCTTCATGAACGCAGGATGGCCATCACCGGCCGACAAGTTGCTCGGGTATAGCGGAGCCTCATAGAAAAGTTGGCACGCATAGGCGATTACCTTCTTGGGTGGGAGCAGTTTGCCGCTCACATGCACGTCATAGGTGGTTGAGTCTGGGAACTCGAACTCGGCACCCGCAGCCAGACGGTTGGCAGCATCCACAACCGATGCGGTCGGCAGATGCGCAACGAGCCATCCCAAGCGTTGCCTAGACCGCTGATTGCGACAAGCCTCGACAAGTGACCAGATAGTCGACGCCATCACAGAACCGACATTGCTGGCCGGCTTGTAGCCTTCGATCCATGGTTCACCGTGCTGATCCAGGACAGCGGATATGTTCTGGAAGCGGTACTCCGCCGATCCGGAAGATCTCGCGTGCAATGGCCCCTCGCGCAATGCAGCATTGACACGGCTCTTCACCGGTGTGAAACCGTCTCCAATCGCGCGCAACATCCAAAGGTATGTGGCTACGCAAGAGGCAAGTTCGTCGCGGGTCCAGTTGTTGTCCATGATCCCCTCGGCAAGCGAGTTGACAGAAAATGGCATGAACTGACTACATTACCAGAGTGGCAGTCTACCGACCACATCCTGAGGTCGCTACGCTTGTCCGCACGAAGATAGGGCCATCCTGCCGCGTTGGGCTGCAGCGGTATGTGCTGATGTACGGTCACTTGGGGCATGCGAAAGAGTGACTTCTGTGCTTGAGCTGTCTCCACAAGGCCGACCAATCGATAGGATGACAGCATGCGCTACACGATCCCTGTCATCCTGGCACTGGTACTGATCTCAAATCCCATCAGTCTTGCCGAGAAGGATTCGAAGAGCAAGCCGGCGGCCATCGAAGATGGCATCGAACTCTACTTCTCCCCTAACGGCGGGGCCGCCAACGCCGTCATTCACGAGCTTGAGCAGGCTCGGAAGTCTGTGGTAATCGCGTGCTATTCATTCTCGTCCTCGAGAATCGCCAAAGCGCTGCTTGATGCCAAGAAGCGAGGCGTAGAGGTGACAGTCATACTCGACCCAGGACAGGCAAGTCAGGACTACAGTAGCAGCAAGTTCTTTACGAATCAGGGCGTCACGACCTACGTTGCCAAGGTCGGGTATCGGGTTTCATACCATCACAAAGTGATGCTCATCGACGGCAACACGATCATCACGGGATCGATGAACTTCACTCGTGCCGGCGATGAAAGCAACACCGAGAACATGCTGATCATGCGCGATAGGCCGAAGCTGTACGCGGCCTACAGTGACAGCATCGCCAAGGATATCAAGACCGCTAAGAAACTACCGCCCACGAACGGCGACGATGAGCCGAAGGACGATTGAACCCAAATCACCACATCACCATTGTGTCAGGCGGGCAAACCGGCGCGGATCGTGCCGCACTTGACGCCGCGCTCGATGCTGGCGCGCGATGCCGAGGATGGTGTCCGAGAGGTCGCAAGGCCGAGGATGGAGCGATCTCCGGGCGCTATCCCTTGCAGGAGATGGCGACGAGCAGCTATCCGGCGAGGACGCGCCAGAACGTCCGCGACAGCGACGCCACGCTGATCGTCGCCTACGGCCCACCAGAAGGCGGGACGGCGCTAACCGTGGAGATATGCCTAGAAGAAGGCAAGCCACACGTCATCATCGACGCCACGCAGCAGGACGCCCGCGCGGCGGCGGCGACAGTGGCGCAATTCATCCGAGAGCACCACATCACTACGCTGAATGTCGCAGGCCCACGTGCCAGCAAGCAGCCCAAGATCGTGGCCTACACTTACGAGGTGGTTGCCACTGTTCTGCGTGACCTGAGTAGCAACGATGCACATTGACGACCCGCTAGCCGACAGCATCATCCGCACCATCGGCGCGGCCGGCTTCAACGTGTCGCGCCGTTACGACTTGGATAGTCACCGCTATAGATTCACAGCATGGATCGCGACGCCCGAGGGCATCTATCGTGGCGGGGAGCAGTGGCACGGAGAAGGCGATGACGACTATCGAGCAGCGGTGGCGCTGGCTCAGGCCGTGGGGATTGAACTCGAAGAATGACGCCGTTCGGGTATCGCTTGACGCCGACCGAACACTACCCTAACCTGCAATCGTGGGCTACTGGCCGCTCATCATCGGGCATATCTCCGCGGGCTTCCCGTCAGCGGCGGAAGGCTACGAGGACGAGCCGCTTAATCTCAATGACTGGCTCGTCACCCATCCTGCCGCCACATATCTGTACCGCGTCCGAGGCAACGCGCTTCACGGTGAGGGCATCTGCGATGGCTCGCTACTCGTCGTGGATCGGGCAGTGACACCCCAGCCCGGCCGGATAGTGCTGATCGAACAGGACGGGGAGTTTGTCGTCTGCCGCTACCGTCGTGAATCCACGACCGTCTGTGGTGTCGTGGTGGCTGTCGTGCGGAGGGTATGACCATGTACGCGCTGGTGGATGCCAATTCGTTCTACGCCAGTTGTGAGCGGGTATTCGACCCCACGCTGGCGGGTCGCCCGGTAGTGGTGCTCTCCAACAACGACGGGTGCATCGTGGCGCGTTCGGCAGAGGCCAAGGCCCTGGGCGTGGGCATGGCCAAGCCTTACTTCCAAGTGCGGGACCTTCTCGACCGCCATCACGCCGCGGTGTACTCGAGCAACTACACGCTGTATGCGGACATGAGCCGGCGTGTGCAGGATGTGCTGCGGATGTTCGCACAGGACATGGAGGTGTACTCCATTGACGAGAGCTTCCTGCGCTGGACCGGCACGATGCCCGAGTCGTGGGAATCGCTGGGCCATCGCATACGCGACACTGTGCTGCAGTGGACCGGCCTGCCGGTCGGGGTGGGATTCGGTCCGACCAAGACGCTGGCCAAGCTCGCCAACCAGCGGTCGAAGAAGGCCCCCGGGGCGACAGGCGTGCATGTCCTGGACAGCGAGGCGGCGATCACTCGGGCCTTGGATGAGGTGGTGCTCACCGACCTGTGGGGGGTGGCCCTGGGCTTCGAGAGGCGGCTGCGAGCGATGGGCATCACCACGCCCCGGCAACTGCGAGATGCTGACCCGCACGCCGTGCGCAAGAAACTGGGCGTGGTAGGCCAGCGGATCGTGCTCGAACTACGCGGCGAGCCGTGCATCGACATGGAGGAAGTTCGGCCTGATAAGCAGAACATCGCCTGCACCCGGTCGTTTGGGCGGGTGACCAACGACCCGGTCGAACTGCGCGAGGCGGTGACCACCTTCGCCAGCCAAGCCGCGGTGAAATTGCGGCTGCAGGACCTGGCCACGCAGATCGTCACCGCGTTCGTGATGACCGACATCCACGCTGACGTGGAGCAGTACAGCAACTCGGCCGGGGTAAGGATGGCCGTGCCGACCAACGACACACGCGAGATCGCCCACGCGGCGGTGTATTGCCTGGAGCGCATCTACCGACCACAGCACCGCTACAAGAAGGCCGGCGTCGTGCTCTGGCGGCTGGAGAAGCGTTCGAGGGTACAGCCCCACCTGTTCGACCGTACCGATCACACCCGGGCGAACCGACTGATGGTGTGCATGGACCGGATCAACCGCGATTGGGGAAGAGGCACGCTGCGGCTGGCATCGGCATCATCATTCTCGTTCGGGCCGGGTCGAACCTGGCACCTGCGCTGCGAGCACCGATCGCCCCGCTACACCACCCGCTGGGACGAACTGCCCGTTGCCCACGCGCGGGCGTAGGATGCCACTATGTGTGGTCGCTACAAACTCTCCGTGCCGAAGGAACGGTTGCCGTCGCTGTTCGACGCCGGGCCGCTGCACGTCGACTATCAGCCGCGCTACAACATCGCTCCGACCACCCCGGCACCGGTGGTGCGCATGGCCGACACCGGTCGGGTCATTGAGATGATGCGCTGGGGCCTGATCCCGCACTGGTCGAAGGAGCCAACCTCCAAGTTCGCCACGTTCAACGCCCGCGCTGAGGATGCAGCCGCGAAGCCCACCTACCGTGGGCCGATGCGCTATCGCCGCTGCCTCGTGCCTTGCGATGGGTTCTATGAGTGGAAGAAGCTCGATCCCTCCGGCAAGGTCAAGCAACCCTACCTCATCACCATGGCCGACGAGGAGCCGTTCGCTATGGCCGGGTTGTGGGACTGCTGGCACGACGAGTTGCTGAGCTTCAGCGTGCTGACCACGGCTCCCAACGCCCTGATGGCCACGATCCACAACCGCATGCCGGTGATCCTCGACCGCGAGCACTGGCAGCGCTGGCTCAACCCGCAGATCACCGATCCCGGTGAGGTTGCGCACCTGTTGCGGCCCTTCAGAGCCGAGTTGATGTGGGCCAGGCCCGTGGGCACTTACGTCAACAACGCACGGAATGAGGGGCCACCGTAGGAGGCCGCTCCCCCGACGCAGATCAATTCGCACCCACGTAAATCGACGCCTGAGAACCAACGCGGCGACTGCGTGTCCCGCCTCATGTAAGGCCAAGCGGTGCAAATCGCTGGGGCCGGGCTGGCGATGTCGCCTTCCCGAAGCCATCAGTTGCCCCGGATATGGACCGAGTGCTTTCCGAGGAACCACAGGCCGGTATCACGACTGCGGCGGTATGTGCCCATCCAGCCCCATTGCTTAACTAACACGTCAACAAGCCAGGACTGTTCGCCCAGGCTCGGAAGGCGTTCTCCAAGAACGCAGAGGTCGTGATACCACCGGCTCGGGGAACTGATGACGATGGACGCACACTTTGAACGAGCCCCTGTGAATGCCAAGTCGCCTGTGAGTTCACCTTCCTCGCACATGCAGAAAACGTGGCCAAGGTGCAACTCATTCCTGCCGCCGTCCGGGCAATATGGCAATGTTGACGTGAAATCGCCATTTGACCATCGGCGTTTCACCGACTCGCCGAAGGCCCGGTCAACATCGGGGACTTCATCCGACCAAGAGCACTCCTGCGATGCTCCAGGCAGCTTGCGAAGCAAGCGCGGCATCTTCTCTGAGTCCTGCAACCACAGCCAAGCGGCGAGTCGCTCAAGTTGGCCGCGATGGTCCCACACTTCCTTGAGAAGCCTGAGGACAGGTTCCTCCGTGGGCTTTCCGGCGTCGAACCACCACTTCAGACCCTTCGCCGGATTCGTCCATCCCAAGGCCAGCGTTATCAGGTAGTAGGCCCCCTCCCAATACACAATCTGCCCACTATGGTCTGCCGGCATATCCGGAAAACGATGGATGCACGACTGGTCCGTCAACGCCCGGTGAACATGCGGGACGATCCACAGATCATCATGTCCGAACCCCTGCGGTTCGATGCCCGCAAAAGTCTTCAGTGGAGTTTGGGCAACCCTCACCTTCGCTGGTTCGTTCGGCCATGCCATGTCCGCCATCTTACCGGGCGGCGAAGGTCGTCACCACCACTTCAATCAACTGTCGACGGACGGTTCGACGACCGTGGCGGTAGGTAGTTGAGGAGGAAGCTGTTAACCAACAGCTTCGGAATCCTTAACCCCGCCAAACAACCCGCCGGTCCCGATGGGAAGGTCGTTGTGGGCGACAACCCGCAGATCACCGACCCCGCTGAGATCAGGCTACTGCTGCGGCCCTACCCCGCCGAGTTGATGCTGGCCAGTCCGGTGAGCAGCTATGTGAGCAACACGCGGAATGAGGGGGTGAGGTGTGCGGAGACCATCACTCCCCAGTGAATGGCAGACTGCTTCACTGGGCAGGGCCTGACACCATAGTGACATTGAGCCGATTTTTTCGGTTGACGCCCGCACGCCTACGCGGCCAAATGGCAGGGCCTTGCGGAGCTGGCCGGGCGGCGGGCCGTGGGTCATGTCTGCCGGGTGTGGAAGCGAGGCAAGTGGGGTGCCCGCGAAATGCCGTCGATCGACTATCTAGCGAATCTTCTCAACACCTCGACGTCTCAGCCGTGCAAGCGGTGTGCTGAGAAGAACGTGCCCATCCACGCACTCGGCAGGCAGAGGCGGTTTCGCAAGCGCATGATCAACTTCCAACATGCACTAGGTTCAACCCTCATGCGTACTTTAAGGAAATGAAGCCGAAGCGTATCGTCATTTGTTTCGATGCTACGACGCTCTCGGCACGACTGAGTCAATGGAAATTCGATGATCGACGGAGATGTTGTGCCGTGATACGTGGTGTTACATTAACACTCGCCACGAAACGCTCGTTGACATCATCTACCGTCACGGTTACAACTAGGCCGAACTGTGCAAAGTCAAACCTATTTTGGGATTGGCGGGTGATGGCCATGTCGGTCGAGATCAACGGAAAGAAGTACTACCAAGCGACGGAGGTCGCTGAAACTGTAGGCATATCTCGGCAGACATTGTGGCGTTGGAGACGCGACGGCAGCATTCCGGCGGGCAGCAAGTATCGTGGACACCAGATTGTTTACACGCCTAGCGAGGTAGAGATCGTCCGTCAGTTTGCCGAGCGACTTGAACCGATCGCGGACCAGCATCGTCGCGAAAAGACCTTGTTCGAGGGCCAGTCGTGATCTATCTCGACAACAATGCGACGACAGAGCCACTCCCCGAGGTACGGGAGGCTGTACTCCGGGCGCTCAGCCTTGGCCCCACCAACCCGTCTAGTCCCCACACCGCCGGGGAACCAGCACGACGGCTGCTCGCCGAAGCACATGATGCCGTCGCAGACCTGATTGGTGGATCGCCCGAGGATATCTTCTTCACAAGCAGCGGCACGGAGGCGAACAATTGGGCGCTGCATCTTGTGCAGGCAATGCGCAAGCGGCACCTCCTCATCACGCCAGTGGAACACGAGTCGGTATTACGCAAAGCGGAGATGCTGGCCGCGCAAGGAGTCGCCGTTGGCGAACTGCCTGTGGACGGAAACGGCATCGTTTGCTTGGATGCAGCAGATGAACTCATCACGCCTCAGGTTGGACTTGTGTCAGTTCAATGGGTGAACAATGAGACAGGTGTGATCCAGCCTATTGAACATCTTGCCGCGATGTGCCGAGAGCGCGGAGTACTGCTACACACCGATGCGGCCCAGGCGGTAGGTAAGCTGGCTTTGGAGGTGAAGCGCACCACGGTCGACTACCTCACATTCACCGGCCATAAGTTGCACGCACCCATGGGTGTCGGGGTACTTTACCGACGGAACGGTGCGCCGCTCGCTCCATTGTTTGGAGGCGGGATGCAGGAATCCGGAAAGCGACCCGGAAGCCAGAATCTGGCTGGGATCGCGGGCCTTGCTGTTGCTTCGCGCATCCGTCTTAGACGAGTCGCGGAGGTGCAGAACTCGCTTACCCAACTGCGAGACATGTTCCAGTCAATGGTCTTGTCCGCCTGTGATGGCGTTTTTGTGAACACAGACGATTCAGCCGCGAGAGTCTGCAATACCACCAACATCCGGTTCCCAGGCGTTGTTGGCGAGGCATTCCTGGCAAGTCTCATTAGTGCGGGCTTGTGTTGCTCGCAAGGCTCGGCATGTACTTCACAGATTCCAGAACCGTCACACACGCTGCTGGCTATGGGACTAAGCCGAGAGGCCGCCTATCAAAGCATTCGTTTCAGCTTCTCCGAGCTGAACTCAGCAGACGATATTAGACAGGCTGTCCAGATGATCGCCTCAGCGTATGCGCGGATGAAGGCGATCTTTGAGCGGCATCCCGATCTTGCGAACGCAAGGAGCGTGGGATGAGGTTTTCCGGTCACGAGACATTTTGCGTGAGAGAAGGCTGGCTCCACAAGGGCCTTCGGATGCTCACAGAGGAACCAGACAAGCTCTACCATGGGCACGCTGCAGATTTTCTGGGGGTTGGGTCGAATATGGCGAGGTCTATTCGCCATTGGCTGCAGGCCACTGGGCTTGCCGTAGCAGACGAAGATCAGCGTGGCCGACTGGCAGTTACCGAGCTAGGGCAACTTCTAGGCAAGTGCGATCCCTATTTCATTGACACGAGCACGTGGTGGTTACTACACATCAATCTTGTCAGCCGCCCCATTTACTCTGACACATGGCACTGGTTCTTCAACTCGTTCAATCTTGAACGATTCGATCGGGCCGTTGTGGTCGAGAACCTCCGCCAGTACATACAGATTGCCAATGGGCGACTACCAAGCATCAAGACGCTTGAACGAGATGTGGCATGCCTGCTGGCGAGTTATTCGCGCAATATTCCGCCCGACAATGGAGACCCAGAGGAGTCGCGTGACTGCCCCTTTCGCGATTTGGGGCTGCTGAGCCACTTCCGGTCATCGGGCCAGCACCAACTCCACCATAATGCCAAGCCCATCCATCCGTGCGTCTTTGGATATTGCATTAGCCGAGCTTACGAGGACGCCGGGCAAGGCGATATAGCTGTACAGCGCCTACTCAGAGAACCCGGTGGGCCTGGCCGCGCATTCGTTCTAACCAGTGAATCACTTTACGAGACGCTCGTGCATGTCATGAACGAGTCGGACGACATCCGTATTCAAGGTCACGCGGGTCAACGAGCGGTATCTGTCCCGCGCCGGACTCCCATGGATTGGGCCAAAGCCGTCTACCATCGCAAGGGGACCAAGAGATGAGATCACGCCCCAATGCGGCGACATTATCTCCGGCTGACATGGATGCATTCCTACGGTCCATCAATCTGTGCTTCGATGCCGATGCTGCGGAGAGGATCGCACATTTTCGCCCAACCGCCAAGAGCATCCCTCTTATCAGCGGCACACTCGGTAACTCGTCTGAACGAGCATTCTTGATAGTTGCGCCCTACGGATCCGGTAAGTCGCTGACCCTGACATATCTGCTTCATGCAATTGAGAACCAGCCGAGCGGGCAGCAGGTACTCGCGACAATTGAGAAACGAATCGAGATTGTTAGCCCTTCACTCCGTCATCTGCTGTTGGGCCGTCGTCGTACCCACAAGCGAGGAATGGTATTGCCATTCCACGGCTTCCAGAAGAACCTGCCTCAGGCAATTGTGGACGCAGCGAGCAACGCAATCACGCGACTGAAGCTGGGTCGGGAAGCAAGGCGCATCAAGATCACGACAGCAAGGACCATCGATGAGGCCATTGCCTTCCTGCAGCAGTTGAAAGACGTGGCACGTAGTGCTGGGCTGGATCGAATTTGTTTGCTGTGGGATGAAACGGGACGGCACCTTGAATCGTTGGTTGCAGAAGGACGGTCGGCAGAGCTGTCTGACATCCAGGTGCTTGCTGAGTACGTGTCGCGCTCGTCTGATATGCCGATGACCTTCGGCGTAACGCTGCATCAGAGCATGCTGCATTACGCTCAGCAAATGTCCCAGTCCGTCAGGACTGAATGGCAGAAGATTTCGGGGCGCTTTGAGACCATACAGTATGTTGACGACAGCAAGGAAATCTATCGGCTGATTGCAGATATTGTGCAAGCCAATAGAGGCAGAGTTGACGTGCCAAGCAAGAGCCGCCTTTACACGCTTGCCAAGCAGGCCAAAGAGGAGCATGGACTCTTCAGCGACTTCAATCTCGCGGAGCTAAGCGAGCTGTTCGGAGCGACGTACCCGTCCCAGCCTGCGGCAGTCTTTCTCCTGCCTCGCATCTCGGCTCGGGTCGCACAGAATGAGCGAACACTATTCACGTTTCTAAACGCAGTGTCGGTTACAGAAGGTTTCGAGGTTGGCGATGTCTACGAGTACTTCTCGCCAGCAATGCGTGGCGACACGGCCATTGGAGGAACCCACAAACAGTGGCTTGAGACGGAGAGTGCCGTTTCCAAGACGATGGGGAGCGATGCCGAGACGCTGGTCTTGAAGACGGCGTGCCTCCTGAGCATGGGAACAAAGGGCGAGCGGTCCCGCGTGAGCCGGGACATGCTGATTTGGGCGATGTCGGGCTATGGGCCAACCTCCCCGTGGGTGAAGACGGTCTCGTCACTGGTGGATCGAAAACTTCTGCTCTATCGCCAGCACAGCCAAGAGGTCGCCGTGTGGCATGGCACGGATGTCGACGTCCGAGGCCGCTTGGCTGAGGAGAAGGATCGACACCGCGCGACGTTCGACGTTCTGGCCTTCCTGAATGCCGAGGCAGAGCCGGAGGCGTGGAAGCCGATTGAATACAACACGAACTATGGCCTAACTCGCTTCTGGACCGCCAGATATGTTCTTCCGAAGAGGTTCCATGAACTGACCGCGACGGTACGCTCGGAGCTCATTCCTCCTGGCTGTGATGGTCGCATCCTGCATCTTGCTGCGGAAACAGCCGAGGACATCTGCGACGCTCAGAGCGCTGCTCTTGCCTTATCGGATCCGCAGGTGATCGTGGTCGTCCCCAGCACAACCTTGTGCCTCGCTGATGCTGCCCTTGAGGCTTGGTGTCTTTCGAAGATGCAGCATGACACGGACTTGACTGGTGAAGACCCACTGGTGTTGCCAGAAATACAGCAGATGCTCGATGATGCGCGATCTCATCTGCAAGCGGTTCTTGATAAACTGGTGAAGCCGGGACATGACGGCCCAAAGTGGTACTGGAAAGGCCAGCTGCTTCCTGTTGCCAGTGTCAGCGACCTGCGACGTGAACTGTCGCGCATTACGGAATCCGTGTTCCCTGACACCCCTCGCATCCATAACGAGCTGATTAACCGCGACAAGCCGAGTGGCACGATCATCAACTCGCGAAAGAAACTGCTGATGGGCATGCTGGAACGGCATGGCAGCCCTGACCTTGGCTTGATTCCGACTACCCCCGATGCCTCAATGTTTCGCACAATCTTGGTGCATACGGGACTCTACCGTGCAACTCCGGAGTCAGGTTGGCAGTATGCGTCCGGTCGCACCAACAGCCTTCCGCAAGACTCAGGCCTGAAGAAGGTGTGGCAGCTCCTGCGTGAGTTTTTCGAGCAGCGAAGCGACACACCAAAGCGTCCCCGTGCGCTCTTTGACACCTTAGTTGCGCCTCCTTTTGGTATCCGACAAGGACTCCTGCCCATTCTATTCACAGCAGGGCTCAAGGCTTTTGGCCGAGCAATCTCGCTGCGGTACAAAGGTGAGTACATCGAAGATGTACTCCCGACCGTGATCGAGGACCTGTACCGCAACTCTGACGATTACGAGATCAATGTCATTGATCTGGATGCTGATACCGATGGCTATCTGGCCTCAGTGCGGACGTTGTTTCTTGGAAGGCAACGCATAGATTCCGACACTGACGCTGTTCGGGCGACCTATGACGCCATCCAGAGCTGGCTATTTCAGCTTCCCAAGGCCGCGTTGACCGCTGAGACCGTCAGCCCCCAGGCTAAGCGATTGCAGCACTTGCTCCGAAGCGCCAAGTCAACCGACCCCCTTATCTTTTTGATGCGTGATCTTCCCGAGGCGTGCAACTTCGATTACCGAGCAAATGGGCACGTGTCGGAAGCGCTCTTGCCTCTTAAGAGCGAACTGGAACAGGTAGCCGATACCTACGTTCGGAAGGCTGCCATCGCGATTCACCAAGCACTGGCGAGAACGCAGGCGGATTGGGCAAGCGGCGTACAGCGAACGGCACAGCAATGGGCGGGTTACTTCCCTGAGGCGGTCACAGCAACTGGCTTGCCCGGAATAGCCCGGAGCCTTTTGTCGCGCATGCGCATGAATTACGACAACGAAGCCCTCTTCGTGAATTCGTTGGCGCTCCTTGTAGTTGGGCGATCCACAGAGGACTGGGACGATAGTACAGCGATTGAGTTTGAGGGCAAGATTCAAGAGCTGACGCATAGGATCGAAACCACTGCACTTCGTGCGACAAGCTTTGGGGCCTTTGCTGACGCGCAGGAGATTCGGGAAGGTCTGTCGCACTTGATCGCTGAGCGGATCAGGGAGCTGTACGACCAGCTTGTGCAATTGCGAGGCGACGACGATTCTGCTCAGATGTTATCTGCTATCCTGAAAGGAGACGGTCATGGCCACACTAGATGAGGCGCTTGCGGCAATCGTGGACCATCCGGAGATCAAGCACATCGTCAGCATTTCTGGCGGCAAGGATTCTGCGGCACTAGCCGTCTATCTGCGTCAGAACTACCCACAGATACCCGCTGAGTACGTATTCTGCGATACAGGCTGCGAACTGCCGGAGACCGACGAGTACATAAAGAGGCTCGAGGGGCTTCTGGGCAAGCAGGTAACACGCCTTACTGCATTGGACACCCTCCAGATTAAGGAGAAGCCTGGGCGAAATCCTTTCGACATGTGGCTAAAGGAAATCTACGGCGGTTTTCTCCCTAACCCCAGGAGTCGATGGTGCACTCGCGTACTCAAGATCGAGCCGTTCGAAAGGTACGTCGGCACTCAGCACGCATTCAGCTACATCGGCATTCGGGCAGACGAGGACCGCGATGGCTATAGGCCGAAGAAGCCGCCTCGTCTTTCAGAGCGTCCAAACATTGAGCCGGTCTATCCGTTCAAGGACGACAGCATCACGCTTGCCGAAGTGAAGCGTATTCTCGAAGCATCAGGCCTGGCGCTGCCCAAGTACTACGAGTGGCGGTCTCGTTCTGGCTGCTACTTCTGTTTCTATCAGCAGATTGGCGAATGGCAGGGCCTGCGGGAACGACACCCTGAGCTCTTCAAGAAGGCGCAAGCCTATGAAATCAAGATCAACGGCAAGCAGTTCACATGGGTGGACGGCCGTACCTTGGAGGATCTGGCTGCGATGCC
>CAZFDT010000112.1:0-13434 GCA_964518335.1 uncultured Phycisphaeraceae bacterium
CACTGCAACACTTCATTCTACCCCCGCCCGGTGCGGCGCATAGTCCTCGCGGGGGTAAAATTCCGGGGGTATCGGGTACCGGGTGTCGGGTGTCGGGTGTGGCCAGAACGCATGGGCTGGACTTGCCCACGTTTGCTGGCCGCGCCGCGGTATGATGCCGTGACACCTTCCCACCGGGAGCCACCATGCCGCGCCGCCCGCCAACTCACGATAGAGTCCACCTTGAATCCGCGCCCCCGGCCGCGAAAACACCCCTACAAAGGTTCCTGACACCTTATCCACCTCTCCCTAATCGTGTAAAATGATGGCATCAAAAAATCATGGCGTCGCGGTCGGATACGGGTATGCGTGCATTATCAGCCGGTGCTTCTGCTTGTGAAATCGCCCAAGAATTGAACTGGTACGCTTTTTTCCGTGGCGCGGCCGGGGGTCGCGGCATGGCGGCTGGCGCGGGGCGTGTTGCTGATTATGTGTGGGTGGTGTGGCCGTGGTGCTGGATGGGTCCGGTCTGGCGTGTGAGCCAGCGAAGGGCGATGAAGAAGACGGGGGTGAGGAACAGGCCGAAGGCGGTGACGCCGAGCATGCCGAAGAAGACGGCGACGCCGAGGGTGACGCGCATTTCGGCGCCTGCGCCTTTACCGGTCATGAGGGGGACGACGCCGAGGATGAAGGCGAAGCTGGTCATGAGGATCGGGCGGAGGCGCAGGCGGCAGGCCTCGACGACGGCGTCGTGAGCGTTTTTGCCCATTTCCTGCTGCTGCTTGGCGAACTCGACGATGAGCACCGCGTTTTTGCACGCCAGGCCGGCGAGGACGATGAACCCGATCTGTGTGAAGATGTCGTTGTTGAGTCCCCACCAATAGACGCCCGCCAAGGCGCAGAGGATGCTCATGGGCACGATCAGGATGATGGCCACGGGCAGGGCCCAGCTTTCGTACTCGGCCGAGTGGGTCAGGAACACGAAGAGGATGCACAGGGGGAAGATGAGCAAGGCGGTGTTGCCCGCGGCGATCTGCAGGAAGGTGAGTTCGGTCCACTCCGAGATGAAGCTCTGGCCCAACTCGGCCTGGGCCAGTCCGTCCACGATGGCGATCGACTGACCGCTGCTGACGCCTGGCGCCGGCACGCCGTTGACCGCGGCGGCGGGGTAAAGGTTGTAGCGTGTGATCTGCGCCGGTCCGGTGATTTCCTCGATGGTGGCGAGGGTGCCCAGCGGTGTCATGGAGCCGTCGGCGGTGCGGACCTTGAATTGTCGGACCTGTTCGGCATCGACGCGAAATGCCTGGTCGGCTTGGAGCTTGACTTGCCAGGTGCGTCCGAACTGGTTGAAGTCGTTGACGTAGTACCCGCCGGTGAACACCTGCAGGCTGTTGAACACCTCGTTGAGGGGGATGCCCAGGGTCTTGGCCTTGGTGCGATCGACATCGACGAAGAGCTGGGGGGTGTTGGCGCGGTACTGGGTGAACATCGTGCCGATGCCCGACTGCGTGCGTCCGGCGGCGACGAACTGATCGACCTGCGTCTGCAGCGCCTCGGGTCCGAGATTGCCGCGGTCCTCGATCATGACCTTGAATCCGCCTGCGCTGCCCAGGCCATCGACCGGGGGTGGGCCGAAGACGGCGATGGCGGCCTCGGGGATCGCCGCATTGAGCTGGGCGGTGAGTTGGCGTGCGATCGCGTTGCTCTTGTGCTCGGGGGCATGGCGATGCTCGAACTCCTGCAGGGGGATGAACACCGTGCCGAAGTTCGAGGCGTTGGCGTTGAGAATCATCGAGTAACCGCTGACGCTGATGGTGTGCCCGACGCCCTGAGTCTGGCGTGCCAGTTCGCTGACCTGCTTCATGACGTGGTCGGTGCGTTCGAGCGACGCGGCGTCGGGCAACTGGACGTTGGCGATGAGGTAGCCCTTGTCCTGCTCGGGGATGAATCCGGTGGGGACGGTGAGGAAGCCCAGGTAGGTGAGGAAGAGCAGCCCGCCGTAGATGGCGAGCATGATGATGGAGATGCGCAGGGTGCCTGCGACCATGCGGCTGTAGCCGTGTTCCATGGCGGTGAAGACGCGGTTGAAGCCACGGAAGAACCAGCCGAGGGTGAGGTTCATGATCCAGGTGACGGGGTCGCGCATCTCGTGCTTGGGCTTGAGGATGATCGCCGCGAGGGCGGGGCTGAGCGTGAGGGAGTTGAGAGCGCTGATGAGCGTGGCGGTGGCGATGGTGAGTGCGAACTGGCGGTAGAACTGGCCGGTGATGCCCGAGACGAAGGCGGTGGGGATGAAGACGGCCGACAGCCCGAAGGCGATGGCGATGACGGCGACGGTGACCTCGTCCATCGTCTTGATGGCGGCCTCGCGTGGCGACAGGCCATGCTCGATCCAGCGTTCGACGTTCTCGACGACGACGATCGCGTCATCGACGACCACGCCGATGGCCAGCACCAGCCCGAGCATCGACAGGTTGTTGAGCGAGAACCCCAACATGGCCATGACCGCCAGGGTGCCGATGAGCGAAACCGGCACCGCCACCAGCGGGATCAACGCTGTGCGCCAGCTCTGCAGGAAGACGATCACGACGATCGCCACGAGGATGAACGCCTCGATGAGCGTCTTGAACACCTCGTGGATCGACTCGGCGACGAAGGGCGTGGTGTCATAGACAATGGCGTAGTCAAGCCCCTGTGGGAACGTCGCCTTGAGCTCGCGCATCTTCTGTTGTACGCCCTCGGCGGTCGCCAGCGCATTGGACCCGGGCAACTGGAAAATCGCCACGCCCACCGCCGGCTTGCCATCGAGCTCGCACGTCTGGTCCATGCTCTTGGCGCCCAGCTCGACGGTCGCGATGTCCTTGACGCGCGTGAGGGCGCCGGCCTCGCCCACTTTCACGATGATCTCGCTGAACTGCTCGGGGTCCATCAAGCGTCCGAGCGTGGTCATCGAGAGCTGATAAACCTGCCCGCTGGGGATCGGCGGCTGGCCGATCGCGCCGGCGGCGACCTGCACGTTCTGCTCGCGCAGCGCCGCGATCAGGTCGTCGGCGGTCAACGCGCGCGACGCCATCTGCTCGGGGTTGAGCCACAGCCGCATCGAGTAGTCCTGCTGCCCGAACATCGTCACGTCACCCACGCCCGGCAGACGCGCCAGCTCGTCGCGCACGCCGATCGTCGCGTAGTTGCTCAGGTAAAGCTGATCCTTCGACCCGTCGGGCGAGAAAAGGTTCACCACCAGCAGGATGCTCGGTGACTTTTTCTTCGTGCTCACACCCATCTGCTTGACCACGTCGGGCAGCGTCGGCAACGCCAGCGAGACGCGGTTCTGCACCAGCACCTGGGCCATATCGATGTTCGTGCCCAGCGCAAACGTCACGGTCAGGTTGTACGAGCCATCGTTGTTGCACTGGCTCGACATGTAGAGCATGTTCTCCACGCCGTTGACCTGCTGCTCGATCGGGGCGGCCACGGTGTCGGCAATCACCTGGGCGCTGGCGCCGGGGTAGTTGCAGCTGACCTGCACCGTCGGCGGGGCGATGTCGGGGTACTGCGCCACGGGCAGCACCAGCGCCGACACCAACCCCGCGATCGTGATCACGATCGACAACACGCTGGCAAAGATCGGCCGGGCGATAAAAAAGCGACTCATCGTCGGCCTCGCTCAGTTAGGTGTGCCCGGAGCCTGGGGTGACGCCGTCGCTTCGGCAGGAGGCGTCGTGTCCGATGGGACCAGGGCGTCTGCGGTCGCCTGCGTGTCCGGCGGCAGCAACGACGGATCGATCTCCGACGCGCGGGGCGTCACCTTACCCCCGGGTCTGGTGCGCAGGACGCCCGTGACGATCACGCGGTCGTCGGCGCCGAGCCCCGACTCGATCGGCCGCAACTGCCCAATCGCTTTGCCCGCCACGACCGCGCGACGCTCCACCTCATCGCTGCTGTTGACCACCAGCACATACCGGCCGCCCTGATCCTGCTGCACCGCTGCGTCGGGCACCAGCATCACCGTCCCGCTGTCAAAGGGAGCCCGCAGCCGAACGAACAGTCCCGGCAAAAGCTCGTTCCTCGGATTGGCAAACACCGCACGCACCTGCAGCGTGCCCGTCTGCGGGTTCACCGTGTTGTCGGCAAAGTCGATCAGGCCCGCGTGCGGGTAGCCCGGCTCGTTGGCCATGCCCAACTGCATCGGGGCCATGCGCTTGGCCCGCGTGGGCTGACCCTGCGCCACGCGACGCGACGTCATCATCAGGATGTCGCGCTCGCTCACGTCCACGTACGCATAGATCTCGTCCTGCCGTATCACCGTCGTCAGCAGCGTCGGGTCTGAAGCGCCTACCAGCGTACCCAGATCCACCTGGTTCACACCCACGATCCCCTTGATCGGGCTGCGCACCTGCGTGAACTCCAGATCCAGTTTCGCACCATCCAGCGTCGCCTTCGCATAGTCCCTGGCCGCAAGCGCCTGGTCACGCTTGGCCTTCCACTCGTCCACTTCAAGCTGCGTCGCGGCGTTCTTCGCCAGCAGCTCCTGCGCCTTGCGGTACTGCACCTCGATAATGTCGGCCGCGGCCTTCTTCCCCGCCAGGTCCGCCTCCGCCGCCGCCACCGCCACTTCAAACGTCCGCTGGTCTATCGTGAACAACAGGTCGCCAGCGTTGACCAGCGACCCAGGCGAAAAGTGCATCTGCGCCAGGAACCCCTTCACCCTCGCCCGCAACTCCACCGTCTCCACGCCCGTCGTCGAGCCGGTGTACTCCAGATACCGCGTCACCGTGCGCTGCACTGGCCTGGCGACCACCACCTCCGGCGGCGGCGGCGGCACATACGCGTTCTCCTTAGGCTTGCACCCGAGCATCCACATGCCCGTCGTCAACACGATCAGCCACGCCACAGCGCCGCACCTGGATCGATTCATACGCCCTGGTCCAATCGCGAATGTGCCCTCACCATGACTTGCCTGACACGATCCGGCCTCACCCACCCCTTGCGCCACACCCGATCGCCTCGGCGATCAACTGCGAAGCGACTCTCTGAAACGCGCCATCACCACGCCCTTGTCGCCCACACAGGACACCACGGTCGATTATTGTACCTTGCCTTTACGCGGCGTCATCCACTGGCCCGCCTATGCGTGCAGAGCAGACAGGCGACTCGTCGGTCGGGCCATAGCCGGGGCACTGCCGGGACCACTTGCGGGACCACTTCCGGGGCAATTTCCGGGATCACTTCCGGGATCACTTCCGGGGGGGCGTAGAGGCTGGCGACGGCTATTCGCCCCCGCCGGGGCGCGGCGGCGGTGCGGCTTTGCACCGGGTGCGGGGGCGGCGTAGGCTGGTGGGCTCGTGGGGGGGACGAGGCCCACGATGAGCGACACGATCAAGTACGTGCTGAATGAGCGGCATCTGCCGCGTGTCTGGTACAACCTGCAGGCGGACCTGCCCCGGCCTTTGCCGCCGGTGCTGCATCCGGCGACGGGGCGGCCGATCGTGCCCGAGGATCTGGCGGCGATCTTCCCCGACTCGCTCATCGAGCAGGAGGTTTCCACCCGGCGGGAGATCGAGATCCCCGGGCCGGTGCGCGACATCTATCGGCAGTGGCGGCCCAGTCCGCTGTATCGCGCCCGGCGGCTGGAGAAGCTGCTCGATACCCCGGCGCGCATCTTTTACAAGTACGAAGGCGTCAGCCCCGCGGGGTCGCACAAGCCCAACTCGGCGGTGCCGCAGGCCTACTACAACCAGGCCGCGGGCATTCGCAAGCTCAGCACCGAAACCGGCGCCGGACAGTGGGGCTCGTCGCTGGCGATGGCGTGTGCGGCGTTCGGCATGGAGTGCCAGGTGTTCATGGTGCGGGTGAGCTACGAGCAGAAGCCCTACCGCAAGGCGCTGATGCAGACGTACGGCGCGACGGTGGTGCCCAGCCCGTCGAACCTGACCGCCGCGGGCCGGGCGATTCTGGCCGAGCATCCCGACACGCCGGGGTCGCTGGGCATCGCCATCAGCGAGGCGGTGGAGGTGGCGGCCAAGAGCAGCGACACGAACTACGCGCTGGGCAGCGTGCTCAACCACGTGGCGCTGCACCAGACGGTGATCGGTCTGGAGTCGATGGAGCAGATGGACCTGGCGGGTTTCGAGCCGGACGTGATCGTGGGCTGCACGGGCGGGGGGAGCAACTTTGCGGGGATCGCGTTTCCGTTCATCGGGGCGCGGCTGCGCGGCGAGCGGTATGCGAAGATGCGGGTTGTTGCAGTGGAACCGGCGGCGTGCCCGTCGCTGACGGCCGGGGCGTATGCGTACGACTACGGCGACACGTCGAAGCTCACGCCGCTGCTGAAGATGCACACGCTGGGCTCGACGTTCGTGCCCCCGCCGTTCCACACCGGCGGGCTGCGGTATCACGGGATGGCGCCGATGGTGAGCCATCTGAAGGACCTGGGTCAGATCGAGGCGATGGCGTTGCACCAGACCGAGTGCTTTGCGGCGGGCGTGCAGTTCGCCAAGGCCGAGGGCATCCTGCCGGCGCCGGAGGCGACGCACGCGATCGCCGGGGCGTTGCGCGAGGCGATGCAGTGCAAGGCGGAGGGGTCGGCGCGGACGATCCTGTTCAACCTGTGCGGGCACGGGCACTTCGACATGAGCGCGTACCAGGCGTATCTCGACGGGAAGCTGCGTGACTACGAATACCCGCGCGAGGAGATCGCCATGGCGCTGGCGGCGTTGCCCAGCGTGCAGACGGCCTGACGACGGCGCGGGCCGAGGCTTTGCGAAGCCGCGGACGCCATTGCACCGATTAACAGTGAACCGTGAGCACGGACGGCCCACCCCTGACGCTGCACCGCTGGCTGGACGCGGCCGCGCCCCAGCCGTGGCTGCGCGCGGTTCGCGTGGGGCTGGGCTGCTACTGGGCGGCGCTGGCGGTGGCGACGCACCTGCCGCAGTTGCGGATCGAGCACGACAAGCCGCTGGCGCTGCGGTCGGACCTGTTCGTGCATTTCGGGGCGTTTGCGCTGCTGACGGTCGGGCTGGCGTTGGCGCGGCCGCTGGGACGACGGGCGTCGCGCCGGCGCACGAGCCTGGCGGCGATCGCCATCGTGACGATCTACGCCGTCGTCGATGAATACACGCAGGGCTGGGTCGGCCGCGTCGTGGCGCTCGACGACGTGCTGACGAGCCTGGCGGGCGTGGCGGCGGCGGCGTTCGCACTCTTGGCCCAGTCTTCCCCTTCCGGCAGTGGGCAAGGGCCGCAAGACTCTCCTTCCGGGGGCGGCTTCGTTCGACACGCGATCGTCGTCAGCGTGTTCACGCTCATCTCCCGCCTCACCGGGCTGGTGCGCGACGCCGTCCTCGCCCGTGCGTTCGGTCTGTCGAGCGTCGCCGACGCCTTCTTCATCGGGTTCCTCGTGCCCAACCTCTTCCGCCGCCTCTTCGGCGAGGGGGCGCTCACTGCAGCGTTCATCCCCCACTACACCGATCTTCGCCGGCAGGACCCGGCCCTGGCGCGGCGATTCGCGTCGCTGTGGATCGCCGCGCTGCTCGTCGCCCTGTCGGCGGTCACGGTCGTGGGCGAACTCGTGCTGCTGACGGCCTCGACGCTGCAGTGGACCGACCACGCCTCGCTGGCGATCCGCTACACGATGGTCATGCTGCCGTACATGCCCACGATCTGCCTGGTGGCGCTGATCGGGGCGATGCTGCAGGTGCACGGCAAGTTCGGGCCGTCGGCGGCGGCGCCGGTGCTGCTCAACGTGGTGATGATCGCGGCGTGCCTGGCGGGCGGGTACGTGTTCGGCGCCGGCGGGCACGACGCCATGCGTCGCACCGCGATGATCGTGGCGGTGGGCGTGCTCGTGGCCGGGGTCGTGCAACTGGTGTGGCAGCTCGCCGCCCTGCTGCGCAGCGAGCGGCTGACGCTGGACTTCGCCGGGACGCGCCCGGCGTTCGTCGCCACGCTGGCGATGATGGGGCCGATGCTCGTGGGCCTGGCGGTGTTCCAGATCAACTCGTTTCTCGACAGCCTGATCGCGTTTGTGCTCGCATCGCGCGAGGGCGGGCCGACGACGTTTGCGCTGCTGGGGCGCGCGGTCGCCTATCCGATGACCGGCGGCGCCGTGGCCGCGCTGCAGTGGGCGCAGCGGCTGTACCAGTTCCCGCTGGGGGTGTTCGGCATCGCGGTGGCGACGGCGATCTTTCCCGCGCTGGCGGCCGCCGCGGATCGCGACGCCTTCCGGGGCACGCTGCAGCAGGGGCTGCGGCTGACGATGTTCATCGGGCTGCCGGCGAGCGTGGGGCTGATCCTGGTGCGCGTGCCGCTGTGCCGGGTGATCTACGAGCGTGGGGCGTTTTCGCTCGATGACGCTCTGCGCGTGGGGACGATCCTGGCGGGGTATTCGGCGGCGGTGTGGGCCTATTCGATGACGCACGTGCTGACGCGCGCGTTTTATGCCCGCAAGGACGCGCGAACGCCGCTGCGCATCAGCGTGGGCATGGTGGGGCTGAACCTGGCGCTGAACCTGACGCTGATCTGGAAGCTGGGGGCCGCGGGGCTGGCGTGGTCCACTGCAGCGTCCAGCGCCGTGCAGGTCGTGCTGATGCTCCGCGCGGTGCAGCGTCACGTGGACCGCCCGGTGGACGCGGCCGTGTGGCGGAGCTGGGCCCGCACCGCGGCGATGACGCTGCTCATGGCCGCGGCGCTCGTGCCGGTGCTGTGGCTGTACGACCCGGCGACGCTGTCGCGCGGCGGTGCAGTGCTGCAGTTGGCTGTGATGGTCGCGCTGGGCGCCGCCGTGTTCGCCGGCGGGTCGTGGCTGCTGGGAGCCGAGGAGTTGCGGTATCTGCGCCGCCGCCGGTGATCAGACAATCTCGAACCAGAACGATCCGCCACGGCGCGACGCCGCATCGACGCCCAGGCGACGCCACAGCGGGGCGAGGATCGACGCCAGGTCCGGCGTCAGGAAGCAGTAGTTCACCGGCAGCACGATTCGCATCCGCGCCGACCCGCCCAGCAGCCACGCGGCCAGCACGTACTGCTCGGCGTACCAGCGGTCCAGCCACTGCGGCGGATAGTCCTCGGGCAGATACACGTCGTGCACGTGAACCAGCACGCCCGGCGCGAGCCGCGGCAGGACCTCGGTGAAGAACACCGTCACGTCGCTGTTCTGGAGGACCTGGTGCGACCCGTCGAAGAAGAGGATGTCGCCGGGCTGCAGTTGCTCGAATCGCGCGGGATCGATGGTCTCCAGCCCCACCCGCTCGATGCTGTCCACGAGCCGATCGATCTGCGCCCGCGGCTGCGGGTCGATCGAGACCAGCTTCGTCGCCAATTCCCATCGGCTCACTGCAGCACGCGCGAACTTCGTCGAGTGACCCGATCCGATCTCGACGAACTGCCCCGGCTTGCGCAGCGCGATCATCGCGTACAGCGCCGCCGCGTCTCCGGGCGAGAAGTAGCGATTGTTCCAGTACGGCGTGTCGGCATCGTCACTGCCGTCAACGGGAATCGCCGCCAGGTCCTCGGCAAGTGCAGCGATATTTCTAAGCGTACTTGCATAGCCGTCGCGCCCCGCCGCCATGATACGGTCCACGAAGGGGTTGACCGGCTGCCCGTGCCCGAAGCGCACGCGCGGGTGGACGGGGAACTTGAGGTGGATGTCCATGCCGGTGCGCTTCTTGCGCGGCTCGGCCGGGGTTGGCGCCGAACCGCAAGCGGCTTGGGCGATCAACCGTAGCCGGCGGCGAAGTTCAGCGAGCATGGTGCGGTTCCCGGCGGCGCGACACGATGGCATCGCGGGCCGGGCACGATCATACCGCGGCCCGGCGTCGGCCCAGCGCCGCCAGCGTCAGCAGCAGCAGGATCGCCGTCTTCGGCTCGGGAATGATGAGCAGCACCTCGTAGAACCCGCCCGCGCCGCCCTCGCCGTTGACGTTGTCGTAGGCCGCGTTGCCCATCTCGATGGAGAAGGCGTAGGTGCCGGCGTCGAGCATGACCTCGAAGATCAGGTCGTCGAAGGCGCTGCTGCCATCGACGTTGACGAGCTGGCCGCCGTTGGCGCCCACATCGACGAGGGTGGTGGCGTCGGACCACAGTTGCAGCTCCGGATCGATGAAATCGGGCACGAGCGAAGCGTCGTGTCCGGTGATCGAGCTGAAGATAAGCCGGGAGCTATAGACCTCAATAGTGACCTTGGTCGGACCGGTGAGGGTGAACTTGAAGAAGTCCACGTCGCTGTCGTCGCTGAGGATGCCGTTGATGTTGAGTGCGTCGTTGGCGATGTCGCCGGTGACGTCGAGACCGGCGGCGAAGGTGTTGCCGACGCCCAGGGTGTCGATGCTGGCGATGCCGTCCTGGGCGAAGCCGAGCTTGGTCTTGCTGTAGCGGTGGATTTTGTTGGTTTGGAAGAGGGTGTTGGCCGAGTTCATCATGCGTCGGTCGGCTGGCCCGGTGCCGCCGATGATGTCGGTGTGGCTCAGGCCCAGGATGTGGCCCAGTTCGTGGCCGGCGACGTTGGCCAGCGCCAGGCCGACCTTGTTGACGGTGGTGAGCACCTCGTTGCCCGCGCCGTGCGTGCCGGTGTCCTCGTCGCGCACCTCCTTGGTGAAGATCATGGCCTTGTCATTCTTGCCCAGGTTTCGCCAGTCGATAGCGCTGGCGATGCCGGTGACGCCCGCCCCGGCAGGGTTGAGAATGTCCTCGCCGATGAACAGGGTGTGGTAATCGCCCGCCGGCGGAGCCGCCCCGTCGTCGAAGGCGATGGTGAACCCGGCGTAGAGCGCCTCCAGCTCGGACTTGATCTTGGCTTTGACCGCGGCCAGATCGCCCGCGACCAGCCCGAACTGCGTCACGTCGAGGGCGCCGACCTCGTACGTCTCGGTCTGCGTGAAGTCGCCGGCGTCGCGCGTGCTGAACGACCCGCCGTCATAGTCGAGATAGACCGTGCCCAGCGAGGCGTGGACATTGGCCACCGCCAGCGCGACAACCCCCAGCCCGCACCAGACCGGCAGCATCTGAATCTGTTTCCGATCGGACCGCATCGTGGACCTCCTGAAGAATGGGATAGAGACGACCTGGCGACACCCCCCGTGTCCGCGCACAGGACAAGCGACGATCCCGCGTCATGGCAGGCACAGCGACACAAGCCGGCGTCGCGGCCGGCGACCAGATGCGTGCGAAGCGTCACACGAAGTGCTTCCCCCACGCGACGCCCTCAGAGTACCGATGGCCTGGTGCAAACGCAAGAGGCATCCGCCTCACGCCGCGAACATGGCTTCGACGAACTTTTCCGGGTCGAAGGGCTCGACGTCGTCGGGGGTTTCGCCCACGCCGATGAACTTGACGGGGAGGGCCAGTTCCTCGCGGATGGCGATGACGATGCCGCCGCGGGCGGTTCCGTCGAGCTTGGAGAGGAAGACGCCGGTGACGTCGGTGGCGGCGGTGAAGACCTTGGCCTGGTTGATGCCGTTCTGCCCGGTGGTGGCGTCGAGGACGAGGATGACCTCGTGCGGGGCCCCGGGGATCTTTTTCGCCACGACGTTCCTGATCTTGGTGAGCTGGCGCATGAGGTGGTCCTGCGTGTGCAGTCGGCCGGCGGTGTCGATGAGCAGGACATCGACGCCGCGGCTCACTGCAGCGTCGGCGGCGTCGAAGGCCACTGCAGCGGGGTCGCCGCCCTGCTGGCCCTTGACGACCTCGACGCCCAGCCGGCCGGACCACACCTCCAACTGCTGCACCGCGGCGGCGCGAAAGGTGTCGCACGCCGCCAGCAGCACACTTTTGCCCTCGTCGCGCAGGGCCTTGGCGATCTTGGCGATGCTCGTCGTCTTGCCGCTGCCGTTGATCCCGGCGACGAGGATGACCGTGGGCCCGCCGGACGTGGAGAGCTGCAGTTGGCGGTGCTCTTGCGGGAAGTAGGCCACGAGCTGCTGCTTGAGGTAGGTCAGCGCCTCGTCGCCGTTGTGGATTTCGCCGCGCTCCCACGCGGCCTGGATGTCGCGGGCCAGCTCCAGGCTGGTCTTGACGCCGACGTCCGACTCGATGAGTCGGCGCTCGAGCCGGGCGAACACCTCGGGCGACAGCGGCGCGCCGGTGAGGATGGTGCGCACGCCCTGGCCCAGGCCCTGGCGCGTCTTGGTCAGGCCCTTGGTGAGCTGAGAGAAGATGGTCTTGAACAGGCCCATGGGGCGGGGAGGGTCGGGGTTGGGTGGCGAGCGGTCACGCGCGGATCGCGCGACCCCCGAGCCGTGCGCGTGTGACAGTGGTCGGGCTTACCAGCGCGGACGTCCGCGAGACGGTCCGCCGCGACCGCCGCCGCCGCCGTAGCCGCCGGAGGGTCGTGACCCACCGCCGTAACCGCCGGAGGGGCGCGACCCGCCGAAGCCGCTGTCGAAGCCGCGCTGCGGGCGCTGGCCCATGTCCCACTGGCCCTTGCGCTCGTGCTTGTCCTTGAGGTGCTGCTGCGCCAGGCCGATGAGCGTCTGCAGCCGTGACAGTTGCCCGCGCAGCAGACTCGTCTGCTGCTCGTTGGGCGGCTGCAGCTTGGCCAGGCGCTCGATGCGCTTCTCAAGGTGACCGCTTTCGGCGGTCAGCTTGGCGATGTGCTCCTCGAGCTGGGTGATGTTCATCTTGGCCATCTTCGCCACCGAGGGCGAGGGGAGGCCGTCAATCATCGGCGGTCGTCGTTTCTGGGATCGCATGGGGTATAGTTTAAGCAATATCGGCTGCGAATAGAAACGCCAGGGGGGTCAATCCTGCACCGAGGCGGGGTGGGGCTGGTCGGCTGAGGCGTGGGACAAAGTCCGGGCCAGCTTATCCAGCACGCCGTTGACGAAGGCCGGGCTCTGGTCGCTGCCGAACGTCTTGGCCAGTTCGATGGCCTCGTTGATGGCGACCTTGGCGGGGACGCGGTCGGTGGTCATCTCGTGGTGGGCCAGCCGGAGAATGGCCCGGTCCACGGGGGGCTGGCGGTGCGTGGGCCAGTCGTCGGCGACCGCCGCAACCGCCGTGTCCGCCGCCGCCCGGCCCTCCCACGCCGACCACGCCAGCTCAAAACCCGCCCCCGCCGTCGTCGCATCGTCCGGCCCGTCCGCCAGCGACTCGCGGATCGCCGGCCCGTCCGCCTCGCCACGCAGGTCAATCTGGTACAGCACCTGCATCGCCAAGCGTCGGATGTCACGTCGTGGAGGCATCATCACAGTGTAGCGTCTGCGAGCGTGAGGCTCGGGCACTTGAGTGCCCGTGAGCATGGGGTTCAGGGAACAGGGATCGGGGATCGGGGGTTTGAAAAGCAGCGACTCGCAGTACGGGATCGCATCTGTAGTCTCCCCCGATCCCTGATCCCCGGTGCCCGAACCCAAGAAAAAGCCCGCGGCGGGGGTCCGCCGCGGGCTGGAGTATGTCGAACAACGCTTGCGACTTCCGGACTGTGTATGTCAACCTGGGTTTGGAGCCATGGGTTGGGTGTGCATG
>CAZFDT010000113.1:0-13384 GCA_964518335.1 uncultured Phycisphaeraceae bacterium
ATGTGGCTGCCGTCCACGTCGGCGTCGGTCATGATGATGATCTTGCCGTAGCGGAGCTTTGCGATGTTGAAGTCTTCTTCGCCGATGCCGGTGTTGAGGGCCTGGATGATGGTGCGGATTTCCTCGAAGCCCAGGACCTTGTCGAGGCGGGCTTTTTCGACGTTGAGGATCTTGCCGCGCAGGGGGAGGATGGCCTGGGTCTGGTTGTCGCGGCCGCCCTTGGCCGATCCGCCGGCCGAGTCGCCCTCGACGAGGTAGATTTCGCTGGAGGCCACGTCTTTGCTGATGCAGTCGTAGAGTTTGCCGGGCAGGCCGCCGCCGTCGAGGGCGCCCTTGCGGCGGGTGAGCTCGCGGGCCTTGCGGGCGGCCTCGCGGGCCTGAGCGGCCATGATGCCCTTCATGCAGATGCGCTTGGCGTCGGCGGGGTGCTCTTCGAGCCATGCCGCCAGCGCGCCGCCGAACGCGGAGTTGACGAAGCCCTCGACCTCGGCGTTGCCGAGCTTGGTCTTGGTCTGGCCCTCGAACTGCGGGTCGGGCACTTTGACGCTGACGATGGCCGCCAGTCCCTCGCGCAGGTCTTCGCCGGTGGGCGGGGCGTCGTTCTTGAGGATGTTGTTGTTCTTCGAGTACGTGTTGAGCGTGCGGGTCAGCGCGGTCTTGAAGCCCGACAGGTGCGTGCCGCCCTCGATGGTGTTGATGTTGTTGGTGAAGGAAAGCAGCGTCTCGTTGTACGAGTCGTTGTATTGCAGGGCGACCTCGCAGACGAACACGCCTTTGGCGGGACTGCCCGGATCGACGGGCGACTCAGCGCGGAAGTAGGCCGGCGGCTCGTGCAGCGCGTTTTTGCCTTCGTTGAGCGCGCGGACGAAGGAGGCGATGCCGTCGGGGAAGAAGTATTTCTCGTGCTTGTTGTGGCGTTCGTCTTCGAGGGTGATGGTCAGGCCGGGGTTGAGGTAGGCCAGCTCCTTGAGTCGGCCCTGGAGGGTGTCGAAACGGAACTCGGTGTCGGGGAAGATCTCGTGGTCGGCCTTGAAGGTGACCTTGGTGCCCGTCTTGGTGCGTTCGCCGATGACGTGGAGCTGCTCGCTGACCGCGCCGCGTTCGAAGCTCATGGTGTAGAGCTTGCCGGCGCGGGCGATTTCAACTTCGAGCCATTCGGACAGGGCGTTGACGACGGAGGCGCCGACGCCGTGGAGTCCGCCGGAGGTTTTGTAGGCGTCGTGGTCGAACTTGCCGCCGGCGTGAAGGACGGTGAAGACGATTTCGACGGTGGGTTTGCCGTTGAGGGCGGGGTTGGCGTGCTTGTAGGGTCCGACGGGGATGCCGTTGCCGTCGTCGATGACGGTGACGCTGCCGTCGCTGTTGATCTTGACGCCGATGGCGTTGCAGCGGCCGGCCATGTGCTCGTCGATGGAGTTATCGACGATCTCCTGCACGAGGTGGTGCAGGCCGCGCGGCGTGGTGTCGCCGATGTACATGCCCGGACGTTTGCGCACGGCATCGAGGCCCTCGAGGACCTTGATGTTCTCCTCGGTGTATTGCCCCGTGGACACGCTGGCGGTCGCATCGGCCCCGGCCGAGCCCTGGGGAGCGGGCGAAATCTGATCATCCATAACGTCGGCGCCTTCCTTGGTGTGGTCGATTCACGTCGGCCTGTTCTCCCGGCCGACGACTGCCCTGACAAGAGACGTGAATTGTAGTTGAAAACGGCACAATGAGCCACTTGCCGCGACGCGCGCGAGGGGCGATTTCCACTGCTGTAAATGCAGGATGCAGGCCGATTTACCGCGGCCGAGCTATTCGACGAGCTCGCCGGGCGCCACCGGCTGGCCCTCGGCCTCATCGGGCGCCTGCTCCGCCTCCTCCGCCTCGCCCGCGGCGCCTTCCACCACCGCCGCCACGGGCGCCGGCTCGCCCTTCTGCACCGCGTCGAGCTTGGCCTTGAGGCGGTCGGCAATGTCCAACAGTTCCCGGTCGTCGTCGGCCGTCTCGGTGATGCGCCCCAGCGCCTGCTGCGCCGCACGCCACTCGCGCACCGCATCGTTGCGACGATTGAGCCGATACAGCGCATCGCCCAGATGGTCCAGGATCACCGGGTAGTCGCCGCCCGGCTCGTTCTTCGATCGGCGAAGCCACTGCACCGCGTCCTCGTACTTGCCCTTCTTGTAGAGCACCCATCCCATCGAGTCGAGATACGCCGCGTTGGGATCGGCATCGACGGCGCTCTGGATCATCGTGTGGGCCCGATCGAGGTGTCGGCCCTCGTTGGCCCAGGTGTAGCCCAGGCTGTTGTTCGTCGGCGCATGCTCGGGGTGCTTGGCCAGCAGGTCGAGCATCACGCGCTCCGAGCCCGCCTTGTCGCCGCGACGGTCCAGCACCATCGCCCACTCGAACATCAGGTCGGCCTCGTGCTGGGGGAAGCGCTCGATCAGCCTGCGGATGTGCGGATCGATCTCGTCGGCACGGTCGGCGCGCGTGGCGGCGCGACCCAGCAGGCTCACCCAACCCGTGGGGTCGTCGATCTCACCGTCGATCGCGGCCAGCAGCACGTCCAGCGCCTGGCCCGGACGATCGCTTTGCAGATAGATCGCCGCCAGCGCGCGCGATTTCTCGGGGCTGTCGGGCTCCTGCTTGAGCAGGCGTTCGAGGATGTCGTTGAGCTTGGCGGTGTTGGCGGTGCGCGTGTAATGACGATGGGCGATGCGCAGCACCTCGCGGTCGTCGTTCGTCTCGTTCACGCGCTTGTCGATGAGGGCGTCCGCTTCGCCGCGCCGGTCGGCGCGGACGAGGACCTCCAGCAGCGTGTCCAGCGCCCGCAGGTCGTCGGGCTTCTCCTCCAGCAGCGTGCGCAGCAGTTGCTCGGCCTGGCGGAACTCGCCGCGGGCGTCGTGCAGCTTGGCGCTCTGCAGGCGGGCGATGCGACTGTTGGGCAGCGTGGTGGTGACGCGGCGCAGCAGGCGCGGATATTGCCGATCCGTGCCCGGCGGGGCGGCGCCCGAGTCGTACAGGTCGAACAACGCCTCGTAGATTCGCTCCGCCGATGGTTGCAGATTCAACGCGTCCAGCAGCGTGCGCTCGGCGGCGACCGAGTCGTTCATGCGAAGCTGCATCGCCGCCTTGGTCATGATCAGATCGAGATTCGTCGGGTCGGCCGCCAACTGCTTGTCGAGCAGGGCCAGCGCCTCGGCGTGCCGATCGGTCGCGGCCAGCACCTTGACGCGCAGAGCGATCACGCTCGAATCGGCGGTCTGGCCGAACTCATCGAGCAGCGCCCCGGCCTCATCGAATCTGCTCTCACTGAACAGCAGCTCCGCCAGTTGAATGCGCGCGTCGGTCAGGCGCGGGTCGGTCTGCAGCGCGGCGCGCAGATCGGCGGTGGCCTCATCGTGCTTGCGCGCCCGCATCAGGACCATGCCGCGCAGATAGCGCATCGCGGGGGACGGCCGCTCACTGTCGGGCAGGGCGTCGATGCGCTGAGCGATCACGAGGGGCGACTCGGCCACCGCCAGCAGGGCGTCGGCATATTCGCGCGCTGAGGCGGGATGCTGGCCGATGGCGGCGGCGGTCGTGCGGATGGCCGCGGCGGCGCCGGCCGTGTCCGAGCCCTGGCCCGACCATTGGGCGGCGATCAACTGCCGGTACACGTCGGCGTCGCCCGGCCGGGCCGCCAAGTGATCGCGCAGCAGCGCCGTGGCGCGGTCCGGCGGCATCATGGCGGCGATGGTCAGCGCCAGCGCCACGGGGCGTCCACTGTCGCGGTAGATCTCCTCGAGCTGCTGGGCGTAGGCGGGTGTGGTGGCGCCGGCGTCGCTGAGGTAGCGAAGCAACGACATGGTGCGTGCCTCGGCCGGGGCCTGGCGGACGACCTGGAGGCAGGCGTCGCGTGCCGCCGCCGCCTCGCCGCGGCGCAGGTGCGTGTAGATGGCCCGAGCCATGACGCCGATCGGATCGGACACGTCGAAGTCCATGGCCTTCTGGTAGGCCGCCAGCGCCTCGCCGGTCTGGTTGAGGCGGTTGTGCAGGTCGCCGACGGTCTGCCAGGTGGCGCCGCGCTGCCGGTAGAGGAACGCCAGCTCGCGCACCATGGCGGTGCTGCGTGAGAAGTGGCGGGGCAGTTCGAGGTAGGGCCGGTACTGGGCGATGGCCGCCGCGTCGTGGCCCTCGCGTTCCAGGGCGGTGCCGAGGTAGAAGTGCGCCAGAGGCCGCACCGCCGGATCGAGGTTGCGGTCGTGCTCGGACAACTGCAACGCCCGAAGCGCGATGGCGATCGCGTCCTGCGGCCGGCCATGGTCGGGAGCGAACATCGTCAGCAGCAGCAGGCTCTCCACGTCGCTCGAGTCCAGTCGCACCGCCTGCTCCAGCAGTTGCGCGCCGCGGACGCGATTGCCCGACAGGGCGTAGATTTTGCCCAGCAGGCGAAGCACCGGCGGCGAGTTGGGGGCCAGCCGCTGCGCCCGCTGCAGCGCCTGCACCGCGTCGAAATTTCGTCCCTCGCGCCACGCCTGGCGCCCCTCCAGATATGCACGCTGCACCGCCAGCGGAATGTCCGCCTCGCTCGAAGGCTCACCCGCCGCGCCCGCCTCCGGCGGCTTGAGGTAATCGGGCATCGGCAGCGACGCCACGATTTCGTCCAGCGTCATCGACGCCTTCGCCATCGCTTCGCCCTTGCGATGCGCCAGCGACGCCGCATCGACGCCCGGCGGCGGCGGCACCGCATCGCCCGACAAGGCCTTGGACGCAGTCCCCTTGCGGCCCGTAGAAGTCGGCGCAGTCTGGCAGCTCACCGCCACCGTCGCCGTCAAAGCCATCACCAGCCCCAGTCGCCACAATCTGCTCATATGCACCACGCCTGAATGTCAGGGGAATCCCGATCAACGTAGTGTAGCCCCCCGCAAGTATGTGTGCGATGGGCAACCGGGCATGGGCGGATTTTCATGGAGGAAATCGCTGCGTCGTACCTGGCCGCGAGGTACTCAGCTTCCCGCATCAGGTCGACGGAATCGAATCCCACCACCTTGTTCAAACCGTCATTGATATACTGCCGTCGAGAGGAAAGCGCTCGTGAAGGAGCGCCGCATGTCGCGGAACTGGTCGGGCGAACGCTGGCGTATCTGAATCCAGAGTAAATGAGCAGCCGAGCATACTGCTTAAGCAACTCGGAGCTGCGTCTGCATCTGCATCTCATTCGCGCGTTGCCGATTTCGTCTCATTCCTCCCGAAAGACATATTTCTCGACGGACAGTCGCAGTTGATTGGCGATCTGGCGCTGCTTGCGGCGTGGGACGGGGTCGGTGAGGCTGGTGAATTCGACGGGGCAGTAGAGGTAGCGGCCGCGGACGACTCGCTGCAGGAACTGGCTGACGATGCGTTCACCCGAGTCGGTCAAGCCTTCTTCTTCGCAGGACTCGAGCGTGACGCCATCTTCCTTGAGCTTCTGCAGATAATCGCCCCAGCGGATCATGCGGCGCCCCGGGTGATGATCGCGGCGGCGCCGACGTGCGGGAAGCGAAGACTCTCTGCGGTGCACTTGCGGATGGTGAAGGGCGGGATCGTGAACTGACGGAGTTCGCCCTTGTCGGCTTGAGTCTGCCACCGCGCTGCAATGTCGTCTGGAGGCGGCGGAGCATCGTCGAGCGTTTGTCCAAGGCTGTGGGCGACGACGCAATGCTTGATGTAGGTGCGGACGAAAGCGGTGAGGGCGGCATCGGGACTGTCGCCGAACGAGACGATGTCGTAATCGACGCACTGGGCGACGTACTGGCCGTCCTCGTACTCGACGCACACACGCAACGAACGTTCGGCCGTGGCCTCGGACATGATCGGCACCCCTTTCAGACACCACCAGTATTGTCGCCTCTGCCTGGTTTGGCAAGGGCGCTCAGGGGATCACTTTGTTCAGCGCGTAGCTGAAGATGCCCGTGGCGCCCGCGCGGCTGAGCTTGGGGACCAGGTCGCGCTCGACCGTTTCGTCCACCACCACCTCGATGGCGACCCAGTCGCTTTCGGCGAGCTGGCTGACGGTGGGGCTCTTCTCGGCGGGGAGCAGTTTCACGATGGCGTCGAGTCTGGCCTTGGGGACGTTCATCTTCAGGCCGACCTTGGCGCGGGCGGCGATGGCGCCTTTCAAAAGCAGCGCCAGGTCCTCGATCACGTCTTTCTTGCGGCGGTCGCTCCACGCCTGCTTGTTGGCGATCATGCGCGTCGTGCTGGTCAGCAGCGTGTCGATCACGCGCAGCTTGTTGGCACGCAGCGACGAGCCGGTCTCGGTCACATCGACGATGGCGTCGACCAGACGGGCCTTGACCTCGGTCGCGCCCCAACTGAACTCGACCTTCTTCACGGCGATGCCCCGGTCGGCGAAGTACCGCCGCGTGGTCTGCACCAGCTCGGTGGCGATGATGCCCCCGGCCAGGTCCTCGGGCTTCTGGTAGCTCGATTCCTCGGGCACGGCCAGCACCCACTTCACGGGCTTGGCGGTCGCCTTGCTGTAGGTCAGCTCGCACACCTCGTGCACGTCGCTGCCGTTCTCCATCACCCAGTCGTGCCCGGTGAAGCCCACGTCGATGACGCCGTCCTCGACGTAGCGGCTCATCTCCTGGGCGCGGAACATGACGCACTCGAAGCGGTCGTCGTTGATGGAGGGGAAGTACGACCGGCTGTCCACGCCGATGCTGTACCCGGCGCGGCTGAACAGATCGACGGTCGAGTCCTGCAGGCTCCCCTTGGGGATGCCGATGCGGAGGATGGCGTTGGAGAATCGGGTGTTCATGGGGCAGGTAGTAGGTAGTAGGCAGTAGGCAATAGGGAAGGCAGGCGGAGGTCTTTTCTGACTACTCCCTACTGCCTACTCCCTACTTACTTTTTCTTCTTGACTGCGGTTGGCTTCCTGCTGCTGCTCGCCTTGCCGCCGCCCTTGCGGTCGTCGCTCCAGGCCTGCAGGAGCAGGTGGGTGGTCATGGCCTCGTCGGTCTTGACGAGCTTCTCCAGATGGGCGGCAACGTGGGCGGCGTCCTCGCCGTCGAGGGCGCAGTCGGCGGCGGCGAGTTGGGCGGCCAACCGGTCGTCCACCGGGAGCACGGGCACGCCGAACGCCGTCAGCAGCAGGTGCGATGCGACGTAAGGCGTGATGCCCGGCAGCGACTCGACGTAGGTGCGCAGCTCCCTCTTGCCGCGCGCGGCGGGCGCGTCGAGCGAGACGGCGTGTTCGCGGATGTAGATCTCGTGCATGGCCTCGCGCATCCGCGCGACGCGCTCCTCGCAGCGCGGGTACGACGGCCCGATCATGGTCACCACTTCGTGAATGTGCGACACGCGCAGCTCATTGTTATCGACCACGGCAGTCTGAATGCGACCCAACGCCGCCTCCGCCTGCTTGCGCGACGCCTCCCACTGCAGAAAGCCCAGCACAAGCTGCGTGATCGGATCGCGCTGCTCATAGGGCACGGGCTCGTAGGTCGAGCGCAGCTTCTTCATCAGCGACGCGAAAGGTCGGGCCAGGGCGGTGTGGGCACTCACGGCTTGGGGTTCTCCACGGATAGGTCGTTGGTGTCACCGGTTCCGGTCACGTCCAGTCCCCGGCGGATGGCGTCGTACACCTTCGCCTCGTTCTTGATCGATTCGTCGAGTACAAAATCCAGGTGAGGCACGGTCTTCATATCGACCCGCTTGCACACCAGGGCGTGAATGTACGCCGCCGCGTGCCGCAGCCCCGCCAGCGTCGTGCGCTCCTTCTTCTGGGGAAGGATCGACACGCCCACCCGCGCGGTGCGCATGTCGGGCGTGCACTCGAGTGCCACCACGCTGATCATGCCCTCGATGCGCGGATCGCTCACGTCGCGCGCCAGCGTCGTGGCGACGGCGCGCTTGAGCGTGGACTCGATCTGTTGCTTGCGGTGGGACATGGCAGGGAGTAGGGAGTAGGGAGTAGGGAGTAGCGAAGAGCGAGAGTGGGAGTTTTCTGACTACTCCCTACTGCCTGCTCCCTACTTACTATTTCCCGGTGAGGACCTCCAGTTGGTGGTCGCGGAGGACCCAGCCGCGGCCGAACTTGAGTTTGTCGAGGACGCCGCCGAGCACGTGCTGGGCGTGGGAGACGTCGTTGGAGGCCGCGGCGATGCCGATCATGGCCGTGGTGCAATCGTCGTTGAGGCCGACTTCGGCGACCGACACCTGGTGCTCGCGGTGCAGCCGGGCCTTGATGCTCGACACCACGCGGCGCTTGTCCTTGAGGGACGAGGCTTCGTCGATGCCGAGTTCGACCTGGAGGATGCCGATGACCATGGGGGCGATTGCGTGATCGAGTGATTTGGCGATTCAGCGATTTGCGGTCTGGCGGCACATATCGCCAGATTGCCAGATCACCACATCGCCAGATGATTCTCAGGCCAACGTCCGTGCGACGGTCTTGCTCTCGTAGCAGACGATGCGGTCGCCGGGCTTGATGTCCTCGAAGCCGGCGATGCGGATGCCGCACTCGAAGCCTGTGCGAACCTCACGGGCGTCGTCCTTGACGCGGCGGAGGCTTTCGATGTTGCGGTTGTCGGTGACGACGACGCCGTCGCGGATGAGGCGCACCTTGGCCGATCGCTGGATCGTGCCGCTGCTGACCATGCACCCGGCCACGGCGCCGAGCTTGCCGATGCGGAACACCTCGCGGACCTCCGCCTCGCCCAGCTCGTTCTCTTTGATCTCGGGCGCCAGCAGGCCCTCGAGCGCCTTCTTCACGTCGTCGGTCAGTTCATAAATAATGCGGTACAGCCGGATCTGCACGTGCCGCTCGTCGGCGATCTCGCGCACCGCCGTGGTGGCGATCACGTGGAAGCCCACGATGATCGCGTCGGAGGCGTCGGCCAGCAGCACGTCGCTTTCCGTGATCCCGCCCACGGCAGCGTGCAGGACACGGACAGCCACCTCCTGGTTGCCCAGCTCGCTGAGCGTCTTGCGCAGCACGTCGATCGAGCCCTGCACGTCGGCCTTGAGCACGACGCGAAGCTCCTTGGTCTGCCCCGCCTGCAACTGGTCGGCGAAGTTCTCCAGCGTCACCTTGTTCTTCGACGCCAGCAGCTTCTCGCGCTCCTCCTCGCGGTACTGCATGGCGACCTGCTCGGCCTTCTGCAGCGTGTCGGTCACATAGAACCGCTCGCCCGCGTCGGGCACGGCGTCCAGGCCGCTGATCTCCACCGGTGTCGCCGGGCCGGCCTCACCGATCCGCTGGCCACGGTCGTCGGTCATGTCGCGCACGCGGCCGTAGGCGCGCCCGATCACGATCGTGTCGCCCACCTTCAGCTTGCCGTGCTGCACCAGCAGACGACCGACCACGCCGCGGCCTTCCTGCATCTCGCTCTCGATCACCGTGCCGCGCGCCTGGCCCTCGTAGTCGGCCTGGTACTCCTTCAACTCGGCCTGGTAATCGAGGATTTCCAGAAGGTCCTTGACGCCCGTTTTCTTGATCGCGCTGGTCTTGACCACTTCCGTGTCGCCGCCCCATTCGGTGGGATTGAGCCCCTGCTCGGCGAGCTGGCCGTAGATGCGGCGGATGTTGTCTTCCGTCGCCTGGGGCGCATCGATCTTGTTCAGCGCGACGATGATCGGGACGCCGGCGGCCTTGGCGTGGTTGATCGACTCGATCGTCTGAGGCATCACGCCGTCGTCGGCGGCGACAACCAGCACGACCAGGTCGGTCATCTGCGCCCCGCGGGCGCGCATGCTCGTGAACGCCTGGTGGCCGGGCGTGTCGAGGAAGACCACGGTCTTCTGCTTGCCGTCGGTGCCTGCGATGGTCACGCGGTAGGCGCCCACGTGCTGGGTGATGCCGCCGGCCTCGTGAGCGGCGACGTCGGCGCTGCGAATGGCGTCGAGCAGGCTCGTCTTGCCGTGGTCCACGTGGCCCAGCACGGCAACCACCGGCGGACGCTTGCGCACGTCGATGGGCTCGCGCTTCTCGAACTCGGCCAACATCTGCTGCACCGCCGTGGGCTTGGCCACCACCCGCAGCTCGATGTCGTAGCCCAGCGCGATCTCCTCGGCGGCTTCGGTGTCGATCGCCGAGTTGATGGTGGACATGATGCCCTTCTTGAAGAGCCACTTGATGATGTCCGAGCTCTTGATGCCGGTCGCCGCCGACAGCTCCTTGATGGTGATGGGTTCGGTGATCTCGACGACGCCGCCGGTGCTGGCGGGGGTGGCGGCCGGTCCGAAACCACCCTCGTGCTTCTTCATGTCGCGGCGGCGCTGCTTGAGGAAGCCCTGGGCGCGGTTGAGCCGGGCATCGAGTTCGGCCAGGTCGGCGTCGGTGAACTTCGTGGGCCCGACGGGCAGGGCCTCGGCGGATCGGCCGCGACGGACGTTGACGCTGCGGCGCTTGCGGGCGGGGCCCTCGGCTTCGCTGGGTCCGGGTCCGGCGCCGGCGCCGCGGCCGCGGGCGGGACCGCGCGATCTCGTGATGCCATCTTCGCCCGCCGGTGCGCCGGGGCCGCCCGGGCCGCTCCCGGTGCGTCGCGGGCGTGGCGCCTCGACCACGTCGGGCTGCTCGATCCGCACGACCTTGGGGCCTTTGAGCACGGCGCGACCTGGCGTGGCGAGCTTTTCGCCCGCGGGCTTGATGACCTGCGGACGATCGGGCACGTTGGGTCGGCCCACGGGCGTGACGATCGGCTTGGCGCGGGCCTGCACCTGGGCCGGCGTGATCGCCGCGGGCTTGAGTGCGGGCGGGGTCACTGCAGCGGGCTTCTCGACCGCCGGTGTCGGCGCGGTCGGCGCCTCGGTGGCTTCAATGGGCATGGGCTCCGGGACCACCGGGGCGATCGGCGGCTCGCTCGGGGCTTCGGTGGGAACGGGTGCGACAGGCTCGGGCTCCACCGCCGGCACGACGGGCGCAGTCTTCGCGGCAGGGCGGTGACGGGTCGCGGCCTTCTTCGGCTCCGGCTCGGCCACGGCGATCGCGGTGTCACCTTCCGACTCGATGGTCTCACCGGCGGCGACGCCACGCTTGCGACGAGCCTTCTTGGCGCGCGACAGGTCCACCTTGTCCGCCGTCTCCACTGCCGTGGCGTTGGCCGACTCGCTGAACCATTCGCGGATGGTCGCCTCCAGCCCGAGCTTCACCTTCGACAGGTGATTCTCGATGCCGGGAATGCCCTCGGCCTGACATTTGGCCACGATGGCCTTGCTGTCCACGCCGAGTTCCTTGGCGATCTTGTGTACAGGCTTGGTGGCTGCGGCCAATGCAAACTCCCGTCATGCGCCGGCACGCAACGACGAACGTCGTCGCTGCGCCCGATCGGGTGATGCCCCCCACCCCCGGATTGCCCCGGATTGCCCCGGATTGCCCCGGATTGCCCCGGATTGCCCCGGATTTCCCCGGATTTCCCCGGATTTCCCCGGATTTCCCCGGATTCCCCCGGACTCCCCCCGGATTATCTCACGGCTTCCATACCGTTCACGCGCCCCGGCCATCGCAGAGCTCATGCCGATTCGGTCTTCGCCTCCGTCGCCGCTTCGGACTCCTGTGGCGGTGCGTCGGCGACCGGTGCGGCATCTTCTGCCGTCGCCCCCGGTTCCCCCGGTGACACCGGTTCGCCCGGCGCTTCCGGTGACGCGCTGTCGTCGGCGGCAGGAGGGGGCAGCAGGTCGCCCAGGATCGCCGCGGCCTGCGCCGCGCCGGGCATCGTCGCCACCGCCGCCGCTTCCTCCGCCTTGCGACGCTCGGCCTCTTCCTTCTCCTTCTTCTGCTCCTCCGCCACCACCTTGGCTCGCTCCGACGCCGTCTTCACCACCGCGTCGGCCACGCCGGCGTCCAACTGCAACTGCTCGGCCAGGTACTCCTTGCCCACGTCCTCTACGTCGAACACGCTGATGACGCCCAACGCCGCCAGCCGGTCGATGTGGTCCTCCGTGACGCCTTCGATCGCCTTGAGGCACGCTTCGAGTGTGTCCAGACCCTTGGTGAACTCGGCGGGCGTGAGGATGTCGATGTCCCAGCCCGTCAGTCGCGCCGCCAGGCGCACGTTCTGGCCCCGCTTGCCGATCGCCAGCGAAAGCTGGTCCTCATTGACCACCACCGTGGCCCGGCCCAGCTCGAAGCACAGGCTGATCTCCACGACCTCCGCAGGCTTCAGCGCGTTCTGGATCAGAATCTGGCTCGATTCGTTCCAGCGCACGATGTCGATCTTCTCGCCGCCGAGCTCATCGACAATGTTCTTGATGCGGCTGCCGCGCACGCCCACGCAGGCGCCCACCGCATCGACCTTCGAGTCGATCGACGACACCGCCAGCTTCGTGCGGTGGCCGGCCTCACGCGCCATCGCCTTCACCTCGATGATGCGCTCGGCGACTTCGGGCACTTCGATCTCGAACAGCCGCTTGATAAAGTCCGGGTGTGCCCGCGACAGCACGATCTTCACCTGGTTGCCCGCATCGCGCACGTCCAGGATCAGGCAGCGCACGCGCTCGCCCGGCTGGTGCTGCTCGCCGGGGATCTGCTCGCTCTTGGGCATGAAGCCCTCGGCATTGCTCCCGCCGCCGCGCGGCAGCGACACCACCAGCGCCCCGCCCTCGTAACGCTGCGCCATGCCCGTGACCAGCTCGCCCACACGGTCGGCAAACTCGTTGTAGATCGCCGACCGCTCGTCCTCGCGGAACCGCTGGATCATCACCTGCTTGGCGGTCTGCGCCGGGATGCGCCCGAGCACTTCGATGGGGATCTCCTCCTGGCCTCGGAAAATATGGATCGCGCCGGTCAGACGATCGATCTGGCAGGTGAACTCCTCGGTATCCACTGCGTTGAAGTGCTTGCGTGCGGCCGAGACCATCGCCTGTTCGAGGTCGGCAAACAGCGCGTCCTTCTCGACATTGCGATCGCGCGAGATCGCATCGACGAGCCGGATCATTTCCTGAGTGTTGGTGGCCATGGGGGGTTCCTATTTGGTTGTTATTCAGTTGTCTGCAGCAGTCTGTCGAGTCGGGCCGATCGTCGCGACAAACAAAAAACCACGAAGCAAACCGCTCGTGGCCTCGAGGCGGCCGGCCGATCTCATCGGCGGGCCTAACCGGGATGCGCAGGTGCATCACCTCACGGTCGCCTCCTTCGCAGCGGCCACTCGGCCGCGGAAGTGGGCTGACGCCTGGCCCGACCCTCGCGGGGCGGCAGCGTCACAACGGAACCAGGCGAGGGCATGGGCCATCACCAGTTTCCGTTAACCGAGCCGAGCTTGGCAGTTGCGCGGCGCATCCGGTTCACCTCAAGTCTCGTCCCCAGGAGCGCACGCCGCCCCTTGTGACGAGCCGTACATGCTAGATGACAGCCCATGGCTGTCAAGTCGCCCCGACTCGCCTGTACCGGCTCGATAGAAATGTCCTCATCATTGTCTCAATAGAAGTGTCCTCT
>CAZFDT010000114.1:0-13347 GCA_964518335.1 uncultured Phycisphaeraceae bacterium
CTACCTCATCCGCACTCTCACCGGAGGCGATCGGATGTAAATGTCTTCACCCTGACCCGCGTTCCAGGGTGAAGACATTTACCTTTCGCCAGCGTTGACGTCCATGACGGAACCCCGATTCTGAGGTGGCCAGAGCCGATCGGACTCATGCTCAAAAACAGAGGAGAACTTGCTGATTTCGGCTCACAGGCGACCTGCACATGAGAATCGTTCATATGTCTTCACCCTGACCCGCGTTCCCCTGGACTTGCACACCCTCCATAGCCGGTATATAATGCACGCATAACTTAGCCCCCGGAAGCCCTGCCGAGGCCTCGTGTCTCGGCGGGGTTTTTTCATGCCCGTAGCCCCTCGCCATCCGTCATTCGACAATCGCACCGCCGCGATCCACACTGACAGGCCCACATGACCGACGCTCCACACCACGGTCAAGTCCGCCCCTGCGTCGCCGTCGCCGTCGCCTGCCGCCGCCTGCGCGGTCGCACACCCGCCATCGTCGCCTTCACCCTCGCCATCGCTCTGCTCAATGCCGCCCTCCTGGCTCCCGCCGCAGCGGCCGCCATGCGCTTCTTCCTCCAACGCTGGGGCCGCGCCTCCGTGGGCAACTTCGAACTGGCGCAGTTCCTCCTCTCGCCCGAGGGCATCGTCTGCCTCGTCCTCATGGGTGGACTGGCCATGTCCACCCTCCACCTCGAGCTGGGCGGCCTGGCATACCTGCTCGATCGACCGGCACGCCGCTCGTGGCATGCGCTGGCCCTCCTCGTTCGCCGCGGCCCCGCGCTCGTTCGCCTCGGACTGCTGCAGTTCATCCTCCTGCTGCTGGCGGCCTGCCCCGCGCTCCTGGCGCTGGCGATCCTCTACCGCGTCCTCTGGGCGGGACACGACCTCAACGGCCTGATCGTCCTCAAGCCGCCCGTGTTCTGGATCGGCCTGGTCGCCGCCGCTGTCGTCGTCGCCCTCTACGCCGCCACCGCATTCGCTCTCCTTGTTCGCTGGGCCATGGCGCCCATGCTGATCGCCCTCGACGGCGTCAACTGGGCCACTGCAGCACTGCGCCAGAGCGCCGTCCTCACCCGCGGCCGCCGCGTCGCCATCGCCCGCGCCGTTGCCGCCTGGGCCGCCCTCTGCGTCGCCGTCGCCCTCGTCGGCCTTGTCGCGCTGCAGTGGTTCTCCGCCGCCATCCTCGACCGCGCCGACTCGTCGATCGGTCTGACCCTCGCCGCCACCGCCACCGTCCTCACCCTTGACGCCATCGCCGTCGTCGCCTGGTCCGCCTTCAGCCGCGCCGCGCTCATGGGCCTTCTCCTGGACTTGCGACCCGTTCCCGGCCACGCCGCTGCACTGCCCGACGTCCCGGCGCCGCTCAACCGGCGACTCGTCGTCCTGGCGGCTCTGCTCGCCCTCGTTCTCGTCGGCGGCGCCACCGCACACGCGCTGCTGGCCGACCTTCACCTCGACGAACGCATCGAGATCACCGCCCACCGCGCCGGCGCCGCCGCCGCGCCTGAAAACACCCTGGCCGCTCTCCACCGCGCCATCGCCGACCGTGCCGACTGGGTCGAGATCGACGTCCAACTCACCGCCGATGGCCGCGTCGTCGTCATCCACGACACCGACCTGTGGCGCGTCGCCGGCGTCCGACAGCGCATCGATGCCCTCACCCTCGCCCAAGTCCAGGCCATCGACATCGGCAGCCGCGTGGGCCCCGAGTTTGCCGGCCAGACCGTGCCCACCCTCGATCAGATGCTCGTCGCCGCCGCCGACCGCATCCGTTTCAACATCGAGCTCAAGCCCGCGCGTCCGGGCGATATCGACCCTCTCGTCCGACGCACGCTCGCCAGCGTCGCCGCCGCCGGTCTCACCGATCGCACGCGCATCTGCTCGCAGTCGTATCCCAGTCTCATGCTTGTTCGGCAACTTGAGCCGCGCATTCCCATCGGCTTCATCGCCGGCGCCGCCCTGGGCGACCCGGCCCGCCTCGACGTGGACTTCCTCATGGTCAGTCGCCGCATGGCCTCACGCCAGCTCATCAGCGCCGCCACCGCTCGAAACATTCAGGTCCACGCCTGGACCATCAACAACGCCGACCACCTCCCCGCTCTCCTCGACCGCGGCGTCGCCAACATCATCACGGATCACCCCGCCGCCATGCGCGCCCGTCTCGATGAGCTGCGCACCCTCCCCGCCCCCCAACGCCTGCTCCTCCGCGCAGGCCACGCCCTGACGTGGTGACAGACGAAAGACGCCTCCGCGTTCGACGGCTTCGATGTTTCAGGCCGCGCCGTTGGGGGCGAGCTGCACGAGGCAGACGGAGGCAGGAGGCAGCAAGAGCGGCATGGTCAGCGGATTGCCCGAACGTGTGGCCACGGGCACGGGCTCAAGATCCCGGCATTCGTCCACGTGCGACACGACACAGTCGGTCTGGCCCGACCACGGCAGGTTCTCAATCACCAGCTCATACTGGGACTGCTCGCAGCGCTGATTGCTCAGTAGCACCGCGGCCGACGAATGGTCATTGGCCATCGCTGCGCAGATCGCCAGTCCCGACTCGGCGTGCTCGCCCTCGGCGGCGACGCGGCGGGAAAGCGTCAGCAGTTTGGCGAAGGCCAGCATGGCGTAGTAGTTCTTGCGCGGCGCGCCGTAGCAGTCGAACAGTCCCCAGCCGCCTTCGCGCGCCCAGTAGAAGTTGGCCACGTCGATCGGCGCGTCCTGGAGCAACATCAGGACCGAGGCAGTAAAGGCGGCTCCCGGCGCGCCGCCGAGCATCTGCTCGAACGCACGGCGCCGCGTGCAGGGGTCGCCGCTGAGTTGGACGGCCCAAGTGTTCTGGGCGAGGTAATTCCATTCGTTGAGATGGCTGGCCGTCTGACTCAGGCCGTGGGCATCGAGCAGTTCACGCACGTGATAGGCGCGGCGGATGACTTCACCGGGTTGGTCCGTGTAGATATGCCACGAGAAGAAATCCAGTGGGCACTTGCGTCTTGCGCACTGCTCGATGAAGCTCTGCCGCAACCGCCAGTACGGATCGTCGCCGGCCAAGGCGGCCCCGCCCACCTGCAGGTCCGGGTCGTGGGCCTTGATCTTCATCGCGGCGACTTCGTACAGGGTGAGAAACTGCTCCCACGTGCCCGACCAGCACGGCGGGTTCATCGGTTCGTTCCATATTTCCCAGAAACGGATGTCGTGTTGAAAGCCGTCGGCCCAGCCTTCGTTGTAGTGACGGATGATATTCACGCAGATCGTCGCCCACTTGTCCGGGTCCTCTGGTGGCTTGATGAAGGGCTTGACGCGGAAATGATCGATCGTCTCGCCGAGGCGATAGACGATCTGCGAGCCGATATCGAGGATCGACTGAATGTAGGCGTCGGTGCGGGCGAAGCGGTAATTGGATGGATCGTCGGCGTCGGCGCGGAAGTCGGGGAAGATGTGATGGATGTCCACCGTCTCGGACACGGCATACGGGCAGTCGTGCAGCCGGGTGAGTGGAATCTTCAGTCGGCGATGATGCTCGCTGAGGTCAAGTGCTCCATGCTGCGATATGGGCCCGAGGTTCACGCCGTGGAGCGGGCGCACTTTCCCGATGGTGCGGGCGAAATCGACGGAGAATCGTCGCGACGGCGGCGACGTCATACCGCTCTCCTGTGGTCGGCTGTGCCGCCGGTGGCCATGGCTGACCCGGCCCTCATCGCGCCGTCATCATAACGATCGCGAGTGCCGCACCTTTCTGTGGAGCGGGGGTCGGGGTGCAACTGCGACGGATCGGGTAGTGGGCGCCGCGCTTGCGGGCTGGGTCGTCTGTTACTCGATGCCCCAGGTGAAGACGCGGACGCCCAGGTTGTCGGGGAGGGGGGCGGGGGTGGCGGCGGCTTCGATGGCGTCGGCGAGGGTGGGGGAGACGAGGCCGGGGTTTCGCCAGTATCCGCCGCGGTCATCGATGACGATGAGGCCGCGGGGGTATTGGGCCATGACTTCGTGCAGGCGTTCGGGGTCGGGGATCATGCGGTGGATGTCGCCGTAGTCGGCCTTGCCCAGGAGCAGGTATTGGCGGTCGGGGAAGTAGTAGGCGGCCTTGGCGACCGGCGCGGCCAGGACGACGGGCACATCGAGTACCTCGGGCCGATCGCGGCGGAGAGCGGCGACGGCGGCGGCGTAGTCGCCCCAGACGGTGATGGCGTCCGGGCCGGAGGTGCGAAGGACGCGGAGGGTATGCCAGTACCCGGGGGTGCGGTGGAAGCCATAGGCCACGAGCAGCGCCAGAACGACGGCAGCGGCGACGGTCCACGCCCGCGCGAGTTGAGGCGCGGCGCCTCGTCTGGACAGCCAGCGTTGGCCGCACCGCGCCAGCCAGGCGTGCAGGGGCACCAGGATGACGGCCGCGCCCACGCCCCAGATGACGCAGATCATCGGCAACGCGAAGTAGAAATAGCGCGGGGCATGAACCTTCGACAGCGACATGATGATGAGGCTGGCGGCGAACAAGGTGGCGGCGAAGACGGTCAGCCGCACGTAGCGGGTGAGGGCGGCAATGAGCGCGATGGGCGTGAAGCACCACCAGGTCCAGTACCAGGGCATGAAGAGCCGTTGGTGGTAGTACCAGACGGTGGCGGCGGGATCGCGCCAGCGTGGTGACCAGGTGAACTTGAAGACGGCGCGTTGGCCGACGCTGGTGGTGGCGACGAGGACGAAGACGGCGATGGCGGCGAGGGCGATGACCCCCAGGCCGATGAGCTTGCCGCGCCCGCTCAGCCGCGGGGTGGTCCACAGCGTCCACAGGATGACCAGGCCCAGCCACACCCCCAGCGCCAGGACGGCGACGATGGTCGATTCCTGCAGGTGATAGCCCAGCGGCACGAGCGCCAGGGCGAGCAGGGCCCACACGGCGCGGGCCAGGCGCGGGTGCTGCGGCTGCAGCGCCTCGTAAGCCGCCACGTTCATGACGAACACCACCAGGGCGTGCATGGAGTAGAAGCGGCAGAACTGGGCGATGTCGAGGGTGTGGATGGCCAGACCCAGCAGCAGGGCGGCCAGCCACGCGGCGAGGCGACCGCTGCGGAGGCGCACCCAGGTGAAGACCGCCAGGACCAGGACGATGGCGCTGGCGATCGCCGGAAGGCGTGCGGCGGTGAGGCTGTCGCCGAACATGCCCTGGGCGTAGGCCACGGCGTAGGAAAAGACCCAGGCCCGCACATACGGGGCCTCGCCGATGACGGGCAGGCCCTGCCCGGCATTGATCGAGCGCGAGCAGATCAGGTGGTACGACTCATCCGTGTGAATCGTCGGCTTCTCATAGGCGAAAATGGGAACCGCGATCATCGCCGCCAGCGCGACCAGCTCCAAGCCCAGCACCCACCATGCCGCTTTGCGTGCCGTCATAGGCGCCTCATCGGAAACGACAGATGATAAGTCATCGGCTGGGGGTGCGTCGCCGGTTCAGTGGCGGGCGGGAAACGTGGCGCGGAGCCGCAAGATTGCGCATCGATTTTGGCGGGAGTGTGGGATAATGGGGGCGCATGTCATGGTGGATCCCGCCGCCCCGGCCGCTTCATGCGTTGTGGGGCACTGCCGCGGGCGGGTGTGGAGGGGCATATCCTCCGGCGAAAGGGGGTCGGTCATGCGAGTCGTGTTTGCGGGCGTGCTGGCGGCGGTGGTGTATTTCCTCTGGTGGTTCGTGTCGTGGACGGTCCTGCCATGGCACGACTGGACGATCCGTCCGATGTCGGCCGAGGACCAGGCGACGGTGTCGCGGCTGCTGGAAAAACGTGTCGGGGTGTCGGGGGTGTTCTACTTCCCCGACATGCCACGCGATCCGGCGGACGTCAAAGCGGTCGAGCACTGGAAGCAGCAGCATCGCACCGGGCCGGTGGGCACGCTCATGTTCCACCGCGAGGGGTGGGAACCGATGAGCGGCAGCATGTTCCTCGTCAGCGGCGGGTTCAACCTGATCGTGGGGCTGCTGCTGGCGTGGCTGGTGTGGCTGACGCGGCACGTGACGCATGACTACTGGCAGCGCGCGGGTGTGTGCGTGCTGGTGGGCGTGGTGATCGCGGTGGCGACCGACCTGATGTGGTGGAACTGGATGTTCCATCCGCTGGACTACGCGGTGGTCAACGCGATCGATCACGTGGTGGCGGCGACGCTGATGGGCCTGGCGATCGCGGCGGTGATTCCGTCGATGAAGCCGCGGCTGGCGGCCCATTCCGCCGCCGCCGGGTCGAGCGACCCGACGATGCCCGCCAAGCCCGCGTGGGATGCGTGAGACGGCGGCGTGAGGGACGACCCTGCTCCGGCGCCGCCAATGAAAAAGGCGACGATGCTGTTGGCATCGTCGCCCGGAGGGAAAAGAGAGACGCCGAAGTTAGGCGCGGCGTCACGCACGAAAGTGACGCCGCGGCCCCGAACAGTCCCCGTCCCCGTCATGCGGGTTCATTGAGCAGGCCCTTGGCCTCCTCGATCGCCTCCGGCAGCAGGGCGACGACTTCGTCGATCCGCGTGCCGGTCAGGTTCAGGTGGCTCAGCAGATCGCTCGACGGCTCGGTGTGTTCCACCGTGCCCGCGTACCCGATGCCGTGATTCGCCGCGAGGATGTCGGCCACGTGCACCAACCCGCACAGCGTGCGGTTGGCGTCGGCCAACTCCATCGGACGGTGGTGGAAGCCCGTGACGTAGAAAAAGCTCAGCGGAAACTTCCACGTGCGGCACAACGCGGCGCCGAACATCTCGTGATGGGCGCCGATGCACTTGAGCTCAGCCTCACGCAGCGTCATGCCCGGCTCGGCCTGCTTGCGATCCAACGCCTCGACAAACTGCGGGCGGCGGGCCTGCACCTCGACCATGATGCCCAGGTCGTGGATCAACCCCGCCAGGAACGCCTCGTCGGGCAGGCCCAGGCCGATCTTGTCCGCCAGCAGCCGCGTTCCCGTCGCCACGGCGATCGAGTGCAGCCACAGATCGCGGGCGTCGAAGTGCGGACAGATCTTGCCCCCGCGGAACAGCTTGGCCAGGCTCGCCGCGATGGCGATGTTCTTCACCGCATTGAGACCCAGCAGAACGATCGCACGATTGATCGAGCCGATCTGGCCCGGCAGGCCGTAGAACGCGCTGTTGACCACCTTGAGAATGCGGGCGCCCAGCGCCGGGTCGTTGCTGATGACTTTGTTGAGGTCCTGCGCGGTCGAGTCGGGGTCTTCGACGAGGCGGATGATCTTGAGGGTGATCTCCGGCAGCGTGGCGATGTGGGAGATTTCCTGGATCGCCGTCTGCACCACCTGCGGATTCACCGGCGTCTTCTCACCGGCGCCGGCGTGAATCGTGGCGGCGTGCGATAGGCTGGCGGCTGGGGTCATGCTCTTCCACCTCCCGTACAGGGCGCTCTCTGCCGACGATTGGTATCGACCCCCGCGCGGCGCGACTTGACCCCGCGGCGCTTCGACAATGATCCTCGTCATGTAGGGTCGGTGTGGGCTGCGCCGGTTGTGACGACCGTGCGGCCTGCGTGGTCACTACCAGGCCAGGAACACCTCGGCGGCGGGGATCGGCTTGTCGATCACCCCCAGCTCCAGCAGTTGCTCGATCAGCAGTTGCCAGCGATAGACGCTCATCTCGCCCACGTTGGTCATCGCGTCCTCGGAGAGGATGAGCATGCGCTGCGCCTCGGCGGACTGGGCGAAGGTGGCCGCGTCCATGCTCGGGTTGAGCTTCATCATGGCCTCATTGGCGGGCACGGGGTCGGCCAGATAGGCGTCCCAGCCCTCGCGCGCCGCCAGGATCATGGCCCGCGCCTCGCGCTCGTGGGCCCGCACGTAATCGCCCCGCGCCACCAGCACCGTCGTGTACGGGTTGTAGCCCGAGTCGGCAATCAGGAACGCCCGCGGCTCCACGCCGTTCTGCTTCAGCAGGATCGGCTCGGATGTGACGAAGCACTGCTGCGCGTAGTCCGACCCCGACGCCAGAAGCCCCGCGATCCCGCCGGGGTAGGGCACGACTTTCACCTTGTCAAACCCGTAGGTCTTCTCCAGGTGCAACGCGTACGGCAGCCCGCGCTGCATCGCCAGCGTCCCGCCGCCAAACACGTCGGACAACTGCAGCAGGCCACGGTCGGCACGCACCAGGATCCCCTGCGGACACGTCTGGTACACCGCGAACAACGCCACCACGTCCTGCCCCTTGCTCCGCGCAATGACGATCTCGTCGCCGCTGGCGATCCCGTAGGGCATCTTCCCCGCGATCACCATCTGCACCACCGGCGTGCCCGATCCGCCGGGAACCAGCTCCACGTTCAACCCGCGCTTGGCGTAGATGTCGCGCTGCTGGGCCGCGTAGAACCCGCCGAATTGTGGCTCGGGCTTCCAGTTCAGCGCCAACTGGATCAGCGGACCCGTCGGCGTCGCACGCCGCGAGGCGCTGGCGGCCGGCGCCGGTGTCGGCGTGGCGGCAGGCTCGGGCGCCTCCGATCCGCGATCGCACGCCAGCATGGCCAGGCACAGCAGCATCAACAGGAGCGTTCGCATAGCGGATTCCTCGTTCCCAATTCTGAAGCGTGAGTGTAGCACTCTCACGGCCGATGCCACTGCGGACACGATCGGCAAAGCGCCAGCTCGTCCCATCGACCCGCCGCGTGCAGACCCGCGGGCTCACGCACGCGATGCCACACTTGCACCAGCGAGGTCGCCCCGGCATCACCCAGCGACGCACGGCCCAGCCAGTCCTGGTCGCACAGCGCCACTTGCCCATCGCTGAGAATCGTCATGCGCGATCCGAGCTGCCGGCACGCTCGCCGCCGCGGCGGCGCCATCGGCACCGGCGACTGCTCGGGCATCAGCCCGCAACCGCCCGTCGCGGCCTCCACCACCGCGTGCCCGGCGTAGTGCATCCACCGATTGAAGTACCCCTCCAGATCGCCCAGCGTCTCGCCGGTCTTCACCATCGACGGCACGATCCACGGCAAGCCCGGACGCGGCCGGTGGTTGAACAGCCGCTCAAGCCGCCGGATCACGCCATCGAAATGATCGGCCCCCATCACCTTCGCATACGTCGCGGGGCAGTCGGCGTTGAGACGGACCCATATCACGTCGATGGGCAACTGCAGCATTCTGTCCACCGCCGCGTCGTCGCACAACAGGTCCGTCTGCACGCAGATGCTCCACACGCCCGCCTCGTGGGCTGCCTGAACCACCGCATCCCATTGCGGGTGCAGCAGCGCGTCGCCCAGCCCGCCCAGCGTCAGCGCCACGTCGTCTGCCTCGCCCAGTTGCGCGACGATCCGACGGGCCGTGTCCAGCGGCATGTCGCCGCGTTCCAGCGCCACGTACCGCTGCGGTACGATCGGTCCATCCACCAGTCGCCGCGGCGTCAGTTCCAGCGTCACCTGCTGCGGCAACGTCGCCGCTTGCGGCTTGGCACACCCCCCGACCTCGCACACCGCCTCGATCCCTCGGCGCGTGTCGTACACAAACCGCCGCGCGTCGCCGCGCAGCGCCGGGTCGATCTGAAAGCACACGTCGCGCCCGATCGGGTCGGGCGTGGGAATGCGCGGATTGTAGCGCAGCGCCTGGGCGAATGAGCCGTGCCCGCGTGCCATCTCCTCGAGCAGATCGAGGCTCACTGCAACACCCGCCACGCCCGGCGGCGCCTGCGAGAAGGTGATCCGCATCGACTCGGGCGCCTCCAGATGCAGCCCCAGGACGCCCGCGCAGATCGCCGGGTCCAGCCGCGGCCAATCCGCGCCCAGCAGGATCGCCGACGTCGCACCCTGCGCTTTCATCGCCTCGACCAGCGGCGCCGCCGGCAGCAACTCGTCGAAGATCGTCGCCCCCCCCAGCCCGCCGCGCCACGACGCCGGCGACCACTTCCGCGCCGCCCGGATCGCCTCGACGTGCGGATCGTTCCACCCGTCGGTCGCCACCGTCTGCACCGGCACGCCCACCGGCGGCAGCGTCTGGCCCCGCGGGTGAACCAGCACCACCGCCTCGACGCCCCGAATCGCCGACGCACGCTCGACGCTGTGCGCCAGCACCGTGCGATCCACCAGCACGTCCGCCACGCGGCTGCGCAACCCCAGCGCGGTGCACTCGACGTTGACGGGAATAAGGGCGACAACCTTGGGCATCTGTAATTCTGCTCCCTCTCCCTTTGGGAGAGGGCTGGGGTGAGGGAACCTGCGACTGTCAGGGGCGCCCGTGACAATCGCAGGCCCCCTCACCCGGCTCGAAGACTCGCCACCCTCTCCCGGAGGGAGAGGGGATCAGGCCGCCGCGCGGTGCGGCGTCATGCCTCCCCGCTCGATGGCGTCGGTGAGGATCTTCGCCGTTTCGTCGCAGGCCTGCAGCGTCCAGTCCATGTTCCGCAGGTCGCGCTCGATCTGGCGGGCCTGACGCTGCAGCGCGTCGGACTCGTGGTGATGGATCGCCCGGTCGTGGCGGGCGCGGTGGAACGCACCGATGGTGTTGATGTAGCACACCATCGAGAAGGCGTCGGCCAGCGACTCGACCCGGGCCTGATGCCGCTTGAGCTTGCGGAACAGGTCGGTGAACTTGGCGGTGTTGTGCTGGTGGGCGAGCATGTCCCGGAGGATGGGCACGCTGTCGCGAGTGGCGCGACGGATGGCCTGCACGTCGTCGAGCAGGCGCCGCAGGTGGCTCCGCAGCGATGCAAGCCTCGCCGAGTCCACGTCGTGCGACGGCATCGGGATTGCCGGCGCAGGCCGCGTGGCGTACAACTGCAGCGCCTCGGCCAGAGGCATTCGCGTCGTGTGCGCCTTGGGCATGCCCCCCTCGGTACAGTCGATGATCCGCTGCCCGCTCGACGCGGCCTGTGCGAAGTCGCGCTCGAACTGCTTGAGGTACGTCACCATCTGCTCGTCGGAGAAGATCGGCCGGCCGTGGATGTCCGTGTGCCGCGACAGGTGGCGGCGGTGACGCATGATCCGCGTGAACTCCATGAACTCGACGCTGGCGAACGGCCCCAGCTCCGGCGCCCACACGTCGTGTATTGCCGTGCCCGGCGCGTAATACAACCCGTCCGAGAAACCCAGGTCCTGGCCGATGAAAAGGATCGGATCGCACCCCAGATGCTGGGCGAGATAGAACGAAAGGTGCGCCACCGTCGCACCGGTGGCAATAGCCTTGCGGGGGCGCGCCAGCGGGCCGATCATCGTATCGAGGAACTCGTTGCGCAACAGTCGCATCGGCCCGGGGAAATTCTCCAGGATCGCCGGGTTGCTCTTGGGCTCGGCCACGAGCGTCACGTCGGGCAGCGGCGGCAGGTCCTCGTAGAAGCGGCGGCAGATCGCCGAATAGTCCAGCGCCGTGACGAAGTCGGGCCGGATGCCCCGGTCCAGCAGCGGCTTGAGCGTGGTCTGCACGGCGATCACGACCACGTTGCGGCGCACTGCCGCGTCCCGCAGCAGATCGACGTTCTTGACGAGGCTCGGACCCGCGCCGACGCACACCGCCGGATGCCCCGACGCCAGGCGATGCAGCGCGTCGGTGTCGGCGCCCGCGGCATAGAGGTGCACGTTCGCCGCCAGATTGGCGCAGGTGCGCGAGGCGTTGACCAGCGCGGTGGCGACGTTGGTCCGGCAGTAGGCGAGGATCTCCGTCATCACCTTGCCGAACGCCGCCAGCTTGTCGCCGCAACGGGCGCGCGATGGCGGGTGCTCGACGAGGATCGTCCCCAGCGTGAGCATGCTGGCGAAGCGATCGATGCGCCGGGTCAGCTCCGGCCGGTCCATCGACTCGTCGGCGAGAATGACGTTGGGCATCGCCAGCCAGCGGGTGCAGTCGATGCGCTCGAACACGGCGCGGAGCAGCGACACGTCCGGCTCGAAGACGATCATCAGGCCATACTCCCCCATGTCGTCCGCCGCCAGGGCCACGTGATGGCCCACGCCCAGCCCGAGCATCACGATGCCCGCATGTCTGGCGTGGTCGATGACGCTCACGAGTGTGCGGGCCTCGGCGCCCGGGTCGTAGCGCGACGCCAGCGCGATCATCCTGCCCTGGTGCTCGATCGACGCGGTGAGCGGACCGGCTTTGGAGGCGGTCCACTGCAGCGGGGCAGGAGGGGCCTGTTCGATGCGCGCCGCCAGCGCCGCGTCGTGGCCGCGCAACGCCGCCAGATTGGCGCGCAGGATGTCCGTGGCGTCCGCCATCACCGGTTTTATCGGTCGATGCCCGCGCCTGCCTGCATTTTGCAGCAGGGCCACCGCACGCGCCAACGGCCCGCGCAGGACTGCGCGGCAGCCCTTGACCCGACCCGATGCGCCGAAGATGATCGTGCAGAGTCCATTCTGCTAACCGCTGGCGCGCATGACATTCTTCCAGGTGATCTGCGTGATCGTGACGGCCACGATTCTGGCGTTGATCGTGGTGGGTGTGGCGTTGCGCCGGATGTGGTGGCCGGCGTGGCCTTCCTCCTGCGGATTCCACAGCGTCCATTTCAGCGATGAACCATGCGAGTGCCTGGTATGTGGGTTGATCTGGCTGGCCCTGGCGGCCTTGTTCTTGTTTCTTGGTTTTGGCCCGGTGTCATCGTGGGTCTTCGGCTAAACAAGTGTTGCCGTTGACCTTTTGCACACGCGGCCGTGCTGCGATTGCTGTTCGAGTCCACCTGCCCCTGTGCGGCAGAAAAGTCAACGTCTCTACGCTCGGCGGGTCTGTCGCGATGTGGGCCGGCTGCGGCGGGGGCTTGAACGGCGGCGGTCCTTCCGGGTTTGTAGTGGGCAGGGTGAAGACATTTACATCCGATCGCCTCCGGTGAGAGTGCGGATGAGGTAGACGTCGTCGAGGCTGCAGAGGAATCGGCGTGTTTTGAGGCTGGTGCGTTTGGCCTTGAGCGGGGTGCTGGCCTTGGGTGTCGCGCGTTTGACCAGGCCCAGGACGTAGCGTTTGATGGCGGCGAGGTTGGCTGGGCCGTGGTCTTTGCGGACGCGGGCTGCGTCGTCGGCGAAGCTCACATCCAGGCACCAGTGAAGTTGGTTCTCCACCGACCAGTGGCCGCGGACCAGTTCGCCCAGGTGTGCGGCACCGCAGCGGCGAGGGTCGAGGCTGGTCAGGTAGTAGCGACGTTGGACCGAGGGTTTGCCGGTGGCGAAGTCGAGTCGTCGGCCTTCGACGCAGACGATGCCGTGCAGGTCCTGCCAGTCCGGGTGCCGCCGACGCAGCCAACTCACGTCACCGCTGGCCCAGACGGTGCGTTCATCCAGCCGACCGTGGCCGCTGTCCGGCTCCATGACGTGGGTGAGCAGTTGCTCATCGTCTTGCTCGGCGGCGGCGTCGAAGAACAGCTTGATGTCCTCATGCAGCGTCTTTTGATTGTCTTTGACCGCCAGCAGGTAATGCGCCTCGGCGG
>CAZFDT010000115.1:0-12614 GCA_964518335.1 uncultured Phycisphaeraceae bacterium
TTCAGGCACTTACGCATATCGTTGCAGTTGGCCTCTCTACTCGCGCGCGAGTTTTCGAGAGAGACATATTTCGAGGAGGGTTGTGCTCGGGGAGGCCCCGTCCCGCGAATCCGAGAGTTCAAGAGGAATCTGGCCCCGCAAGGGTAGTTTGGCGGGCCACCCCGTCCCGTGGTTGGTGCGTGGTCAGCACGCGGCATCACGAAAACACCGCGAATTCCCGCGTGAAACGCACAAGGCCCGCGGCGGGTGCCGTGGGCCTTGGAGTGGGAGGAGACGGGCCTCATCCGGGGGTGAATGGAGCACCTCGGCGGGACACTGTTCCGCTCTGCGATCAGCCTAGTCGTTAGGCAAATCGGCGGCAATCCAGGTGTTGGCACTGTCTCGACTGCGTCTCTGTCACGGTGTCAAGACTCTTGGCACTGGCGTGTCACTGGTGATGTCACCGCGATGGCACCGGTGACGGCCTCACAATGTCACCACCAACCAGCACAATCGACACCGGCGTCATGATACGCGCGTATTCATGAAGTGCCTGGGTGGTCCCAGGTAGATCAGGGATCACCTAAGCGCCAACACTTGTGAATACGGCCGTGCGTGTATGGCGACTTTCCACCAACCAGCCGCTCCGGCCCGGCTGATGTCGCATGGCTGTGGCCCCCGTTCTGCCATTTGTCAGTCGCGCCGTGGTCGCGCATCCTGATAGGTAGTAGCGATGCAGACAAGAGAGGATTTTCTGAATGGGTTAGCTGAGATTGCAGCTTTGCTCACCGCGGCCGCTGCAATCACCCAGCGCGTCTACACCGGATTGGCCAATGGCGACCACGGCGCCCCATGCCAGAGCCGAGAACATCCCGGCAGCTTTGGCGGCGCCAATGCCATTCGGCGACTCCTCGGCAATGCAGCGGTCGTGCGCTACTTGTCGCGTGAGGAACCGGCAATGCTGGCTGAGTTCCAGAAGATCGCCGAGGCGTCGGACCTGCGTGCGGCCGGATGAAATGTGATACTGCGAAATGTGGCGTCTGTAAGCTGCCAACGCCGGTTTTGGGGCTCCAGTATCAAATCGGACGCTTTTCGCATTCTGCGCCTCCCCATGGCAACGCGCCAAGGGCAAGCGGCTGAAAGACGCCGGATTCGTTGACTGGCAGAAGAGCTTGCTGCAGATGATCTTGCCCGAGCGCATCACGAGGCTGGTCGCCGGTCTCCAACTCGACCCTCGTCTCAATTCCGATGCCGATCGCGTGACGCAGTTCGTCACCGAAACCGGGAAGTCACGTATGACGTACTACAGAATCAAGAAGTCCCTGCCCGAACCACAAACACCGCCCGCGACGATTCTCAAGCGAGCCGCCAAGCTGCGGCTCGTTCAGGACGATCCGTAAGGCCGTATTCAACGCTAGAATCGACGGCTCCTGTTCGATTTGATCGGGGCAGTGGAATCGCGGGCGGCAGGAATGCCCGTCCTTGCTTTGTCACAATAAATAGGCTACTTTTTGTGACACCTCCCACGGGTGCTGAGGCCATGGACCTACGCGAATCCATTGAGCGCCGATTGCAGAAACACGGACGCGGGTACGCCTTCACTCGAAAAGACTTGCTTGATCTGGCAAGTTCGGGCACCCTCGGACGCATTCTTGCTCGCATGGCAGAGGATGGGACGGTCCGAAGGCTTGATCGGGGATTGTTCGACTACCCCCGTACCAACGAGAAGCTTGGCGGCCAGTTGAGCCCGGACATCGACCAACTGGCTCATGCGATGGCGCGCAAGTTCCGCTGGACCATTGTGCCGCAGGGCGCGTCGGCCGCAAACCGCCTCGGCCTAAGCCAGCAGGTACCAGCGCAGTACGCCTATCTCTCCGACGGTCCCACGCGGCGCATCAAGATCGGTAACCGCACGATCCAGTTCCAGCACGCCCGTCCGAAGGACTTGCGTGTCAACAGCGTGAAGTCCGCCACCGTGGTCCAGGCGCTCCGGCACCTCGGTCGTGAAGCGATCGATCAGCGGGTGATCGCGCACCTGCGCTGTGCTCTGTCGCCCGCGGATCGTCGGCAACTGATCGAGGACACGCGGTACGGGACGGACTGGATTCACGCCGTAGCCAAGCAACTGGCGAAGGACGCATAGGCGATGGACCAAGTTGCCACCATGCCGGTCAAGGATCGATTCGACCTGTTCAGCGAAACTGCGGCGCGCCTCGGTATCCACGAGGTTATCGTCGAGAAGGACTTTTGGGTCTGCTGGCTGCTTAAGCAGTTGTTTTCCATGCCTGAGCTCGATGGCTGGCTCACGTTCAAGGGAGGCACCAGCCTATCCAAATGCTTCAACCTGATCCAGCGCTTCTCTGAGGACATCGACCTAGCCGTCGACTTCGAGCGGCTCGGCTTCACCGGCGAACGCGATCCGCGACGCGCTGACCTGTCGTACAGTAGGCGGCAACCGCTACTCGACGAGATGCTTCAGGCCTGCCAACGCTACATCACCGGTTCGTTCATGGCCGCGCTACGGGTACGGGTTGGCGAGGCGCTGGGAGACGGAGGCTGGGCGCTGCAGGTCAGTGACCATGACTCCAACGCGGTTGAGTTCACTTATCCTGCGGCCCTTGACACCCAGCTCGACTACATTCGCCCGCGAGTCGTCTTGGAGCTGGGCACCCACGCCGAACCGATCCCCCACGCGCCGTTCCCCGTGCGGCCGTTCGCGGCCGAGCAATTCCCCAACGTGTTCCGCGATCCAGTGTGTCCGGTCACCACCGTGGTCGCGCACCGAACATTCTGGGAGAAGGCGACCATCCTGCACGCTGAGTATCACCGGTCCCTCGACAAACCGCTGCTACCCCGCTATTCGCGTCACTACGCCGACGTGGCCATGATGTCGCAAGCCCCGGTGAAGGCCGACGCTCTGGCGAACCTCGACCTGCTGCACAGCGTCTGCCTCCACAAGGATCGATTCTACCACTGCGGTTGGGCGCGGTATCTCGACGCGAAGCCTGGCAGCTTTCATCTCGTGCCCCGGGACGATCGTCTCGCCGATCTGCGCCGCGATTATCAGTCGATGCAGGTGATGTTCTTCGGTGACGCCACGCCGTTCGATGAGATGATTAGTCAGCTTGCCGACCTGGAACGTGAGATTAACCGCCGAAGCTGATCATCGCCTACGCCGATGCACAAGTTGTCGATCCGCGCCGGATGCTGACCGGTTCAGGGGCCGGCCCGAGTTGGTCATAGATTGGTGGTGGCCATGGCTTGGCCCGAGTAGAACACTTATGTTGCACTGCCCCCGGAAGCCTGAAGGGACCGTTCGAACCCTGCTCGCGGGTGTTGAGCCGGCAACCACCATCCGCCTCTGCGGCGCTCGTGGCTACCGATCCGACCTGCCTCCCCCGCTCATCGTACTCTTCGACCACGATCCAGTCGTGCATGTAGTCCTCTCCGCACATGATATGGATTGGTTCGTTTGCCAAGCGCATTGACAAGGCCAAGCACCCGCATGATAATTGGTCCTTGCACGACATAGCGACATGTCCTCTGACTGAGGCTGTTGGCCGACCCACTAAGAACCGTTGGCCCAATACCTCTTGCAGAAAGGACATGCCATGTGGTGCCAATTCGCACGTATCCTGCTGATTGCCGTTGCCGAGATTCTCCGCGAGATCGGGAAGCAACCGAGGAAATAGCATCTGTACGCTGCCTCGATTTGCTAACCGTCACGGTGAGTGTCATTGTCTGCCCTATGGGAGACCTGCTATGTCATGCGATGCTGTAGTTGATTCCGAAAGGCCCTTAGATTCACGAGTATCAGACCATCTGGCGTGGGCCTTGAGCCTACGTGACCAGCAAGTGGAGGAGTATCTACGCCTTCATCCGGACCTGCCAGCGGATTACCGTCTGCTTCAGTCCCAAGCCGACTCCGTTGCAGATGTCTTATTCAAGCATATGACGACAATGGGCCACATGGACACCATTGACGACACATACGAGGTGCTCCGCAGTTCTCCGGGCGACCCAGACGATGAAGAACGAATCCGAATCCGCCTGCAAATGGAGGGACTTGGCCTGCATTTTGCCAAGGATGCAGTATCGGCCGTGAAATGTGCTGAGAAAAGATGGCAAAGGTTGATGCAGATGATCCGACTGTACGAACGGAGTGACCGCACCAGCGGCTTCCTCAGACGGATCAGCCGCCTGTATCTCTACGGGTGGGATTACGAATGTGCCGTCTTCTGCCGCTCTGCGATGGAAACAGAGTTGAAAGCCGAGATACCGAATGATGATCTACCCAAACCTCCGCACAGACGGCAACCCGACCTACGTGAGCGGATAGAAATAGCCTACAGACAGGAGCGTCTGTCCAAGGAGTCTAAGCAGCAGGCCCACAAGCTGCGGAAAGGCGTTAACGACATCCTACATGAATTTCGTGTGACACTGACTGCCGAGGAGTGCGTTACGGCCGCTTGTGCGGTTCTGGCAAACCTGCATGAGACCAGACCACCAGCAACACCGCTGTGACGGCGATTCCAACGCTTCGAAACCGCGCAAAGCGGTGCTGTTTGGCAATCACGTCGTCACCACATGATAAGTTCTAGACATGGCGGGCGTCACAGCGACGGGCGATGTGGCTCGATATCCACCGGGCTTCTCCGTCGCGTCATAGCGAATCTTGCCCTCCCGCGTCAGCGGCGTGAGGATGCGCTTGGCGGTCCGCTCGCCGATCCCAAAATGATCCTCTACCGCCTTGCGCGTGATCGTAGCACCAGCGCGTAGTTGCTCAAGCACCCACCGCTGCCGATCGTCCAGCCCCCCACCGGCATCCTCTGCCTCGGCGCCACCGCTGGCCACTGACCCGACCATCGTCCCTCGCTCGTCGTACTGCTCGATCTGGCCGTGTAAGGGGATGGCGGCGATGGTGAATACGAACAGGGCGATGAGCACGAGGACGATGAACATTTCGAGCGGTTTCATGGAGAACTCCGGGTAGGCGAGGGAAAGTCGTCGGGATGAATGAACCGAGGCGGCACGACGTACCAGCCTTCGGGGTAGGTCACGGGCGAGATGGTCAACTGCCACACGCCATTGATGAGTAGATAAGCGCGACCGCGCACGTCAGGACCGGTCCGGATCGGACTGTCGTCGGGGATCAGGACCGGCCTGCTGCATCCGCTCCCACTCACGAACACGATCGCCAATACGGCGCAGAGCGTCAGCGTGGCGATCGGTTTCCTGGGCGAGGTGCGATCGCTCGACGCGGCGCTCCAGCCAGGTGAGCAGGGCCAGCACGATGGCGGTGACAATGCGTTCGAGCATGGCATCGACTACTCCTTGGCGGATGGGTTGTTCGAGTAGGCCTGCTCGCCGAGCGTGCCGTGCTTGAGTTCGCCGCCGGGCGCCACCTGCTCGTACTGATCCTTGCCGACGAGGCGGTAGCTGGTCACGGCCTTGAAGTCCGACACGTTGCGCACCGCGCAGATGTTCCGCCACACCCGCTCGACGCTGAAGAAGCCCTCGAGGAGGAACTTGTTCGCCACGTTGCTGAGGATGCCCCCGATGTCGATGGTGCTGAATCCCGCCTCGATACTTCCGGGGGGATGGAAGGCGCACTGCAGCACCTTCCGGGGGTCGCGGAAGTTGCGGCCGGTGTAGCCGTTGGCCCAGGCGGCCTCCAGCAAGAGTTCCTGCAGGCCAATGCCGCCGCGGAAGCGCTTCTGCGCGGTGTCGAGCGTCTGCTCGTCGTAGAGCGCTTCGGGTTTGGCCAGGCCGGCGGTGAGCATGCACGCGGCTTCGAGGACGACCGATCCGGCCTCGCCCATGAGGTGGGCGTCGCTGGTGCGATTCATGATCTGGGGCGCACCGCTGCCGTTGAGCCGCGGCCGCGAAGCCCGCAGGACTTCCAGTTCGGTGCGTTCCGGGGTCCAGCCTTCGGTGATGGCCTTGGGGCCGGGGATGGGGAGGTCTGCAATTTCTGCCTGCCAAGTCTTGAGGGCGAGGGCTCAGGGGTCGACACAGGCGACGACGATACGCGCATCGCCCCGCCGCCGCGTCACGATCTACATCAGATTTGAACGCATCTGACGCGAGACAGTTCACCCAGATCAGATCGCTCAAGACATTCGTTGAATACGATCCATCGTCCGTCAGGGCTGAATGCAGGATGCGGATGACAGTGCTGCTTGGCACCCAAGTGACTTCGAGCGACGAACCTCCGCTCTCCGGATTGCATGTCAATCAGCAGAATATCACTGACACCTCCATGGCCCTCCCATCCACATCCGGGAGCATCGAATGGGCCGGTTGTATCCACCACAGCAAATCGGCCGTCCCTGCTCACATTGCAGTGCCAATCACGATTGGCTTCACTGATCAAGCGAGGCTCATGGTAAGGCGACAATTTCCACACACCGCGCGGGCCATGCGGACTCACACCGTAGGCAATTGCCAAAGCGGCACGTTCATGGAAGCACCAGCGTTCATGGCCGACGCAAAGGCGGTTGCCGTGAGAGTCGGGCTTCTGATCGAAGATACATCGTGCCTCGGGCGCTTCTTGCGCATGCCACGCATAGATGCGGTCATTGATCGTTTCGGTGGGGCCTTCGTGACACAGGCCGATCCAGGAGGGATCGAACGGTGACAGGTGGAAGTGATTTGCGAACCAGTTCCACTGGGCCTGACCTAACACTGTGCCGTTGCGGGCATCGAGCAAACGGAAGCCATGTGCGTTTCCGTCCATGTAGGCAAGAAGTGCGGTGCTTCCATCGGCAGAAACCGAGGGGAGAACATGGGTATGGGTGCCCTCACCTACCCGCATCAGTTCGTGCCGGACCATTGGCGATCGGTCGAGGTCTACCATGACCAGCGACGTCTGAGTGGTATAGAAAAGAGAATCGCCTTCAAGCGGCAGATCGAACCATAGATATTCCAGGTGATCGTCAATCCGAAGGAGCGGGCGCTCTGTACCGCGGTCCAGATCGAATTCGATCACCAGGGTGTGATCCGGGTGCGCCTCATTGATGAGGACGCGATTGCCTGAAGTACGAAAGCCGTTGCAGTGAGGATATGTGATATATCTGCTGCCGGTCAGAGGCAATGGCTTACTGTGTGGATGCATAGCCTTTCTGCCAATCGCCAATCAATGCAAAGCGCGAAGAAGCCATCAACGCTTTTCGCCACGGAACGCCGAGCGCATCTCACACCGATACACGGCGACGCCGTAGGGCGGCAAGTCCAGGCCGATCGTGTTGCTCTCCATATTTCTGTCACTGATCGGTAGTGTTCCATAGACAGGCTGGATTTCCCCGATGCCCTCAGGCAACCTGCAGCGCATCTGCTCCATGCTTTCTCCCGTGGTGTTAACCAGAACGATGATAGCCTCCTGATTACGCTGCCACACACGCCCTACAAACCCCTTTCGGTCGGACGGTACCTCTGAGACCTGACCGTCCAGGATAGCGGGGGATATCTCAAGCAACTCAGCGTTCAATTCGCCAATCCGGTCCCAGAGTTTGCTTTCGGGCAAATACCAATACTTTCGGTCGGGATTGCCCGACATCCCCTGATCGAGTGGCTCGTGCGCCCAATAGGAAAAGTAGAACACCCCCTTGGCACCGGCGGCAAGCCCGGCATAGGTGTTGGCTCGCAATTGTTCGTAGGTTGGCTCGAACCCATGCCAACGGTTAATGGAGGAAGTAAAGAGTTGTGGCACGATGAATACGCTGCTGCGTGGATCGTCTGCGTTCAGCAGCGATGCGGCGTTCCGAACTGCGGGTATCACCTCTTCCAGTGTTGATGTCGGCCCCCCGATCGGGTACGGGTCCGGCAGGGCGATATCGATGAAACGGTCCCCTGAAAAACCCACCGATTCATTGTTGATAGCGGTCATCACCGGGTGATAAGGGTCGAGTTCGCGGTAGCGAAGATAGGCAGCCTTTAGCTGCTTCGACTGCGAAGGGAGCGGCTCATCGGCATAATAGTAACCAAGCAAGGCAGGGTGATCGCGCAACGTCGGGATCGAGTCAAAATCGAGGTTCGTCTCGGCCACCACCATCAGTTGATGGCGATGCGCCTCATCGAGATAGTCGATCGGCGGGGGTTGCCAACTGTAATGCACGGTATTGAATCCACGATCGGCCAGATCTCTGAGCATGGCACCGCGGGACATGTCGATTGGTGCATCCGCTTCCTTCAGCCTTTTTAGAATCAGGTCGTCGCTGCGGAAGAGAGCGATCGGGAAAAACGGCTCACCATTTCTGATTATAGTGTTGTCACGGATCAGCACGCTCGACGCCTTGGGCGCAATGATCTTCAGCTTCCATTCCTGCTCCCATCCCAGTTGCTCGCATCGACCGCGCAGTGAGTATTCGCCCTCCGCGAGATCGCTGACCGGAACCTGCAGGCGCCGCGTCCCTGACACATCGAACGCCTCCGATCGCAACACGCGGCCAGACTGCTCGATTTGGAGGTCAAGAGTCACCTCGCCGCCGGCTTCGACTTCCAGAATAACAGGCTCAATCGCGCCATCGGCCACGAGCCACGGAGCGGCGGGCGAAACCATGCGAACCGCCAACGGCGGCAAGGGCAGCGACTCAATCACGAGATCGTCAATGGCAAAGGTCGCCCCAGCCTCAACCTTCCTCTCAATCAGGATCTCAAAGACTGCCTGTGGCGGCAGGCCCCTCACGTCGTAGTCGAGGGAACACGAATGCCATTCACCATCACGCTTGAGAACCGGGCGATGTTTGATCGCCGGGTTCCCCGCGCCGGGCTCGCTGGAAACAATAAACAACGGTGCCATCTCGCCCTCCGCACGGTATTCAAATCGCACACGTATTGGACGATCAACAGCGCGGCCCAGTTCGAGTGGCACATAGAACGTATCCAGCGCCTGACCTGTAGCTGGCGAACGAAGAACTAGTGCCTGCCGATCGCCCACCTGTGCGATGGCTCCCACCACCTCAACTTTTGCAGTCCCCTGAAAGTGAGTATGCCCCCAATTCGCGGGGAGTCGGCTGCCCCCGTCATCGCTCAACTCAAACGCCTCGCGCATGAGCGGTCCGTCGGCTCTTACCATCTTGGGCAGACCTTTTGAGCAGGCAACGCAGGCAAACGTCAACATCAGCGTCAGCGTCAGGTATCGAAGCGCCATGGACAGCTTTCCTGATTGGTAACTTGGATTGGGCGACAGAACTTCGCTAATTGCTGACGTATGTGCCGTCGGCTTTGAACCAGGCAATGATGCCGTCGTTCATCAATCTGTCGTCCGTTGAACCTGACGCATGTCCGTCAAGAAAGAACACCGATGCCGTTCCCAGATGCCTCAAATGGACGGCAGAGGGTTCCAGACTGATCCATCCGTTTCCATAGAACTGACAACTCGCACGGTTGAGTTCAACCCGCACCGCATCTGCAAACAACACATGATTCGACGCCTTGGGCAGATTCGTGGTCCGCTTTCCCGAATGGTTCGCGTGAAATCCGAATACCTCGTACATGCGATTGGGCGAGGTGGCCGCATGGATAAAGCGCATCTCCGGACACTCGGCGATCTGGTAGTTCTGGATGTACCCTTCCGCCATCAGCACCCATGCCCATGTGTACGTCGTCAAGCCCTTGACGTTGGGGCTGCCCGGTGGGTAATAGCCGTGCGGCAGATAGTCTTTGTGGTCACCGAGATAGAGGTTCATGACCAGGCCTGTCTGCCGAATGCTGCTCAGGCATTGTGTCTGCCGCGCCGCCTCCTTCGCTTTGCCCAGTGCCGGCAGCAGGATCGCGATGAGCAGCGCAATGATGCTGATAACCACCAGCAGTTCGATGAGCGTAAATGCACATCGATACTGAGCCGTCGCGTCGGCGATCCGCAACTTGCTGTGACATTCACACGGCATCTGGAATTCTCCGACAGAGGTTCGTGGATTGGCAAGAGCTATGCCAATGAACCGCCGACTATCGCGGGGCAAGTCCACACCCATCGCTTCAGCGGCGGCCGCTGTTGCGACGGCAACTGACCAACAGCGATCCGCAACCGAAAAGCAGCAGGCTTGCTGGCTCGGGGATCACTTGGACACCGTTGCCTGACGCATCCAACACGATGAAGGCATTCGCGTTGGCGATTGAACCGCCGATGGTACCTACGCCGCCGGACAAGCCGGTCTGATACGTCCAATCGTAGCCGCCCGCCGTGCCCGTGCCCTGACTATCGAATGCCGCCAGCACCGCTGCGATCCCCCCGTCAGCCAGGTCAATCCCCGTGAAATAGCCCAAGCCGTGAATCAGGGCGATTTCCTTGTGGCTGGTCAGGCTGTTCCAGATGCCGAGTTCGTCCATCGCGCCGCCAATGTCAAGATTCAGATTCGCATCCAGTGCGTGCGTTCCCACGCGACCGTTTGTAAACGCGAGCGTCGATCCGACATTGACATTTGTTGCATTGGCGTCGAACTTTCCGTCCACATAGACGGTGGCGGTTCCGGCCGAGGAGTTGTACGTCACCGCGACGTGATGCCAGGTGTCATCGAAGATGTCGGTGGTTCCAGTGGCACGCACAAATTTGGAACCATCAGACTGACGCACAAAGAGGCGCGGGGTGCCATCGTTAAGTTCGATGCTGAGAGAGGTGCTATTGCCAGTGTTGAACATATGCACCGGCAACCTGTTTGCAGCCACCTTTTGACTCGCCGGGGCCTTGTACCAGAAGGCCACCGTGGTTCCCGTGTTCGAGCCAGTCAAGGAAAAGTCGCCGACGCTCGTCAGGTTGAAGTAGCCATCGGAGGCATTCTGCGTTCCAAAATCCGCAGCGCCGGCACCAATTATCTCTGACGTAGCGGCGTTCAAGCCCGACACTGTCCCTCCACCATTGTTGGTTCCCACGTTGTCGAACGCAAGATCACTAACCGGCGTTGCGTCATCAAACGTCCAGTGTGCGACCAGTGCGGCGCGAGCTGGTGAGACAACGGCCAAGGACAAGCCCAGGGCCAATGCGGAGCCAACAGTTCGTGTAAGGATCGTTTTCATATAGACACCTTCTCCTTCGATGTGTTGGGGGCCAACTGACGCCCCTCCTTTGTTGCACCACCGGGATATGCGGTCATCGACACACGTCGACGTTTACTCCGCAGCGATGGCGTATCTGCCAAATGGGTGGCCGGGGATCGCGTTGCACCTTGAGTAGATTCGCGCGCACGCAACTCCGGTGCCAGAACAATCTGCGTGGTTCCGGAATCGACCCCGTTAATCAGGTGAGACAGCAACTCCATCGCGCGATGTGCGATGTCCACATCGGACTGAAGAACGGTTGTCAGACTCGGCATGAGCAGACTTGCATAGGGAGCATCGTCGAAACCCGCAACTGCAAGGTCGCCCGGGATACTCAGCCCGCGTTGCCGGCAGACGTCGTAAACCGCCCGCGCGAATCCGTCGTTTTCAGCGAATACAGCCGAGGCTTTGCTCCGTTCCCGTGTGAGGAATTGGGCAACTCTGGCGCGAGCGACGTCCATGTCATAGTTGACATCCCCTACGATGTATATGTTCGCGGGCAATCCGGCTTCTTCGAGTGCTTTGCGATACCCCTTCTCGCGATCGTCGGCCGAACTGGATGCAACGCCGCGCAGGTATGTGATGCGCTTATGACCGATGTCGATCATGTGCCGCGTCACCGCATAGCCTCCCTGCACGTTATCCACGATGACGTATGGCGTAGTCAGCATCGGCAGATAGCGGTCAAACAGAACAAACGGAACTTTGGAGGCGAGCAAGTTGGCACAGCTCACCAAAGTCTCTGAGGAATCGCCGGTGACTGGTGAGATGAGAATCCCCGAGACATTGCGTTCTACCAGCAAGCGAATGGACTCAGATTCACCTTTAGGGGTATTGCCAGACTGCTTGACGACGAGGGAGTAGCCATGACGACGCGATGCGCGCTCGAGGGCGGCCAGTACTCGACCGTTGTGATAGTCTGCCGCAGACGGGATGACCACGCCCAGTAACCGGTCCGTCTTTGACGACGGCTTCTTCGCCGGTGTTGGCGCGACAAACGATCCGACACCGTGACGTTTGATGATCAGACCTTCTTTGACCAGTTCCAGCAAAGACCGCCTGACCGTGATGGGGCTTGTCTGCCATGTCTCACACAGCTCTCGTTCCGAGCTAAGGCCGACATGGGCCGGAAGCTGGCCGCTTCGAATCTGGGAAGCGATAGCTTCAGCGATCTGGCGGTACTTGGGCGGATTGGGGGAAGCGGTCACGGATCGATCCTTTGAATGTCAACATCTTATACTGAGTATAAGGTTATGTCAAGGGCCCCGATAGGACCGCGATTGGCGGCTGGATAATTCGATCCAATGTTTTGTAGTGGCAGTCGTTGCCCAGTGACACCGCTGATGTCACCGGTGACACGATTTTGCCGCCAGGGGCCTTTTGCATCGTCACGTGAGGCTCACGTGACGATCATGTCACTGGTAAACGCTCACGGGACGGAGGTTCGATCCCGGCCGAATACTTCCGGCGGTGTCTCGGACTGTCGAAATGGCGGATTTGTAAGTGCTGTTTGCGCGGAGACTTTCAATCGCGGGACGGGTTTGAGCCCGTCCCGCGATTTCGAGAGTTTGAGAGGATTTGGGGCCTCGGAAGTGTAGTTT
>CAZFDT010000116.1:0-12477 GCA_964518335.1 uncultured Phycisphaeraceae bacterium
GCTGAAACATCATCCCCGAGCATCAAATCAGACGTGGGATGGCCGGACGCTTACGGAACTTGCACAGTGTGCGCCGCGGTCAGGACTGGGTCGCCAACCTCTGTTTCACAAGTTCAGATGCGATGACTTGGTATCTCTTAACATCGTGCGTCTGCGCATACTGTCGGACTCGGTGACTGTCAGCCGAGGGCCATTCATTTCTGAGCGCAGCTGCGAGGGACGCCACGAACTGCGTGTGGACCCCAACATCGCAGGTCCACCCCAGTCGCTCTTGGCGGATGACGTAACCTATGCATCCGCGCGACGCCCCCAGCGACGGGCGCCCCGCCGCCGCTGCCCACAAAATAATGCTCGAACGCCCCGAGTGGTGCGGATAAGCCGCAAGCACAAGGTCGCTGGCGCTGGCGATTGTGAACATGTCGCGTTCATTCAGCCACCGATCCATGGGGATAATACGGCCGCTTGCCACTAGCGTCTGGTACGGTTCGCATGCAATAATCCGCCGCATTTCGTCGTTCTGGGGGCCCGCGACCAAGAGACGAATGCCCGCGTCAGCATGCTTAGTCAAGTAGCCGGCATATGCCTTGAGTACGAGGTCCACACCCTTGCGCACGGTGATCGTTCCCGATGTGCTGACGAGTTTTCCGTCGATAGGCAGTCCGAGTTCGCGTCGTGCGTCCTCCTTCGTCATGGGGTCGTACATCGTCACGGGGTTCGGCGTCAGGACCAACTGCGTACGCACGTCCTTCGCAAGGTGTGCCTTGGCGTAGTCAAACAGCAGTTCGTCGTCCAGATGAAGCCGCGCGATCAGACCCGATCGCAAAAGCCTACGAAAGAGCCACCGCTTGACCGCATCGAGTTCGCTCGCGTCGGGATACACAAATCCTCCGCGGTATAGCCACATCTCCACAGGCATCGACTCGGGCCAGCACCGGCGACGCGCCAGCCATCTCCCCGCCACCAACTGCCAAAGCCCGTCCCCGTACAACACGGCCACATGGTCGGGAGCAGCCTCCCGTATCGCCGCCTCCAACTCCGCCAAGCGATGCCGGGCGTTCCGCAGCGGCGACAGGCCCGGCCTCATCGTGCAGATCGGCAGCACCCTCAGATCATCCGCGAACCCGCCCAGACTCTGCCGATACTCTCTCGACTCCAGCGCGGCCGCCGTCGTCGCCAACACCAACTCCACCCGACGATCGAGGAACCCCGGAAGCATCCTCGCCAGATACGGCATGTGATGCCCCAGGTGATCCGGATCGTAGAACAGCACGCGATAACGCCGCGACGTTGACCCTTCCTCCTGCTTCGTCGCATGTGTTGCTCGACCGGCCATCTCGCGTCCCCTTAGCTTCGTCATCTGCTATGTGTAATGCCCTATGGTAACGTCACTTGGAGCCGCGATTCTCTTGGCGTCCGATGATCTCGTTGCGACCAGCCCACACCCAACGCTCGGCATAGGCAGGACGCAACCTCAGTGTTGCCAGCGTGCCATCCCTCCGTGGTGCAGTCGCACGATGAGATTCGTTGTTGAGCGGCGTCATCGGCCGTGCTGCGGAAAACCGGTGTTTACGATATAACACTGTGTGAACGAGCTCTTGAGGGACACAAAGCATGTCACAACTGATCGTTCCCAATCCTCTCATCCGTGAGATCTATGACAGCGGGAAGGTGTACGACCTGGAGAACAACGAACACAAAGTCTGGGCCCACATCAGTGCCGAGCATTGCAACGCATTGTACAAACATGTGCTTGCGACGAAGCCGGGACGAATTGTCGAAATCGGCATGTCTTGCGGGCTATCGACCCTCGGGATGCTGACGGCGCTTCACGAGATCGGCAATGGGTGCATGATCTCCATTGATCCCTTTCAAAGCACCGAGCGCAAAAGCATCGGCGTGGCCAACGTGCGGCGCGCGGGATTTGCCAATCGTCACACCTTGATGGAAGCGAAAGACTACATCGCACTGCCCCAACTGCTGGAGCGAGGCGATAAATTTGACTTCGCCTACATCGATGGATGGCACACTTTTGACTACACGCTTTTGGACTTTTTTTACATCGACAAGATGCTCAATGTCGGCGGCGTGGTGGCGTTCAATGACTGCGGGTGGAAAGCCGTGCATCGCGTCCTGCGATTTGTCAGTACGCACCGCAAATACAAGGAAATCGATGTCGGGCTGACGCGCGACTACTCCGGCCGCAATATCCTCTTCACGATGTTGCGTCGTGCTGCCGACTTCGCACGACAGGATCGTTACTATCAGAAACTGGAGGACTGGGAGCCGCATTCGCACTTCTACAAGCGGTTCTGACGGCAATGGTCCGTCTCTGGTGAAGGTTCAAGACGGGTCGATGGCGCCGTAGGCACCGGACTGACTCGCGCCGGCGCCAATCACGAGCGTTCAGGTCGCACTCTCCTCGTCGTCTGTGTCATGTCCGGCCCGAACGCCGCCGGCTTGCAGGCGATCCAGGATCGCCACGCCGATCCGCCGGAAATGCTGCTTCTCCCACGCTTCGAGCCCCACCAGCCACACCAGCGGAACCGATATCGCCGCGTACACACCGACGGCCGTCAGCACGCGCCAGGCCGTCTCGGGCATCAGTTCGTGCAGCAGCGCAACGCCGGCGGCGGCGGGTCCCATCACCCCCATCAGTCGCATCGCGCATCGCCTCAGCCAGTCCGCCGGCGATAGGCCGATGCGCCGCCCGATCATGACCACACACACCGCAAGCTGGCAAAGGACCGCCACCACCGTTGCCGCCGGCAACGCCCACGGCCCCCACCCCAGGCCCCAGAACGCCACGCCGGCAAGCACCAGCGAGCCAACCACCAGGGCCAGCATCGTCATGGTGTACCAGCCTATGTCGCCCGTCGCCTGCACGGCCAGCCAGTACCCCCGCGCCAACGGCTGCATCAACGCCCACGCCAGGCTCACCCGCACCAGAACAATGGCGTGCGGCGGCACATCGCCCAACCACAACTGCAGCACCAGCGCCACGTCCAGCCAGATCGGCACAAACACCACGCCCAGCGCGAACAACGCATACTTGCCCATCACCAGCGTCAACTGATGAACCTGCTCCCGATGACCCTTGGCCTGCTCCGACACGATGGCGGGCTGCACGGCACGAGCGATCGCCGTCGAGAAGTTCGTGGTGTACATCGTCACCTGGCTCGAGATCGCATAGGCCGCGTTCAACACCGGCCCAAACCTCACGTTCAACAGCAGCGCCCCGCCCTGCTGACGCAGGCTCGCCGCAAGATTCCCAAGGATCGACCAGCCCGCGTAGCTTCCCAGCCGCTTCATCTCCGCGCGACGGACCCTGCCCCACGCCGGCCGACTGGACGGATACCGCCACAGACACAGACCCACCAGACCCATCATCACCCCGGCCTGCACGGCGAAGTTCATCATCGCGTACGACACCAGCCGATCCGCCGACACCACGAACAGCAGCGCCACCACGCCCAGCCGCAGCACGCTGACGGCCACCTCCACCACGCTGCTGATCACCAGCTCCTGGTGCGCCGCGATGATCCCCTGGTAGGGCGTCAGCAGCACGGTGGTGCCGATCCCCAGCAGCGAGAATTGGAACACCCACCACGCCGCCGCTTCGCGCTCCTCGGGTATCGTCAATCCCCACAGGATCAGCGGCGCCAGCGCCTGGCCGAGCAGCCACACGATCGCACCGGCGGCGGCGAACAGCACCAGCGCCGAGCTGAACACCTCCGCCAGCTTCCGGCGGTCGCCCCGTCCCACCTCGTACGCCAGGTGCCTCTGCGTGCTGGCGGTGAGCGCCTGCGTCACCAGCACGATCATCGCCCCCGTCGCCCCCAGCACGCTGAGCAATCCGAAGTCGCTCTGACCCAGCGCCCGCAGAAACAGACGCGTCGTCACCAGCCCGATCCCGACCGTCACGGCCATGCGACTGACCGTGGCCAGCGTGTTCACTACCAAGCGGGTGGATTGACGCATGAATCAAGGATTATGGCGATATTGAATCAAGCTGGCCAATACCGTACTCAAAGCGTTGGCAAAGTCAGAGCCCGACGCCGATAATCCACGGACCGGCATCACCCAGTGACAAGTCTGCGACCGCGACAGCCGATGAGGTATGATGGAGATCGATATGGACCAGCAGCAGTTACCTGCGACCCCGTGTCAGGCTGTCATGCTTGCCGCGGGCATGGGAACACGGTTGGGCGCACTGACTGCCGACGCGCCCAAGTGCATGGTGCGGGTCGGGCAGGCCACCATTCTGGAGCGGGCCGTTCGCCGTCTGGAGTCCGTCGGCATCGAGGAACTGCTGGTTGTCACCGGATACAAAGCCGATGTCATCCGCGGCTTTCTGGACAGGCTCGATACGTCCATGCGGTTCGCATATGTGAACAATGCCGACTTCGCCACGACCAACAACATCTACTCGCTCTGGCTGGCCGCCGATGAGATCCGCCCCCCGTTCCTGCTGCTGGAGTCGGATATTGTCTTCAGTCGCAGGATGCTCACCGATCTGTTGCCGCCGCAGGCCGCGTCCCTGAGTCCGCTTCAGGAGTGGATGAACGGTACAGTCGTCACGCTCGACGGGCGCGGTATGGTGGACGCCATGTATCTCAAGCAGGACGCCCGACCGGACCGGCCCCTGTTCAAGACGGTCAACATGTACAGCTTCGATGCCGCGACTTGGTCCGAAGTGATTCGGCCTCGCCTCAACGCCGCTGTGCAGGGCCGCGACACAGCTTCATATTACGAGGCAGTCTTTGCCCAGGCCGTCCGCGACAGCGACCTCACCATGCGCGGCGCCGTCTGCCCAGTCTCCGACTGGTACGAAATCGATACGCCCGAGGACCTGAAACAGGCCGAAAACGCGCTGGCGACTGCCACCTGACGTTTCTCATGTGACAGCGGGGGCCAGTGCTTGTCCTTCATCAACTGACGAGGTGGTCATTGACAGCGCCGTCTCCCGCCAAGTGCGATACATCATCGGATCGCCTGAGAAAGCCAGTTAATTTGGGTGTCGTCGGCGTGCTAGGCGGCATGGGGTCATATAGCACGCTGCATTTCTTCAAAGCACTGCTGGATCGGTACGACGTGGAGAAGGAATGGGAGCGGCCACGCATTGTTGTCGATAATAATTGCGTGCTTCCAAGTCGTGTCCGTGCGATTCTCTACGATGAGCGGCGACGCGAGTTAGTCGAAGGTATGGCCTCGGCCATCCGGGCATTGAGTTGCTATCAACCGGACGTGATAGTCATTCCGTGCCACACGGCACACTGTTTTCTTTCTGAGGTCCGCCAGCGCCTGGCTCATGAAGGCGATGCGATTTTGGACATGATCAATGAAGTGGCCAGCGAGCTCCAGTCAAGTCGTGCCTCTGATGTGATGCTGATCGCCACCGAAGGCACCATCGACACGCGAATCTACGATTCATACTGCGAACCTAGAGGCATACGCGTGCGTTATCCGAATGAAAGCCAGATGAATCAGACGCGCGAATTTATTGAGCAGGTCAAGCAGTGCCAACCCATCGATCCCGATCAGTTTGTGCGCTTCCTCGTCAATCTGAATGCCAGACACGTCATTCTTGGATGCACCGAACTATCCGTCATACCGACACCTAACTCCGTCTCTTTGGCTGACTGTCGCCTGATTGACCCTATCCGTTTGATGGTCAATCGCATTCATGATCGGATTGGCGAAGTTTGTCGCCAACGTCCCGGTCCACTATGGTGACACGAGTACTCCATCCAGCCATCAGAAAACTGTGTACATGATCACAGCTGTACGTAAGGTACTTCGAGGGATCGGCGCCAGACTGCTCCGCGGCGCGTTGCAGCTGTGGTGGCCAGTCCTTGGCCGATGTAAGCGCAATCGTAACCGCAAGCATGTTCTTCTCTGCGCCAGTACCGACCTCATGGCAGAGTATCTACACATGGTCGCCGATCTCCTGCGACACGATGCTCGACTCGAAATATTCCTCACTGCTCCCCCCCTGCACCCCCATCTAGGATCGACGGCCAAAGCCCTGGCGCGTCGTGTGGGTGCGACCCATGCGGGATACATCAGTGCGAGGTTCAAGTGGTGGGACGTCATCGTCTTTGCAGACCACGCGTCAGCGAAGCTCTTCCATCCAGCCATTCCGCGTGTGCTTGTGTACCACTCGCTGACTTCAGGATTCATGGCCGGTGGCCAAAGCTATCGCTACGGTCATAACGCGATTCGCCAAGATGGCAAGCCGGTCTTCACCCGGATGTTTGAGCCGAGCGAAGCTGCCCGCGAGCGCGCGTTACGCATCAACCCCGCTCTTCGGGACGCACTGGTCGTTGTCGGCGATCTTCGAGCCGACAAGATGCTGTCCATGCGCAGCGAGCGCGATCAGCTGCGCATGGACATGGGCTTTGGCCCAGACGACCGAGTCATTCTGATTCAGTCAACATGGGGCCCGGCTTCATTGATGGAAACGATCGGCCGGGAACTCGTCGAAGAAGCCAGTCGCATCGCCAAGACGGGGGCGTATCATTTCATCGTATCCACGCACCCCAATCATTTTAACGGCCCGTATGCGCAGCGTAATCCATGGGGCAAATTTCTCCTTGACCACGAAGCCCCCGGCATGCATGTGCGACGTCCGGGCACACCTTGGGAACCATATCTCGTCGCGGCCGACGTGGCGATTACTGACTATACGGGGCTTTGTGTGGCTTTTGCACTTCTGCAGCGCCCCATGCTTTTTGTCCCTGTCGTACCCGGCACTGTGGACCCTTCATCGCTGGAGTGGAGCCTCTACCAAACATTGCCACGGCTTGAGAATCCTCACGATCTGCGCGAGGCTATCATCGGGGCATTTTCCCACTATCCGACGGATACACTGGCCGCGGTTTCCAGTGCTATACTCTCTTGTGCAGGGGAAGCTAAACAACGCATACAAGATGAACTTCTCAGAGTAATGAGGCTGTCTTAGGTATGCACACAGACTACGTGCTAGAATCGCTCGTGAATGAGTTTAAGGGAGACCCCTCTCGCCTGTCTATGTACGTCGTTGAACGCATATGTGCCAAGATACACCTGGCCAAGTGTATCTATGCGTCTTATGACGGCGAACTTCGAAAAGCCACAACAAGTACGATTGTCTCGCCTGCGGTATTAGTCGATTTGCTCAAGATACTCCTGCAATGGAATTGCCAGCATCTCGACTACAAGGTTCTGAACGGATTATTGACGGCGCGCGAGCGGTTCCATATCAGTGATCACGGATTCTGCGCCGGGCTTGACAGGCAGATAAAGGAATTGCTGTGCAGCGACTGAAGATTGGAATCATCTCTGAGGAAGGCATGGGGAACCTCCTTCGCGCGTACCTGAGCGCGTTATCTGCATTGGGGTACTCGCTTGAACTCGCAATATTGGTTGGATTTCGCGGGCGCCAATCATTAAGACGCCGCCTTATTACCTCGCTCATTGGATACGACGGATGCGAAAACCTCGCACGAAAATATCGCGGCTATCGAAGTAGTCCGGCCGGCACGCTATACCGATCCGTCATTGAGGAGTCGTTCCGATTGGATCCGGTCTTTTTTGAATCATTTAGAACTCAGGATTATTGCCACAATGTTGAACGTCTTGTCATCAACAACTACGACGATCAATGTCTCATAGATGCATTGAAATCCTCTGGCCTCACCCATTTCATTTTCGCCGGCCACAATCTGTTTCGTGGCCGCGTTCTCGACATGGGCATGCGCTATTTGCATGCTCATCCTGGAATTGTTCCAGATATTCGCGGAGTTGACTGCTTTCTGTGGTCAGTTCTATACCGCGGCTGTCCGGGATATTCCGTGATCTATCTGGATCAAGGAGTTGATACGGGAGATATAGTACTGAAACAAGAGCATGACCTGTTCAGGTTCCGTCAGCCGTCTGACTGGAAAGCCGAATATGCCGTTGGCTTTTACCAATATTTGCTTAGCCATCTTAACCTGCAGTTGCGAGCGGAACTGATGGCAAGGGCTGTGCGTCGCGTGATTGATGCCCAGTACTCACTTGGGGGCGAAAAACAACAAGGCGTGGGAAGACAGTTTTACAGCGCACACGGCATACTTATCAAATCACTTGTTAGACGACTGATGACGCCGCACAATCAGTAATATTCGGTTGTTGTGCGCCAAGTGTCAATTTGAGTGTTGGTTAGTACTTGAGTTGCCGTGGGGTTTGCATCGGCACCAGTCTTTCGCTTTACACCTTTAGCGTGGCCATCGGCAAACGCGATATTAGCCTCCAAAGGTTCGGTCTTATTGTGCCAATGATGCGACGAGTTTGTCGGAAGGCGATTCGCTAGCAGGACCAAATCTGCCATGATTAGCTTTTTTGAGGGTGTGAGGACTTCGCTTGCTCGATGAGCTTCCGGATACCAAAATCCATTTCGGCCAGCCTTTTGCTGATTGGCAATATGTGTCAGGCTCCGATCGCCGTTGGTATATGACGTTCCGTATTTTAGGCCGGCGGGATCACTCCCGGCGCTTTGCGCATCTCCTTTGTCCAATGGGCAGCGTGCTGCTGCGGAATTAGAGCTTAAGTAACTATTGAGGGCTCTGTTTTCGGGGGCAGTGTCCGAGCCAAAGAAGCTTACAGTGCCCTGCTCGCCACTCCAGTTGTACCAATTAACTTCAACGGTCAAAAATGTCCCACCGGGGTACATCTGCCGATTGTCATTTCCATAGAACTCAACAGCTTGTCCAAGACTTCTAACATTGGCCAAGCATTGGCTCAGACGTGCCGTTGTTCTCGCCGACCCCAGCGCCGGCAGGAGGATGCCGATAAGCAGGGCGATGATGGAGATCACCACGAGCAGTTCGATGAGGGTGAACGCCCGCAGGGCGTTGGGGGTGAGTGGTGAACGGTGAGTGGTGAGTGGGGGAGACTGACTCCTGACTCCTGACTCCTGACCCCTGACCCCTGACCCCTGACCTCTGGCCATCAGGCCCTTGGCCCCGCACCCTCGTCCCTGCTCGGTTGCTTCGCGTGCTGCGTGCATCATGAATCTCCCATCGGTTGGACGGCCTGGTGACGTAACGTGCCAGGCGGCCTGATGTTGCCGGGTCGATGGTGGAGCCACGTGAGATCGAGCAACCCATCAACGGGGGCGAGGGGCGGCATCTGCGGACGGTACGGACAATAGAAAAGATGGCAGACAGGACGCCGACTCGCCACTAACCCGGCCAAGAGTCGGACGACGCCCCCCAACGCAGGACACGCGCCCGACCCCGAACCCAGCCCCATGCTAGTCGCGGCAGGGGCGTGCGGTCAATGATAAACCTTGCGGCTGACAGAGATTTTGCACGTTGGGGGGGTGAGTCCGGAGCAAGCCGGTGTCGGCCGGGGGGGCGAGGGGGCGAGTGGGGCGGGCCTGCCATTGGGCCGGCGGGGGGCGTGAGGCGCGGTCAGTGGATGGAGATGTCCCGTGATTGGGTGGGTCGGGTCCCGATGGGGTTGCACTGCCGTGAGGCGAGTCCGATTCGGTGCGGGCGGCGGCGCCAGACCTCGGCGGGTGCGGCCGCGCCACGCTTGCCCCGACACACTCGATCAGCAAGGCTCGTGCTGCGGCGTTCGTGACCAGAGGTATGCGGACAAGAGCAGCGCGATGCGGCGTTGCCCCGCCAGCCCCAGGCCCTGGCGCCAGTCGGCGGGAATACTCACCGACGAGGACTATGCGCTGCCGGGGCGCGGGGTAAAATAGAGCGTTGCAGTCAACGGGGGGGGGGGCAGAGGTGAGGGGTGAGCATTCAGACGCCGCAATTTGAAGACAGGAATGGCCGCATGCAGTGGTGCAATCCAACATCCGATCTCCGCCATACGCCAGTGGGCCAGGCTCCAGAGGGTCACTGCCATACTGGCAGGCTCGCCGTCTGGTGAAGGTAAAAACCCAGTGATTCCGACTTTTGGGGCCACGCAACTCCCGAGGTGCGGGGAACGCTATCGAGCGACGGCGATGGCCCGCCTTGGCGCTTGTGGTTGCGGGTGATTCGACGCGAGCCGATAGTGTCAGGTACAGGCGGGGGGCAAGGGTGGTGGACCATGGCACGATGCGGCAAGCGGTGGATGCGGCGACTGGTGGTCGGTCTGACATTGGTGATCGGAGCGACCGTGGCGGGGCTGGAGCTCTTTGCCCGGTATGGACTGGGGCTGGGTGATCCGCCGCTGAGCGTGGCCGATCGAGACGTGGAATATTTGTTCAGACCGGGCGAGTACCGGCGATTCGGCAACCGGGTGTATTACAACGCCTACTCGATGCGATCGGCGGACGTGACCCCCACCAAGACCGACCCGCGCGAGTTGCGAGTATTGGTTTTGGGCGACAGTGTGATCAATGGGGGGGCTCAGACCGATCAGTCGCAGCTTGCGACCGAGGCGCTCCAGCGGCGGTTGGCTGGTGAACTCGACCGACCCGTTTGGGTGGGCAATGTCAGTGCGGGTAGCTGGGGCCCGGACAATCTGTTGGCGTATGTGAGGAAGTTCGGATGGTTTGAGGCGGACGTGGCGCTGGTGGTGGTGTCGAGCCATGATGCGTCGGACATTGCGACGTTCGGGCCGGTGGTGGGGGTGCATCCGGGCTTTCCGGATCGTCGGCCGTGGCTGGCGTTGGAAGAAGCCGTCCTGCGTTATCTGCCGCGGTACTTGCCAGCCGCTGGTGGCACCAAGTCAGCGGCTGATCCGGGCACTGAGTCTGCTCTAGACCTGACCGAACAGGCGCCGGCGGTACAGCAGTCGCTCAAGTCGTTGCGGCAGCTGATCGAATCGGGACGAGAGGCGCGCGTGGCCATTGCGGTGATTCAGCACGCCGACCGAGAGGAGGCTGGGGACGAGTGGAAACCTGGCCACGACTGGATCAGCTTTGCGGTGAAAGAAGCGGGCGTTGATGTCTGGGATGTTCGTTCTTCGTTTCGAGCGGCGATGGAGTCGGGCCAATCCCCGTACCGCGACAATATCCATCCGAACCCGCTTGGTCAGAAGTTGCTTGCCGATGTGATGTATGAAGTGGTCAGTGCGCTGCTTGGCCGTACGCCGAATAGCCCGTCACCTTGAGGCGCAGCTACCGTCGCCGGTATGGCTGCGTCGGACGGCCGCTCTTGCGAGTATTCCGTGGCGCGAGGGGCACCATGCTGGACGACGATGTGGGCTCCCGGCAGGTTGAGCAGCAGTGGTCGTGTCGTTCGAGATTGGGCGGCGGATGGACCCAGCCCTCCGAGTCGATGTCGCGCGACGATTCGGACGACGCACGGCTGCGGGCGTTGACGGCATCCTTGTGTGCCTCGTGCCCTTGGGTGTGGGTATCCGGTCCCGCATCTTCATTGCCGGGGGCATGGCGGGCGTGGAACAGCCACGCCGCGTAACGCACGAGGTCGATGCGTTTGGTGTTGCCCTGAGCACTGATGCGATACCCCGCCCGGTTCATGTGGCGATACACCACGTGCGGCTGCACCACCTCGCCCAGCGGGGTCGAGTTGAGCAGCCGCACCGCTTCGGCGACGCGCAGTTGGCGAGGGTCGACTTTCAACGGGCCTGCACCTCCCGTGCGAGCCACGCCGCGTAATGCACGAGGTTGAGCCGCACCTGCCCGTCTGTCCCGCGGCCCGCCGTGGGCGCCCCGTTGTCCACATCCGCCTGCACCTGTTCCGGCGAAATCGCACGGCCACCCGCAGCCGAAATCAGCCGGGCCATGTCCTTAATGGATAGGGACGCCGGGTCGAACGCCGGGCCGGGTTGGGCATGCTCGGCGGGCATCAGGCGTGGCTCCTTCGTCGCCGGCCGATCCGTCGCCCCGGGGCGGATTCAGGGGCCAGTTTGCCGCTGCGGATTGGCACATGTGTTGGGTTCATTGGGACTTACGGCAATCTGTAAATAACTGGAAATAATCGACTTACATCGCTAAATGGCCTTGATGTTTTCGCAGCGATCCGGCTTAATGGTGCTGTCAGAACGAAACCCGAACACGAAAGGCCAGGACCATGACGCGAAGGACACCCGCCAACACGACCGCGAAGAAGCAGATCGCCCGCCTGATCGACCAGCACGACGCGGTGGCCACCCGCTACGCCGACGCCATCCTCCGCGGGCAGATGGGCCTGGCTACGAAGCGCGAGCAGGCCCTGCGCCGCCTCGCCATCCAGATCCGCAACGCCGCCTGCCGCCACGACCTGATCACCTGGACCCGCAGCCGCCTGGCGGGCAAGTGAAGCACCCACGTACAGGAGCACGCCATGCATACCACCGGCCATGACCACCACGACGACACCACCCGCTGGGGCGTCCAGCGCCAGATCGACGGCCGCTACTTCGACGGCGAAGGCTGGACCGACGACGCCGCCCAGGCCCACCGCGCCGACTACGACGAGGCGGTCAACCTCGCCGCGTACCTGATCCGCATCACCCCGGGCTGGGTCCGCGCGGTGCTGATCAGCGACTGACCCTCGCAACGCCAAACCA
>CAZFDT010000117.1:0-12430 GCA_964518335.1 uncultured Phycisphaeraceae bacterium
GATGGACCGGTCCGTATTCGTGCTCGCGCCATTCCGTTAAGCACGCGGTCTGAGACTGGGTTGCAGGTACACAGATTAACCGTATGGTTGACAACAGGCGCGAGTTTTCAGGTCAAAGTGTTTAACTGGGATGGTTGGCCTCGGGGTAGCGATCAGGACGCGAAATAGAGTTTTCAGGCGAGCCGCCAACGTCGCATCCGTCTGTATTTCAGTCACTTACGAACATCGTTGCAGTAGACCTCTCTGCTCGCGCGCGAGTTTTTGAGGGAGAACAATTTCGAGGAGGGTTGTGCATGGGGAGCTTTCCAGTCAGGAGCGGAACTGGCCGACCGTCGGGTTAATACGCCGGCAGCCGGAGAGAGGTCGATCGACCTTACCCGCTAACCCGCGTAAACACAAGACCTACGGCGATCCAGTTCCAGCGGGCGGCACTCTCTATTTCGCGACCGAGAGAAAAGGCCCCCGTGCCGAACCATCATGGTTGGCCTCGGGGTACGCGATCCGAACGCGAAACTCTCTCACGCGCGGAGAGAGGCGTACCGTGGGGTTAACAGCGTCTCCCCTTCCAAAGTGTCGTTTTCTCGATTCTGGCTCAATACCAACCCCTGCGGTTATACTCAGGGCAATCGCCTTTCGGGGCCGTCCAATGACCGAACTATCCAAGTTAGATTCCCTGCTTCGTTTGATCCTGCTGCTTCAACAGGATCAGGCAGGGAACGCGAACCAACTCGCCCAGACGCTGGGTGTGGTCAACCGAACAGTACATCGCTATCTGGAGGCGCTGCGCGAGTTGGGCGTGCCGTGGTACTTCGATGATGAGACGAAACGCTATCGCATCTCGAAGGAATTCTTCCTCCCACCGGTGCAGTTGACCGCGGGCGAGGCACTGGCGGTTCTCGCGCTGTGCCGCAACATCGGCGGGTCCGAGCAGATCGCGCTGACCGGACCCGCTGCCAGGGCAGTGGAGAAGATTCGCGGGCAGCTTCCTGCCCGTGTGCTGGCAGAGTTGGGTGATCTGGACGCACGCATCAAGGTGCGACTCCCCGCCACGGGGCCAGACGGTGATGCGATCCGCGATGTCTTCGGCGCGATTCAGAACGCGATCGCCACGAGGCGTGCGGTGCGGTGCGCGTACGAATCGCGCAATCCCGAAGCTGATGGCGATGAGTTCCTCTTCCGCCCGTACGCGCTGGCGTTCGATCAGCGGGCCTGGTACGCCATCGGCCATCACGAGCGCCACAACGAAGTCCGCCGCCTCAAGCTCAACCGCTTCAATAGTGTGCGGGCGACGGACAAGCCTTACGCCGTCCCCGATGACTTCTCCTTCGACGCGTTCCGCGGCAAAGCCTGGCGCATGGTTCGGGGCGACGGGATCGTCCGTCGGATCACCATCGAATTCGATGCCACCGTCGCCGACACCGTCAGCGAAACCAACTGGCACCCGTCCCAACAGATTGACCTTCACGACGATGGCTCGATCACATTCAACTGCGAAATCGAAGGCCTCGACGAGATCGTCTGGTGGGTGCTCGGATACGGCCCACATGCCAAAGTCGTCGAGCCCATCGAACTGGCCCACCAGATCGCCAAGCTCGCACGGCAGACGACCGAACGCTACGACGGAGCAATCCATGAGCCCCGCTGACACGACGCTGTCACACCCGTCGGTAGGCTGCAATCACCCGCACGGAGGCGGGCGAACACCCGGGGGTGGGAGCAGGCGATGGACCGCTGGACCTGGCGTCAGCCGCGTTTCCGGGGGGCGGCTGACCAGCGCGCCCAGCGGGCGACGCGGTGGTGCGAGCGGACGGTGCAGCGTCTCGCCCGCCTCGCCGCCGCCCGCGGCCGCCCGATCAGCCCGCAGGACCAGCGGCGGATGCGGATGAGACGAGAGGCGTTGGTGCTCGTTGACGCCAATGACGAAAGCAGGTCACGCGATGAATGACGCGTTCGCAGAACAGTTCAGCGCCCTCACGGGGTTTCTGCCATTCCCGTGGCAGAGCCGACTCTACGAACGGATGGTGAAGGGCGACTGGCCGGACTCCTGCGACATCCCTACTGGCCTGGGCAAGACGAATGTCATCGTGTGCTGGCTGATCGCCTTGGCCAACGCCAAACCGAACACGGTGCCGCGGCGGCTGGCCTACGTCGTAAACCGCAGGACTGTTGTCGATCAGACCACGGCTGAGGCAGAAAAGCTCAAAGCTGCAACCGAAAACGGAAAGCTGCCCGGGATCAGTCAACTCGCCATCAGTACGCTGCGCGGTCAGTTCGCCGACAACCGCGAGTGGTCCGCCGATCCCTCACGACCCGCCGTCATCATCGGCACCGTGGACATGATCGGCTCGCGGCTGCTGTTCTCCGGCTACGGCGTGGGGTTCAAAGCCAAACCGCTGCACGCGGGGTTCCTCGGCCAGGACACACTGCTGGTGCATGACGAAGCGCACCTGGAGCCAGCGTTTCAGAAGTTGATCGAAACTATTGAGTGCGAGCAGAAGTGTCGCGAGAGAACCGGTGATCTGCCTTGGCCGAAGCTGCGCGTGATGCAGTTGACCGCTACGACGCGGAACGGACCAGACAAGCAGAACGACAGAAATCAAGGCAGCAAAAAACCATTCGAGTTGACCGGCGAAGAGAAAGAACCGCCGGAAAAACATCCCGACATGCCGACTGAACCCATCCATCACGTCTGGCGGCGCCTCAAGGCGAAGAAGGTGTTGACGCTTCATCAAGCGGGCGATGGCAAAGACGCCGTTGCTCAGGAAATCGCCAAACTGGCCACGACCTACAAAGACTCCAAGGCCGCAGTGGTTGTCTTTGCGCGAACACTGGATGATCTCGGGACCATCGAGGAGGCATTGGGCAAGACCAAGCGGGATATTGTCCTGCTTACGGGAACCATGCGGGGCAAGGAGCGTGACGAACTCGTAGAGAAACCCGAGTTCAAGCGGTTCCTCAAGTGCGCTACACCAAGCGAAACAGTTTACCTTGTCTGCACCAGCGCCGGTGAGGTGGGCGTGGACATCTCCGCCGACCACATGGTCTGCGACCTGTCCACGTTCGAGAGCATGGCCCAGCGTTTCGGTCGCGTGAACCGCTATGGCGAGCGCGACGACACGCGCGTCGATGTGGTGCATCCATCGTCTTTTGGCAAGATCGACAAGAAAACCGGCGAGTTGCAAGCCGACGAAATCGACAAGCGTCGGGAAAAGACCCTCAAAGTGCTGCAAGAGCTTCGGCGCCTCGACGGCAACCACTTCGACGCCAGTCCGCTGGCCTTGAGCAAACTTGATCCTGTAGCCCGCTCCGCCGCGTTCGCTCCCGAACCAGTCATCCTCCCCGCCACGGACATCCTGTTCGACGCCTGGTCGCTGACCAGCATCCGCCAGTCCATGCCCGGCCGACCGCCGGTCGAACCCTATCTGCACGGCATCGCGGAATGGCAGCCGCCGGAAACGCACGTCGCCTGGCGGCAGGAAGTCGAGATCATCACCGGCGAACTGCTCGACGAATATCCACCCACCGACCTGCTGGAAGACTATCCCCTCAAGCCGCACGAATTGCTCCGCGACGCCACCGAGCGGCGAAATACAGGCGTTCTCGCTCAGTTGACTTGCATCGCCAAGCGATGCCCCGACGCTAACGTCTGGATCGTGGATGCTCAAGGGGGCGTCAGCCCCGCGAAGCTCAAGGATGTCGTCGACGGCGACAGCCGCCGCTTGCACGGCGCGACCGTGTTGCTGCCCCCTTCCGTTGGCGGCCTGTCTGCCGGCGGCATGCTCGATGGCGACGCCGCGTTCGACGAACAGATCAAGTACGACGTGGCCGACATCGATCAACCCCCCAACCAACGCTTGCGCATCTGGTCGGACGATCCCGATTATGTCGCGAGAACCAAAGGCATGCGGCTGGTGCGGAGCATCGAGTTCGCTCGCGGTGATGATGACGAAGACGAGGACGGCGAGCCACGCACCTGGGACTGGTTCGAGCTGGTTCCCGAAGGCGGGGGGCGTACCGCCACGCGGGCGGTACTTTGGCAGACGCACGTTGACGATGTGGTGCAGCATACGGAACAGATCGTCAGCAGACTGGATTTGCCGGCAGAGCTTCGCGAGGCGGTGATGGCCGCCGCCAGACTGCACGACCACGGCAAGCGGCGCGAGCGTTTCCAGCTATCGCTGGGCAACCGGCAGTACCCCGATGTGCTGCTGGCCAAGTCGGACCGTCGTGCCGCCGCGATGTTCCGCGAGCCGTTCCGCCACGAGTTCGGCTCGGTGCTCGATGCCCGGGCCGATGATGAGTTCAAGAAGCTCAGCCCGGAGATGCAGGTTTTGGCGCTGCACCTGGTCGCCGCGCACCATGGCCGGGCCAGGCCGCACTTCGACCTGGAAGAAGCATTCGATCCGACTCCACCGCCAGGATTGTCGCCGGACGATGTTGCTGTCGAGGTGCCTCGCCGCTTCGCCCGCCTGCAGCGCAAGTACGGCCGATGGGGCCTTGCGTACCTGGAATCGCTGCTGCGAGCCGCCGACTGGGCCGCCAGCGTCGCGCCGTCGAAGGTACTCGACGCCAACGGAAACGAGGTGGCCCCATGAGCCATCCAGCCCCCACCAGCACCGTCAACGTGGACGTGACCAACCCCGGCCAGTTCTTCGCCTGCTGTGGCTTGTTTGAACTCGCCGAACGGTTGAGGCCGGGAGTCGAAGCATGGTTTCATGATGGAACGTTCCAGATGAACCAGAGCATGAGCGAGATAATCGAAAAACTGCGACATGCTCAATACCGACTGGTTGACCTTTCACCAGCAGACCTGCGAGCGAGAAGTGGCGGCAAGGATGTAAAGAGCCCGAAGACGATTCAGCCATTCGAAATCAAATTTGAGAATGGGTCACCCATCACACTTGACTGGTGGCTCGCACCGTTTAAGCATCATGGGCTTAAGCTGTGGTCTGGCAGCAACAGTTTGGGAACGTTCGTCGAGGATGTGTTCGCCGCCATCCGAAAGGATGAATCTCAACACATCCTTACCGCCAGTTTTCAGCTTCGTCATCAGCCGTTCTTCTTCGCCGCCACACGGCCATTACACGAGCGACATTTCGGGATATCAATGGACAAGTTGAAGCTGGAGAAGCGAGAGTTTCAGCACTTCCCTTACGTCGAACTCTTGGCCATCATCGGCCTGCAACGGTTCAGGCCGGCCGTAGAGAGCCACGGATTGTTTCGCTACTGCTCGTGGCGTGCCTCCCTGCCCGCGTCGCTGGCCAGTGCCGTGGTGTGCGGGATGGTTTCCCCGCTCATTCAAGAAACCTTCAAGTTTCCCGTGATCGATCGTGACGACAACGGCCACAGACAGTTCATCCAAGCAGAAAGGATCCCCAATGTCTGATTATTTGAAAGAGTATGACGACCTCCTCACGGATACCGGTCCGGCCGCCATTGTCCTAAAGCAAGCCCTTCAGTCCGTGGAGGGGGACGGGTCGGTGATCTTCCCCCCAACCTATGCGGCGCCCAAGGGTGACCCTGACCAGAAGCCGAGGTACAACCTTGATGGCGTCGAGGGCGACAAGGTCAAGGCCTGCGCGATCGACTCGATACCGTCGCAGGCCAACCGGGTCGAACCGCTGTTCAAGTCGGAGAAGTACCGGCATCTCGTGCCTCAGATCGTGGTGACCCACTCCGGAGGTCCGACGAACCTGCTCGACGCCGGCCACCGTATCGCGGACGCCATCGTCCGTTTCTCGGAGTTACTGCCCGAGATCCACAACGCCTTCATCGCGCACCGCGACGGCAACCCCGAGCCGATGGCGAAGCTCGCGCCAACCTCGCTGGTGTTCGGGGCGTGGGACTCGCGCGGAACCCAGCACAAGATCAAGCGCCTGATCAATCTTCGGATCGACGCCCACAATGTCGAGAAGCGTTCCCGATCGGCTCAGTACAATCCTGCCACGGACTATGTCGGACTTGGCCTGATCGACGAGGTCGATGAGAACACGGGCAGCGATCTCGGGTTCGCCGCCGTCCCCGCGAGCGGTCAACTTGGCGGCGTCGTCGTGCGTGGTGGGATCATGCGAACGGCCACGATCAACCTTGCCACCTTGCGGGCACTGGGGAATGGGGCGGAACCCTCCAACCTCCAGCGCTACATCGTCGGCTTGGCGCTGGTCGCTCTGACCGCCCACGAGGCGGACAGCCTATCCCTCCGGCAGGGCTGCCAGTTGGTGGGCATCCCGGGACAGCCGGCGTCCATCCGCAAGGTAATGGCCTCCGGCGAAACCACTGCGTTTCAGATCACCGCGGCCGAGGCCTTGGCGTTCGCCACCGCCGCGGCTGAAAAGTTCGGCAAGGGCAAGGATCGTACGGTCGCGTTCGACTCGCCCCTGGCGAACCGGATCCGCGCTTTGTGGACGGTCGAGAAGACGAAGAACAAGATGAAGGAGCTTGCAAAACTCCGTCCGTTGACCAATACCGAACTGGACGAGGTTGAAAAAGCGGCCAAGGAGAAGGAGACGAAGAAGGCAGGCAAAAAGGGCAAAGGGGAGTCGAGCTCCGCCGAGGAGACAACCCCGTGATCCAGCACCTCCTGCTTTCCGTCCGCTTCCTCGATAACCGCTACCACGGGCAGACGGACCACGGTGAGAGGCCCGAGTGGCCGCCCTCGCCTTTTCGCTTGTTCCAGGCGCTGGTGGCGGGCAACGCCCGTGGCGGTGTTATTCGCGGCGAACTGCGGGACGCGCTGCAGTGGCTCGAACGGCTCGATCCGCCTTCGATCATCGCGCCGGTTGCCCGCAACGGAGGCGAGGTGCTGACCTACGTGCTCAACAACACCTCGGATACCCAGTGGCCGCCGAGTCGTGCCCCCAAGATGATCCGCCCCATGCTTCTCAACGGCGATCGGCTCGTGCAGTACGGTTGGACTTACGACGCCTCGCAACCAGACTCCGTCTCCCACGCCAAGACCCTTTCCGACGCGGTGCGTCACATCAACGCCCTTGGCTGGGGCATCGACCTAGCCATCGGCTGCGGCGAGGTTGTCGATCGGCTGCCTGATGTCAAGAGCTCGCGCACGGTTCATATCCCCGATCGCCACAACGACGGCAATCGTTTGAGTCTGCGCATCCCGTGTCCGGAGAGTTTGAAGTCGCTGGAGGAGGCCTATCGGGGTTTCCTGCGACGATATGAGCGACCCGGCGTGACGGAGTTCGAATCGCCGCCGCGTTTTGAGCGTTGGTCATATATCTGCGGGAACACACGCCCCTATGTGGCGTTTCGGCTGCGGCGGGTCGATGCTTCGGACAGGCCCGTGTCCATTCGCCATCAATTGATTGCACCGTTGGCCGGGATGGTCAAGAAGGCTTGTGCGGATGCGGGTCATACCGTGTCGGCGGCGGAAGTGGCCGCGGATATCCTCGGCCATCCATCCGGGGCGTCACCTCATCGTGTCTCAATTCTCCCGTTGCCGACGCTGCGTGACGGCCCCACGGACGGCCGCATCCGTCGGGTGCTGCTGGCCGAGCCGCTTGGCTCCGATGGCCGGTGGCGGCGTATTCTGGAACGGGCGCTGGATGGAGAGGCACTCAGGCCAGAAGAAGGCGAAGACCGGTTTCCTGAACTCCTGCTGGAGCGAATTCGTTTCCGTGACGATGTTCTTCCCCGATACGTGGGCGCCTCGCAGGTCTGGGCCTCGGCGACGCCGGTACTGCTGCCCGGGTATGACGATCGCAGGCAACATCGAGGCGATCACCAACGTCGCCTGGCTCGCGCAGAACAGTTGATCTGCAAAGCGGTTCGACATGCGGGAATCGATGCCCCCGCCTCGTTCGAGTTCTCCAAAGTGCCATATCTGAGCGGAACGCTTCACGCTCACGCATACCAGCCGCGAGGAAAGCTTCAGCACTATCCACGATATCACGTGCGAATCACGTTCGACCGGTCAATCACCGGTCCTCTGGCAATCGGCGCCGGGCGGCATTGCGGATTTGGGGTGTTGGCCGCCGTGAGCGTATGAGAAGAGGCCGTTATGCCCTCCAACGTCTCCATCACTGGCGACGATGCCCTCACGCTCGACATGGTCGGACAGATGACGTACTGCCCGCGGCGGTTTCATCTGATGTACGTCGAGGGGCGATGGGCGGACAACCAGTACACGGTCGAGGGGCGGCATGTGCATCGGCGGGTGGATGCGGTGGATCATGTGCTCGAATCGCCTGATGCCAAGGATGTCGAAAGCGAGAAGAAGCAGGCGGGCGACGAACCGCCGAAGATCAGCCGGTCGGTGTCGCTGGCGTCGGAGCGGTTGGGTCTGACGGCCAAGCTCGACCTGGTCGCGACTGATGGCGATGAGGCGGCACCGGTCGAGACGAAGCGCAGCCGCGTGCCCAACACGCCCGAGCGGACGTACGAGCCCGAGCGTGTGCAGCTTATGGCCCAAGGGCTGTTGCTGCGTGAGCATGGCTACCGGTGCGATCACGGCGTGGTCTTTTACGCCGGCTCACGTTCGCGCGTCACCGTGCCGTTCACGCCTGAGTTGGAGGCTCGCACGTTGTCACTGATTGATGTCTCGAACGACAAACGCCGCACAAGCATCTTCGAAGCGTTGCAGGACCATGGCGACCACACCCAGTTCAGCGTGTTTCTCTGTCAGCTCGACCTGGCCGAGCTGGCTCAGTTGCGGGCGTCGCTGCAGCAGCACGTCCACGAGCAGCAGGACCAGATCCTCATCGTCGATCTCGGCCAAGCCCACCACGACCTGGACCAAAGTATCGAGTCGCTGGGTAAGCCCTTTGTGGCGACGCCCCGAGCCCACATCGTGTAGCTATAATCGAGCGGTTGGGTGGTCGCCGATTGCCGGGCACCGCTCGCGGTCTTTGGCAAGTCAAGACTTACGGCACGCGGGACGCCGTGCCTATCCTCTTGGACCCCTCGATCGGGAAGCATCACTCGCCCGCAACCTCGCAAAGCCCGCCGCATCCAGATTTTGGAGCGAGCAGCATCTCCGCGGTCACACGACCGCGGCCTCATTGAAGCGACATGCTGAACTTCGCCACCGCGTCCCAGTGCGTCATCTCCGCGGTCACACGACCGCGGCCTCATTGAAGCGGGGATGCAAGGGGGTAGGGCCTGGCGAGAGTTCCTACCATCTCCGCGGTCACACGACCGCGGCCTCATTGAAGCCTGCTGTTGACCTCTTCTGCCATAGCGCGTTTACCCCTATCTCCGCGGTCACACGACCGCGGCCTCATTGAAGCCAGTTGTCCCGCTGGGGTAGAGCAGTAAGGCGGGAATCTCCGCGGTCACACGACCGCGGCCTCATTGAAGCGCTGTCGGGGCGGGGGCGGGCTGTGCGGGCGACGGCGGATCTCCGCGGTCACACGACCGCGGCCTCATTGAAGCTACCCAGGATTGGACGCGGCATACACCATCAAGGTTCCATCTCCGCGGTCACACGACCGCGGCCTCATTGAAGCCCTATTCCCGACCGTGGTACATGGCTCGCCAACGTGCATCTCCGCGGTCACACGACCGCGGCCTCATTGAAGCTTCGTTTTCGACCTTGCGACGATGAGCAATGCCGAGATCTCCGCGGTCACACGACCGCGGCCTCATTGAAGCCGCAGCGAGAGCTTCGCCGGATTCGAGCGACGATCCAATCTCCGCGGTCACACGACCGCGGCCTCATTGAAGCAGCAAGTCCGACAGGAACGCCGACAAGTTGAAGCCTATCTCCGCGGTCACACGACCGCGGCCTCATTGAAGCGGACCATATAGACATGATGATGTTGCCTTATCCGATGATCTCCGCGGTCACACGACCGCGGCCTCATTGAAGCATATGCAGGGAATTGGAAGCCGTCACGCATGGCGAATATCTCCGCGGTCACACGACCGCGGCCTCATTGAAGCTACTAAACAAGGGCACGAGAAGAAACGTTATATAATATCTCCGCGGTCACACGACCGCGGCCTCATTGAAGCGAACGTGATCGAAACCGTGAGCACGACGATGGACGAGATCTCCGCGGTCACACGACCGCGGCCTCATTGAAGCCGTTCCAGCCCGCCGCCGGACGGTACGAACACGTTGATCTCCGCGGTCACACGACCGCGGCCTCATTGAAGCCACTCGGTGTCGAACTCCCACGACCGCCCGCCCGCGGCATCTCCGCGGTCACACGACCGCGGCCTCATTGAAGCCCCAGTTCCGCCCATGTCTCGGCGCCATGCAAAGACTCATCTCCGCGGTCACACGACCGCGGCCTCATTGAAGCAGCGTCTCCACCACGCTAGGCCCTGTCCCAAAGTTCAATCTCCGCGGTCACACGACCGCGGCCTCATTGAAGCCATGAAATGGGAACCGACAATAGAGTTCAAGGTTTATCTCCGCGGTCACACGACCGCGGCCTCATTGAAGCATTTTGCTGGCATTCGCCTCCGTGGTGCTCGCGGTTGGATCTCCGCGGTCACACGACCGCGGCCTCATTGAAGCAGAATGATGATGTGGTGGAAGCGATGCGGTGGGTCAGATCTCCGCGGTCACACGACCGCGGCCTCATTGAAGCACGGGTGATGCCCACCAGCGACCACCTCGGCAAGTTCGTCGTGCTGAATGAGCCGCTTACTTCCGGGGGCATTGGCCGGGCCTACATCGACGGCGCCTGCCCGGCGTCGGTGGACATCGTCAACGAATCCGACCGCTTCGCGGATGTGGTTCCAGACAGCACCACCTTGCGCAGTGGCCCTACGGGTGCTGCGGAGATCCTGTGGGCCGAGGAAGGAACGGGTACGAAGTGGGCCATCATCCGGCTGGGGGCGGCGCCGCAGACACTCATTCGTGTGCGCGTGAAGGAAATCTTCAACAACCACCTTCGGTGCAGGGCGTGGGATGGCGCCACCGAGGGCGAAGATGACATCCTCGTGGCCAAGCCAATAAAGCTGCGGCACCTCCTGACCGAGTATCCGCAACTCACGGCTTTAAGCACGATCGACGTCAACACCGTGACGGCGACGGGCAACGTCGAAGGCCAGAACGCTACCGAGACCTGGATGACCACGCCCAACTACATCGTGGACGACAACCTGTTCATCGCCCCGGCGAAGACCGGCCTGATGGTGTCGTCGGTCGAGCTGACGTTTCTCGACACCAACACCGATGCCCGTCGCTGGGCGATGTTCACCGATGTGGTCAACATCTGAGGATCACCATGGTGCTTGAAAAGTACATGGGCCGCAGCATGCTGGGCGTCGAGTTCGCCGCGGGTCGGCAGCCGTCCTATTGGCAGTACAAGCCTGGCCTAGGTGTCGCGGCCGGCGGACGCATGGTCGCGGTCGAGGCGTTTGCCACGGACTCCAACGCCGAGGGACATGGCGATCTGCCACCCGGCCCGTGGAACACCGACCCCAATGCACCGGTCTCGGTCTACAACGTGCGGCTGTCGAATTACCACGTCGGCTCAAAGGTCAAGGTCGTGCTGCCCGAGCCGAACCCCGACTACTTCGCTGATCATCCCGCGATTGCGAGCGCGTGGCAGGCGTTCTGTAACGCGGAGCACATCCTGAACATGGTGGCGAAGCCCACGGAAGATGGGTCGATCGCCAACTACCTGGACAGCGGCCGGACGCACGGGTCGCGCGAGACGGTCTACTACAACAATCAGGGCATTCTGCTGACCTATCCCAACGAGGTGTACGGCTGGCACTTCTTCATCCACACCACGCTGGGTCAGTGCCGCATCAAGTGGTCGGTCTCGCACGGCGAACAATGGATTGGCGGGAAAGTCACCACGATCCACGAACGCTTCGAGCGCTGGACGGGCAGGCGATGGCGTCGCATCAATCTCCCACCGAATAGCGATGAGCTGCCGTCGTACAACGGTCACTGGGCATCGTTTGCGCCCACCACGCAGATAGCAGGCCACGGCAGCGCGCTGGTCCCGTGGAGCGTGGCCATGGAAAAGGATTCGTATAGGGTCAGCTATGAGGGATTCAGTCTTGTCGATGACGCCGACAAGTTCTGGCTCGGGTACGCCTCGCCAGGGACCGTGACCAAGATCGCGGAGATGTTCACTATCACGCCTCAGTCCAGCCCGGCCAACACGTTCACCGTGACGCGAGGGTCGATCATGTATCTGGACAACCACGCCGTCCCCGAGATGATCAGGGGAACGGACCTGGTGGCGTCAGGCGGCGGCAACTACTGCTTCAAGTCGTCTGAGACAGTGGACCAGCGGGACTTCTGGAGTTCGAGCCTGCAGTACGACATCAACCCGAAGGTGTCGACGGCGGCGACGCCGTGGTACGTCGACAGGCACGCCCTCGACGGAACGCCGACCGACAATCATTTCCAGACATGGATCGCGGCACAGGTCTTCCCGGTCGTGTTGCCGTTCCACTCGATGACCAGCAGCTGGTGGGACTTTGGGTGTATGACCTGGAG
>CAZFDT010000118.1:0-12167 GCA_964518335.1 uncultured Phycisphaeraceae bacterium
AACATCATCCCCGAGCATCAAATCAGACGTGGGATGGCCGGACGCTTACGTTGTTGCTGGGACGACCACGCAACCCATGCATCAACCCCGCATCTCCCTCCGCTTCGTAACGCCGATACAGCCGACGAGCCTGACGCTCGCTCAACTCCAGTCGCTGCGCCGCCGACACGAGCGTCATCTGCCCCTCCTTCACCCGGCTCAACAATACGACCCGATCACGTTCAGTCTGATTCATCTTCAGTGTCTTCATGGCGGACACTTCTACTTCGGTCCAAACCGGACATATCTACCTCGGTCCCCACAAGGCTGTAGAGGGCGGCGGCGATGGCGCCGCCGGTGTCGGAGCTGAACGTGAGGTAATTCCTGCGTCCGATGGTGATGGGGCGAATGGCGCGTTCGGCGATGGCGATCACCCCCTCCTGCTCTTGCGGCGGCGTCACCCTCACAGGCACGAACACCGCGGCCCCTTCCTCGACCACCGATTCCAACCGCCGACGCCATTGATGAAGACTCGACGCCGCCAACCCCTCCCGCTGTCCCGCCACGTCTCCAGCACCAGACGCCAGAACTCATGCTCGCCCTCGACCCCGCGCCGACGTTGCCCCATGACTGCTCTCCTCGAAAGCAGCAATCGGTGTGGGCTGCAGGACGCTTACGTGCATAGCTGTTTGCCGGTGGCAAGTGGGCGTGGAAGTTGAGAAGGCCAGACAGTTGACAACTGACAAATGAGGATTTGCTGGTTGACACGCTGGGCCGGCTGCTGCTGGTGCAGGAGAACCTCAACTGGACTGAGTCACTCCAGACGGAGTGTCAGTTGACCACGTGGGTCGGCCGGCCGGCGATGAAGGCGGCGAGGTTGTCGGCGGCGATCTGTATTAGGCGGGCTCGCGCATCGCGGCTGGCCCAGGCGATGTGGGGAGTGATCAGGCAACGCGGGGCGCCCAGCAGGGGGTTGTCGGCGGGGGGCGGCTCGACGTCCAGCACATCCAGGCCCGCGCCGGCGATTCGGCCAGCGTGCAGCGCTGCGGCCAGTGCCGCCTGGTCGATCAGCGGCCCGCGGCTGGTGTTGATGATCAAGGCGGTGGGCTTCATTAACGCCAAGCGGCGGGCATCGACCAGGTGTCGAGTCTCCTCGGTCAAGGGACAGTGCAGACTCAGCACATCGGCGCGGCGAAACAGGTCGTCCATCTCGACCCACTCGACGTTCAGGCCGTTCGTCGCCGCCGGCCCGCGCGGGGAAGCGCTGGCTAGCACGCGCATGCCCATCGCCGCACCGATCGTTGCGAACTGGCGGCCGATGCGACCTAGTCCGGCGATGCCGAGGTTGCGGCCGTTGAGTTCCATGATCGGTGCGACCGTGAAGCACCAGTCGGGGCTCGATACCCATTGCCCCTGGCTCACCGCTTGAGCGTGGGCACCCACGTGGCGGGCCAGTTCGAGCATCAGCCCCGCGGCGTGCTGGGCGACCGTGTCGGTGCCGTAGGTCGGTACGTTGCTCACGGTGACCCCGTGCTCCCGGGCCGCGGTGACGTCCACAATGTTGTAGCCCGTCGCCAGCACGCCGATGTAGCGCAACGCCGGAAGTCGCCCGATCATCGCAGCGCTCAGCGGGGTCTTGTTTGTCAATACGAACCGCGCGTCGCTCGCTCGCTCAATGATGCGGTTAGTGTCCGACCCCGTGCGATCGTGCATCACCAGCTGACCGAGCTTCGCCAGCGGCGACCAATCGATGTCGCCGGGGTTGAGCGTATATCCATCCAACACCACGATCTTTTCCGCCATCGATCATTCTCCGTTGCAGTAAGCCTTACCCCCCGGGTTCAATCGCTGAGTTTCGCCATCGCCACTGCTTGTCGCAGCACGCGCTTGCATCCAGCGAGCACCAGGGCGACGTCCTCGTCGGCGGCGGGCCTGACCTCGAACGAAATGATTGGGCGCTTGTCCGGCCCGAGATATCCTGTTTCGCACAGCACGGTGAGATACTCGGCCAATTCTTCAGGACCGTTGGCCCCGCCCGGGATGCAGAATGGCGGGTGCTGGTCACCGTAGCGCGGGTGCTTGGGATCGGCGACGACGGCGTTGCCGATGTGGGCGTGCGTAATCAGGTTGCCGATGGGCGGCAGGGCCTGCCGCGGCGTTTCGAATAACAGCGGCAGATGCGACAGGTCGGGCATCAGCCCGAAGTTCGAGCACTGCTCTCGCACCGCGTCGCCCACCCGCCGGGCCACTGCAGCGGGTCCGACGTAGGCCTTCTTGTCCACCGTGCTGTCGAAGATCTCCAGCGTCAGCGCAAGATCTGCCCCCGCGGCGATCTGACTCAGCTCCACGAGTGACTCAATCAGCGTCGCCTCGATCACTGCCGCGTCTGCTTCTGACCAGGCCCCCGCCAACACCGCCACGCCCGTACAACCCAGCTCCACCGCCTGGTCGATGCAGCCCTTCACTGCATCGATCGCGCGGCGACGGTCGGGGTCGCTCAATGCGTTGAGGTTCAACTTCTGACTCAGCAGCACCGGCTGCGCACCGAAGCACGCCGTGACATTGGCGTCGCCCAGCATTTTACGTGCGGTGCGTCGCAACGCCGCGTCGTTGATCCGCGTCAATTCGACGGCCTCGAAGTCTTCGTCCGCAAGAATCGCCCCAAGCGTTTGGAGCACGGGCCCATCGCCACCCATCACCACGGGATACGCCATGAAGTGGACCAGGCCCAGCCGTGCGATGTTGCCGAAGGAGATCATCATTCGTGGATTCTCATCCGCAGGTGGGTAAGCCTCTGACCGAATCAAGTCCCATGCCATTCATGGAGGTGATGTGGACCATTCGAGCGTCCGACGGCTCGCTCGACGCATATGGGTTGCGAATCGCTTCCTCGGAGAAGACCTCAATGCCGCTGGGGCGAGCCAGTTGTTCGAACTCGTCCACGTATTGCGGTGTGGACGGAGCCATGATCGCGGAGGCGTGGATCTGCGAGACCGAACTGCTGCCGTGGCGGACTTCCGGCCAATCGGCCATCTCTTTCGGAAGGTAGGGACTGACGGCGGGGATCAGGATGTCGATCAGTCGCTCGCGCGCGATAGCCGGGATATCCAGTCCGTAGTACCGGCAGATGCGGACGCAATGCATCACGTGCAGGGCGATCCTAAGCCGTCGGCCGCGCTTCTGGCTGGCGCGGTCCACGGCCTGTCGCAGTTCACGCAGGTACGCCAGTATGAACTGGCCGCGCACATCCCATGGGCGCTCGTCCTCAAGCGGCAGCGTGTGCGGATCGACGCCAGGGTGGCGCTTGGCGAACGCCTCCACGAAGGGCTGTTCGTAGCCGACAAACGGTACGCCGCGGGCGAAGAACAAGTGCAGACCATCCACGTCGTAATCGTTCAACTGCTCGGCCTGGATCTCGAGCATGCGCCGCAGGACCTCTGGGTGCGCCAGACTCAGGTGCGGTAGCGGCCGGCCCTGCTCGTCGGCACACCACAGGTCGCGGCGACGCGCCATCAGCGCGTCAGGGTGGAGTGGATACACAAACGGCGGCATGCGGTAGGTCATCCTCCGGTAGCTGCCGAAGATCTCCACGCCTGCCTCATGCGCAACCTTGCACACCACCGTAAGGGGATCAAGACCGCTCACGATCATCTGCTGAATGTCACGACCGGAGTAGAACGGATAGGTCCCCGGAACGCCGCTGTCCGGCAACACGTGTCCAACGCGGGAGTTGTAGTAGCAAGTGTCTTCGCGCGAGGTGGTCCAGAAGGCGAGCTTCACGCCGTTGTCGCGTTGGGGCAACAGGATATCCCGGGCGTCCTGTTCATCGGCGACGTTGTGGCCGAGAAAATTGCCGTCGAGATAAACCCAGGGCTGACTCGATGCCTGGCCTGCAGGTGCGTTGTCGTCGGCGACCGGCACGATCCGGATGAACGCCAGGAAGCTCATCGCGTCCACATGCGCGTCTTTGCGCCGACCGCGAAGGATCAGCGACTGACCGTGCAGGTCAGCCGTCTTCCAGTAACGCTCACAGATGTGGGTGAAGCGAGGCTCCTGCGGGAAATTCACCGGGCTCAGAACCTGGTGGTAACTCTCATCGGCGAGCCGCACCTGCACGCGGTGCCAGCGTGTCGGGTCCCACTGGCCTTTGGCGACAAAGAGGTTGAACCAGATCGGCACCGTGCCGCTGGCGTACAGTCCCAAGTAGATGCGTGACCGGCCTGACGCCGGCAGAGGGATGCTCACGTCCTGGGGTTGACTGCGCGACGGCGCCCAGATCATCTTGCCCGAAATCTCGGGACCCTCATACGGCAGGACCAGCCACTTGTCGGGCACGGGCGTGCTTGAAATCGCCGTGGAAGGCTGAGCAATGGTGAGATCACTAATCACGTGCTGAGACATATGCACTTAGCTCTCCTGCGGCAAAGAGAAGCGGTCGGCTTTCGTCTGCGCCCGTGCGCGAGCGGCTTGAATGATCACGTCATCGACGCGGAACGTGTCCATCACGTCTGCGGCCACGCGTTTGCCGGCGCGGCGGATCCTGTCTTTCGCTTGGGCTATCGCATTTCTCACATCGGGGTGATCGGGTTGGCCGACCAAACCCATGCTCTGCGCCAGGTCATTGGGTCCAAATGCCCACAGGTCAATCCCGGGCACGGCGATGATCTGTTCCAGGTTGTTCAAAGCCGCAGCGGTCTCAAGCTGGGCACATACGAGGATGTTCGCATTGATGTCCGCCATCCAGTGTTTGCGTTCGTTGATGTGACCGTAATCGTTGGATCGGCCCGATCCGAAGCTGCGATTGCCTTGCGGCGCGTATCGACATGCCTGGGCGAGTCGCTCCGCCTGGTGGGGGGTATTCACGTCGGGGCATGTGACGCCCATGATCCCGCGGTCAAGAAAACGAAGGATGGTGGGCGGTTCGCCATCGGGAACGCGGACCATCGGCGTGAGTCCAGCGACGTCAGCGGCACGGCACAGTCGCTCGACGGTCTGTGGAGACACCGGCCCATGCTGGGCGTCAAAACTAACGAAGTCGATGCCCGTTCCACCGAGCATCTCGACCATCTCCTCCGATGGAAAGGTGAATATCGCTCCGACGGCTTTCTCCCCGCGGCACATCTTCTCAAGGATACGATTCGACTTCATGTTGTCTCGCAGCTGCGTCGGACTGCCGACGCACTAGCGGCCCAGCGGTGGAGATCCCAACGGCAAAGCGCCAATCGGCACGAGCTAATTGCTTGCGTGATCTCCCCATGGTCCGGGCGCGTGCCAGGTCTGCCGCTGCAGCTCTTTCTCGGAGGCTACAAACGAATAGAGATCGTGATCCGGCCCGGCGGTTTCAACGTGCGAGTCGAGCCACAGCGCGTTGCCCCCGCCGTTGTGTCCCATGAACGCCTGGCCAAGCACCCAGTTGATCCAGATCATGAAAAAGCCGTTGTCGATGGACTCGACCATGTACGCTCCCCGGGAGGGTTGAGGAATGACATCGATCCGCGGGGCGGGGTCTTCCCAATTGCCGTCGGGCGTGCCGGTCGAATCCTCCCAGAACCGATACCGATTGGGGAAGTAAGAAAGGTCCCAGGCATTCGGATTGCCCCCGTTGAGCAGCGCCTGTCGCTGCGCGGGCTTGAAGTCCGGACTCGGACAGGCCCAGACGGGCGAGGCGACGGTGTTCCATGGCACGCCGGCCCGCCCACCGCGCATGATCGCATCGACCACCCCCCACATCGTCTGCGGGCTGGACGAAAAGATGCCGCTTGTGCCAGTGATGGGATAAATGTAGCCCTTGTTGTCATTTTGGTACACGGCCAGCCCAATGCCGATCTGCCGAAGCTGGCTCCCACACTGGATGGTGCGCGCCGACTCCCGGGCCTTGGTCAGCGCCGGCAGCAGCAGCGCCATCAGCAACGCGACGATGCTGATCACCACCAATAGCTCGATAAGCGTGAATCCGTGATGGCGATGGGGTGACATAGGGCTGCTCCTGACATCTGCTGAGAGAATCGTCTGGACGCAAACCGATTCCGCCTCCATCGAAGGCGGGATCGGCGAATAGGAGCATCAAGCCATTGTACGACGACGGGGCGTCACCAGAACGACGCCGAGTCCAACCAGCGCGACTGTAGCTGGCTCCGGGATGACGTTGACGGTGATGATGCCGCTGCCGGAGAAATAGTTGTCGTTTTGGAATGTAGCGGCACTACTGGTGCTGCCGTAGGTCCCCGCGCCTTGCGCCACACCGTCGAGCAGGAGCGCGCCCACGACTTCGTTGAGGCCTGTATGCAGGAACACGTGGGCAAAGCTGCCGCCGTTGGCGTCAAGACTGAGCGTTGCGGTGTCGCTGATAACGTTGAGAAGGGAACCATTGGTGTCCAAGAGTTCCAAGAGCGTGCCTGGCGACATCGAGACGTTGCCGTTGCCCAAGGTCGAGTCAGGGTCGAGGACGCGCACTTCCCCGCCGGTGATCTGGGTCCCCCCGGTGTGGGTGGTAGGCGACGTGATGACGAGCCGGCTGGGGCCGGATATGACAAGCCTTCCATCGCCGCTGACCGTACTGCTGAGGGTTCGCTGCTCGTCGGGCGCCAGTTCAAGCGTGGTGTTAGCCGCAAGGTTGGCCGCCACCGTACCGCTGAGTAATCCGCTGGCAACTCGGACAGTCAAGTGTCCGCTACCACCCCCGACAGCCTCGCCCAAGACAAGCGTTCCGCTCCCTAACACACGTCCGGCGACAGTGAACATGCGGTCCTCATTGACAGCCTGGTTGATCCGAATCGTCCCTGTGACGCCACCAACGAAGGACACGTTGCCCGGAGTGGTGACGTCGACGCCGCGCACGCTGGCGATCGGCAAGCTGCCGTCATCTAGCGTGAACGTAAGGACATGCTCCCCACCGCCGTCCAATACACCTGCCGCTGCGGCGCTGCCGAGAATAACCTCGGCTGAGTCAACAATATTCAAACGGTTGTTGGTATTGTTCTGAGCCAAGAGGACGCTCTCGGTGCCGCCGCTCGACTCGTCCTGGACGGTGATGCGCGCGAAGTTCGCACCGCCAACGCCTGTGATCTGGCCGTTTAGCTGGAGCGTGGGAGCGGCAGCGTCCGCCATCCTGATCAGGAACACGAGGTTGTCGTCATTCGTTTCAAGTCGGGTGTTCACGATGAACGGCGCCGAATTACCCACCAAACTTCCGTAGGCAAACGTCTGGTCGTGGAGCGTCAGTATCAAGGAAGGGTTGGACGGATTAATTGTATAGCTGCGGTTGCCGGTGGCCCTCATGACCACATCCTTCACATGGTGGTTGGCCTCCAGGTTGATGGTTTGCGCGGCGTCGGGGGCATCATCGCGGAGCAGGATGCGATCGGTGGCGTCAGGGATGCCGTCTTCGCCGGGATCAGGCAATGTCCCCCCTCCGGTCTCCGCGAAGGTCACATTGCTCCAGTTACCGGCGGTGCCGAAATTGTTATCGCTACCGGCGCCGGTCCAACTGAAAATATCTGCTGAGGCGGGAGACGTGGCCAAGGCCAAAATCGACCCTGCAACCGTCACCGCCATAGCGGTGCGACCAACCATGCCCTCACAAGCAACGTGTGAAATCCGATGTATGCATGTTTTCATGGCGATTTCTCTCCTTGCGTGTCAGAACTGAGAACACAGGACGGGGTTGATGTACAGAGATGCAATCATGGCCATTTCCGTCAACGTACGATTGGCTAGCCCAGGCCAGTGGAATCGATCACAACTCCCAGTCGCCACAGCGAGCCTTGTAAGACGAGGCGATAGGCAGTTCAGTCGCCGGCTCCTTTCTCAAGGGGTTGTTTTTTTGGTCGAGGGTCATTATTTCTGGCAGTGATGAGCTGGGCGGTGGTCTGACCGGGAACCAGGTGACACTTCACCGAGGCCGTGAGCGATTGAAGATCCGGCTTGTCGATGAGCCTGGTGAGGAAACTGCCGGCCTCGGCACCCATGAGTTGCTTGTCATAGCCGATGGAGGTCAGCGCCAGCCCCGACGGCGAGCGCAGGTTCAACGCGTCGCTGCCGATGACCGACATGTGCCCGGGCACGTCGATGCCCAGACGATCCAGAGCGACCAGGCAAGCGGCGCAGATGCGGTCGCCGCTAAAGATGGCGGTGGCGCCCGCGTCGAGCGCCTGCCGGCAAAACGCCTCGATGGATTGGGGTGCCAGAACCTGCTCGGGATGTGCGCCATCGATGTGGTGGTCCACCACTGGCCGCAGGCCATGCGCCCCTAAAGTGGACAAGCTCGCTTCGTGGAGTTGGCGCAGGTACCGCTTTTCCGGTTCGGGGTTGACATCCGCGGCCAGAGCGACGCGACGGTGGCCCAGTTCGATCAGGTGCTCGATCGCCAATTGGCCCGCACCGCGATAATCCACCGTCACAGCGCTGAACTGATCATTCTCGGGATAGCGGTTGAACAAGACCACCGGGATCTTGGCCTCCGTCAGCCGCTGGAGATAGCCGCTTGCGGGTTCGAAACCGGCGATCAGCGCGCCGTGGAAGTCACCGCATGCCAGATGATCGAGGAATACGGGGTCCTGCTCGACGTGCTCCGCGGCGCGATGCGCGCTGAGCCAGATGGACGCACCGGAGAAGTGCTGTCGCACGCCCATGATCAGTTCGCGGCAATAGCTGCCCAGATCATCGTCGATCACCGTGGCAGCGCTGCTATAGAGGAACACCAAATTGAGGGGCGACGCCTTGACGCGTTTTTTGCCTCGGGTGCGGTAGCCCAGACCGGCCGCAATCTGTTTGATCCGTCGGCGCGTCAATCCCCCAACCAGCTCGGGGTGATTCATCGCTAACGAGACCGTGCTGGGGGAAACCTCGGCGGCTTTCGCAACATCGAGAATGGACGGCATGGTTGGCCTCGGTGGTTCAAGAACCCGCAGAGGACGGCAAACACGACGCATTATTGCCTTCCCGGATGCCATCTTAACGCTGAGTTCGTCCAAGTTCAATCGAAAAAACATCTTTTTTTTTATTGACACGCGAGGATGCCAGAAGGTAGAAAGGCGGTTGCCCGCGCGGATCGCACACGCTTTTCCGCGGGGAAGGGATCAGGAACGCCATGGTCAATCCGTTGCGCGGGACGATGCTTGGAGCTTTGGTCCTCTGGCTGGCTGCGACTGCGCTGGGGCGGGAACCAGCTCGATCAGGAGTTCGACGCGGTCGAAGTCGGCGAACGCGGCCACACGCTCACCGTTCATACCGAATCCATCGCCCTCGAAGAGGTGTACCTGGGCCCGTTCGCCATCGAGCTGGACCTGACCACCCTGGACCGGTCGCGGCCGCGCTACCGGATCGAGGCGCTGGCGCCCAACCCCGCTTCGGGCAACGACAACGTCCCGCATCCCCACGTGCAAAGCGGCCGACTGTGCGAAGGCGATGCCACCGCGGCCATCGCCGCGGCCCTGCGCGACGGTCGCCTGTGCGAGTTCTTCCTCATCGTGGGCCAGGTGCTGCGCACGTACAACCCCTCGTCGCCCTACGTCCCGCTGTCCGAGTGGGACAGCGCCGGCTGCTACGAGTGCGGCCGCCGCGGCGATCTGTCGAGCTGCGACGAATGCGGCCACGACTTCTGCGACGAGTGCTGCGTGTGGGACGACCACGTGGAGAAGACCGCCTGCGTCAACTGCAGCCGCACCTGCCACCACGACCACCTGCTTCACCATCCCGACTCGATCGAGACCTGCGACGACTGCGGCGAGACGTTCTGCGCCGAGCGCCTCGACGACAGCAGTCGCTGCCCCACCTGCGCCCAGGCCGCTCCTGAAACACCCAACCCGGAGACACCCGATGACACGATCCAACCTGATCCAGCGATCGGCGACGCCGTGCCCGCCGCCGCCTGACCCCCGAAAGTGTGCCCGCACGCCAACATCTCAAAGTGCCACCGCAGGGATCCCCACCCTTCGCTTTAGCCCCTGCGCCTGGGCGAAGCTGCTCTACCTGCGCGACCTGGGCCCCACCGAGATCGGAGCCTTCGCCATCTCGCACCCCCACAAGCTGCTCCACGTCGAGGACCTGGTGCTGGTGCGGCAGCAGGCCAGTGCCGTGACCGTGGTCTTCGATGACGAAGCCGTCGCCGAGTTCTTCGAGCAGCAGGCCCAAGCCGGCCGCCATCCCCGCCAGTTCGGCCGCATCTGGGCCCACACCCACCCCGGCAGTTCCGCCCATCCCAGCGGCACCGACGAGGAGACATTCGCCCGTGTCTTCCGGGGCTGCGACTGGGCGGTGATGTTCATCCTCGCCCAGGGCGGCCAGACGTACGCCCGCCTGCGGATCGGCCAGGGCATCGACGTGCAGTTGCCCCTGGCCGTCGAGGTGGACTTCACCCAATCGTTCCCCGAAGCCAACTTCCGGCGGTGGAAGGACGAGTACGACGCGGCCGTGACCGTCGAGCCGACGTGGGCCGGCTTCGCCACGCCCCACGGTGTGACGCGTCGCATGGGCGAACCCGCCGACGAGTCGGACGTGCTCGACGATCTGGACTGGTTCGGCTTCGATCCTCGGGAGGCGACGGATCCGCACATGGTTGCCGCGTTCGAGGAGATGCAGGCACTGCGCGATGCGTGACACTCGCCAGGGTGTTCGACGTGTGATCCAGCGCTCGCCCTCCGATTCGCTCTCCCCTCACCCAATAAGGAGCCTCTCTCATGACCACATCTGATCTGGCTGACCGAGATCAGCGCCATCACGGACTGCTGCCGGTGGACAAGCTGGCCGCGACCTGGGCGACCGTGATCGGCGTCGGGGCCATCGGCCGGCAGGTCGCGCTGCAGTTGGCGGCGCTGGGCGTCGGCCACATGACGCTCATCGATCCCCAGCCCGCCGAAGCGGCGAACCTGGCCCCACAGGCTTTCTTCGAGCTGGACCTGCATCAACTCAAGGTCGAGGCCACCGCCCAGACCTGCCGCCAGCTCAATCACCAGGTGAAGATCGACACCCTGCCCCGGCGGTTCGGCCGCACCACCGCCGTCGGCGACGTGGTGTTCGCCTGCGTGGACTCGATCGACACCCGCCGACTGATCTACCACGCCGTCCGCGACCGGGCCCGGCTGCTCATCGATGGTCGCATGGCCGCCGAGGTCGTGCGTGTCCTGGCGGTGCCGCTGGCGGGCGGGGATTCCGGGACTACTCCCGGGGGCGGGGGCGGGGGCTACGAGGCCACGCTGTTCGCCGCCGCCGACGCCTACCCCCAGCCCTGCACCGCACGCTCGACCGTCTATGCCGCCAACATCGCCGCCGCCCTCATGCTTCATCAGTTCACCCGCTGGCTGCGCGGCCTGGCCACCGAGCCGGACCAGACCCTCAACCTGCTCGCCGCCGAGCTGACGTGCGGCGCGATCGCGTAGATCGACGCCGCTGCTCGTTCCGCGTTGCTCATCCCGCTCCCTCACACGAAAGGACCTCATCATGCTTGCCCTCTTCCAACCCATCCTCACCGCCCTGGTCGGGGCGGCCCTGTCGGTCTTCGGCGTCTATCACACCCTGCTGCAGTTGCCTTCGCCCGTCGTCTGGCACCACGTCCTCTCCGTCTCGCCCCAGCTCCTGATGGTCCTGGTCTTCCTCGGCTGCGCCCTCATCGCCCTGGCGGGTCTGGTCATGCTCTACAACGGCATCAACGGGGCACGCATCCGGCTCCACCAGATCCGCCGCGTCCGCTGGCCTTCCACCCCCACCCCCGGAAGTGGCCCCGGTAGTGGCGGCTACGCCGACCCCAACTCACCCTACGACGACCGCTGGTAACCCCCGGAAGTTCCCCGCCCCCGCCCCCGCCCCCGGAAGTAGCCCGGAAGTAGGCCGGAAGTAGCCCGGGGACTTTCATCGACTTCCGGAGGCTACAGCAAACTTCCGGGGGCTACTCAAGGAGAATCCATGCCTCACCTTCTGCCTCCGCCCAGCCAGCGCGGGTTCATTGCCGTGCTGGTCCTCATCGTGCTCGTCGTCATGGTGCTGGGATACTGCGACGTGCAGCGCACCCTCGGTGGCCACTGCAACACCAACCCCATGAGGGCCGTGCCGTGATCCGAACGACTCTCCTCATCGTGCTCACTCTGGCTCTGCTCGCCGCCGGCCTGCTGGGGCTCGACGCCCTGGCGGGCCGGTGGTCGCGCTCGCAACAGGTGGAGATCGGCGTCGCCCTGAAGAAGATCCGCCAACTGCAG
>CAZFDT010000119.1:0-11827 GCA_964518335.1 uncultured Phycisphaeraceae bacterium
CAATAAGGTCTCGTGAGGGTTGCTGTTGATACCAACGTGCTGTTTGCCGCATTGACCTCGACTGAAGGTCTGTGTGCGGGTTTGTTGGAAGTGCTGCTTCAAGAGCACACAATCGTGATCTCGGAATACATCCTCAGTGAACTGCGCAAACACCTCGAAGGCAAACGGCGACTGGATCAGACGTTGATCCATGAGCAGATCGGACTTTTGCGATCGCGTGCCGCTGTTGTCGAGCCGGTCGTGGTCTCGTTCGACACATTCCCTGATTCGGACGACCTTCCCGTATTGGGTACGGCCATCGCGGGCAACGCTGACTGCCTGGTCACGGGAGACAAGGCCATGCTCGCACTGGAACGCTACGCGACAATTCCGATCATCGGACCGCGTGCCTTGTACGAACGCCTTTGTCATCAACCACCCGAGTGATGCACATGGCGACATCTGATGCAATGGCCACGCGGTGCTAGTCAAGTATCCTTGACCAGCGCGTTGCGCTAGGTAGCGGTCCTTGACTTGCTGGCGTTGCTGAACACCATGCCGCCGCCACGCCTTGCAGTGGCGGGTGGTACGCATCGTGCTCAAGTTGACGTCCACCATGTCGCATCTCCAAGAGCGCACCGTGAATGTGCCGGCAATCATCCCGCTTCGGCAGCAATCTCAGCAGCCATCCGTTCGGCCTTGCGCCCGGTGAACTTTTCCCAACGCTGAACGATCACATCGCAATACGCCTGATCGATCTCCATCAGGAACGCACGCCGGCCGGTCTGCTCGCAACCGATGAGCGTCGAGCCGCTGCCGCCGAAGAGGTCGAGCGCGTGGTCGCCGGGCTTGGAGGAAGCCTGGCGCGCGCGCACCGCCAGCTCGACGGGTTTCTCGGTGAGGTGGATCATCGATTGCGGGTTGACCTTCTTCACGTGCCACAGGTCGGTGGCGTTGTTCGGGCCATAAAAATGGTGCCCTGCACCCTCCCGCCACCCATAAAACGCAATCTCGAACGCACCCATCATGTCCTTGCGTGTGAGCACCGGATGCTGCTTATCCCACACCACGCCCTGGCTGAAATACAGCCCGCACTTCTTCAGCGGCCCCGGGTAATTGCCCAGGTTGGCGTATCCGCCCCAGATGTAGAACGAGCCGCCCGGCTTGAGCACCCGCGCGGCATTCCCGAACCACGCCAGGAGCATCTCGTCGAACGCCTCGGCCGTCACGAAGTCGTTCTCCAGCGGCCGGTCCTTGGCGCGCATCTTCGCGTGCGTCGCCTTCTTCTCGCCTTGGCGGGCCACGTCGAACGACTGGTGGTGCGTCCGCTTGGTCGCGCCGTCCTTGGTGAACGAACTGTTGCCGGCGGCGATGGCGTTGTTGGACCGCGGCTCGACCTTCACGTTGTACGGCGGGTCCATGTTCACGAGGTGGATCACATCCACGCCGCCCGAGGCGAGCAGACGGTCGAGGTCGGCGGCGCTGGCGCTGTCGCCGCACATCAGGCGGTGGCCATTCCGGGGGTCGCCGAGCACCCAGATGTCGCCGCGCTGGGTGACCGGATCGTCAGGCGGCTCGGGAATCTCGTCGGGATCGGTGAGGCCTTCGGTCACGCCGGCGGCTTGGCTCAGCAGCGTGCCCAGTTCCTCTTCATCGAACGCCAGCACGCCCAGGTCGAACCCGCCATCCTTGAGCTCCGCCAGCTCGATGGGCAGGATGTCGAAGTCCCACTCAGCCAGTTCGCCGGTCTTGTTGTCAGCGATTCGATAGGCCTTGACCTTTTCCGGGGGCAGGTCGGTGGCGACGTGGACGGGCACCTTGGCCAGGCCCAGCTTCTTCGCCGCCTTCCAGCGGGTGTGGCCGACGATGATGACGCCGTCGGCATCGACCACGATGGGTTGGCGGAACCCGAACTCCTGCAGACTGGCGGCGACGCCGTCCACCGCCTGGTCGTTGAGCCGCGGGTTGCGATCGTAGGGCTGGATGTCGTCGATCTTGCGGAGCTGGACGTCGTAGGTGGCCGTGGTCATGGTGGTCTCCAAAGGGTGGAAAAACAGCTCGAAAACAAGGGCGGACAGGCGCAACAAACTGTGCCATCCCAGCCGACGCGTTCGCGTGGCCTCATTTGTGTTTTAAGTCCGCCAAGTACCTATACTTACAGAAGCCTTACTTTGCGAGTTCCCCACTGCCACACTGGCAGATTGTGGGTAACTGCAACACTTCGACCACGTTCGCCCGTGTCGCGTTCGGGCGAGGCGGGCGACGACACTACGCCGGATCGCGCGGATCGCGACGTGGGCCAACACGGGCCAACGGTGGCCATTGCTTGGCGTGACCGCACTGCCCCTCTGGGTGGGCTGATGCCTGCGTCAGATAGAAAACCGACGAAACAGGCCCACCCCCTCGCGCGTACGCGCAGGCACGGCGCGAGGATATAGGTAAATGAGAGAGGTTTTCTCTCATTATTCTTCATAAATGCCTGTTTCTCAGGCCTTTTCCGCTCCGGAGAAAACCGAGGAAAACCGAGATAACCATCAATTACCGCGCGGCGAACTCGGCCTTCGGACCGCGCCAAGGTCGAGATTGCCGTCTTTGGCGACGTGTTTCCTCGGTTTTCTCTCGGTTTTCTCATCGCAGCGCCCACCCCGATCTGGGCTTGGTCTTGCCCGGGATCGTCTTGAAGTGGATCTGCTCCTGCTTGTTCAGCGCCTCGATGACGCTGTCGTACACCGTCGGCGTCTGAGCGACGTGCCGCCTGAGCCTCCAGTCGGCCACGGGATAGTCGTTGCCCTGATCGGCATCGCGGCATTGTTGAAGGAAGCGAATGACCTTCTTGCAGATGCCCTCGAACTCGGTGGAGGCCACGTAGATGCTGGCCAAGTGCAACTGACGCCGCGTCTGGTGCATGGCAAACGCCGTGGCCCACTCGACCGCCGGCAGGGTGATCAGCGGGCCCTCGTGGTTCTCGCTGCAGGCGTAGAGCAGCGCCAGCTTCTTGGCGTTCTCGTGGGTGCGAGACCACGCGACGCGAGCGACCTCGTCGTTGCGTTCGTGCGCATCGTCGTATTCGCGCTCGGTCTGACGTTGCAGCGCCGTGATCGCTTCCTCGGCCTCCGCCGTCGCCGGCACGACCCTCGGCTCGGGATGGACCTCGAGGAGATTCGCGCGGCGTGTGCCGGGCTGGAACTCCGACCACCACCGCGCGGTCTGGATGATGGTCTCGGGTAGGTGGCGAGCGCTGCCGGGAGATCGACCCTGGCCGCGCTTGCCGATGTCCACGATGATCAGCCGGGCGAAGAAGCCGTTGGTGAGCATGCGTTGCGACAACGACTCGTAGAAGTACTGCGGCGTGGCGGTGCCGAACAGCGTCAGGTGCGGCTGATCGATGTGAGCGGCTTCCTTCTGCCCCGCCTTGACCCGCATGGGGTACACGTCGGCTGCCGAGGTGTAGAGCGTCAGCAGTACGTTGGGGATCGACTCGCGCTTGTTCTCGCGGTCGAGGTTGATCTGCCGCAGCACGCCATCCATCTCGTCGTTCTGAAACAGCATGGCGCTGGTACGGGCCAGGGCGTCCTGAATGCCCTCACCGCTGGCGAACTTGTCGCCGAGGGCCGCGACATGCCCGATCTCGAAGAGCACCCGCGCGTTCACCTTGCGCGGGAAATCCTTTCCGGTGCCCGAGCTGGCCAGGGCCAGCATGTAGAGGTTGGGTCGCAGATCCCCGCTGTCGCAGACTCGACGGCCGCACAGGTACGACTGCAGCGCCATCGCGCCGCAGAACGCCAGCCCGACGCTTGGGTATGGGGCATTGGCCAGCGTGAAATCCATCACCAGCGACACGAAGCCGGGCACACGGAACAGGTGCTCGGGGATAGGGCCTGGATCGGCGATCTCTGGCGCACATGGCGATTGTCCGTCGCACAGCGCCGATGTCTGGCCCACAGCGCCATCATGCGGCCCACTGGCTGCGGATGCGGCGGACAATTGCACAATCGCCGAGATGTCTGCACCGTGGGCGTTGTCGGTCGCACAATCGCCACCGAAGCCCAACACCCGCAGAGAACTGGCGGCCTGTGCCCAATCGCCGCCGTGTTCGAGCAGGGCGTAGACCGCAAACGGCGCATAGGCCCGATTCGGCTCGAACGGCGCGGCGTTGGACGAGAACACGTAGAACACGTTGTTCTTCAGTGACGCCGACCAGCCTTCGGCTTTGCCGGGCCGGCGCCAGTATTCGTTCTCGCCCGCGGCACGTGCTGATTGTGCGAGCGCCCACCCATGCTGTGCGAGCACAGCGCGCACATCTCCTCGCTGGTTGAAATCATCACCAGGGCGGTCTGCATTATTCGACGCACCGCCGGAATGTGGGGCCGATGATGGCGCTGTCTGGCCGACAAGGCCACTGTGCGACGGATGATCGACCACCGGCGGCAGATATTCGTTGAGCTCCCACGCCGCCTGCAGCAGCAGGTCACGCTCCGCTGCAGTGAGCGTCGGAACGTCGCACGGGTCGCCCTGGATTACCGCGTACCCGGGTGACGGTGCGCATAGGAACAGGCCGCCCTCGCCGCGGGTCTCGATGAGCGTGACGATCGCATCACCGTCTTGGCGCTGCGCAAGCTTGAGGTTGCCGCAGACTTGGGCCCCGCACCGGTAGATGACATGCCGACCACCAGAAGGTGTGGATTCAACCACCAGGCGATCGCGTAGTGTCGGCACGATACGCTCCCACCATGTGCGGAAGCTCTCACCACCGGCGTCGAAGTCGATGATCTCCAGCTGCCCAGACACCTTGCCGCACAGGATGCACAGGGCATCGTGTGCATTGGCGAACCACGCCTCCAACTCGAGCACCGTGGGCAGACGCTTCTGGTAGCGCTTCCACGCCCCGATGGCGGGTCGCTTCTCGGCTCGTCGGGCCGGCAGTACACACAACCCAGCCTGCACGTAGGCGGCGGCGGCCGCAGCGACGGTGTCGCCGGTCGTGATGGTTGATCGCGAGGCGCTCAGAATGGAATGTCCTCCTCGCTGACGCCCACTGGTTCGGGCAGTTCGTCCACGTCACGCTCGTCGCTGCCATCGAACCGCGGCGGAATCGGGTCCAGCTCATGTCGAACGATGCGGTCGTACTTCTCGCCAGTGACATGGCGGACAGTGATGGCACGGGCCGCGGCCACCGCGCCCGCTTCGGCGATCGCCACCGCTTCGTCCACCGACGTCGGGCACGGCTCGTGCGAGCGCAATCGCCACCAGGCCTCGGCCTTCTGCCGCGCATAGCTTCCAGGCGGGTGCTCGATACAGACCCATTCGCTCTGGTACTCATTGAAGCCCAGCCGGTAGTCCACGCGCAGCGTGCGTGGATGCCCTTCGGGTGCATCGCGCTTGGTGTGGGCCGAGTAGTAGACATCCTGGACCGCACGCTCGGTCTCGGTGACTTCGCCGGTGAGAACGCCCGCGGTCGTGGCCTGGCGATCGTGCTGCTCGCGTTTGGGCGGCGGGAACTCATACCCGCACTCGGGGCACACGCCGTACGCGGCGTGGATCAACGCCTGACACTTGGGGCACTCCTTCGCAGGCGCTTCGCCACCACCGCCCCCGGAAGGATCTTTGATCTGCAAGGCATCGACCGGGCCGTGGCGCAGGATGTTGCCGCCGTAGTCCAAGACGAGGCAGTTGTCTTTGGACGGATGGAGGCGGAAGCCGCGACCCACCATCTGGTAATAGAGCCCCGGTGAGTTGGTCGGCCGCAGCAGCACCACGCAGTCGACATTGGGCGCATCGAACCCCGTGGTCAGCACGTTGACGTTGACGAGGTACTTGAGGCCGCCGGAACCGCCGCGTTTGAACCGATCCAGTGTGTCCGCTCGGTCGAACGGCAAAGTATCGCCGCACACGAGCCCGCACTCGTGGCCCAGGCCGGTGATGACGCGCTGCACGTGCTGGGCATGATTCACGCCGGCGGCGAAGATCAGCACCGCGTGGCGGTCCTTGGTGTGCTCGATGATCTCATGGCAGGCCGAGCCGACCAGGGCGTCCTCATCCATCAACGCCTCGACCTCGCCGGCGATGAACTCACCGCCGCGGAGATGCAGACCATCAAAGTCGGCCTTGCGCTGACCGGCCTTGCTCTTGAGCGGACAGAGATAGCCCTGCACGATCAGCTCGCGCACGCCGACCTCGTAGCACACATGGTTCAGCAGGTGGTCTGGCGCACAGATCGTTCCCGTGGTCATGCGGTACGGCGTGGCGGTCAGGCCGACCAGTCGCACGTGCGGGTTGATCACCTTGGCGTCGCTCAGGAACTGGCGATACATGCCCTCGCCATCGGGCGGGATGAGATGAGATTCGTCGATCAGGATCAGATCGAACCGGCCCAGGTCGCACGCCCTGCGGTACACACTCTGGATGCCAGCGACGATGATGGGGTGGTCGGTGTCCCGGCTCTTGAGGCCCGCGGAGTAGACGCCGATCTGGTGCCACAGATCGGGCGCCATCGCATGGAGCTTGTCGACAGCCTGCTCGAGCAACTCCTTCACGTGGGCAAGGATCAGCACGCGGCCGTCCCACACCTGCACGGTGTCGCGGCAGATCGTGGCCATCACTGGAGTCTTTCCCGATGCGGTGGGCAACACCACGCATGGGTTGTCGTCGCAGGTGCGCAGGTGGTCATAGACCGCCGCCACCGCCTCGGTTTGGTAGGGTCGGAGCGCAACCGTGCCAGACTGCAAAACGGAGCTGGTCATATCCTTAACCGCCCACCTGGAGTATTGCTTGCCCCACCAAGGGCCGATACGTATCATTGATAACGTGATGCACGTAAAGGAGTCTTCGCATGCCCAAGCTCACACTCAGCGCCGACAAGCGTGTGATCGACAAGGCCAAGCGGATTGCCGAGGATCGTGGAACCAGCGTCTCGGCGATGTTCAGCTCATTCGTCAATTCGGTCGCCGCCGACGACGACACACCACGCCACAAGCTCGGGCCGCTGACGCGCCGGGCTTTGGGGCTTGCCAAACTGCCGGTGGGCAAGTCGGATCGTGAACTGATCGAAGCAGCACTCACCCAGAGGTACGGCAAGTGAAGCGACGGCCCTTTCTGGACATCAACGTGCTGCTGGATGTCCTTGGACACCGTGAGCCGTTCGCGGCCGATGCTGCACGGATCTGGTCCGCCGCCGAAACCGGAGCGGTGACGGGACTGGTCTCCGCGGACAGCTTTACCACGGTGTACTACTTGCTTCGGCATGCAACCAACACACGCACGGCCATTCGCGGTGTGTCGCTCCTGCGAAGTACGTTTGAGGTCGTGCCCGTGGATGCCCAAGTTCTGGCACAGGCGATCGATTCGCCTCTGCACGACTTTGAGGATGCCGTCCAGTACCACTGTGCCGTGCGCGGCAAGGCGGACTGCATCGTGACACGTGATCAGCGTGGATATCGAGCCGCAGAGTTGCCGGTGCTGACTCCCAGCGCGTTTCTCGCATCGCTGGACTTGTGAAGGGTGTCGATGTCGGGGGCTTTGTGTGTTCATCCCACGTCCTCTGTATGGCTGCGCACCTACATCAAGTTTCTCGTGCACACACAACCCGTCGCACCAAGGCCGTCACCACGCGTCCTCGTCAATGCCCGCGGCTTCGAGCACCAGGTCACTGTGGTCCAGCTGCCTCAGCAGAGCACCACCGGCATCCCGGAGGGCTGACTCGACCCGGTTGAAGTGCGCCATGGCCTCATCGACAGACATGTGCTTGCGCCACCGGCAGGGATGCGACTCGAACCAGTCGGCCACGGCGCAGTACTGCAGCGCCGCGCTAAGCAGCTGGGTCTGCCCATCCGAGAGGCGTCTGAGCTTGCTGCGAGGCATGCTTTGCCCGTTCAGTTGGGATTGACGATCGCCACGCCGCACAGCGGGCAGCGATGTAGTGGCAGTTCATCAACCACGACGTCGATCCTGCCACCAGGCACGACCTCGCGACGCCGCGTGACGAGCAGATCGATCTGGCTGTCGTCCTCGTAGGCGCCGGCATGCTCGAGCGCATCGAGACTCGCCTTCTGCAGGTTGTCCAGGTCTCGCCTGCGACGATCCGGCGGAAACGCATCCATGCACAGCGCGATGCGCCCCCCAGAAGGGGGCTTACGCGGGCCATGCCCATTTCCGGGGGCCAGGAGGGCCTGGACGCTCGCACGAAACGTCCGGCCCTCCCGGCTGACAACCATCCGACCCCGGAAGTGGCGCCAGTAGTGATTGATGCTGGGTGGGTACGGCAGCTCGAACTTCATGCCGCGCCTCGCTGCTCGGGGGTTACGTCGTCAGGACTGAACCCGTTGTCGCGCCAATCCAGAAGCGCCTGCAGATCCGCGGTGGCCAGTGCTCGACGTGCAAACATGCGGCGTCGCCGCGGATCGTGTGTCCAAATGTCACCGTCGAAGGGTTCCCGGCTCATCCAGTGTCCCGTGTCCACGTCACGGATGGCGTAGAACGTGCGCACCACCTCACCGTCGCAGAATTCGGTGATTTTCACGACCTGCTCGGCGGCGTTGTCACATACGCGTGCCATGCTTGTTCCTCCTCATCGCCGCCACGGCGGGGTGTTGGGATTGACGGTCGAGCCGGCATCGACCGGCGCCGCCGTGGGCGACGACTGCGGCGCACTTGTGGGGGTTCTTCCCGGGGAGGGTTCGTAGCCCTTGATCTCGTTGGTGAGTTCGTTGTTGTCGCTGCGCTTCTTGACCTTGACGGTGATGAGCAGCGGGATGTTGTGCAGCTCGACGCTGTCGCGCGGCTGCATCACGCCCACCGCGTGGCAGATGGCCGAGAGTTCGCTGAGCGCCATCTTGACCGCGGTGGCGTTGGGATTGGTGAGGTTCAATCGCGCCCACAGCATGCGACCTCGGAAGTTGCCGTCGATGAGGGTGAGGGTGAGCTGGAGGTAGCTGCCCTGGCCGTTCTTGGTGGGCTTCATCTCCGATTCGGTGATGGCCGCGAGGTACTTGCCCTCGGGGACAGGGTCGAACGAGACGTTGGGATCGACTTCGTGTGCGTTGAAGGTGCCGAGGTTGGCCATGGATCAGTGCTCCTGGTTGGGGGTGGTGTCAGTAGCCGTTGCGTCGTTGGCGGCGAGATGTGCGATCGCGATTGGTGTGACAGTTGGCCGGTCCTTCACCAGCGCCTGAATCAGCGCCGACCACGACATGGGCACTTCCGGGGGCAGGCCGTAGCGGTTCTTGGCGAGGATCACGTTGGTGCCCTCGGTGATGAGGATGCGATGCCCACCCTCGTGGCGGGCATAGAGCACGGCATCGGCCCATTCGATGAACGGCGGCGCGATCCACGCGGGCAGATCGGGTGAGGCCAATCGCTGATCGAACCCTTCCGGCGTCGTGAGCTTGGCGTTGGCGGCGTGCGCCAGCAGGATGATGGCCACGCCGTGGTCGGCCACGGCGTTGAGCATCGGCAGCAGATCGCGGTAGACGATGTTCTGCACGATCTCGCGGGCCTTGAAGTAGCCGCCGTGGGCGGTGCCCAGGGTGTTGGTGATGTCGTTGCGCGACTTGCCGTCGAGATCGATCACCACGTGTTCGATGATGCGCTGCACCAACCAGTCGAGGGTGTCGATGGCCAGGGCATTCACGCGGTGGTCGTGAGGCAGCTGCGTGAACTCGACCAGCCACCGGCGAATGTCCGGCCATGAGGTCAGATATGGCGTGCGGGTCAGACCCCGCACAGCGCCGGCGCCGTTCTCGCAGTCGAGCAGAATCGCCTCCGCCGAAGCTGCGAAGCTGGTCTTACCGACACCAGGCTGACCGTAGACGATCATCTTGGGTGGCGCCGGCGTGGTCGACGTAATCAAGCTGTTCATGAGTGTCATGGGATCTCCTGTCATGGGGCGTGGGTTCGTGCGATCGCAATGGAAGCGGCGGGAGTCGAACCCGCCCCCCGGAAGATCTCGTCATGGAGTCTTCCAGGGCCCTTTCCCGGGCGCATTGCGGGGCGCATTCCGGGGGGCCGGGGCTTCCGGGGGCCCGAGGGTGGTCGTCACGATGGACCCACCAGAACCGCTCGGGCGCCGAGGTGATGGAGGTCAGGCCGCGTGGAGCATGCGAATCTCCTCGTAGCCGGTGGGCCACTCGTCGCGCTGGCGGCAGACCAGCAGCTGCCGGATCGCAGACTCGTTCTCGCGCTGGGCGAGGGCGAGGGTGTCTTCGCTGACGCGCCACACCCCGCAGCGGTAGGGTTCTTTCTTCTCCACCGCGACCAGGTAGACCGGTACCGCGGTGCCATCGAGGGCCTCGGCCAGTACCGCGCGATAGAACGCCATCTGGCGGTGGTAGCCGAAGCGCCGGGCGTCGGCCTCGAACCAGGTGAGGTCATCGCAGGTTTTGAAGTCCACGATGCCGCGGTGCGGGTGCAACCAGTCGATGCGGATCTGGCACGGCGTGCCGCAGTACGTAGCCCGCACCACGCCTTCGCTGCGGCCGTAGAGCAGGAGGTCCACTGCAGCGTTGCTCATGGCCACGCCGCCGGCCATGTGCTCGATGAGGTCCACCTGCTCGTGGGAGAGCACGGGTTTACCTTGCAGTGCCGCCCACTCGGCAAAGGCCTTGGTGTTGGCGCCGAACGGCTTGCCAGTGCTCGGGTTGATCGGGCCGCCCAGGGCGAAGGCCGACTCATAGGCGTGGCGGCCTTCGAGTATGCGGACATGCGCCCCGCGGCCGATGAGGTAGCTGGTAGATTCGGTCTCGTCGATCAGTCCGAGATGCTTCTTGCGATGCAGCCACGGGCACTTGATGAAATCCAGCAGCTGGTGGCTGCTGAGGTAGCGATCCGCCTTGGCGTGGTAATCCACGGCGGACTCGAATTCCAGAATGCTCAGGTCGATGTTGATATCCATGTGGAAGTTCACTTTCGAAGTTGGAGTGGTGTGCTCGCCGCCGCGCTGGGCCGCTAAGAGTCAATTACCCGGCGCGTCGATGAAGTGGCGGAGAAAATCTGATCACGCCGTCAAGCTCAGGCCCGACGCGGTGAACGCCTCACGCAACTGGGCGAGGTGCGTCTCGCGAAAGGTGCGGCGTGCGATGCCCAGCTTCCGCGCCACGCGGGCGACCGGCTGGGTCTGAAGCATCAACGCCACGTCCCGCAACGATGGCGCCAGTTGCGCCAGTACGGCCTGCACGTCGAGTCGCAGCTGCGTGCGATCGGCCTCAGGGCGGCGGTACTTGCCGGTGCGGATGTCCTGGTCGTCTCGTTCGACCGTGTCGACACGCTGCACGGATTCTTCACCGCTGAGCAGCGACACCTCCTCGTTGAGCGAACATTCTTCGCGCTGGTAGTCGCGCATCTCGGTGGTGCGATAGCGGATCAGGTTGCTCACCATGCGGTCGACAACGCAGGTCACAAACAGCTTGAGGTCGGACTTGCGCGGGTTGAATTTCGGCAGCCGCTTGATCAGGTCCGTCAGCAGGTCGTGGCGTATGTCCTCGAAATCCTCGGCGGTGTAGCCCGCGGTGCCGACCAGTTCGGCGGCCTTGATGTTGACCATGTCCATCGCGAAACCATCGTGTGCATGCAGATAAGCGTGGGTATCCATGGGAGCCTTCCGTTGGCCGGGAGGCGTTGCGTGGGTGCCAGTCGAAGCGGCGCACATGCGATGGAGGCGTTGCAGGATTGCCGCTTCTGCGGCACCCACAACGCCTCCACTCAAGTGGCCGGTGAGTTGTGCTGTGTCAGTACGTGGTCAATGACGTTCGATCAGGGGAGCCGAACCCCGTTGTTCAGGCGCACACCTCCTCGACGGTCATTCGGAACGGCAGACCGCGCTGAATCTCGATGCAGGGGATCACGCCGTCGCCCAGCG
>CAZFDT010000120.1:0-11662 GCA_964518335.1 uncultured Phycisphaeraceae bacterium
AGGGATCATCGGCAAGAGTCAAACGCAAACTGCAAGTTCTTTTAGGTGCTCTAAGAAAAAGCATCCCCCGAGCAGCAGGTGCGCGGTTCTTGTCGCTGGACATGAACACATCACCCCGGCCCCCGGCGACCATGCCCCACAGGGCAGAGTCGCCAGGGCCGGGGATCGAGTTGTTTACCTCAAGGTCCAGCCGAGTTGTCGGGCCAGTTCGATGCACAGGGCACGCGCCCGTTGATGAGCGTGGTCGAGTAGATCTTCGTCGTGCGCCAGTCTCCGCAGGGCGGATTCGCACTGGGTCATGGCCCGCTGGAGCAGTTGCCGTTCGCCCGCGGGAGTAGGGAGGATCTGCCACAGACCGATGCGTTCGAGTCGGAGGATGCGGGTAGCTTGCAGATCCAGTCGAGAGTTGAGCGGGCGGGCGGGTGGCAACTGCAGCGTGGCGGTGCGGGCGGCATGATCCACGTCGGTGAGCGTGGCTCGGGACAGGTCCACGCCCAGATCGGCCTGGCCCTGGACATCCAGCAGGCAGGCGATGCCGCCGAGTCTGCCGCGCATGGCCGAGTCGTGGATGAACTGAACGGGAACTCGGAGAACTACCAGGTCCTGCAGTTGGCGGATCTTCTTCAGGGCGACGCCGATCTCGACCTGTTGCGAGCGCGACCACCGGCCTGCCAGGGCGTCAAGCCCCAGCAGGCCGGCGGCGAGCATAGGCAGGATCAGCACTATGGAGAGCAAGCGGGTGATTCGGATCGCCGCGTCGTTGCGAGAAGACGACGTTGACCTGGCCCAGGCCGCGCAGATGCCCCCCCGGAAGACTGCTCCGGAAGCCTCCCCGAAGGGGTGTGCGGGCGTGGGTGGTTTGGCGTCACGACAGTTGCCGGGCGGGCGAAACGTGGTAGGCTGGATCGCGCCTCGGGGGGGCATAACTGAAAGGGCGCGGCCATGGGATTGCTCCGAGAGTTCAGGGATTTCGCGGTCAAGGGCAACGCGATCGATCTGGCGGTGGGCGTGATCATCGGTGCGGCGTTCGGGACGATCGTCAAGAGCGTGACGGACGACCTGATGATGCCGATCGTGGGCATTTTCGGAAAGGCGGATTTTTCGAACCTGTACGTGCCGCTGACGACGGCGGGGCGGGAGGCGTGGACGGCGGCGTCGGAGGCGGGCAAGCCGCTGACGCTGGGCGACGCCAAGGCGTTCGGGCCGGTGTTCGCTTACGGCAACTTCATCACGGTGTTCATCAACTTCGTGATCCTGGCGTTCATCATTTTCCTGATGGTGAAGGCGATCAACGTGGCGAAGAAGTCGGCGGAGAAGGAGAAGGCTGCCGCGCCGCCCCCGGCGCCGCCCGCCGACGTGGTGCTGCTGGGCGAGATCCGCGACATTCTCAAGCAGAAGTGACGCGGGGCGTTATGGCACGGGGCCGGTCAGGTTGGTCTGCCGGTCGATGAGTTGCTGCATGGACATGCCGGTCTGGCTTTTGAGTCGGCGGTCGATGGCGGCGACGTCGGTCTCCCAGGTGGATGCGTTGTCATTGGTGGTGACGGGGATGCCTCTGCCGGCAAAGTGATCGGGTCGGCCGAAGACGGCGATCTTGTTGTAGTCCACGTCGTCGGTCAGGCCGGGCACGAGGATGAACGATGCGTTCTGTCGTGCCCACTGCGCCTTCTGATCGTCGGGCCACTGGTCGAAGTCGTGCGGCGTCGAGGTCGAGGCCATGGGTGAAAGGAAATAGTCGGCGGAGACGAACCCGCCGACCGCCAGGACGCCGATGTCGTCGGCGAGTCGATGCTCGTTGCCCTGAGCGTGGATGATGGACGCCTGATGGATGCCGCGGGCCTGGGTCATGGACTGCATCTGGCGAGCGGTCTGTCGAGCGGCGCCGAGGGCGGGGAGCATGATGCCGATCATGAGGGGGGCGACGAGGAGGGACAAACCGCCGAGCACGATGCCGGTGACGGCCATGCCGGTGCCGCGAGCGGGCTTGCCGGGCTTGCCGATCTGGGTGACGGCGACGATGCCGAGGACGAGACCGATCAGGCCGAGGATGATGCCGACGCCGATGCATCCGGTGAAGAAGCCCAGCAGGCCAAGGATGAGCGACGCCACGGCCAGGCCGGAGGTCTTGTCGAGAGAAGTCGGCGTGGGCATGGCATAATCGCCCGCGGCGGGTGGAAGTTGAGTCATGGGTGCGTACTCCCGGTGGGTGGTGCGAACAGGCCCGAACGTGGCCTGCATGATACCGCCGCGGCGATCGCCTGTCGTTCAGCCGGGCTCGGTGGCGGTGTTGGCGGGGGAGTCGTCGGTGACGCCCAGGTGTTGGGCGACGCGGTTGTAGATGATGGTCGTCGGCTCGCGGTGGAACTTCCAGTCGTCGAGGAGGATGGTGCGCGTGGCGCCGGCGTCGTCCTTGAAGTGGACCAGGGCGATGCCCTTGGTTTTCCAGCGGCGGTTGTCGAGGCTGGCGATCTGGTCGAAGCGGCAGCGCAGGCCGGCGTTGGTCGATAGCCCCGACTCGTCCATGGCGACGTGGCGGTTGATCGAGCGGATGAACCCGGTGGTGAAGATGATGCCGATGGGGAAGACGATCGCGGCCATGATGAACTGGGAGTAGATGCCCCAGTCGTTGCGTTCCTTGGGCTGCTCGGGCAGTCCCTGCTCCTTGGCGAGTGCGGCCCACTCGGCCTGGGAGTGGGTCTTGAGGTAGTCCTGGTACTGGTCCCAGACGCGTTTCTGCTCGGGCCAGCCGATGAACCCGTCGTAGAGGCAGTAGAGGCCGAAGAGGGTGAACCCGATGCCGATGACGGCCAGGCGCCAGCGGTAGCTGTTGGCAATGGTGGCTTTGACCGTCGCCGGTGCGGTGGGTGCTGCGGTGTCGTTCATGTCGGTCTCCCCCATCGTGACGGGCTCCTCCGGCCACTGATATCTCTATTAATCGAACAGATCGAGGGTACGGCTCCACCAGCGATCGACCATGGCCCGCACGCCCGGCTGTCGCAGCAGGGCGCTGAACCCGCCCTGATCGACCCGCCGCCGCGGGATGCGCGGCAGCCCGCGATCGGCAGCCAGCGCCCAGGTGAGGAACTCGCTGGTCTGGCGAATCATGTCGGCACGCAGGTCGCGCGGACGTGAGCGATGGGCCTGGCCGAAAAGCTGCACGGGACATCCAATCGTTTAAGCGCCACGAAGCGCATCGACCGATGATTGTATCGACACCTGTCCATGGTTGACGATCGGCGGCAAAAAATCAACCCCTTCGGTTCCACAATGGCCCTGCACGCGCCCCATCCCGGCCACGCCGACGACCCGCCCAGCGCAACGGGGCGACTGCTGCGCTGGGTCGAGGCCCTGGTATTGCTCGTGGCCATCGCCCTGGCCATGCTCGGATGCCAGTCGGGCACGGCGACCGGCGGCACGGTGGGCAAGGGCCTGGGCGCCTGCTGGGGCTCGATCACCGGGGAGGAGGGCCAGACCGACGCCGGCCAGGCCATGGGCCGCGCCGTCGGCGGGATGATCGGCTCGGCCCTGGGCGTCGAGGCCGACCGTCAGATGCGCCAGTCCCGCTCCGATCGCTACGAGTGGTGAGCGCGGCGGGTCCGATCAGCCCTTGGACTTGAGCGATGACAGGACCTCATCCAGCGCCGCCGAGGCGCCCAGGCGATCGCACCAGGTGCGGATGTAGTCCCACTCCAGCGTGTCCTGCTGAATGCTGATGACGTCGCGCGCGTCGTCGTGGTCCTTGCGCCGCCGGGCGCGCTGGTACCAGTGGAGCTTTTGCACGACGACATCTTCGGCCGTCTGCATGAAGCGCGGCCGGCCGTCGAGATTGGCGCGGTATCGTCGGGCAAAGCGGGATTGATCGAAGTCCCCATCGCCCAGCTCGAACAGTTCGATGGTGAAGATCGGCTCATCCACCTCGATGACGTGCCGCGTCTTGCCGGTGATCGTCTCGAAGGACGCCTGCGGGTCCATGATGAAGCCCGGCGGCAATTGCTCGCGCAGCTTTCTGAGGTCGCCGGGCGTGACCACCACCACGAGATCGGCGTCTTGGGTGGCGCGGGCCACGCCGTAAGCGTTGCTGGAGAACGATCCCACCAGCATGTATGGAATATCAAGCCGTTCGACGATGTCGAGGAGGGTTTGGACGACCCCTATTTCGTCCATGGGAGGTTCTCGTTTTGCCGGGCGGTGCGCAACCATTGGCGAAGCCGGTCCCGGACCTCGGCATCGTTGGCGTCGGGATAGCGGTCGCGGATGGCGCTGGCCATGCGCCGCTTGACCTGGTTGAACAACCGCAGCCCCGCGGCCATCTTCTCGCTGGGCGATTGCCGACGGGCTTGACGGAGTCGAGCGTCATCGACGAACTGGATGTCTTCCCGCACGGTGTCCATGACCGTCATTTTATCCCATCGGACTTCACCCGATTCTCGCCTGCCCGCCCATGTACGGCCGCAGGGCGTCGGGCACGGTGATGCTGGCGTCGGCGTTCTGGTACAGCTCGACGATCGGGATCAGGATGCGCGGGCTGGCCAGCACGGTGTTGTTGAGCGAGTGGCAGACGACGTTTTTGCCCGACTCGGGGTCCTTGTAGCGCATGTTGAGGCGGCGGCACTGGTAGTCGTAGAGCCGGCTGGCCGAGTGCGTCTCGCCGTAGCCCTCGCGGGAAGGCATCCACGTCTCGATGTCGATCATGTCGGCGTTCTTGGGGCCCAGGTCGCCCGTGCAGCACTGCAGCAGGCGATAGGGCAACTGCAGCGCCTGCAGCAGCTCCTGGACGTACCCGATCATCTTCCCGTGCCACGCCCGACTCTCGGCCTCGTCGGCGCGGCAGATCACCACCTGCTCGACCTTGTCGAACTGGTGGATGCGGTACAGCCCCGCCGTGTCCTTGCCCGCCGCCCCCGCCTCGCGGCGGAAGCACGTGCTCACCGTCGTGTACTTCAGCGGCAGCCTCTCACCGTCGAGGATTTCGCCCATGTGCAGGCCCATCAGCCCCACCTCGCCCGTGCCGGTGAGATAAAGGTCGTAACCCCCGCCGCGCTCGGTCTCCTTCACCTCGTACGCCTGCTCGCGCCCCTGCGGGAAAAAGCCCGTGCCCACCATCACCTCGTCGCGCACCAGCACGGGCACGCTCGCTGCAGTAAACCCGTGCTTCTGCGTCATGAAGTCGAAGGCAAACCGCAGGACCGCGTTGTGCAGCTTCATGCCGTCGCCCAGCAGCACGTAGCTGCGGCTGCCCGCCATCTTCACGCCACGCTCGAAATCGACCATGCCCAGGGCCGCCATCAGCTCGATGTGGCTCTTGGGCTCGAACCCCTTGTTGTCGGCAAAGGACTTGCGGGGGTCGAACCAGTCGGGCGACCACGCGTTCAACTCGACGTTGTCGTCGCTGCTCCTGCCCACCGGCACATCGGCGTCGGCGGGCTGGGGCACCTGCAGCCACAGCGCGTCGCGCTGCGATTCGAGCGATTTGAGTCGCTCGGCCAGTGCGGCCTCCTCCGCCTTGATCGCGTTCGGCCGCGCCTGCAACGCCTTCATCTGCGCCTGCAGGTCCGCCCGCTCCGCGTCCCCAGCCTTCTTGAGCCGACCCGCCAACTGCCCGATCTCCTTGCCGATGCGGTTCTTCTCCGCCGTCAGGCTCTCGGCCTGCGTCTGCGTCTGCCGCAGCGACTCATCGACGTGCAGCAACTCCTCCACGATCGCCGCGTCCACGCCCTTGTCGGCGGCGCCCTTGCGATACCGGTCCGGCCGCTCCCGCAAATCCTTGAGGTCGATCATGGCAGGCATGTTACCGCAACCCCGCCCCCGCCCGCGCCGCCACGCCCCGCGCCGGGATAGAATCTCCCGCAACCCACGCATCGCATGGCACTGACCACCATCGCCAGCCCGTCGCCGTCGCGCTCCTCGCTGCTCTCAGCCGAGTTCATCCGTCAACTCGACCGGCTCGATGTGATGTCGCGCAAGATCCTCCGCGGACGCATGCAGGGCGAGCGCCGCTCCAAGAAGCGCGGCCAGAGCGTCGAGTTCGCCGACTACCGCAACTACGTCGTCGGTGACGACCTGCGATTCATCGACTGGAACCTCTACGCCCGCCTCGACAAGCTCTTCCTCCGGCTCTTCATGGAGGAAGAGGACCTGTCCGTGAGCCTCGTCATCGACACCACCGCGTCGATGGATTACGGCGAACCCCGGAAGCTGGATTACGCCAAGCGACTCGTCGCGGCGCTGGGCTATGTGTCGCTGGCGAAGTTCAACCGGCTCAGCGTGTTCGCGTTCGCCCCCGGCGGCATCGACGAGTCGATCCGCGGCCTGCGCGGGCGAAGGCCCATCCCCCAGATGCTGGCGTTCCTCGATGCGCTGACGCCGATCGACGGCCCCGGCGACCTGGCCGCCGTCACCAAGCGATTGGCGCTGTTGCAGCGCCAGCCGGGCGTCGTTGTCGTCGTCAGCGACTTCTTCGATAAAGGCGACCTCAACGACGCCCTGCGATACCTCGCCCAGCCGCACTTCGACGTGTACGTCATCCAGTTGCTCAGCCCGCAGGAGATCGACCCGATGAAGGGCCAGCTCATCGGCGATCTGCGCCTGCGCGACCTGGAGGACGGCGACACCGCCGAGGTTTCCGTCACGCCCGCACTGCTCAAACGCTACCAGACCAACCTGCAGGCCTACTGCCAGCACGTGCGCGACCAATGCGTCCGTCGCGGCGCCGCCTATCTCGCCGGCGACACCAGCGTGCCGTTCGACACCATGGTGCTCAAGTACCTGCGGCAGCGGGGGCTGCTGGGATGAGTTTTCTCGCACCCATCACGGGCCTGATCGCTGCCGCCGTCGCGGTGCCGGCGCTGGTGCTGATGTATTTCCTGAAGCTCAGGCGGCGACAGGTGAGCGTGCCCTCGACGCTGTTGTGGAAGCGTGCGGTGCAGGACCTGCAGGTGAACTCGCCGTTTCAGCGCATCCGCCGGAACCTGCTCCTGCTGCTGCAGTTGCTCCTGCTGGCGGGGCTGCTGCTGGCGGTGGCGCGGCCGACGTTCCGCGCCGACGCCCAGCCGGGCAAGCGCGTGGTCATCATGATCGACCACTCGGCGTCGATGAACGCCACCGACGGGCCGGGCGGCTCGACCCGGCTGGAGGCGGCCCGGAAAGCGGCGCTGGACCTGATCGACTCGTTGCAGAGCGTCGATGCCGCCGGCGGCGGGGCGATGATCGTCAGCTTCGCCGAGCAGGCCCGCTCGCCGCAGTCGTTTTCAACCGATGCGACATTGTTGCGTGCTTATGTGCGGGCCATCGAGCCGACCGACCAGCGCAGCCGCATGGAGGAAGCCTTGCGCCTCGTGCAGCCGCACATCGGCGACGGCGACGAGTCGATGGTCGTGTACGTGCTCAGCGACGGACGCCTGCACGACGCCGAACGCCTGGCCCTGCGCGGCGCCGAGCTGCGCTACGTGCACATCGGACGCACCAACCCGGCGGCGATCGACAACGTCGCCTTCGTCGCCCTCTCGGCCCAACGCGACTACCAGCGGCCGCACCGCGTGCAGGTCTTCACCCGCCTGGCGAACTACGGGCCGGCGCCCGTGGATGTCAACGTCTCGCTCCTGGTCGATGCGAGCGTCGTCCGCGTCACGCCCGTGACCCTGCCCGGCGTGCCGATCAACCAGCCCGAGGCCGGCAGCAAGGGGCTGCAGTTCGACCTGATCGTGCCCGACGCGGCGCTCGTCGAGGTGCGGCACGACCGCGGCGACATGCTCGACGCCGACAATCGTGCTGCACTTGTCCTTGAGCCTGCCCGGCGGCTGCGCGTGCTGCTGGTGACCGAAGGCAACGCGTTCCTCGAACGGGCCATCGACGCGGTAGGCGTGCAGGAAAGGGTGAATATGGACCCGCGCAAGTACGAGAACCAGGACCCGCGCCGCCTCCGCCGCGTGGGCTGGACCACCGGCACGCAACGTGACGAGGGGTTTGACCTGATCGTGTTCGACGCTTACGCCCCCGCCCAGACGCCGCCGGTCTCGTCCCTGTCGTTCGGCGCGGCCCCGCCCGTGGCGGACCTGACCCTGGCGCCTCACGCCGAGGGGGCGCCACGCACGCAGGCCATCCTCGACTGGCGCCGCGACCATCCCCTGCTGCACCGCGTGGTCCTTGACGACGTCCTCGTGCAGGAGCCCGGCCGTCTGGTCATGCCCATCACCGGCAGCATCCTGGCCACGGCGCAGGCCGGCCCCATCATGGCCGAGGTCAGTGACGACGTGGGCGTGCGGCACGTGATCGCCAGCTTCGCCGTGCTGCAGAGCAACTGGCCGTTCTATGTCAGCTTCCCCGTGTTCGTGCAGAACGCGGTGAACTACCTGGGCAGCGGCGGCCGGCTCGACGCGGGACTGCAGTACGCGCCGGGGTCCGTTGCAGTGGCACCCGTGGGCCATGCCGGGGCAGCTTCAGGGGCGACGGTGCGATGGCGCGGGCCGGTCGAGCTCATCGCCACCACACAGGCCGGCATCGCCCACCTGCCCATGTTCACCCGTGCCGGTATCTACGAGGGCGCCAGCAATCAGCCTCCGCCTTGGGACCGCGTGGCAGTGAACCTGCTCGACGCCGTCGAAAGCGACCTCCGCGTCGCCGACACCCTCCGCGTCGGCGCCAATCCCGTCACCGGCCAGTCACGCACCGCCTCCATCCGCCGCGAAGTCTGGTTCTGGTTCATCGCCGCCGCCCTGGCCATGCTCGTCGTCGAGTGGGTGGTGTACACGCGAAGAATGCACTTGTGAGGTCGGAAACACCGCAGCGCTATAACACCGCAACGCCGCAAATAGAGCAGACCACAACCACGTGCCCTCATTCTGTGGCGTTGCGGCGTTACGGGTTTGCGGCGTTATGCCTTTTCGCCCACCAGCTCGATCTGCACCTGTTGAATCTTGAAGCCCAGGCGCGACTCGATCTCGTTGAGCAACTGTCGGGGCAGATGGTCCAGCAGGGCGCGGGACAGGTTCGAGGGCACGTCGGCGACGGCGCCGGTGCGCGTGTCCCGCAGGTGAAGATGATTGTCCACCGTCGCGTCGAACCGGGCCGACCCGTTCCCGTGCGCCCCGTGCCCCGGCAGCTTCTGCGCCAGCCCCGCTCCACACAACGCCTCGAGCGTGTTGTACACCGTCGCCAGGCTCAGCCCTTCGATCCGGTCCCCGACCATGCGGTACAACTCGTCGGCCGTCGGATGGCTCGTCGTGCCGCGCAGGGCCTCGAACACCGCCTTGCGCTGCCGCGTGCAGCGCAGCCCGTGGCTGTTGAAAAGGTCCTGCAGTTCGAGATCGCTGTGATGAGAGTGGTGAAGGTGGCGTTCCATATTCGTCCGGCTCGTTCCCGTTCGAGCGCGCTCCTGTGCCCCCACCCTCATCGGACAAGTGTAGGTGATTCGCCGGCGAATATCCAATGCCCCAGTCGCCCCCCACACATTTGACCCCCGCCCCCCCGGCAGCGAGAATCCCCCACCACCAGCCGGTGTGGCGGAACTGGCAGACGCGACGGATTCAAAATCCGTAGGCGCACATCTCGAACTAACGCCGTACTCGATAGTTACGCGATTTGATATGGGTCGCGGGTCGCGCCCCGGGGCGCATTCCCAGATGCGGGCGAGTAGTAGGCCGAAGACAAGCAATTCTCCGTGCTGATTCCTCAAGCAGCTTTTAGCGCCGCTACGTTGATCGCCTTGGGAGCAGACGAGATCGTCATGCACCCTCATGGCAACCTTGGACCTACGGATCCGCAGATCACAAATCGTAGTAAGAACGTCCAGTTTGGATCTGAGGATCTGGGTGCCTTCCTACGGTTCGCAAGAGAGGAAGTCGGATTGACTGATCAGGCGCCTCTTTTGGAATTGTTCAAGCAATTCAGTACGGAAGTGGGCTTTGTCGGAATCGGGGTGGCCGCCAGGAGTGCCCAGCTGACCCAGATAATGGGTGAGAAGCTGCTTCGGTTACACATGAAATCCGAAAGCCAGATGCAGCAGGCGAAGGTGATTTCTGAGGCGCTGAACACGAAATACTTCCACCACGGCTACCCCGTTAGCCGCTCTGAGGCTAGCGAGATTGGGCTCCCGGTGGCAGAGCGAGATCCGGAGACTGAACACCTGCTGTGGGCAGTCTGGCTAGACGTTGAACATGAGTTGAAACTGCGGGAGCCATTTGCACCCCTCGCTGTCTTACGGACGGCTGCTATCTGCGACCCCCTTTTTGGCCCCCCTACGCCGGGTCCGGCTGGTGGTGCAGCGCCGGTTTTTGTGCCTCCCGTAGCGTTTCGGAATTTGGCGGCCATAATGGAGAGTTGCCGACTTGCAACCCACGCGGTGGTTGAAGGGCAGGTGGTTGCCATCAGGCAGTCAGATTTAAGCCTCAAGGTTTCTATTGTGCCTCTTAAGGAAGGTTGGGTGACTGTTGAGCTACCGCCAGCCGATGGCCCCGCGAGGCCTCCTAAAGCCGCACGGGACACTAAGACGAAAAACAAGAAATAAACTGGACGTGAAGCCCGCCGCTCGATACACTTACCTTAGGGCCGGAGGGTGCAAGATGACAAGCACTTTTAGCATAACCCTTGGTGATCTCGTGGTTAATGATCGTCCGCATAGAAACATCGACACTATGCGGGCAGAGCCTGAGGTGTTTGACTTTTCGTCGCTCGACATCGGCTCTGTTCAGGTCATCGAGGGCGACGAGGTAAGCGACGAGCTGGAATTGGAAGATTCCCTCGATGAGGAACCGGCTAGTTGAGCAGCGGTGCGTCCGGTAAGCAGTCTATTACCCCACCGGATTTCCGGTACATCAGCCGCTTCCCCTCACCACCCTTGATTGCCGCCACCGTCCGTTCGCCATCGTCCATTTTTCTAACAGAATTCAAACTCAAAAGACCTCCAGGTAGCGTTGCAGGTGCTTGAGGCTGACGTTGTGGTGATGCCCATGATGCCCCGCTTGAACAGGAAGAGAAGCCTTTCGGCTCTTGGGAGGAGTGATGTCGCCGCGAGCGTAGATGAGGTTCTTGTTTGCGGTGGTGCCCTCCATTGAATCGGGATTGGTTTTAGGCGATAATGATGCACGAAAACCCTTTTGGCAGTAGCCACCTCCCCGCGGCAGTAGCCCAACCCGAAGGCTGCTGCCATGCCGACACAACCGAAGCGCAGATCACCTGACCCGAACCCGCGGATCACGGCGGGCATTCGCCATTGCGCGGCCACTGCGGGCACGCAGCGCGCCTTCGCACCCGTTGGCACGCGTTCGCCCACGTCGCGCCCCTCGCGCCAGGTCGTAGCCACCTACCACCCGCGCCCCTACGCCACACGTGCCAACGTGGCGCAAGTGTGGCGAAGCCGCCAAAGTGGCGTAAGTCATGGTTCCTCCGTGGGTTACGACGCTTCTGAGGTCACGCGGAGCAGTCAGGCCCTACGTTTTTGTTTGTTGCGCGCAGCGAACACACCCCAATCCGGAGATTGTCGACATGCAAGTCAAGATCGTAAACATTGATGACATAAAGCCTTACGAGTCCAACCCTCGCATCAACGACCAGGCCGTAGACGCCGTGGTGGCGAGCCTGCGCGAGTTCGGGTTCCGCCAGCCCATCGTGGTCGATGCCGAAGCCGTGATCATCGTCGGGCACACCCGGTGGAAGGCGGCGATGAAGC
>CAZFDT010000121.1:0-11515 GCA_964518335.1 uncultured Phycisphaeraceae bacterium
ACTGATGCCCTCCAGTCGCAACAGCTTCACCAGTCGGTCCTGGTGCGTGCCGTTGAACGAAGTGCCCGACGCGCATCGGATCATCCGCGTGGAGTATCAGTTCCGCCGTGAAGCGATCAAGGATATGGGCATGGATACCTGCGACGATCTGCTGCTGGCTGCCCCCAACGCCTGGGCGTATGGGACGCGCGAGTGGTTGAAGCTGCAGGACAATCCGAAGCTGCATCACACGCAGCAGCGGACGCTGCCCTGGTGGGAAGTGGTGCAGGGCGGCTACACCGGGGCGCAACATGCGACGCCGCTGATCCGCGCCAAGGCGATAGGCACGACGCAGGATCAGCATTGCCAGAGTGTGGCGGGGTATGTCACGTCACAGATTGCCCTGCTGCGGCAAGGCGACTTGATCGAACCTGGCGAAGTGCTCGACATGCGCAGCCATGTCACGCAGGTTCAGGACATGATCGCGCGATGTGGACTGACTGATGCGGAGTTCACCGAGCGGGTGAAGCGCAAGCAGGCGAAGCAGACGCGCGCACAGGAAAAGTTCGCCAAAGCCTCTTGCGCCCGGGCTGCGTTGGGGTTATCCTTGCCCATGTCGCAACCTCATCGCACCGGGAGCAAGTCATGACGCGAGCCATCGGATACGTTCGACGTTCGACCGACAAGCAGGACGAATCGCTGGGCCAGCAGCGGGCGCGGCTCGAAGCGTTCGCCAAGGCGCGGGGCTGGGACCTGGTCATCATCCACAGCGACGACGCGATCAGCGGCAGCGAGTTGTCGCGGCCGGGTCTGGAGGCGCTGTTGAACGATGCGACGATGCGCGGGGATGTGGACGTGGTGCTGGCCTGGGACCGCAACCGGCTGGCGCGTCCGAAAGACCCGCTCGACGGGATGCTGCTGGAGCGCAAGCTGATCGAGGCGGGCAAGCGTGTGATCTACGCCGCGACGGGGCAGGAAGCGGATCGGTCGTTCACGTCGGGCCTCATCAGCTACGTCGAGCATCACCAGAACGGGGACTACCTGCGCAAGCTGTCGCGCGACACGATGCGGGGCCTGGTGTCGCGTGCCGAGCGTGGCATGTGGCCGGGCGGTCCGATTCCGTTCGGTTATGACCGGCTGATCCTGGGCGACGGCAACAAGCCCCTGCGGATCATCCGCGATCTGGACGACGGCGGTCAGGCGATCATTCAGCCCGACAGCGGGGCGGTGCTGGAGACGCTGAGCAAGGGCCAGCGCCACAAGAAGCAGGACCATGAAGGCGTGACGCTGATCCCGTCCGAGCCTCGCCGGGTGCGTGCGTTGCGCAAGATGTTCGCCGACTTCGCGGCGGGCAAGCCGTCGCGTGTCTTGCGGGATGAGTTGAACTAGAGCGGTCCACACGCTCTTCGGAATCTGCGAAACCACCGCGCGAGACACTTTTCGTGTTCGGACCTCTCGTGCGAGGCGAAAGGCCTCTGGTTATGAGGGGTGAATCGTAGGCGGACAGACCCCTGTCGCTTGCGTTCCTGCGGGGATGGTCCAAAATGTCGGGCTGTTGTCAATACTGGACTTACGAACGCTCACGCGAGGAGCCTGACCATGCTTCCCGGCTGGCTGATGGCTTTGTTGATGACCCTGGCGGAGGCTTGGTCGGCCCGGCGTGACGGGCAGATCCGGTTCCTCCGGCTGCAGGTCGAACTGCTGCGCGGCAAGCTTCCCGGCAATCGCGTGATCCTCGGTCCCGACGACCGGGTCCGGCTGCTGCGGGCGGGTGAGCAGATCGGCCATCGCGTGAATGATCTCATGGGGATCGTGAGCGTCAAGACGTACCGTCAATGGCTGCGGGAACAGAAGTCAGGTCGAAAGCCGGGCCGGGTGGGTCGGCCCAAGATCATGACCGCATCCCTGCGGGCGCTGATCCTGAGGTTGGCCAGGGAGAACGTGGGCTGGGGCGTGCGAAGGATCGTCGGAGAACTCAAGAAGCTGGCTCTCACGCCCGGTCGCCAGTCGGTGCGACGGGTGCTGGTGGACGAGGGGATTCTGCCCGACCCGGATCGACATGCGCCCAAAGGCATGCCCACCGTGTGGCGTCTATTCATCCAGTCGCACATGAACACCATGGTCGCCTGCGACTTCTTCTGCAAGACTGTGTGGTCGCCGCTGGGCAAGCGCGTCGCGTATTGTCTGGCGTTCATCCATCTGGAGAGCCGGCGGGTGTTCGTCTCGCCGAGCACCTATGAGCCTAACGCTGCGTGGCTCCAGCAGCAGGCCCGCAACGCCACCATGTGGATGGAGGACGAAGGCATCGAGCTGCGGTTCATCATCCACGATCATGACACCAAGTTCACGGAGGCGTTCGACCAGCACTTCCGCACGGTGGGCGAGGGCATCGTGAAGACGCCCTTCCAGTCACCGATCGCAAACTGCTTTTGCGAGTCGTGGATCGGCAGTCTCAAGCGGGAGTGCCTCAACCTGCTGATGTGCTTCAGCCTCAAGCACCTGGACCATATCGTGCAAACTTTCGTCGGCTATCACAATGAGCTGCGCCCGCACCAGTCGCTGGGCAACGTGCCGCCGGGAGCTCGAGGGCAGTCACCGCCGGATGCGGTAGTCGGTGAGATCGGGCCGGTGAAGCGGCACCGCTTGCTGGGCGGGTTGCTGAATCACTATGAGCGAAAAGCAGCGTGATTCACGAAGGAAACGGGCAGTGCCCGACATTTTGGACCACTGCTGGAGTGTGGACCGCGCCACATGTTTTGCAAGGGGCATGGGGCAGTTTATGGGGCATTTCTTGGGGTGGTCAACTGCAGCGTCGGTGCGGTCACGGGTGGGACGTGATGGCGATGACGGTGAGTTGGTTCTTGCCCGGGCCGTAGCACCAGAAGAGTCGATACGCGCCGGGGGTGCGGTTCTGCACATAGGCCTCGAAGACCTTGTCGGCTTTGTCATAAGGGTGGGGCAGCGAATGGAACTCGTGCGTCTGCAGGCCGGGGTGTCGCGGGTTGCTCTGCAGGTGCGTGATGCACTTGACCACCTGCTTGAACAAGCCTTCGTCCTTCGTGGCCTTCGCTCGCTTCGACTTGGCCCGGTTCTCGACGGACGCCTGGGCCTTCGCTCGAAGCTGCTCGAACGACGACGCCGCGGTCACAGTCCAGACAAGCTCAAACATCAGGCAACATCCTCGATGCTGTCGGCCAGCTTGCGAGCTGCGACCATGTCCGGTTCTTTGGCGAACTCCCCAGCGGCGGCCTCCTCAATGCCGCGCATCACCAGCCCCTTGGCCTTGCGGTTGTCGTGAAGCCAAAGCTCACGCTCCGGCACCACGCGGGCCAGCGTCACCCGCACCTCGGTCTCGTCCACGTCCTCGACGATCACGGTGCGATTGGCGAAGCGGTCGCCCAGGGTGATGCGTCCCTTGCTGTCGGCGGTTTTGGTGGTCATGGCGCATCCTCACCTTCGCGGTCATTGACGTCACGCGGAGCATTGTACCCGCGTGGCGAGAAGTGGGCCAGTGGGATTTGCCCACTACGGTCATTTATCGGCTCATGCCTGCTTGTGCTGAACCCCCCTTGAGGGCTTACGGGGGTAGCCCCAGGGGCTATGGATCGCGATCTGAAAGTTATGTGATAAATAAGTTATTGGTCGATATTGACGCGGTTATTGCTCACGCTACAATTGTTGCATGGGCAAGCCCAAAGCCAAACTCACAGACAAGGAACAAGGCGCGGCATTCATCGCGTGGTACAAGGAAACCATGGGAATGGAGGGCTTTGCGGGCGGCATGATCTCGCGCGCGCAGGCTGCCCGAGTGCTGGGCATCAGCCAGGTTGCCGTGAATCGCTTGATCGGTCGGGGGTTCATTCGCGCCCGGTATTTTCCCAAGGACCCGGACATCGAACAGATTCCGGTAGGGATGGAGGATCCGTTTTACCATCGGCTCATCGGCAAGCTGGGCGAGTTCGTCGAAGGCCCCGATGAGGTTGGTTGGTACGAAGCGTGCTACGTATCCCTCGATGATGTTGTCGTGATCTGGGAGAAGGATGAACAGCGGGAGAAGTCGCGATTCAACTGGCGGGTGTTCATTGACGAGAACACGCCGCCGCTGACCACTGGGCCGCATTACAAGCCTCCTGTGTCGAAGGGCGATCAATCCATGGAAAGGAAGGGAGACCCTGATGGACAAGCTGATCCTGCTTTGGCATAAGCTGCCGAAGATCATTGAACTGCGAGACACTGCGGGCAAGTGCAAGCGATACGTTGTGAAGAAGTGCCGTGATCGCATGGGTATCGGCCTCAACGCGCTGCCCGATATGTTGCCGATCCGCGACGACGCGCGATCTGATCCAGAGCGTCGCTGAATCTCACGTAAGTCCCAGCAGCCAGCCAGACTCGGACGTTCCGGGTGTCAGCCAGCCATGGGCAACCTCGGTGCATTGCTGCACCAGAAAGGTTGTGTCATGGCTGATATTGTTGCCAGTTCGAGGGTGTTGGTCGCTGGTGCAGTGGATGACGGTGGCGGCGGAAGCGGGACAGGCGGCACCGCCGCCGCCCGCTCCGCCGCCACCGGCCGCGCAGCGGCCTCCCCTAAACTTGATCAAGAGGCTTATAACCGGACGCCTCCTCTCTCTCGCATCGTCTTCCTGCCGTGTCGTTGCGGTTGCCGAACATGCCCAGCCTGTGGCCGTCGCTATGGCTGGCAAGTCCGCCAAGGCCTGCTCGCCAAAGGCAGCATGTTCCGCATCCCGACCATGCTCACGCTCACGCTCGACCGCGATAACTTCGCTGGTCCCGAGCAAGCCCATACTCTTGTGAGCGACAAGGGCCGTCTGCGTCTGCTCATGCGCCACCTGGGCATCACGCTCTGGGTGTGGGTGCTTGAGTTCCAGCAGAAGACCGGCACCGGCTGGCCGCACTGGCATTTTCTCATCGACCTCTACGATCTGCCGGGCCATCGCGTGGACCTCAAGCGGGCTTGGTCGGTCTGGCGCGACAAATGGCAATTGGGCGGGTTACAACTCGGTGAGCGTATGCGTTTCGACAATCCCGGTCACGCCATCTGCTACCTCACCAAGTACCTCATCAAGCAGCCTGAACTCGGATACCCGCTCTGGGTGCTGGAATCCAGCCGCCGAATCCGGTTCTACAACGCCTCAGGAAAACTCGGCGGCATTCTTGCCGCAGCCAGAGCCAAGCCCATCGCCAATACACGCGAAAACGACGGCGACGATCAACCCGAACCAAAGCGCCGCGGCGGCAAGCGGCCGTTCATTGATCGCATGGCTGAGTGCCAACAGTTCAGCCGCGCATTACTTGAAACCGTAGATGGTGTCACCGGCGAACCGCGACGGGTGTACCTGGGCGTCGTGGACGCTCGCCCTGCACGCCTCGCATACCTCGCCAAGCTGGGCAAGTTGCGCTCACGCGTTGAGGTCGAGTCGTACCGCGCTGAGTGGGATGAGGCCCTGGTCGCGGACCTTGAAGTCGATGAATGCGGCGATCTGGGCGGGCGTGATGGCCTCGAAGCATGCGGCCTCGATGGTGGGCATCCGCCGGCGGCCATCGACCTGGCTCATCTTGGGCGGCCGTTTGCGGGTCGCGGCCGATGGCGTACGGCTGGTGATGGTCACGGCGTCGCACACGGGGCCGAACATCTCGCGGAGGTAGTAGATGTCGGTCTGCGTCGCCTTGGCGGTCTTGCGGGCACGGATCGCGGCGACGTAGGCGGTCAACACGTCGGGGATGCTGGTTCGCGTGGGCAGCGGGTTGTCGGCCCCTCGAAGCTTGGCCGACTCGAACTGACGCTGCTTCTCCTTCGCCAACTGCAGCGAGTCCGTGCGAAGCGATAGCTCCTTCTGCTTGCCGTTGACGTAGTGCTTGATGTAGTAGGTGCGGCCGCGCTTGTACAGGTGTGACATGGGCATCTCTCCAAAACGGGGTGAACGTTTCGGCGAGTCCCAGGCCCGGACCTTCCGGGTGCCCATCTGCCCCATGTCGTATGGGGCAGTTTGTGGGGCATTTGGCCTTGCAGAGGCCAAACAAAAAGGGACTCGCATTGCTGCAAGTCCCTTTCATTCAACAAGTAGAGGGGTCCAGACGCTGTTCGAAAACTCTGAAGCCGCAGCGCGAGACACTTTTCGTGTTCGGGCCTCTTGATCGCTGCAGAAACGCCCCGGTTATGAGCGGCTGAGCGGAATGGTCGAGACGGCCGCCGCTTGCGTTCCCACGGAGGTGGTCCAAAATGTTGGGCAGTTGTCAATACTGGACTTACGAACGCTCACGTGAGGAGGACGACCATGCTCCCCGGTTGGCTGACGGCGTTGATGATGACGTTGGCGGAGGCGTGGTCGGCCCGGTGGGACGGGCAGATTCGATTCCTGCGTCTCCAAGTCGACTGCTGCGGGCCAAGCTGCCGGGCAACCGGGTCATCCTCGCTCCGGACGAGCGGAGCCAGCTGCTGCGGGCTGGCAAGCAAATCGGCCATCGCGTGGATGATCTCATGGGAATCGTGAGCGTCAAGACCTATCGCCGCTGGCAGCGGGAGCAGAAGACTGGGCGGACCCCCCAAGAAGATGACCGCGTCGCTGCGGGCGTTGATCATGCGTCTGGCCAGCGAGAACGTGGGCTGGGGCGTGCGGCGGATCGTCGGCGAGCTCAAGAAGCTGGCACTCACGCCCGGCCGCCAATCGGTGCGGCGGGTCCTGGTGGACGAGGGGATTCTGCCCGACCCGGATCGACATGCGCCCAAAGGCATGCCCACCGTGTGGCGTCTATTCATCCAGTCGCACATGAACACCATGGTCGCCTGCGACTTCTTCTGCAAGACTGTGTGGTCGCCGCTGGGCAAGCGCGTCGCGTATTGTCTGGCGTTCATCCATCTGGAGAGCCGGCGGGTGTTCGTCTCGCCGAGCACCTATGAGCCTAACGCTGCGTGGCTCCAGCAGCAGGCCCGCAACGCCACCATGTGGATGGAGGACGAAGGCATCGAGCTGCGGTTCATCATCCACGATCAAGACACGAAGTTCACGGGGGCGTTCGACCAGCACTTCCGCAACGTGGGCGAGGGCATCGTGAAGACGCCGTATCAGTCACCGATCGCCAACTGCTTCTGCGAGTCGTGGATCGGAAGCCTGAAGCGGGAGTGCCTCAACCTGCTGATGTGCTTCAGCCTCAAGCATCTGGACCATATCGTGCAGACTTTCGTCGGCTATCACAATGATCTGCGGCCGCACCAGTCGTTGGGCAACGTACCGCCGGGGGCTCGCGGTCAGCCGCCGCCAGTGTCGGTCGTTGGTAAGATCGGGCCAGTAAATCGGTACAGACTGCTGGGTGGGTTGCTGAACAACTACGAGCGAAACGCAGCGTGATTTCACGAAAAAATCGGGCATTGCCCGACATTCTGGACCACTGCCGGCAGTGGACCAGCGCACATCCGCCTTACCGACCGCCTCGAATGCCGCACGAATACCGAACAAGGCGACGCGACAAGCTCTTGGGTCACTACACTGCTATACACCTCCTACCTCGTCAAATGCCTTCACGAGTTCATCGCTACCCTCGATTAACATTGTCGGATTCTCTGCATCCGGGACGCATTCACGCAAACTTCCGCTAGAAACGCAACGTTGCCAATCGCGGTCAAAAAATTCAGTCGTGGATGCAGGAGGTGATTCAGATGGCCGATCACCGTACTCAGGCTCAAAGGCCCAACTGATTAGTCTCTGCACTACGAGATCCCGTAACCCTTTACGCAAGTACTCGTCCACCTGATCGCGGGGGATTTTCATCGTGTGCAGAAGCGTTGCTCGCAAATCATGGAGTGTCCATGCGCTTGTTCCCAACCATTGGCCAACACCTTGAGCTTCTGATGAAAGAATCATCCGTCGCTCTCCTATTTATCGCCCTTGGCCTTATTGCCTGGACGTATTGCCCCGCCCTCCGGCAGGTTTGGCGAGATATTCTCTGGGTGAGGATTCACAGGCCCTCCGACTTCATGCGTGGACAATGTCTCTCTTGTGTTCTTGTTGCCCCATTGTGTCTCGACATTCACTTCGCCCTTTGTCGCTCTTGCATCTGATGGCCCAACCTGTGCCGCCGTTCGCTCCCAATCCTGAGGATTTGTTTTGAAATCGTCAACAAGCTGTCGATGGGGCCGCGTAGATACTTCCGGCGCCACGAGATTATCTACTTGTTTAACAGCACCCTGGGCGGCTTCCGCGGCCTCGTCGCCATGGCGGCCGAACCATCCGGCAACCGTTGCCACACCCTTGCCTACGCCCTTGCCAATCAACCGGCCAAATGGAAGGATGGAGACTGCGGTGGCTGCACCGGAGATGACGCGGTCGGTGGTGCTCAGTTCCTGGCCGGTGAGCGGGTCGCGACCCGTCACAACCTCGTAGATACCCTTGGCGGTGCCCACCACAGGCAGCATGTCGGCGGCCACAGACGCCCCTCGAAGCTGGGCTTCAGGATCGTGGTAAGTGACAGGCCTGGCAACGCGGTCAGCCTCTCCGTTAAGCAGTCGCCGGCGCGTCTCGGCCTCCCAGTTTGCCTGGGCCAAGGGATAATTGTCGGCCGGTCCCCACGTTCCAGCAGGCGAGTGGTCGGGCGGGTATCCGTAGGCCTCGGCCACCGTCCGGTAGTAATCGTCCATCGCATCCTGCAATCCCAGCGGATCGATGTGATTGATGGGGTTGCTATGCACCGACAGGTACACATTCATCCCGTCGGCGTAGCCGATGGGGTCGCGGGTGAGGTAGCGGCCGGTGCCGGGGTCGTAGTAGCGGAAGCCGTGGTTGTCCAGTCCGAGGCTGGCGTCTCTTTCCTTCGTGTTCGCCAGGCGGTTGTTGTCGGATGTGCCCGATGACGACACCACGTTGCCGAAGGCTTCATAGACGTTGGCACTGACGATATCGCCGAGGTCGTCAGTGGTAGCCACGGTGTGGCCCACGGCGTTGTAGGTGTAAAACTCCACCGGACCGCCCCCGGAAGCGGCGGTACGGTCGGAGTAGAGGATGCTGCCGATGCCACCGCCCATGCCCGCGCCTGAACCGCCGCGGATGAACTACCTGAATGTCACCGCTCGCTACACTTGACCGCGAGGCCGATCTGTTGGGGATCTCCATTCCGCGTCGAAGCCTTCCCGTATTCGTGATAGCGCCGCATCAAAACTGATGTCCTGCGTCTGTGAGTAGGCATTAGAAATATGCTTGGCCAAATCAACTAACATTACTCCCCAAGCGGCGGGATCCTTCCACACGTGGGGATTGATGGAAACATGCTGTGCGCCTTTGGCAGCCCAGACGCGAACTAGCTCTAAGGCGGACTGATCGGTAGCCGCTACTGGTGGAATTGGTAATTGGTTGCTATTCATTGCGAATGCTCCGCTTTCAGGAGGGGTGATTTCTCGGCTACTAGGCTCATGTACTTTTCATTATTCATCGAGCAGATGCTGCCGATCGGGGCCAATAGGATCAATCTTGTTTGCAACATCGGGAGATTGCCGAGCTGGTACACCACCAGTAAGTTCTTGAATGCGCTTATGTTCTGCGATCTCCCGAGCCGTCTTATCACCAGAAACGGGTGAGGTTGTTACATCTGTGCCAGGAGTAAGTCTGCCTGCCGTTTCGTGCTGCCCGAGACGTTTGGGGATATTACCCGATTGGCCAACATATGGTGTGCCACCAGCCGTGGCATCAGGAAACTCATAAATGCCCTGCTGAGGGACTTCCGGTGCCTTGACATTATCAACGCGTCGCACGCCTTCACCGAGAGCATTATTCGCCGCTTTCTGCCCGCTCTGATTGACCTCCGCGATGTTCTCAGCCGCGGATGTGGCCCGGCGTTTGAGTTTCCATGCCGCGTCCGCTGTTTCTTCGACGACGGTTGTCACCGCCCTGCCGCCACGAACGAACTTACCCGCCCCAAAGGTTAGAACCTCGTCCTTGGTCGCCTCGTAAGTCTCGATGTACACTGTTTCACCGGTCGCTCGGATAATCTCCACGTCTTGCGCGACTTCGGCTGATCTTCGCTGGGCATCCATGTAGCTGGACTTGTTGGCAGGATCGGCCTGCATCATCTGAGCTGTACGAGATGTTCGGTTGGCTTGTGTTGGCTGTGTGGGCGCAGTATCAGGAGCGCCCGCAGGGGCTAAGAAGGTCGGTCTCCCCATGATGGCATAGGCATAATTCTCTCGTGAAAAGTAGCTCGGGCTTCCTTCCAGCCCCAACGCATCGATGTGATTAATCGGATTGTTGTGCACCGAGAGGTACACGTTCATGCCGTCGGCGTAGCCGATGGGGTCGCGGGTGAGGTAGCGGCCGGTGGACGGGTCGTAGTAGCGGAAGCCGTGGTTGTCCAAGCCGATGGAGGCGTCGCGTTCCTTGGTGTTGGCCAGTCGGTTGTTGGCGCTGCTGCCGGAAGTGGCGACGATGTTTCCGAAGGCTTCGTAGGTGTTGCTCTTGGTCACGTCGCCTTGGTCATCGGTCATTGCGACGGTGTGGCCCACGGCGTTGTAGGTGTAGTGTTCGACCGGTCCGCCATTGGCGGTGCGGTCGGAGTAGAGGATGCTGCCGATGCCGCCGCCCATGCCCGCGCCGGAGCCGCCGCGGATGAACTCGACGGTGATGTCGCCCTGATCATCGAGTTCGTGGAAGCTGGTGCCGCCGTCGTAGCGGAAGGTGGTCGTATTGCCGTTCTCAGTCTTCGACATGCGGCGGGTGCGGTAGTCGTAGGCGGCCTCGAAGACGGTGCTCGCGCCCGAGCCTTCATCCACGGTTGCTTCGATCAGCCGGTTACGGGTGTCGAAGATGTAGGCGGTGTCGGTGACGTCCACACCGTCGTCCACCGATTTAAGGGTGGTGTTGCCGTTGAGGTCGTAGGTGTAGGTCGTGACAATTGAACCCGTGACTTCCTCGCGGAGTTGGTTGAGGTCGTCGTACTCGTAGCCGGTGGCGACCGCCCCGGAAGTTGTGACCGTCTTGCTCAGCCGGTTGCCGGCCTTGTCGTAGGTGTAGCTGTAGCTATGGCCGCTCCACGATTCGGCGGTCAGTCGGTACAGGTCGTCGTACTCGTAGGTGAGGTTGCGCGTGACCGGGCTGCCACCGACCTGAGCAGTCGTCTCGTCGATGGTGCGGCGGTTGCCGAGGAGGTCGTAGGCGTAGTCAACGTCGTAGACAGTATTCGATGAGCCGTCCTCGGTCACCATCGTCTCGACGCGATTGAGGGCGTCGAACGTGCTCGTGGTGGTGACACCGTTGGGCAGCACCTGCTGCGTGCGGTTGCCGGACTTGTCGTAGGCGTAGGTCGTGGTCTGATCGTCCACCGAGTCGTCCACCTGCGTCAGCAGGTTGCGGCGATCGTAACGGTTCAGGAGGATGCGACCCCCGGAAGTCGAGCCGGTGACAGTGGGGTAGGTGAGCTTGGTGCGGTTGCCGTTGGCGTCGTAGGCCGAGAGCACGTCGTAGGTCGCGACGCCGCTGGCGACGGGGTCGCGCGATTCCTGGGTCACGCGATTGAGGGCGTCGTAGGTGTAGCTGCT
>CAZFDT010000122.1:0-10951 GCA_964518335.1 uncultured Phycisphaeraceae bacterium
CGCTGGTGTCGCCCAGGTGGTACTCGAAGAACGCCTCCTGCAGCGTGACGATCTGATCGTCGCGCTCGTCGCCCTTGCGCGTGTCGATGTCGGTGGCGTTGAACTCGCGCAGCTTGAGGTAGTTGTAGTTGAACACCGGCGTGATGCGCACCAGCCAATCGACCGGGCGGAAGGCCGTCATGCCCTGGAAGATGTCGAACGTCAGCAGCATGGTCTGGCTGACGAAGGTCTGCTCGCCGTCGCCGAAGAAGTCGAACTTGCCCGGATCGCCCGCCGACACGCCCGAGGGCGTGGGCAGCTTGCGCATGTTGAAGAGCGTGTCCGAAACGGCCGTAACGTTGAGGAAGATGTCCTCCCCGATGATCGGGTAGTCGCCCTTGAGCACGCTGCGGTCGTAGGGGTTGAGCGGATGGCCCAGCGTGTAGGGGATGTCGCCGGTCTGCACGTTCATGAACACGGGCGGTTCGAGCTGGGCCCCGCGGCCGTAGCGGTCCCACTTGGGCCAGCCGATGCGCCAACGATCGGGCACGGCGATGGTCGGGCGCTCGATGATGTTCAGGTGCGTCGGCGGCTGGGCGACGTCGCCGTCGCCGGTGTATCCACCGGGCGTCGTCTGCACGTCGGTGGCGGCGGGACGATCGGCGGGGAACGGCTCGGGCGTTTTCTCCGCTGGCGGGGTCTCCGCGGCCGGCTGCTGCTGCTGCTGTTGACCCGCCCCCGGCCGGCGCGGCGGGCCCTGGGCCTCCGCCATGCCCTGCACGACAATCCACAACGACGCCGCGAGACACGCTCGCCACACGCCGCGCCCTTGATCGAAGCAAGTCCCCAACACCTCGCACCCCAATTCGGCAGAACGCCCGTAAGACCGATGCCAAGCTACCGACGACGACGAGATGATGCAACCGAAAACTGCGCGATTTCTCACTTTACATCCGCGCGGTCATGGGGCATGATGCACGGGTCGGCCGAAACATCTTTGAGCGAGTGGGGGTGTGGCATGAGACTTCGTCGTCTTTGGGCATGGCTGGTTTCACAGCGTCGCGCGAGCGATGATCGCGCGGCGGTGGATGTGATGCCGCCGGTTTTCGAGCCGGTCGAGCCACGCATTCTGCTGGCGGCGGTCGAGTCGGCCGCCAACGTCGTCGCCCGCGCTCAGCCGCGCCAGCTTGTCAGCGGCAAGGACGCCATCCGCCGCCGCCACGTGATGCGAGCCCTCCGCCAGGCCGTGAAACAGGCCCAGCAGGAAGGCGTCGCCGCCACCATCAGCGTCGTCGATCGTGAAGGCAACATCCTGGGCATGGTGCGCATGGCCGGGGCCAAGACCACCGTCAACATCGACGGCGGCGGCAGCGGCGGCCTCGAAGACATCGTCGATGGACAGGTCTTCACGTCGGTCATCAGCGCCACCAAGGCCGGCACCGCCGCGTTCCTTTCGACCAACGGCAACGCCTTCACCACACGCACCGCCGGGCAGATCATCCAGACCAACTTCCCGCCCGGCGTCACTTTCCAGGACGGCGGTCCGCTCTTCGGCGTGCAGTTCTCCAGTCTGCCCACCAGCGACGTCAACCGCCTGCCCCTGGGCATGTCGGCCGACCCCGGCGGCGTCCCGCTCTACCGACGCGGCAAGCACGTCGGCGGCATCGGCGTCGAAGTGGACGGCCGATACACCATCGATCCCACCGGCGTCGGCGGCCGCGCCACCATCGAGGAACGCATCGCCCTCGCCGGCCAACTCGGCTTCCAACCTCCCGCCCAGATCCGCGCCGACCAGATCTTCGTCGATGGCATTCGCTTCGACTACGCCAACAACCGCGGCCTGCGACTGTCGATCAACGCCCTCGGCAAACTGCCTCGACTCAATCAGCTCGCCAATGCCAACCAACTGGCGTTCCTCGTCTCGCCCGTCGGCTCGGGCGCGTCCAAATTCAAGCGGGCCACGCTCAACGGCATCCGCGGTGAATCGCCCGACAACGCCGACGCCGACTTCGTCAATGCCTCGGGCAAGCTCACCTTCCTCGCCGGCGATACTTCCGGGGGCGGGGGTGGCGGCCAGAGGCTCACTGCAGCAAACGTCCGCACCATTCTCAAGCAGGCCCACCGCACCAACGCCAATCTCCGCGCCCAGATCCGCAAGGATCGCCCGCAGCAGTCGCAAGTCACCGTCGCCGTGGTCGATCTCAACGGCAACCTGCTGGGCGCGTTCCGCTCCGCCGACGCACCGGTCTTCGGCTACGACGTGGCCATCCAGAAGGCTCGCAGCGCCGCATTCCTGAGCCGACCCGACGCCAGCCTGCTCCTGGCCACGCTCGGCGGCGACTTCGTCAACCACATGGTCGCCGCACAGAACCTGGGCGTGAACTTCGACGGCTCCGTCGCCGTCGCCGCTCGCACCATCGGCGCCCTGGCCCGCGCCAACCTCCCCGACGGCATCCCCGGCAAGCTGCGCGGCCCGCTTTCGACCCTGCCCCCGAACACCTTCAGCGTCTTCAGCACCGGCCTGCAGACCGCTATTCTTCTTCAGAAACTGGGTGAGTTCGTCGAAGACTTCGCCAACCAGGTCGCCCTCGGCGGCGGCGGCGACGCCGGCGAAGCCGCTGCACTTGTCGCCTTCCGCGACGGCACCATCGGCGGCGGCAGCGTCAGCGGAACCAACACCACGCCCACCGGCCTGCCCGCCAATAGCTTCGCCAACGGCCTGCAAATCTTCTCCGGCGGCGTACCCCTCTACAAAAACGGCCAACTCGTCGGCGCCGTGGGCGTCTCCGGCGACGGCATCGAACAGGACGACTTCATCGCCTTCAGCGGCGCCAAAGGCTTCCAACAGTTCGGCCTGAGCACCCGCCGCGCCGACCGCATCGTCCTCCAGGCCCCCGGCATCGGCGGCAAAGGCATCCGCCTCCCCTACGTCAAACTCCCCCGCCGCCCCTTCGGCGGGTTCTAGCGAAAGCGCGTGTGGCGCTATATGAAGCGAGTTGGTTTGGCCGCCGCCCTGGCGGTGTGGACCGGCGGCTGGGATGTGCCCACCCGCCAGCGGCGTCGGGGCGCCGCGTCAGTGGCGCTTGGGCCGCGCCGGTTGGCCGGTGCGGGCCGACTCGTAGATTGCGTCCATGAGCTGGCTCTGGATGATGCCGTTGCGGGGGCTGGTGCGTGGCTCGCACCGGCCCAGAATGGCGTCGATGAAGTTGTGGGTGGGCGAAGGATGGCCCGACTTGGGGTCGATCGGCGGGTACTTCACCTCCTGATTGCCCTTCCAGACCTTGATCCAACTGCCGCCCCAGGCGTCGATATCGACGCGGCCGTTGTCGAAGATGAATGACGCATTGCCGCTTCCCACCGGCGCCGGGCAATTGCCGCCGACAGCGATGCTCGCCATCACGCCGTTGGTGAACTTGATGACGAACGCCGAGTTGATGTCCACCTTGGTGCCGTGGTTATCGACGAAGGCGAAGACCTCGGCCACGTCGCTCTCGACCGACCAGCACACGCTGTTGAGCAGGTGGGCGCCCGAGTCGTAGGCCTGCCCGCCGCCGGACAGCGCCGGGTCCTGCCGCCACTTGCCGATCGTCGCCTTCATCCAGCCCTGGCTGAGCACGGCGGTGACGAGTTCGAGCTTGCCCAGCTCGCCCGAGCGGATGGCGTTGCGCAGGTACGTGAACTCCGGCGAGCACGGGCTGTTGTACCCGATGACGAAGATCTTGCCGCTGCTCTTGACCTTGTCGGCGAGCTTGTACGCATCGCCCAGGTCCGTGACCATCGGCTTTTCCATGTACACGTGGCAGCCGGCGTCCAGCGCCTGCACGCCGTGCTGATAGTGCATGGTGTGCGGCGTGGCGATGAACACCGCGTCGGGCTTGGCCTCCTGGTACATCTTGGCCGCAGCGGTGAACACCGCTGGCTTGGGCGTCACCTGCGGCAACGCACGGGCGATGAACGCTTCGACCTGCTCGGCCGTCACGTCGCACATCGCTACGAGCTGCACGTCGGGGTGCTCCCGCAACCGGCTGGCGTGCGCGCCCATGAACCCGCCGCAACCGAGGAACGCCACTTTGACCTTGCTCATGAATCGAAGCTCCGGGTGTTATGCGTGCTGAAGGAACTGCAGCGACGCGAGCAGGCCGCGCTGCTCGCCGTCGGTGCTGCCGTTGAAGTTTTCATCTTCGAGTTCGACGCTGACCGCGCCGCCGTAGCCCGCATCGACGAGCACCCTGAGCATGCCGGCCCAGGGCGCGACGCCGTGACCGGGGATCGTGTATCGCCACGACCATTCGCCGAAGCCGTGGCCCTTGGTGAACACCGCCGGCTGCGTGTGCCCGAACTCGTACACGCCATCGGCGAAAAGCTCGGTGTCCTTGCCGTGCACGTGATGCACGTGCGGAGCGAACTCCCGGACAAAGCGCAGCGGGTCGATGCCCATGCGGATCAGGTGCGACGGGTCGAAGTTCACACCGCACGTGCCCGCGGGCATCTCGCCGATGAAGCGGCGATACGTCTCGGGCGTGGCGACCAGTGCGGGGAACTTGGGCCGCCCGCCGGGATAGCCCTCGATCACCAGCCGCGGCACGGGCTTGAGCTTGGCGAACCCTTCGCACAGCAGGCGGTAGCCTTCGACGGCGTGGCCGAACGCCGCATCGCGCGCTTCGCTGTCATCGCCGGGGAAGATCACGACGAAAAGGTTGCGCACGCCCAGGGGCACGACCTGCGTCACGTAGGCCAGGCTCGCTTCGACTGCCGCCCGACGTTTGCCGGCGTCCGACGACGCCAGGTCCGCCCACTTCTGCGGCAGATCGACTGACCCCAGTTGCAGCCCGGCGTCGAGCGCCTGCTGAAGCTGGGCCGGCTCCAGCGCCCCCACGTCCAGGGCCTCGAAACCGTTGGCCTTGGCGAAGCGGATCACCGCGGGCAGGTCCTTCTGCCACTCCGACCAGCCGCGGCGAAACCCGATGGGGAACGAACCGGTACGTGTGCGTGCCATGGTGAACTCGAGCTCCCGAACCGGGCGACATGCTATCGATCCTGCGCCGGGACGCAATGTGGACCGTCGCGGCTTTTGATCGGGTCCGCGCCGTCGCCTGTCGCCCCGCCGTCGCCCGGTTGCATTTCCCCGGCACGTTGTCACACTGGCGCAACATCACCCCTTATGGAGTTTTGTTATGGCACGCCCCGTCACGCTCTTCACCGGCCAGTGGGCCGACCTGCCCTTCGAAACCATCTGCCAGAAGGCCAAATCGTTCGGCTACGACGGGCTCGAACTCGCCTGCTGGGGCGACCACTTCGACGTCGATCGCGCCCTCAAGGACAAGGGCTACTGCAACAATCGTCTCGACATCCTCCGCGACCACGGCCTGGATGTCTTCGCCATCAGCTCGCACCTCGTCGGCCAGGCCATCTGCGACCGCATCGACGAACGCCACAAGCTCATCCTTCCGCCCGACGTCTGGGGCGACGGCGAACCCGAAGGCGTCCGCAAACGCGCCGCTCAGAAAATGATCGACACCGGCAAGGCCTGCCGACTCCTCATGGACGCCAAGGCCAAGTCCCACGGCTCGAAGAAGAAACTTCCCGGCGTGGTCAACGGATTCACCGGGTCGAGCATCTGGCACAGCATCTACGCCTTCCCCCCCACCGGCCAGGACTACTGGGACAAGGGCTTCAAGGACTTCGCCAAACGCTTCAAGCCCATCCTCGACGCCTTCGACAAGCTCGACGTGAACTTCGCACTCGAAGTCCACCCCACCGAAATCGCCTTCGACATCGCCAGCGCCGAGCGTGCGATCGCTGCAGTGGACGAGCACAAGCGCTTCGGCTTCAACTACGACCCCAGCCACCTGGGCTACCAGGGCGTCGATTACGTCCGGTTCATCCGCACCTTCAAGGGCAGAATCTTCCACGCCCACATGAAGGACGTCTGGTGGGGCCACGGCGACGGCACCGTCGGCGTCTTCGGCGGCCACACCACCTTCGCTGACCCCCGGAGATATTGGGACTTCCGGTCGCTGGGCCACGGCGACATCAACTTCGAGGAAATCATCGTCGCCCTCAACGACATCGCCTACCAGGGCCCCCTGTCCGTCGAATGGGAAGATTCCCGCATGGCCCGCGAACACGGCGCCACCGAAGCCGCCGCGTTCGTCAAGAAGATCGACTTCAAGCCCAGCGCCATCGCGTTCGACGCCCAGTTTGATCGGTGAGACGTGATATAATAACAACATGGTGCGCAATGCCCGGACAATCACAGGTCGCCTGATCGGCCCGCGAACGGTGGAGTTGGACGAGGCAGTCGAGCTAACGGATCAGTTAGTCGAGGTTCGGGTTTCCGTCGAGGCGGCACCTCACGCAGACTCGATCCGGGCGCTGCTGGACCACATCCACTCCCTGCCTGTTCGTGGCGTTCCAAAAGTAGAGTTGGATCGTCAACTGCGTGAGGAGCGCGAATCATGGGGTGATTGCTGATGCGGCTTTATCTGGACGCATCGGCGATTATCTACGTAGTTGAAGGTGACTTGCAGCGCCGACGACATGTGGAGAACGCCATTGCAGCCGCAAACGCTGAAGGGGATGGTGTGATTCTTACCTCCGAACTGTCGCGTCTCGAATGCCGCGTGAAACCGATTCGGGTGAATGACTTGGACCTGCTCGCCGATTACGACAGCATGCTCGATGGGTCCCGGTATCTGGTCGCACCGGTGTCCCGAACGATTATCGACGAGGCAACCCGACTGCGCGCACAGCATGGTTTTAAGATGCCCGACGCCATTCACTTGGCGACTGCACTGATCTGTGGTGCAGATAGGGTGCTGACTGGAGACCGCGACATGACCCGCTGCCCCGGCATACATGTGGAATTAGTCTCATCGTAAGCCGCGGAAGCGGAGGCCGGTCTTCAGGCCCGCAAGCCATGAGCAAGTTCCTGGTCATCATCGAGCAAGGCCCCACGAGCTTCGGCGCCTGCGTTCCCGATCTTCCGGGCTGTATCGCCGCCGCGGAGTCGCGCGACGAAGTGCGGGAGTTGATTCAGGAGGCCGTCACCCTGCACCTCGACGACATGCGACGCACTGGTCAGCCCATCCCGCAGCCGTCCAGTGCGCCGGACTATGTGAAAGCAGAGGCGGCGTAGTCATTTCAGTTCAAGGAGCCGTATCATGTCGATTGTTGAAATCCCCACAGAAAGAAAGACGAAACTCGATGAGCTTTCGAAGGAACTGCGGAAAGAGCTGATTCAGCGACTGGCCAAGGCCCAGAATGGCCTTTGCTACGTGTGCCGCGAGATCATCGACCTGCACGTCCACCAAGTCGATATCGACCACATCCACGCATTGGCTCGCGGTGGCCAGGATGATGAGTCGAATTGGGGCCTAACTCATCAGAGATGCAATCGCTCCAAGGGAGCACGAGACCTTCAACTGCAGCGAATTCTCTCAGCATTCAGGAACCATGTTGACGAGTACACGGGAGCGAAATCCAGCAACGGTGGGGGCAACTTCACCCTGCATGAAGCCCTGCTGAAGCTTCAGTCTGCGCGCCAAGATGTTGGGGTTCAGCTTTGCGGCAACCAGATCACGCTTTCATGGACGTCAAACGGTTAACCCGTGTCTGAGACATACGGCATGCTTGAGGAACCGGGCTCGCCGACGGTACGGTCATTCGTCGCCTACCTCCCCTTCACTTGCCTTCATCACGATCACGAAACCAATCCACGTTCGATCGTGGACCTGGAGCCGATGATCGAGGAATTCTACAACGGCTACGCACAACTCCAACCGAGTCTGGCGACATTGACAATCGACGGTGCTCAGGGAAAGTGCACCATCCTTGTCTTCGATGGTCAACATAAGGCCGCAGCACAACTGTACGCGGGACGTGAACGATTGTTCGTCCGCATTTTCGTGAATTACGACAAGAAGCGATTGAAGGAAACAAACTATCGCGCACACACAAAGCTTGCGCAGGTACATTTTCCACAGCTGGTGAATGACCGCGTTGGGGCTGATCTGTTTCGGGAGGAGTATGAGCGATTCCGGCGAAGCACGAACACAGCCAAATCATCAGAGCGTTCGTTTTTCGCTCGTCACCTGGCGCACCAGCAGAAGGGAGAGTTCAAGCAATACTTCCAGAACTGCCTGCGCTATGAGGTGTTGACGGGAAAGGTTGGCACTCATGACAACCTGATCCTCAACTTCACGGAAACCGTCACGGCTCGCTCAAAGCGCTATCCGCTTTCCTACGACGCGCTGCAGAAGACGTTTCTGCAGCATATGCTTTACCTGAAACCTACTCCGGAGCCCATTGACGAAAGTGAGCCTTTCCGACGATTGGAGCGAGAGAACCTGGTGCGACTTATGAACCTATTCGTCGAGGAGGTGTTAGCCAATGGTCGATTCGATCTGGGACTGGGCATATATCGCATTGAAGAGCGGTTGACCAATAGCCCGGAGTCAGTGCCCGACGCCCACCTTCGGGCGTATCGCATTTGTCGCCGATCTGCGATGGTCATCTGGACGAAGGAACTGATCCGTGCGATCGCGCTGCTGCTAAATACGAAAGTGCGATATCGACAAGGAGCATGGTCGCAGGAAAGACCGCTGTGGGTAGAGGTACTTCAAGACGATTGGGATCAAGTCCGTAAGATGATACGAGTGGTGCGCGATCACAAAATCTGGGCTGAGCGGGTCAATCAGGAGATCGTTTCAGCAGTGGCGACAACGCGGCAGAAGGACTGGGCTGAGATATTGCTGAAAGGAAGGTTGCCGGGGCGGCAGGAGCAGTTCATGCCACCGCTCGATCAGAACCACATTTTCAAGGCCGCGCAAGGGTTGATCTAAAGCAAGAGCCACGCATGCTGCGTTACACGGTGGTGATTGAGCCGACGCGGAAGCCGGAGCATCCGGGGTGGTACTACGCCCATGTGCCGGTGTGGAACTTGCCGGGGACAACGCCTGCGGCGACGCGGGGTGCACATCGATGCCAATGTGGACTTGAACGGCGGCGGCGGCGTGGTATGATGTTCGTATTATGATCGGGTTGCGGCGTGACCCCGCGGGAGGGGGCGTTCTTTGGCAAGTCAAGACCAGGCGCGGCTGTTAGGGTGGTGCGGATGAAGTGCGGATACTTCGGCGTCGCCCAAGTGCGGATGAAGTGCGGATGCACGCCGCAACCCAGCCACCACACGCGAGATGCGGACGGTGGCGTGTGGCCCCGCTCCATCAGGGCGGTGGTTTTCAGTATGATCGCCGTTTTCCCCAGACCCGATGGCCGCGAACACGCCGGATAAGACCCCTATGTCAGCCCACGCCGCCCTGCCGCACGACGAGGTCGTGCCCATTCTCGATTTCGGATCGCAGTACGTGCAGCTCATTGCCCGCCGCGTGCGCGAGGCGGGCGTGTTCAGCGTGCTGGTGCGTCATGACATTGGCCTCGACGAGCTGCGGGCGATGAAGCCGCGGGCGATCATTCTCAGTGGCGGGCCGGCCAGCGTCTATGAGGACGGGGCGCCGCGTTGCGACGAGCGTCTGTTCGATCAGCTTCCGGGGGTGCCCGTGCTGGGCATCTGTTACGGAATGCAGATCGGCTGCCAGTTGCTCGGCGCCGAGGTGCGCAACGCCCAGGCCCGCGAGTATGGCCGCACCTCGCTCCACGTCACCGACCGGGACGAGCTGCTGCCGGGCGTGCCGGAGAATACGACCGTGTGGATGAGCCACGGCGACCAGGTGCAGCAGCTCCCGCCGGAGTTCATCCCGCTGGCGACCACGCCCACCTGCCCGATCGCGGCGGTGCGGCACAAGACCCGGCCGTTCTACGGCGTGCAGTTCCACCCCGAGGTGACCCACACGCCCCACGGCGTCGATATCCTGGCCAACTTCCTGTTCCGCATCGCCGGCTGCCGCGGCACCTGGCGCATGGCCAACTTCCTCGACGCCGAGTGCCAGCGCGTCCGCCAGCGCGTCGGCGGCGACCGCGTGATCTGCGGCCTGTCCGGCGGCGTCGATTCCAGCGTCGTCGCCGCACTCCTCCACAAGGCCCTCGACAAGCAGCTCACCTGCATCTTCGTCGATAACGGCCTGCTGCGAAAAGGTGAGCGAGACCTGGTCGAAAGCACTTTCCGAGGCCACTTCGACATCGACCTGCGCGTCATCGACGCCAGCGACGCCTTCCTCGACGACTTGGCCGGCGTCATCGATCCGCAGGAAAAGCGCCGCCGCATCGGCCACCGCTTCATCGAGGTGTTCCGCCATGCCGCACGCGACATTCCCAACGCCCGCTTCCTCGCCCAGGGCACGCTTTACCCCGACGTGATCGAGTCGGGCCACGCCCTGGCCGGCGGCGCGTCCACTGCAGCGGCCAACATCAAGCTGCACCACAACGTTGGCGGGCTGCCCGAGGAGCTGGGCTTCGACCTGATCGAGCCGCTGCGGCCACTGTTCAAGGACGAGGTCCGCAAGCTCGGCGAAGTGCTGGGCCTGCCCGAGCAGCTGGTGTGGCGCCACCCCTTCCCCGGCCCGGGCCTGGCGGTGCGCGTGCTGGGCGAAGTGACGCGGCCGCAGCTCGACATCCTGCGCGACGCCGACGAGATCCTGCTCGAGGAGATTGTCGCCCACAACCTGTATCGCAAGACGAGCCAGGTCTTCGCCGTGCTGCTGCCGGTCAAGGCCGTCGGCGTCATGGGCGACGGGCGCACGCACGAGCAGGTCGTCGCCGTCCGCGCGGTCGAGACCCAGGATTTCATGACTGCCGACTGGGCCCGCATCCCCTTCGACGTGCTGGCGACCATCAGCAACCGCATCATCAACGAGGTGCGTGGCGTCAACCGAGTGGTGTACGACGTGTCGTCCAAGCCCCCCGCCACAATCGAGTGGGAGTAGCGTTGTGTCCCTCCGCCCTGGCGGTGTGACGCGCCGGGTGTTGTAGCTCGATAGAACTGACCTCCTAGGTCTCGATAGAAGTGTCCCTAACG
>CAZFDT010000123.1:0-10796 GCA_964518335.1 uncultured Phycisphaeraceae bacterium
ACCTCATCCGCACTCTCACCGGAGGCGATCGGATGTAAATGTCTTCACCCTGGTCAGGACCGTGGCCGCCTCACACCGCGCCGTCATCGGCGGGCTGTTCGAGATGCCAGGTCATCTGCGGCCCGGTGCAGTCGATATGGGCGGCAAAGAACCGGCCGCGGAAGCGCCACACCAGCGGCCAGATGATCTGCCTGTCGGTCTCGGGGATGGGCAGCGTGTCGAGGGCCTGGCGATGGTGCCATTCGAGTCGGCCCTCGCGGAACTCGCAGGGCGTGACGTGGACCGGGCGGGTCACTTCGTAAAGGAACATCAGCCAGTGCGACTCGCCGCGATAGCCCGTCTCGCTGACGATGCCGGTCAAGTGCAGTTCGCCGGTGTGGACGGTCAGGCCGACCTCCTCCTGAATTTCGCGGATCGCGCACTGCGTGGGGCTTTCGCCGGCGGCCTGTTCGAGCTTGCCGCCGATGGGCGAGTAGAGGTCCAGATTCGGCGGCTTGCGCCGGTGCAACAGCAGCAGTCGCCCCTGCTCGTCGAACAGGTAGCACAGCACGGCGATCTGGTAAGGCAGATTCATGTCGGGCGTCAGCTTAGCAGACGCCGCATGGGCGCTATATCGGCGCGGAGGTGGTTCGGGGCAGACCTGCTGAAGCGGGTCTGACTCGGGCGGTCAGTCCTCGGTGGCGTCCAGAGGCGGGGTGACGCTGGCGGGTGTGTCGGGGGCCTCGGTCCAGTCCTCGGCATTGTCGAGCTTGAGGGTCATGGCCGCGGTCTTGCGGTATCCGAGCTTGCGGATGACTTCGAGGACTTCCGTCCACGTGGGGAAGGGCTTGTTGTTGACGCGCTTGTAGGCGTCGATGGCGGCCACGAACAGGAACTGCTCGCGGGTCATCTGGCCTTCCTCGGCGCTCTTCATGAAATCGGAACGGCGTCGGCCCGGGCCACGACGGCGCTCCAGACCCGTGTAGGTCCGAGCGTCGAGCACGTTTTTGCGGCGATCGCTCCCGGCTTGCCGCCTCTGGTCGGCCTCGGCTTCGGGCGCAGGCGCGGGGGCGGATGGTGGAACGGCGTTGGGGTCCAGGCTCATGACACGCTCCGTGGGCGGCCGACGCCGCCTCTTTCGCGAGCGCGTCACCGGCCGCTATTCCTCGTCGTCGAGTTCCTCGTCGTCGTCGTCGTCGAAGAGGTCGTCGTCCTCCTCGTCGTCGCCGAACTCATCGTCGTCATCGTCGTCGAGGTCGTCGTCGTCCTCGTCTTCATCGTCAAAAAAGTCGTCGTCATCAAGCTCTTCCTCCTCATCGATCATCCAATAAGGATGAGCGACGCGGGACGAGCGGCCCCAACTATCGGACCCGAAGGCGGCTTGGCGTTGGGTCCCCGAACCTACCCGCACCCGATCGAGCAGCAGTTCCATCATGGCTTGGCCTCCCTGGCTGGTATTCATGAACAAGAGACAATCGCACGATACGCCGAGGGTCGCCCGGGGCGTTGCCCGGCCACGACCGGCGGTTACACTATCGGTCGATGGCCGTTTGTCAATGGCGGTTTTTCGCCCGCCCGTGAAATCTGTACGTTCCCGCGACGCCACCCCCGGCCCTACGGAAGCCGCCTTGTGACCAAGCACGCACCGCCTGCCCCCCACCACGACGACGCCCCCTCGCCGTGGAACTTCACCGCCGCCATCGCGGCGTGGTTCCTGCCCGGCCTGGGCCACTACCTCCTGGGACAGCGCCACCGCGGCGGCATCCTCGCCGCCTCCATCGGCGTCCTCTGGCTCGCCGGCCTGGTCATCGGCGGCATCGGAACCTTCGATCAGTCCCAGATGACCACCAGCATCGTGCAGTTCGGGCAATACGGCCTGGGCCCGTCGCTGGTGATGCACTTCGCCCATCAGCACCTTCGGGACCGCTACGAGCCGGCCTTCGGACGCGTGCAGGAACAGGCCGTCCTCTACACCGCCCTCGCCGGCATGCTCAACCTCCTGGCCATGATGGATGTGATGTACCGCGATCCCCGTCGGCCACGCCTTACGCCCAACGGCGATCTGGCCGTCGAGGCGCCGCACTCCAAGGACGCCACGTGACACCCACCCTCGCCTTCAGGCTGTTCCTCCAGCCGTTGCCGCTGGATGACTACTGGCTGTTGCTGCTCGTGCCATTGTCGATCGCCGTGGCCGTGGTCTATAAGACGATCAAGCTCGACGATCTGTCGAAGCTTCCGCGCCAGGCGACGTATCTGGCGGCGCAGATTCTCGTGTTCATGGTTCTGGCCGCCGCCGCGCTGTGGCTGCTGACTGAGCTGGTGTGACCGATGGCCGCGGACGTGTGGCCGCGGCGCCATTTGCACCCGCATCATCGATCCGACATCATCCATCCGACATGAAATCCCTCCTCGCCCAACTCGTCGCCGGTCACACACTCACGCCTTCCCAGGCGACCGAGGCGTTCGAGGCGATCATGACCGGTCAGGCCACGCCCGCGCAGACGGCGGCGCTGCTGGCCATGATCCAGGTGCGCGGGCCCACCGTGGACGAGATCGTCGGCGCCGCCACCGTCATGCGGCAGAAGGTCACGCCCGTCATCGTGCCCGAGGGCTACACCGCCATTGACACGTGCGGCACCGGCGGCGACCACTCCGGCACGTTCAACATCTCCACCGCCGCCGCGCTCGTCACCGCCGCCGCCGGCAGGCATCACGGCCTGGTCGTCGCCAAGCACGGCAACCGTGCCGTCACCAGCCACAGCGGTTCGTCGCAGGTGCTCGAGCAACTGGGCGTCAAGCTCACGGTCAGCGGCGAGACGCTCACGCGATGCCTCGCCGAAGCGGGCATCTGCTTCTGTTTCGCACCCGCGCATCACCCGGCGATGAAGCACGCCGCGCCCGTGCGCCAGGAGCTGGGCTTTCGCACCATCTTCAATCTCGTCGGTCCGCTGACCAACCCCGCCGGGGCGCGACGCCAAGTCGTGGGCGTTTTCGCCGAGGACCTGGTGGACCTCATCGCCCAGGTGCTGACCCAGCTCGATGTCGATCACGCCCTGGTGGTTCACGGCACGCTGCCCGATCGTCGTCAGGGGCCGCCGCGCGATCCGGGCGTCGGCGTGGGGCGGCTGGATGAGCTGTCCACCTGCGGACCCAGCCACGTGGCGGAAGTGCGTGGCAGCGTGGTCCGCCGCTTCACGATTGATCCGGCGACCTATGGCCTGCCCTATTCGCATCCCAGCGCGCTGGCCGCCGACGGGCCCGAGGCCTCGGCGACGATGATCCGCCACGTGCTGGCCGGCGAGCACAGTCCCGCCCGCGACATCGTCCTGCTCAACGCCGCCGCCGCCCTGTGGATCGGCGGCGTCGCCAAGAACCTCAACGACGGCCTGGCGCACGCCACCGCCGCCATCAACAGCGGCGCCGCCCAGCGCGCCATGGACACGCTTGTGGCCTTGACGCGGGACGAGGCGGCCTGATGCGCCGCCCTTGCCGCAGTTACCCTGCCAGGGGCCACACCATCAGCACGATCGGAATCGCTACCGCCAGCACGAGGAAAGACAGCGGCAGGCCCAGACGCCAGTAGTCGGCGAAGCGATACCCGCCGGGAGTCATCACGAGCAGGTTCGACTGATGGCCGATGGGTGTGAGGAACGCGGCGGAAGCGGCGACGGCGACAGCCATGAGCATGGGATCGGGCGACACGTCCATGGCCGCCGCGAGGCTGATCCCGATCGGCCCCATGAGCAGCGCCGCCGCGGCGTTGTTGATCAGGTTCGACAGCAGCATGGTCGTGGTCGCCAGCACCGCCACGGCGATCCATGGCGAAGCCTGGCCGCACAGCGTGGCGATCGACTCGCCGAGGAGCCTGGCGCCACCGGTCGTCTCCATCGCCGCGCCCACGGGCATCATCGCCCCCAGCAGCACGATGACCGGCCAATCGATTGCCGTGTACAGCTCGCGCAGGGGAAGAAGCCGCGTCAGCAGCATACCCACCGCAGCCGCGGTGAACGCCAGTTCGATGGGCATCCAACCGGCGGTGGCGACGACGATCGCCGCCAGGAACAGGGCGATCGCCGGCAGCACGCGCCGCGGCTTGCCGATGCGCAGCCCGCGCTCGGCCAGCGGCAACGCGCCCAGCTCGCGCAACTGCTCGGGCATCGACGACAGTTCGCCCTGCAGCAGCAGGATGTCGCCCGGTTGCAGTTGCACGTCGCGAAGCTGACGCGTGATGCGCTGGCCGGCCCGCGCGACCGCCAGAAGGTTCAGTCCGAATCGATGCCGCAGACCCAGGCGCCCCACGCTGCGCCCCGCCAGCAGGCCCTCGCCTGTCACGATCGCCTCGATCACGCCCACGTCGTCGCCTTTGAGCAGGTCACGGCTCTTGTCGTCGCTGTTGGCTTCCAGCGCCAGGCCGTGCTTGTCGATGATCGCTTTGATGGTCTCGGGCGAAGCTTCGACGATGAGCCGGTCGTCCGCCGCCAGCCGTTCGTGGATCGATGGCGTCCAGAGGCGTCGTCCATCGCGCACGATGGCGAGAATCTGCAGGTCCAGCTCGTTGTCCTTGTCCCATTGGCGCATCGTCATGCCGCAGAGCTTGCAGTCGGCGGGAAGGACGAGTTCGGTGACGTAGTCGTGGATCTCGAACAGGTCTTCCTTGCCGGACCCGGCGTTACGTCGCGGCACCAGCCGCCAGCCGACGAGACTGATGAACGCCCAACCCGCCAGGGCCACCGCCGCGCCGACGGGCAGGAAGTCGAACATGCCGAACCGCCCTTGGCCGTGGTCGGCCCGCACCGTGGCGATGATGATGTTCGGCGGCGTGCCGATGAGCGTCATCATGCCGCCCAGCAGCGACGCAAACGCCATGGGCATGAGCAGAAACGAAGGCGAGCGGTTGGCCCGCCGCGCCAACTGAATCGCCACGGGCATGAGCAGCGCCAGCGCCCCGATGTTGTTCATGAAGCTGGAAAAGACCGTCACCAGGCCGCAGAGCACGGCCACCTGCAGCGTCATGCCGCGCACCCGGGTGCCCAGCCAGTCGCCGATCACTTCGACCACGCCCGCGTGCTGCAGTCCGGCGCTGGCGATCAGCACCGCTGCGACAGTGATCACCGCCGGGTGGGCAAAGCCGCTGAACGCCTGTGCCGGCTCGACCACGCCCAGCACCGCCAGCACCAGCAGCGCCAGCACCGCCGTCAGGTCGTAACGGATCCATCCGCCGACAAACATCACCAGCGCCGCGACGAGCACGACAAACACGATGATCTGGTCCGTCATGGTCCGTTCCGCCAGGACGCGCCCTTGACCATGACCATGCTATCAGCGAATCGTCAGCGTGGATCGGCAGCGGGCAGCGCCAGCGTGGCGGGCCTGGCGGGCTTGGCGGGCGTCGCGCTGGGGGTCGGGCCCTGTGCCAACTGCAGCGCGGCAGGTCGGCGGTCGGCGTCGTAGTGCAGCGGGAGCTGCTTGAGATAGGTCGCGTTGATGCGGTTGTACTCGGCCAGGGTGAGCGCCTCGGCCGTCTGCTCGCGGACGCGGGCACGGAAGATGCCGCGGTTGGGGTTGTACCAGAACCCGGCCTGGTCGGGCCGAATGCAGACCGGGTCGGGGGGGTGGTCGTTCATGTCGCCCGGAGGCGCGATGTCCAGCCAGGGGTGGCGGCCGGGCACGAGGGTGTTCAGCGGCAGGTCGCCCTGGAACCACAGGGGCGACACGCTGGTGGGAAAGCCCGTAGTGGTGGCCTGCACGTCCCCCAGGGCGCCGTGGTACAGGGCCTGCTCGTGGAGCTGGGCCAGGGCGGCATGCACCTGCTGATAGCGATGCAGTTGCCGCGTCTCACGCTGGTGATAGATCACGATGCCGGCGAGGATGCCGACAAGCATGAGCGCGATCAGGCTGTCGATGAGCAGGCGCATACCGCACGTTTCCCCGTGACGGACACTCTGGATAGTCATCGGCAGGATTTCGGGGCGAGGTAAGCGGCGGCTGAAAAAAAGTCGCCCAGTCGTTACAACCCTCATCATCGCCATGACCCGACGCCGCGCATGGTCACTGTCAGCCCTCAATCGCCGCATCGAAGCGTGCCAGGCGTGTCCGCGCCTGCGGGCCTATTGCGCCGCCGTCGCCGTCGAGAAGCGCCGGGCCTACCGCGATCAGCCGTACTGGGGCCGACCCGTGCCCAACTTCCTGTGCCAGGGCGACCCGCATCAGGCCAGGCTGCTCATCATCGGACTCGCCCCCGGCGCCCACGGCGCCAACCGCACCGGACGCATGTTCACCGGCGACCGCTCCGGCGACTTCCTCTACGCCGCCCTCCACCGCGCGGGCCTGGCCAGCCAGCCCACCAGCACCGCCCCCGACGACGGGCTGGCCCTCCACGACACCGTCATCACCGCCGCCGCCCATTGCGCCCCGCCCGGCAACAAGCCACTGCCGGGCGAGCTGGACAACTGCAGCAAATGGCTCGACGACACCTTCGCCTCGCTGCCGCGCTTGCGCGTGGTGCTGTGCCTCGGCGGCATCGCACTGCACGCCGTCGTCCGCCACTTCGGCGAGAAACCCTCGCGCCATCGCTTCGCCCACGGCGCCGAGTTCGCCATCGGGGGCATCACGGTCCTGTGCAGCTACCACGTCTCCCAGCAGAACACTTTCACCGGCCGCCTCACCCCCGCCATGCTCGACGCCGTGCTGGCACGGGCGAAGCAGGTCATCGCCACGTGCCTCCAGTCGCGGTAACGACTCGCGATCCTTGACGATCTTCAAACGCGGCCCCATGCTCCGCAAACCACTGGTGGACTGATGTCGGTGGCGCGTGCGTCTTCACCAGTGTCACTGTATCACTGCAGCAAGCCGGCGAGAGATCTATGCCCCGCGCTGCACGGCGATCATGGCCTCCAGGGACCGCCAGCCCTGGAGCTGGGCGTGGGTCATCGTGGCGTCGCGGCCTGTCGCCAGGCAATGCTCGACAGCGCGCAGCCGGCGGCGGGTCCGGCGGGGCAGGTTGACACCGGCGTTCACCACCAGGCCCGTCACCTGCTGGCGGTCGTGCCGGCGCATGATCCGCAGTTTTTTCTTCGTGTGCAGGCGGTAGCCGTGGCTGGACTCGATCGCCTGCTTGACGAGGCAGATCGTGCTGCTGATGGCGTCGTGATCGTCGCGATCGAAGGAGAAGGTCAGATCGTCGGCGTAGCGCGAATAGACAATGACGGTGTCAGTGCGCTTGGCGATGGCGGCGACGATGGCGCAGACCTGGGCGTCCAGGCGATAGTTGACGGCGTTGGCGAGCTTCGGGCTCGTGGGCGCGCCTTGGGGCAGTCCCCCGTCATGCGTGGTGCAGCGCGTCAAGAGGCTGGCGGCCGCACGGCTCCAGCCCAGGCGGGTGAAACAGTCGTGGACGCGCTGGACTGTCGTCGCACCGAAGAAGTCGCGGATATCCATGCGCACGACCACGGGCCGAAGTGCGTGAAGGATCGCGTGGTGAACGATCGAATGGCCCGGCTCGAACGCCATCGCCGCGGGATGCACGGGCAGCCGCGCCAGCACGCGGCGCAGCAGTGTCCGCTGAAACGCTTTGAACGGCCCTGTCGGGGCGGTGATCGTGCGCTGTCCGCCGCTGCGCTTGGGCACGCTGAATGTGTGATATGCCGGGACGACGCGCAACAGTTCCTCGACCGGCATCGCCAGTCGTCTGGCCAGTTCGTTCACGCCGCGGCCGGTGTCCGGCGCGAACACGTTGCGGATGCGATCGAAGAGTCCCATGAAAGACCGGCGCGGGCTGCCACCCACGTCGGCCGCACCTTGCCGCCGAGTGCGACTCGGCGCACCCGCTCTGAAGGAGGCCCGGTTGGACCCGGCTGACGAAACATCAGCCTGCTCCCGGCATTGGGGAGCCGCCAAGGTGTGGGGCCATGGTGTCGCGCTGCTGCCGCGGCGTCAACTGTGAGCGGCAGGGTTCGCCAAGCCGCAAGCGGCTGGGAAGATCACACCAGCATCGCGGCGGGGGCTTCGAGGATCTGCTTGAGGGTGGCCAAAAACTCGGCAGCCATCGCGCCGTCGATGACGCGATGGTCGGCGCTGATCGTCATGGCCATCTCGCTGCCGATGGTCAACTGTCCGTTGCGGACGACGGGCTTCTTCAGCGCGGCGCCAATCGCGAGGATGGCGGCCTGCGGCGGGTTGATGATGGCGGTGAAGTGCTCGACGCCGAACATGCCCAGGTTGCTGATGGTGAATGTGCCGCCGCTCATCTCGTCGCCGGACAGGCCGGTCTCGCGGGCCTTCCTGGCGAGCTTGCGGGTGTCGTCGGCGATCTGTCGCACGCCCTTGTTGATGGCGTCGCGGATGACCGGGACGACCAGGCCGCCGCCCTTGTCCGCGGGCAGTGCCACGGCGACGCCGATGTGGATCGATCCGTGCTGCTGGATGCTCTCGCCCCCGGAGGTCCACGAGGCGTTGATGAGCGGGTGCCGCGACAGGGCCAGTGCAACGCCACGGACGATGAAGTCGTTGACGGAGAGCTTCACACCCTGGGATTCGAGCTGCGTGTTGATCGTCTCGCGCAGGGACAGCAGGGGGTCCATGTTGACACCGACCGTGACCTGGAAGTGCGGCATCGTCGTCTTGGACTCGACCAGGCGCTTGGCGATGGTCTTGCGCATGCCGGTGAGGGGGATGGTCTTGTCTTCGAGGACGACGGCGGCAACGGGCGCGGGCTTGGCCGGACGATCCGCAGCGGCCTCGGGGCGGGTCTGCGCCCGCGCCTTCGCCCCGGCAGGAGACGCGGCGTCGAGAATGTCTCGCTTGATGATGCGGCCGTCGGGCCCGGAGCCCTGCACGGACGCCAGATCGACGCCGTGTTCCTCGGCGAGCTTGCGGGCCAGGGGGCTGACGCGCTGGCGCTGGCCTGTGGCCGCGGGGGCGGAGACGGCGCCGGGCGAGGACTCGGCTTTGGCAGGGGCGGCGGGGGCGGCAGCCTTCTTCGGTCGGTCGGACGACGTCTTGCCAGCGTCCTCAGCACTCTCGCCGTCGGTCGCCAGCACCAGCAGCACGTCGCCCACCTTGGTCGTCTGGCCTTCGTCCACCACGATCTTCGCCACCGTGCCCTCGTCGAACGCCGGAAGCTCCATCGTCGCCTTGTCCGTTTCCACGTCGGCCAAGTGATCGCCCGAGGCGACCTTGTCGCCGACCTTGACCAGCCACTTGACGAGCGTGCCTTCCTCCATGGTGTCGGACAGGCGGGGCATGGTGATCTCGATGGGCATGGCGTCGGCTCCTGAAACGAGGACGCCGACAGTGTAGCAACGGAACAGGCGCGCAATGAAAAGGCCCCTCGACGTGTCGTCGAAGGGCCTTGTGATGGTCGAGGGGAGTATGGATCAGAGTGCGGTCTGACGGCGCTTGCGTCGGGCGGCGGCGATGGTGCCCAGGCCGCCGAGCAGCGCCATGCCTGTCCACGCCGCGGCGGGGACGGGGACGACCGAGCCGCCGGTGTCGCCGTTGCCGTTACCGTTACCGTTGCCGTTGCCATTGCCATTGTCGATCGGGTGCGGGCCGTCGTCGATGGTGTCGTCGATGAGGGGGAGGATGTTGTAGTTGAAGCGGGTGTGGGCGCGGATGCCGTGGCCCTTGAGCTTGAGCCAGGTGGTGCCGGGGGCGACGTTGGAGCTGAAGCTGACGTTGACGCGCTTCTTGAAGCCGGTCTCGAACTTGCTCAGGCCGCCGATGGTGCTCAGCGGGGCCGATGCGCCGCCGACGGGGGATTTCTGCACGAGGATGCGCTTGACCTCGAGCTTGAGCTTCTTGTTGTTCTTACCGGCGACGGCGAAGTTGTAGTGGTAGCTGCCGCCCAGGTCCGTGACCTTCCAGCGGACGAGCACGCCCTGCTGGCCCTTCCACATCTGCTTGTTGGGACCCTTGATCTTGAAGTCGCTGGCCCGGAGTGAGCCGTTGTAGGTCGTCGCGCCCATGGACATGGCCGGAAAGGCCAGGATCGCGGCTGCCATCGCCATTTTCAACATGCTTTTCATCGCAACTCTCCCTTTGACCGTACGTGTGGGACTGCCATTCGAGACAGGTTGACCGTAACACGCGGCTGAGGGAAGGCAAAGAATTTATTGGAGGAAGTTGTGCCGCGCGACCGAGAACTGTCCGTCGGACGCGAGCGGTGGCGACTGGGCAAGATAGCTAAACCTGTGCCGGGGCGGCGCTTGCGTCGAAGCCTGGCCGGGCGGCTCAGTGCAGCACGTCGCGGCGACAGGCCTGTCCCATAAGCGGATCGCCCGCTAAACTTGACGCGATTTCACTTCTCGGACCTCGATCGCCGCGCAACGCCTCAGCGGAAACGCAAGCCTGAAAACGACATCGCCTCGTCGCGCTGTTCTCGATCAGCACGGCGAGGCGACCATCGCACGCCCCCTCACATCAACCCCCTGGTCCCCTCCCCTCAACCCCCCCAATCTCTTCCCAGCTTTCGCCGGGAATCGCTTCCCTCACCCCGACCCCACGGCCCGACCCTCGTCCCCATATCCGCTTCGAGACAGGTTCCCAGCCCGTCCCGCAACCCCACACGGCCCAGTTCATCGTGCCCTCACGGCCGGCAACCATCACACTCCAGCAGACAGCCCCGCTGTCACATGTTCGTTCGTAGTTGTCATCGACTTCTCAGCCGCGGCGACATGCGGTCGCGGCCGCCCCGAAACTTTCCCAACATGTGCCGTCAATATACCGGCCACCGCACGCCAACGCAAGGAATAATGCGTTCTTTACAGGGTGAAGACATTTACATCCGATCGCCTCCGGTGAGAGTGCGGATGAGGTAG
>CAZFDT010000124.1:0-10500 GCA_964518335.1 uncultured Phycisphaeraceae bacterium
GTACTTGCCGCAGGCGCACTCGTAGTCCCGCTCGGGCCCGAAGATGCGCTCGCAGAAGAGGCCGTCCTTCTCGGGGCGGTAGGTGCGGTAGTTGATGGTCTCGGGCTTCTTGACCTCGCCGAAGCTCCACGACCGGATGTCGTTGGGCGACGCGAGACAGATCTTCACCGAGCCGTAGTCGTTAACGCGATCGTAAAAGCCTTCAGCCATGGTTGGTCACCTTGGTCAAGTTCAAACAACGGGAAGCATCGACGTTAGATAAACAGTCCATCGATATCGCTTGTGAATCTGCTCTTGGACCTCATTGAGGATGTTCAGAAACTCCTGACGTCGAGTGTCCGCCACATACTCGGGTTCAGGCACTACTTGGACGTACCATCGATCATGCTCACGCTCAATGCCATCACTGACGTACATGATGCCGTCCGGAGGGACTATAAGCGAGTAACCGCTGGGCGACCGCTCGCGAAGATACTTTGTGGTAATTGCGCGAACCTGCTTCTTGGTTGGGCGTGATGGTTTGTTCGTCTCGCTCATGCACGAACTCCCAGAATGCCCGATATAACTGATGCGGCAACAAGTGAGTTGCGCGCCATTTCGGCATCAACGATTCGGCTTGGGCGATAATCCGCATCCAGACGATTCTCATACAGGAGGTTCATCGCCGCTTTCATCCGACGTTTCTGATGAGCGCGAAACTTTCCTATGTTCTGCTGGATCATCTCGCGGAGGCCTTGATGGGAAGGCCCTTCTCGCTGATCCGAAAACGCCAAGCCACGATCCGACAACACTTGCGCCACCGCGGCATATGCCGCAAAGTATGATCGGCTCACGCTGCTGCGATGACAGGCGTCCCGCAAAGCAGTCTGAGCGACTCTAAACGACTCACGACTCATCTCGGCCCACGTCGTCATCGCTTCTGCCCCCGGATTACAGGATATTGGCCCCTTCCAACTCGGCCTTCTCCAGCGTGATGTTCAGGCCCAGGCCCTTGATCTCGTTGCACAGCACGTCGAATGCCACGGGCATGCCCGCTTCCAGCGTGTTGTTGCCTTTGACCATGCTCTCGTAGATCTTGGTGCGGCCCTCGACGTCGTCGCTCTTGACGGTGAGCAGCTCCTGCAGGATGTAGGCGGCGCCGTACGCCTCTAGCGCCCACACTTCCATTTCGCCGAAACGCTGGCCGCCCGTCCGCGCCTTGCCACCCAGCGGCTGCTGGGTGATGAGGCTGTACGGCCCGGTCGCGCGGGCGTGAATCTTGTCATCCACCAGGTGGTGGAGCTTGAGCAGGTACATGTAGCCCACGGTCGTTTTCTGGTCGAAAGCCTCACCGGTGCGGCCGTCGAAGAGCTGCACCTTGCCGCCGGCGGGCATCTTGGCCAAGAGCTCGTTGGCGCCGGGCGCCTCGTGGCGGTTGGCCAGGTCTTTCTGACGCTCTTCGACGTAACGGTTGGCTTCCTCGATCGCCTCGTGGATCTGTTTCTCGGTCGCCCCGTCGAACACCGGGGTCACGGCTTGGAAGCCCAGCACCGCGCACGCCCAGCCTAGATGCGTCTCGAGAATCTGCCCCACGTTCATGCGGCTGGGCACGCCCAGCGGGTTGAGCAGCACATCGACCGGCGTGCCGTCCTCGAGGAACGGCATGTCCTCGACGGGCACGATGCGGGCGATCACGCCCTTGTTGCCGTGACGACCGGCCATCTTGTCGCCCACGGAGAGCGGACGCTTCGTGGCCAGGTACACCTTGACCATCTCCAGCACGCCCGAGGGCAACTCGTCGCCGCGCTTCATGTGCGCCAGACGACGCTGCTTCTCCTTGCGCACCGCCTCGATGCGGGGCCAGAACTGGCCGTGGATCTGTTCGGCCTGCTGACGCGCTTCCTTGTTCCCCTTGATCCACTTGACCTCAAACGTCTCGATCTGCTCCATCACCACTTCCGTGATGTCGCTGGTGCCGACCTTCTGCTTGGTCGTCGGGTCCACCATCGGCGTACCGGTCACTTCATTGATCTGGTCCACCATCTGACGGAACAATTCGGCGGCCCGGTCGTCCATGCTCTGCTCGTACTGGCGCATCTCCTTGCGAAGCTGCTTCTTCTGCTCGTCGTTAAGGTGCATCCGGCGGCTGAAACGCTTGGCGCCGATCACCACACCCTCGGTGCCTGCGGGCACTTCCAGCGAGTCGTTCTTCACATCCTCGCCGGCCCGGCCGAAGATCGCGTGCAACAGCTTCTCCTCGGGCGTCAGCTCGCTCTTGCTCTTGGGGCTGACCTTGCCCACGAGAATGTCGCCGGGCTTCACGAACGCGCCGATGCGGATCACACCCATCTCGTCCAGCATCGACAGCATCTTCTCGCTGACGTTGGGGATGTCGCGGGTGAACTCCTCGCGGCCGAGCTTGGTCTCGCGGATCTCGACGTCGAACTCCTCGATGTGGATCGAGGTGAACACGTCGTCCTTGACCAGGCGTTCGCTGATGACGATGGCGTCCTCGAAGTTGTAACCGTCGAAGGTGTTGAACGCCACGAGCACGTTCTTGCCCAGCGCCAGTTCGCCCTTGAGGGTCGCGGCGCCGTCGGCGATGATCTGGCCCTTCTTGACCTTCTCGCCCAGGCGGACGATCGGCTTCTGATTGAGGCAGGTGCGCTCGTTGAGACCGACGAACTTCCGCAGCACGTATTCGTCGGCGTTGTCGATGACGATGCTGTTGGCGTCCACGTGCGTGACCGTGCCGCCGTTCTTGGCGGTGACGACCATGCCCGAGTACTTGGGGCAATCCTTTTCGAGTCCCGTGCCCACCGCCGGCGGCTCAGTGCGGATCAGGGGCACCGCCTGCCGCTGCATGTTCGAGCCCATCAGAGCGCGGTTGGCGTCGTCGTGCTCCAGGAACGGGATCAGCGCCGCCGACACGCCGACGATCTGCTTGGGGCTGATGTCGATGTAGTGGATCTGCGAGGAATCGACCTGCGCCAGGTCGCCGTCCACGCGGGCCAGCACGTGGCCCTTGACGAGCTTGCCGTCCTCGTCGATGGCGTCCGTCGGACCCAGCGTGAGCTTCATTTCCTCGTCGGCGCGGAGGTATTCGGCCTTGCCGGACACCTTGCCGCCCTCGACCTTTCGGTACGGCGTCTGGAGGAAGCCGTACTCATCGATGCGGGAGTAGAGTCCCAGCGAGGCGATGAGGCCGATGTTCGTGCCTTCGGGCGTCTCGATGGGGCAGATGCGGCCGTAGTGCGAGATGTGCACGTCGCGCACCTCGAAGCCCGCGCGCTTGCGGTTGAGGCCGCCGGGGCCCAGTGCCGACAGGCGACGCTCGTGCGTGAGCATCGACAGCGGATTGGTCTGGTCCACGACCTGCGACAGCTCGCCGCGGCCGAAGAAGTGCTCGATCGCGCTCGAGATCGACTTGGAGTTGATCAGGTCGGCGATCTTGGCCAGCTCGTCGGGGTCCTTGACGCTCATGCGCTCCTGCACGGTGCGCCGCATCTTCAGGAAGCCCTTGCGCATCTCCTCGACCGCCAGCTCGTCGAGCGTGCGCAGCCGACGGTTGCCCAGGTGGTCGATGTCGTCCACGTGGGCCTTGTTGCGGTTGCTGCGCAGGTCCAGGATGTACTTGATGACGTTGAGGAAGTCCTCGGCCCGGATCTTCATCTCCGTCTCGGGCGTGTTGAGGTCGAACTTGCGGTTGATGCGGAAGCGGCCGACCTTGCCCAGGCGGTAGCGGTTCTCGTCGAAGAACTTCTCGGCGAACAGATCGCGGGCCTTGCTCACCTGCGGCGGGTTGCCCGGACGCAGGCGGGCGTACAGCGACAGCAGCGCCTGCTCGTGCTCGCTGACGTTCATCCCGTCGAACGCCTCGTTCTTCTCGTCGGCGATGGTGTTAAGGATCAGCGGGTCCGACAGGTGCTGGATCACCTCGACCGTCTTCAGCGGGGAGGCGATGACCTTGTCGATCTTGTCGCCGATGGCGTGGCCTGTGGCGACCAGTTCCTCGCCCGTGTCGGTGTCGATGATCGGGCTGACCACGACCATGTCGGGCTTGAGCTTGGCCACCGGAACCGACTCGACCTCGTAGAAGGTGCGGATGAGCTTCTCGGTGGTCGAGTATTTCTCATCGATAGCGCGGAGGAACGTGGTGCAGGGGATCTTCGTGCTCTGATCGATCCGCATCTGGAGGATGTCCTTCTTGGACACTTCCAGCTCGATCCACGAGCCGCGCTCGGGGATGATGCGGGCCGAGTGCAGAGGCCGGTCGGCCTCGGCGCTGGCGATCGAGAAGTCCACGCCGGGCGAGCGGTGGAGCTGGTTGACGATCACGCGCTCGGCGCCGTTGATGATGAACTCGCCGCCGCCCATCAGGATCGGGATCTCGCCGAGGTAGATCTCCTCCTCGACGATGTTGGGGTTGTCCTTGCGGGTGAGGCGCACGCCGACGCGGAACGGCCGACCGTACGTCAGCCGAAGCTGGCGGCACTCGTCGGGCGTGTAGCGCGGCTCGTCGAGCTTGTAGTACAGATAGTTGAGCCCCATGTTCCCGTCGTAGCTCTCGATCGGAAACACTTCGCGCAGCAGCCCTTCGAGCCCGAGGGGCGGCCGCTTGTCGTGTTCCAGGTCTCCCTGCAGAAAGCGGTCGTATGCCGCCTGCTGCACTTCGACGAGGTTAGGAACGGATAGCGCATCACCGCGCTTGGAGAAGTCGCGCACAGTCTTCAGCAGCATCGATGACCTCGAGTAGCAGATGCGGACGCTGGGATGGAATCGGCGTTGTAGGGTCCCCTAATAGCCCTGCCTCAACCGCGAACGGATGAGTGTAGGCAATTCGTTGACGCTCTGCAAGTGGCCTGCCGCCATCGGGCGCGATTTTTGCTCCCGGCCCCTCCGGCCGACCGCCCGGTGGTGGGCCGGCCCCCGCTACGGTATCCTCTGCCGCCATGGTCAGTGCCGCCGCCGCGTCGCCTGTTGCACGCCTCCACCTGCTGATCGCCGTCGCGCTGGCCGGGCTGGTGGGGCTGGGCTACATCATCGCCACCGAGCAGGTGTGGGACGAGTGGTTCATCACCTTTCGTTATAGCCGCAACCTCGTGTCGGGGCAGGGTTTGGTGTATGCGTCGGCGGCCGACGCGGCGGATATCGGGGGGGCCACGGCCTCCGAACGGCGGGTGCAGGGCTATACGTCGCCGCTGGGTGTGCTCATCGCGGCGGTCGGCGATTCGGCGAGCTCGGGGCCGTCCCACCATGCGGGCCTGTGGACGACACGGCTGGTCAGTGTGACCGCCTTGGCCGCCGCCGCGATGTGCCTGGCCGGCCTGCTGCGACAACGCACGCTCACCGATGCCTGGGCGCCGCTGGTCGCCTGCGTGCTCATGGTCGCCGACGCCAAGACCATCGCCTTCTCAGGCAACGGCCAACCCGTGGCGCTGCTGGTGCTGGGTGTCCTTCTCATGCTCACCGGCCTGGCTGGCGTCGGCCGCTGGAGCCTGCATGCTGTCGCAGCCGGGATCGCCCTGCTGGCCTACGCAGACACCAACGGCCTGATCTGGATCGCCACCGTCGCCGCCGCGGCGATCGCGCGGCCGATGCTCGATCGTGCCGCGACCCTGCGCGTCGTCGTGCCGGCCGCGATCATCGGACTGGCGATCTATCTCCCTTGGCTCATCGGGTCATGGGTTTACTACGGCCAGCCGATCCCGCACGCCATCACCGCCGCGGCAGGCGCCCACGTCCTGGTCGATCAGGTCGCTTTGCTCGCTCCGATTCGACAGGCCGCGGCCGTCTTCGCGCCCGCGTTCGCCTACATGGGCGGCTGGCCGGCGTGGGTCCCGGTCTGCAGCGTGGTCCTCTCGCTGCTGGCCATCGCCCTCGCCTTCGCCCCCAGTGCCGATCGGCTGGCCCGCACCGCGTCGCTGGCGTTCGTCCTCGGGCTGGCGGCGCTCACACTGATCGAGCTTCGCAACGGCATGGTGCAGCCGGGCAGCTATCCCCCCGTCGCGGTGCTGGGCCTGGTCGCGCTCGCCGCCGGCTTGCCGGGCATCATCGATCGCCTGCCCCTGCGGCTGCGACCCGCGCTGTGGCTGCGCACGCTGCAGGCGGCGGCGATCATCTGCCTCCTGGCCATGTCGGCGATGAGCTGGGTGCAGGCCGCGGTCGTCCAGCGCGAGATCGCCGACAAGGTGCGTCGCAACGTCGGTCTGTGGCTCAAAGAGAACGTACAGCCCGGCCAGATCGTCCTGGTCGAGACCGCCGGCGCCATCGCCCACTACAGCGATGCCCACGTGCTCGACTGGCCGGGGACCGTCAGCCCGCGCATCGTGGCGCTGCGCGGCGGCAACAAGCGGCGATTCCTCGATGTCGCCGCCGAGCTGCAGCCCCACTGGCTCATCCTGCGCACGCCCCAGATCAACGTCGCCGAGCTGATCCCCGCCATCCGCCAGAACTACACGCCCCGCCACATCGCGTCGGCCATGAGCGAACTGAACCTCTACGACCGCCTGCCCGGCAGCGGCTACGTCGCCGGCCACGCCACCTACCTCGTCTTCGAGCGCACCCCCGGCGCCGCCCCGCCGATGCCTCTGCCCCAGACGCCATGACCCAGGAGCCGTGCTGCAGTGGCCCAGACCCTTCTCATCACCGGCGCCTGCGGATTCGTGGGCAGCAGGCTCATCCAGACCTGGCGGCATCGCGGCGACACCCGCTCGATCGTCGGCATCGACAACTTCAACCGGCCGGGCAGCGAGTTCAACCGCGATCGCTTGCGTCAATGGGGGGTCAAGCTCGTCGCCGGCGACCTGCGCTGCCGCAGCGATGTCGAGTCGCTGCCGCCGGCCGATGTCGTGATCGACGCCGCCGCCCTGCCCAGCGTGCTCGGCGGCGTGGACGGAAAGAGCAGCCCGCGCCAGGTCGTCGAGCACAACCTCGTCGGCACCATCAATCTGCTCGAATACTGCCGACTGCACAAGGCCGCGTTCGTTCTGCTGAGCACCAGCCGGGTTTACAGCCTGGACGTGCTGGCGTCGCTGCCGATGCAGGTCGAGGGCGACGCCTTCGCCCCCGACGCTGCAGTGACCCTGCCGTCGGGCGTGTCGCCGCGCGGCGTGACCGAGCGCTTCGCCACCCGGCCCCCGGTGTCGCTGTACGGCGCCACCAAGCTCGCCTCGGAAACGCTCGCGTTGGAGTACGGCCAACTGTTCGACTTTCCCGTGTGCATCAACCGCTGCGGCGTGCTGGCGGGGCCGGGCCAGTTCGGTCAGCCCGAGCAGGGCATCGTCAGTTACTGGATTCACAGTTGGCGCCACGGCCGGCCGCTGCGCTACCTGGGCTTCGAGGGCAGCGGCCGCCAGACGCGCGACGCGCTCGACCCGGCCGACCTCATCACGCTTCTGGATGCTCAGATCGCCGGCGCCCCAGCCTCCGCACCGCGCATTGTCAACGTCTCCGGCGGCAGCGGCCACGCATTCTCGCTGCGAACGCTCTCGGCGTGGTGCGCCCGGCGGTTCGGACCGCGCGACGTGACGGCCGTCCCGCAAGGCCGCCCCCTGGACGTGCCATGGCTCGTGCTCGATCACGCGCTGGCGGCGCAGACCTGGGGCTGGCGGCCGCAGACATCGCTCGACGATCTGTTCGAGAGCATCGCCGCCTTCGCCGACGCCCACCCCGATTGGCTGGATCGCTCCGCATCGGGATAATCCGCCACGATGAGCGACGCCTTGCCACAACTCCGGCTGCTGAGCATCGTGATCCCGGCCCGCAACGAGGCCGAGTGCATCGCCTCGACCGTCGAGCACCTGCACCTGGAGCTGGAACTGCATCACGTGCCGCACGAGATCATCGTCGTGGACGACGGCAGCACCGACGACACATGGGCCGTGCTCGAACGCACCGCCCAGCACCTGGCTGTGCTGCGGCCGGTGCGCAACGAAGGCGACCACGGCTTCGGCATGGCGATCCGACGCGGCCTGGACGCATACACCGGCGACGCCGTCGTCATCATGATGGCCGACGAGTCCGACGACTGCCGCGACGTGGTCCGCTACTGGCACGAGCTCAATCGCGGCTTCGACTGCGTCTTCGGCAGCCGCTTCGTCAAGGGCGGGGGCGTCATCGACTACCCCACCTTCAAGTACACGCTCAACCGGATGGCGAATCTGTTCCTGCGCGTGCTGTTCAACATCCGCTTCAACGACACGACCAACGCTTTCAAGGCATACCGCCGCGCCGTGATCGACGGGTGTCAGCCGCTGCTGTCGCCGCACTTCAACCTGACGGTGGAACTGCCGCTCAAGGCCATCGTGCGGGGCTACACGTGGACGGTGATCCCGATCACGTGGCGCAACCGCCGCACCGGGCTGGCGAAGCTGCGCATCAAGGAGATGGGCAGCCGCTACTTCTTCATCGCCATGTACGTCTGGCTGGAGAAGTATTTCAGCCGGGGCGACTACCGCCGCCGTGCCCAATCGCAGACGCCATGACGACACCGCCGACGCAAGGTGAGGATCGAGCCGCAGCGACGCCGGCAGACCGCATGAACCGGTGGTGGCCTTGGATCGCGGCGATTCTGGCGACGCTGCTGCTGCTGTGGTTCTTCTTCCCGCGCGTGGCGTTCTGGCGCGGCATCGGCGTGGAGGAGGGCCTGCTCAATCCCGATGTCAACCGCGGCGGCGCCACGCTCCTGCAACTGCGCGACCCCTGGATGACCGACTACAGCGAGTCCAACCGACCGCTGCGATGGCGGCTGCTGTTTCCGCTGGTGGGCCATTACCTGTCGCTGCCGCACGCGCTGTTTTTCGCCCTGCCGCACGTCGGCTGCGTGCTCGTGCTCGCCTATGTGGCGTGGTGGGCGCACCACCGGACCGCAGATCGATGGCGCACGTTTCTCGTGGCGGCGATCACCGGCGCCGCGTCGTGGTTCCACGTGTCGATGGGCTGGCTGGCGTATTTCGACTCGTGGGTCATCCTGGGGATGCTCGCCGTCGCGCTCGCGCCGACACGCTGGCCGCTGGTGGTGGCGGCACTGCTGTGCCCATGGGTGGACGAGCGCTTCATCCTCGCGCTGCCGCTGACGCTGTGCGTCCGGCTGGCCTGGCAGGCGCATGACACGGGCCGCATCGACTGGCGGGCGTGCGGAGCCGACGTGGCGATCGCGCTCGTGCTGCTATTGCCCTATGTGGGCATTCGCGCCGCGGCATTCATGCAGGGCGACGTGGACTCCCAGGCGTACATTCAGCAGTACGGCAGCCTGCGGGAACTGGCCCAAACCCCGTGGTATCGCTTCCTCGAAGGCGTATGGCACACGTTCCGCGCCGGGTGGTTCTTCGTCGGCGTGGGCATCTGGCTCATCTGGCGTCAGGGCAGCGCGGCAGTGAAGACACTGCTGCTGTTGACCGCGACGGCGACCATGCTTGTGGCCATGGCCGTGGCGGCGGACCTCAGCCGCAACGTGGCGATGTTCACCCCGCTGCTGGTGTTCGGCCTGCTGACGTGGCGGCTCGACGACGCCCGCCGCGCTCGCGCGACCATGGCGATCGTGCTGGCCGCCAACCTCCTGCTGCCGGCGGCGCACGTGGTGTCGCGATTCTGTAATCCGATCTTCAACGTGTATCACGAATGGGATCGCTGGCACAACCCGCCGGATTATCTGCAGGCGGGGTACAACCTTGAGCGGGCGCTGCGGTTCTATCAGGGCGGTGAACTCGAAAACGCCTATCGCGCCACGAGCGAAACGCTGTCGCTTCACAGCCGGTTCACGCCCGCGCTGGTGCTGCGCGCGCTGATCCTGCGCGACAACGGCTGGCTGCCGCCAGCACTGGACACGGCCGATCGCGCCGTCAGTAGCGACCCGAACTCACCCGAGGCGCGGATGACGCGGGCGACGATCCTCGACCGCATGGGCGAGCGAGCCCGCGCTATTGCCGACCTTGAGGCCGCGTTGCGCCTGGCCCCCGCGGACTGGCCCAATCGCCCGGCGTGCGAACAGTTGCTCGGCGCGTGGACCGCCGGCGTCACTGCACCGGCCAACGCACCCCCTGGGCATTCCGGCGAATCTCCTCGATCGGAGGAGGCCAGCCCCTGATCTGGGCGTCGGGGAACAGTTCAGCGGGCAGATCGAGCAGCGCCGAGCGCAACTCCTCGGAGGTGACGCGGTAGATCAGCATCGCGTGGCCGATCGTGTCATCGGGTTCGCGCTGGCGCAGCTTGGCGCACAGTCGTCCCAGGCGCAGCTCGGCGAAGCGCAGCAGGATGGGGTACAGCTCCTCGCCGAACTCCTCCTCCAGCGCGGCGCGGGCGGGTGGATCGTTGCGGGTTTCGTAGTAGCGTTTGGCGACGCCGCTGGTGAAGAGATATTGCTTTTCGTAGTCGGCGCTCCATCGGCCGGCGGGGTTGGTGTACACCTGCTGCAGGGCCGTGGCGCTGATGCAGTAGTACCCGCCGGTGAGCGGGCCGACCATGAGGATGGGTTTGCCGCGCACGCCATAGCCGGTCAGGGGCATGGCCTGGATGCCGTAG
>CAZFDT010000125.1:0-10159 GCA_964518335.1 uncultured Phycisphaeraceae bacterium
CCGACGTGGACGGCAGCCACATCCGCACGCTGCTGCTCACCTTCTTCTTCCGCCAGATGAAGGACCTGGTTCGCGAGGGCCGCGTCTATATCGCCCAGCCCCCGCTCTACCAGGTGACGCGAGGCAAGAAGAGCGAGTACGTCCTCAACGAAAAGCACATGCGCGCCAAGCTCAGCGACCTGGGCATCGACGGCGCTACGCTGGTCATCCACGACGACGAGCACAGGCCGGTGCGCCGCCTGGCCGGCGACGAGCTGCGCAGCGCCTTCGGCCTGCTCACGCAACTCGACGAGCTGGTCACGATCGTCGAACGCCGCGGCATCGATTTCGAGGACCTGCTGGCGCTGCGGTCGCAGGACCCGGAGGGCCGGGGCCGATTGCCGCGCATCCGCATGGAGACGCCGGGACACGCCGGCGAGGGGCGATACTTCTGGTCGGACAAGGAGGAGGACGCCTACCGGGCCCAGCACGGGCTGACCCAGGCCGATCCCGATCTGGACCGCGTCATCGGCGAAGGCAACGGCGACGCCCCGCGCCAGGCCTCCGGCGGCGTGGCCATGCGCAAGGAGCTGCACGAGACGCGCGAGCTCGAACGCGTCTTCGCACGCCTGGCGGAGCACGGCCTGGCCATCGACGACTACACCCTGCGGCAGGAGCAGTCGCCCAGCGGCGAGAAGATGCCCACCCGCTTCGAGCTGCAGTTGCCCACGCACGGCCGCACCGACGATGACGCCCGATCCGTGTCCGTGGTCAACCTTGCAGGGATCGTCCCCGCCATTCTCGACGCCGGCAAGCACGGCATCGAGATCAAGCGGTTCAAGGGCCTGGGTGAAATGGACGCCGATCAGCTTTGGGAAACGACGATGAACCCCGCCAATCGCGTGCTGCTGCGCGTGACGTGGGACGCCGCCAGCGAGGCGGAGAAGCTGTTCTCCATCCTGATGGGCGAGGAGGTCGAGCCCCGCCGGCGCTACATCGAGGACCACGCGCTCGAGGTCAAGAACCTCGATGTATGATGTCGCGTGCGGCGCGGGCCTGATCGCGTCGCGCCGTCACAGGTGACGATCTTCGATCCGAGGTGGACCCGTGAGCAACATGCCACAGAACCCCTGGCCGCAACCGTCCGCATCCTCTGGCCAGGGCGCTACGACGCCGAGGCGCGGCATGCCGTGGTGGGCGTGGGTGCTCCTGGTCATGGGCGGGCTGTGCGCCTTGTCGTGTGTGTCCTGCATCGGCTTTTTCGCCTGGTTCGGCGCCAACACTCCCGACACGTACATCTACGCCGGCAACGAAGTGCCCGCCACGTATCTTCAGACCGCGCGCGCCCTGGGCGTGCTCGATCACGACGAGAAGGTGCAGTGGTTTTACAGCGACGACGTCCTGGGCATCGAGGACGGGTTCTACTTCGTGTCGGACCGTCGCGTCGTGGTGTATCGTGCCGGCTCCACCCCGCCGCAGGCGATCGCCGCGTTCGATCAGATCGCCGAGGTGGACCTGATGCGCGACACGTCATTTTTCGCGGACAGCACCATCACCCTGACGCTGCACGATGGCGACGTGATCGCGTTCCCCCTGTCGAGCGAGAAGGATCGCGACGTCAAATTTTTCGAGCTGATCATCGCCAGGTCGCCCGAGGCCAGCAGCCGCATGAGGTGACTGCCCACCGACGGGGCACCCCCGCCCAACCCGGGCGCCGATTCTGCCGACAAGAGAATAGGGACAGCCGACTGCCGCGGCCGATAACGCCGTGCGCCGATGGCGTGGGTCAGGGGTGAGGTATGACGCCGTTAACCAAGCTGACGCCTCGAGAGCGGGTGAATCTGTGGGCGTTGACGGCGCTGCTGTCAGCGGGACTGGCGGTGCTGCTGGTGTGCCACAGCCTCAGTCTTCCGCTGTCGGCCGACGAGCAGCCGTACATCGCGGCCGGGGCGGTCGGGGCGCGTCAGGGTCAATGGCCGGTACGCGACTACGCCTACTTTGACATGCCGGCGCTGGCGGTGATGTATGCCGGCTTGTTCCGGGTCAGCGATGACCTGCTGCCGACGGCGCGGCTGAGTTCGGCGGCGGCCGGAGCGCTGGCGGCCATCCTGCTGTTTGCCGCCGCGGTGCGACGACTCGACGCGATCACGACGCTGGGCCGCTTTGGCTTGGCGGCAGGCGCGGCCGTGCTGCTGGTGACTTGCCCGCTGTTCCTCCAGGTCACCGGACGGGCCATGCCGCACGACTTTGCTGCAGTGGCCGCGCTGGGCGGCATGCTCGCGTCCATGGGAGCGATCCGCACCGCCAGCTCGCGCAAGGCCGCCGCCTTCGCCGTCGTCGCCGGGCTCTGCGTAGGCACGGCGGTGAGTCTGCGCGTGCTCTACGCGCCGCTGGTGATCGTGATGCTGTTGATGCTGCCGATGACGCCGGGCGCAACGCCGGGACGCCGCATGGGCGCGGCGCTGGCCGCGGCGGTCGCCGTCGCTGCCGCGTGGGCGCCGACCTACGTGCTCCTGCGCAAGACGCCCGACGTGCTGTGGTTCGCCACCGCCGACCTGCCCTTTGCACAGTGGCGACAGTCCGGCTCGTTCTCGTGGTCGCAGTCGTTCGCCAGCGAGTCGCAGCGGGCCATGCTGCGTCAGCTTGTCGTCGAGCCCTCCACGCTCGTGCTGCTCCTGGCCTTGGGCGGGCTGGCGGTTCTGACGATCGTGGTGGCGGCGCGGGCCGCCAGCGAGAATCGCCCGCGACATCTGATGATCGAGATCGCCGCCGCGATGACGGCGACGGCGACCACCGCCATGATGGCTCACCTCTGCACGCCGGCAAGCCAACTGCATCTGTTCGCTGCAGTGCCCCTGGCCGTGCTGACGTGCGTCCTGTGTGCCGCCTACCTCCGTCAGCATGGCGGCGAGCGGGCGCGCGTGGTGGCGACCACGCTGTACGTCGGCGCCGTGCTGGGCGTGCTTGTGCCCGGCGTGCAGCAATGGTCGGGCGATCTTCGCCGCTTCGACTACGACCAGACGCCGGTGGGCGAGCACCTGGCCGAAGCGCGTCAGCTTCGAATGACCGTCCAACAGCGGCACGTGCTGACGCTGCACCCACTGACGGCGCTGGAAGCCGGCGGGCGGGTCTATCCCGCGCTGATCCTGGGCGAGGCGACGTGGAAGTGGGCGTCGTCGGTGTCGGACGAGCAGCGCGAGCGACTGGGGCTGATCACCCCCGTGCAGATGGGGGCGTTGGTCAAGGCCTATCCACCGGCGGCGGTGATGATCCGCGAGTCACCGACGCGGGCCGAATTGCCCCTGATGTCATACGCGCGCTATCACGGGTTCCGCAAGCAGCCGATGCCATCGGGCGTGGCTCTGTGGGTGACCGAGACGGCGCCGCCCACGGCGTACGTCGCATCGCCGCGACCTTGACGCCGCCGATAGAGGAACGCCCGGATGCACCGCTGGCCGGCCCTGATCCTGACGACGCTGCTGTTGACGGCCCTGCTGGGGCTGCTCGTGCATCACGCGCAGTACGTGACGTTCAACTTCGACGAGCACCAGTTTGTCGCGGCCGGGGCGCTGCTGGCGCGGCGCGGCGCGATGCCGTTCCTCGATTACGCCTATTACCACCTGCCCAACCTCGCCCTGATTGACGCGGGCGTATTTCTGTTTGTTGACGATCTGCTGGCGTCGGCGCGCGCCGTGTCGGCGGTCGGGGCGTGGCTGGCCATGGCGGTGGTAGTCGTCGCGGCCATGCGCCGCTTCGGCGCTTTGCCCCTGCCGATGCGGCTGCTGACGGCGACGGCGCTGCCGGGCCTGATGATGGCCACCCCGCTGTTCGTGCTCACCAGCGGCAAGGCCTGGAACCAGGACCTGCCCCTGGCGGCGGCCATGCTGGCGCTGGTCGCCCTCTGGCGCGCTGCAGTGAGCCGTCGCCGCACCGGCCTGTGGGGACTGGCCTGCGGCGCGCTGCTCGGACTGGCCATCGGCGCTCGCATCACCTACGCACCGCTGCTCATCGGCTTTCTCCTGCTCATTCCCCTGATGCCGCGGGACAAGGACGCCCGCCTGCAAACCATGAGCGGGTTCCTCGGCGGCGGCGGCCTGACGCTCTTGCCGACCATCCTCGTCTGGCTGGGCAACCCGGCCGCATTCTGGTACGGCGTGCTGCAGTTCCCCCTCATCAACATTCACGCCGAACGTGCCGACACCGTGTCGGCGGCGATCTATCCCGTCACCCATCGCGCGGTCGAAGCGGCCGACAAGCTGACCCTGCTGCACTACTGGTGCTCGCACCCGCCGACGCTGCTGATCCTGGTCGTCGCGGCCACCGTGGCGCTGCCGGGGGCGATCGTGGCTTGGCGCCGACGAGGCGCGGGATCGTTCGCCATGCGATCGGCATCGCTGACGGCGGTGCTGATCCTCGCCGGAGCGCTGACCCCGCAGCCGATGTATGGGCACTACCTGTATCCCGCCGTGCCGCCGATGGTGTTGTGCATCGTGCTGGGCGCCGTGATGTTGTCGCGGCGTTTGCCGGCGACGGCGCGGCGGACGCCGCAGCCGCTCGTCCTTGGCACGGCGCTGTGCGGCGCCGCGTTGGGTGTGCCCTTGTTCGCGGGGATGCTCGATGCAATCGTGAATTCGCCGCCGACCGTGCCGCAGAAGCTGCGCATCGCCTCCGCGGAGCTGGCCCGGACCACCGATGCGCAGCGCGTGCTGACGCTGAGCCCGATCACGGCTCTGGAGGCGGGGCGCGACGTGTACAACGGCACGGTGACGGGGCCGCTGCCCTACCGCATGACGCCGTTCGTGCCCGAGCCGCGGCGACAGGAGGCGGGGCTGCTGGGGCCTGACAATCTTGCACTGACGCTGGCCGACGACCCGCCCGCGGCCATTCTCACGGGGGTGACGCTGCTGCCGATGTGGGAAGACGCGCTGGTCCGCTTCGCCAAGGAGCAACGTTACCGCCCGGTGCCGCTGGGCGATCGCCGCGTGCTCTGGCGCGCGCCCGAGGGCGAGGCCGCCTCGACCGCAGCCGTCCCGGTAAAGTAGCGGCATGGCGATCCTCAACTTCGGCTCGATCAACATCGACCTGGTCTATCGCGTCCCGCACATCGTCGCACCGGGCCAGACCATCACGGCGCGCGAGCGTCGCGTCTTCGCCGGGGGCAAGGGTGCCAACCAGACCATGGCGCTGGCCCGCGCCGGCGCCGCCGTGTTCCACGCCGGACGCATCGGCGAGGACGGACGCTGGATCCTCGACAAGCTCACTGCAGCAGGCGCCGACACCTCGCTGGTCGAGATCGACGACGGGCCCACCGGCCACGCCGTCATCCAGGTCAGCGACGATGGCGAGAACAGCATCGTCATCGACGGCGGGGCCAATCGCCGCATCTCGCGCGATCAGATCGACCGCGCGCTGACGCGCTTCGGCCAGGGCGATACGCTGGTGCTGCAGAACGAGGTCAACGACGTGGCCCGTATCATCGACGCCGCCGCGCGTCGGGGGTTGACGATTTGCTTCAATCCCGCCCCGTTCGACTCATCGGTGGCGTCGTTGCCATTGGATCGCGTGGCCGTGCTCATCGTCAACGAATCCGAGGGCAGGGCCCTGGCGGGCGAGGAGGACCACAAGCGGGCGGCCGACGCCCTGCATCGCCGAACGGGGGGCGCGGTGGTCATGACATTGGGCGCCCAGGGCGTGCTGTATCGCGACGGGCGCCAATCGCTGCGGTTGCCCGCTCAGCCGGTGGCGGCGGTCGATACGACGGCCGCAGGCGACACCTTCGCCGGCTACTTTGTGGCCGGATCGACACAAGGACTGGCCGTCCGCGACGCGCTGGCCATGGCCGTCCGCGCGGCGGGTATTTGCGTCAGTCGGCCCGGCGCCATGGACTCGATCCCTTCACGCCACGAATTCTAATCTGTCGGATTCGTGCAAACCCCCGGCGCTCGCAGCCATGGCGGCGCGACCGCGACGGTCGACAATCGCTGCCATGCGCTACACCCGGCAAGATTACCTCGACTACATGACGTTCGGCCCGTTCGATCGGCCGTGGCTCGTGGAGTTGTTCGGACCGCTGATCGGCCTGGAGGCGGAGTGGCGGGCGCAAGGCGCGACGGAGGACGAACTGTCGCTGGTCGCGTTCGATTTCGACCACGTCGATCGGATCGACTGCGGCGGTCACACGGGCATGCGCGGCGGTCTCGAACCGGTGGTGATCCGCGACGACGAGGACATGCTTGTGCAGCGCGACCGCCTGGGCCGCACCATGCAACTGGTCAAGAGCAGCGGCACGCTCCCCCTGCCGATCGACTTTCCCGTCAAGACCATGGATGACTGGCTGCGCCTCAAGCCGATGTTCGCGTTCGACGAGGCCCGCATCGACTGGGACCAGGTCGCCAAGGCCGAGGCGGCACAGGCCCAAGGTGCGCTCGTGACCGCCAGCATTGAAGGCGCCTTCGACCGCGCCCGCGAGCTGATGGGCGAGGAGATCGCCTGCTGCGCCTACTACGACCAGCCCGAGCTGATGCACGACCTGCTCGACACGCTGCGCGACACGGCGATGCGCGTATTCGAGCGCGTAACGGAGAAACTGACGATCGACCAGCTCTCGGTTCACGAGGACCTGGCGGGGCGCTCCGGCCCGCTCGCCGGACCCACGCAGGTGCGCGAGTTCTTCATGCCCTACTATCGCCCGGTCTGGGACCTGCTGCACAGCCGGGGCACGCGACTGTTCAGCATGGACACCGACGGCAACATCGACGCCATCGTTGAACCGCTGCTCAACTGCGGTCTGACGTGCATTTACCCGATGGAGCCGGCCGCGGGCATGGACATCGTCGCCGTGCGCAAGACCTATGGCCAGCGCCTCGCCGTCAAAGGCGGGATCGACAAGTTCGCTCTGATGCACGGCCGCGACGCGATCCGCCGCGAACTCGAATACAAGATGCAGCCACTGATGCGCCAGGGCGGAGCGATCTTCGGCCTGGACCACCGCATCCCCAACGGCACGCCGTTGGAGGCCTACCGCTACTACGTCGATACGGCGCGGGAAATCCTCGGCCTGCCCCCGCGCAACGGCACGAGCCAAGGCTGGGCACGCATGGCGTTTTGACCGGTGTTTCGTAGGGTGGGCCGAGTCCGCGAGGCCCACCGTTGGGCGCACGTCGCTACAGTGAGGCCGTGTGTGAGCGTGGGCGCACCATGGTGGGCCTCGAAGACTCGGCCCACCCTACGTGGTTACACCGCGAGCGGCTTGGGCAGGTGCTCGGCGTCCCATCCGTCGCGGGTTCGATTGGCGGCCATGGTGGCCCTCGACGGTTGCCCGCCGAGGAACTCCGGGGGACCGTAAGAAGTCAGCGCTTGGAGAACTGGAAGCGACGGCGAGCGCCGGGCTGGCCGTACTTCTTACGCTCCACCTCGCGGGAGTCGCGCGTCAGGAGACTGTTGTCGCGGAGGATCGGCTCCAGCGACGGATCGTACTTGAGCAGCGCGCGGGACAGGCCCAGCACGACGGCGCCGGCCTGCCCCATGTAGCCGCCGCCTTGGGCGTTGACGAGCACGTCCAGACTGCCTTGGGTCTTGGTGAGTTTCAGCGGGGCCGTGACCGCGTCGCGGTCGCGCAGCTCGGTGAAGTACTGATCGAAGGGCTTGCCGTTGATCTCAAACTTGCCGCTGCCGTTCTTGACGCGGACGCGGGCGATGGCGGCCTTGCGTCGGCCGGTACCCCACAGGAACCCGCCCTTGTCGGGCTTGGCGGGGGCGGCAACGGGCTTGGGCTGGGCCACCTCGGTGGCGGCGCCGGCGTCGGCGAGGGCGGTTCCAAAAGTCTCTTCTGCCATAGTCAGGTCTCAGGTCTGATAGTCCATCGTCGCCGGTGTCACACGGCCAGGGCCTCGGGCCGCTGCGCCTGGTGCGGGTGCTCCGTCCCGCGATACACCTTGAGCTTCTTGAGCATGTGCCGACCGATGGTGTTGTCCGGCATCATCCGCCGCACCGCCACCTCGATGAGCAGCTCGGGCTTGTGCTCGAGCATCCACTCGTGGGTGTACGTCCTCAGGCCGTCGGGGTGGCCGCTGAAGGTCTTGTACACGCGCTGCTGGGCCTTGTTGCCGGTGATCCGCACCTTCTCGGCGTTGAGCACGACGACGAAATCGCCCGTGTCCACGTGAGGCGTGTAGCTGGGCTTGGTCTTGCCCATCAGGATCATGGCGATCTTGCTGGCCAGTCGGCCGAGCACCTGGTCGGTGGCGTCGATGGTGTGCCACTGCTGGGACACCTTGCCGGTCTTGGCCAATGTGGTCTGACGGTTCATGGCGCTGGTCGTGTTGAGGATGACAAAACCCGCCCGAGCCGGCCCGCGGCCGGTCAAGCGAACCGGGGATTGTACCGAACCCGCCAAGGGGGTCAAGCCGAGCTTTTTCCGACCCGCCCCCCATCCCGATCGGCCCAGCCCGCGGCACGGAAGCCCATCATCTCCACCGTGCCCAGCCCGGATTGGCGGCCGGTCCCCAAGACGATGAGCATGCAGACGATCTTGGCCACGACAACCTGAATCTCCATGCCGTTCTTGCGAACATGCGAACGACTCAGCAGACGGCGGAAGACCGGCAACCTGCGCATGGTGCAGAAGCAGTTGGGCCACGCTTCGCCATCGACCACGGCCAACATGTACGCCGATGTGTCGTTCGATGATATGCAAGCGGGGCTGAGCGGGGTGTACGGTGGCGGTGGTGGGCGGTGAGCGGTATTGATGACGGCGTGGGCTGCCGGGGCTACTTCCGGGGGTGGGCATCGGTCGTCATACCGTGTCAACTCGGCGGGTGGGGGTACGGGGGGAATCCGGGCGTCGCCTGCGTGTATGTGACCTCTCGGATTTTTGCGGTGAACATTCGCGGGTGGTTCAGTGCAACGAGATAATCAGCCATATCGTCACCAGCATGGTCGTATGGAGCGGCCGCGCCGGCATCCAGTGTCATCCGCTGGGTGGGGTGAGAGCCGTAGGTCGTTCGATCTATACCTACAATCTGCTGGGTCACGTCACACACGGTCATCTTCAAACAGGATGGTCGCTGTTGTCTGTACTCGCATCTACCTTTTTGGGGCGATGTCCGATGAGTGCTAGAACAAGCAAATAACATAGGTACAGCACCACAAAGATACCAATTCCGAGCAAGCCTCCATGCAGCCGAGATAGGCCAAAGGCTGGCCCATAGCGATAACCGCCAATGGCCATCGCCAAAAGCGCTACCAACTGAAACAGACATCCAGAGCCGATCATAGCTACGTGTACTCCTCAGATCAGTCAACTTGAACGTTCGATTCGATTTGAAGAATTGCTGCAATCGTCCCTAACACCGAAGCGCCGTTCGTACCAAGGATTCCGCGGAGTTCAGGCGTAAGACCAGTGCCAATCCAATTGAAAGTGCTAAACTGACCTGGCTTACCAATGTTGATGATTGACTCATACAAACCCTGCAGTTTCAGAAGCTGCAAGCGTGCCGAACTAAAGTTCTGCTCAAGGTACTGCCCCTTCGCAACGGGGCTTAGGCTCGCGATTTTACTATGGACGCTGGATGGCAGCAAACTCTGCCCTCGATTATACGCGGCCTGGTCTTGCGCTGACATTTGCCAGTAACTTGTGTCGCCTTTAGCAGTCTTTGCCCACTGCCTCATTTTAAGGCCTAAGAGAGCTGACAACATCGAGCCAGCAAGCATGTTGGCAACGTACTTCTCCGCATCTTCAGCAGGAAGGTCTTCCGTTACCAATCGATATGTCATGCGGATTGATTCAACGAGTCCAACGCCTGCAAAGAAGAGTCCAAGACCAGGAGTGACTTTCTTAGCAACCGCCTGGCCCAGTTTCATTACGCCACCTTGAATAGCGATCGACGCACCCGTACCAACGAGAAGACCGAAACTTGCACTGAGCCACGTATCGGCTTCCATCAGATGATTCAGTACCTTCACCGGCGACAGCTTACCTCTTGCCGCAAGATACGCCGCCCCCACGAAGGGAATGGATATGGACGTGATCACTGTCCCGATCGTCACCGCAGACATCACGCCTATGTACGTCCAATTCCCGCTCGGATCGACCCCCATCACCGGATTGCCATGGGTGTACAGATACTTAGAGCACCTAAAAGAACTTGCAGTTCGCGTTTGAGTCTTGCCGATGATCCCT
>CAZFDT010000126.1:0-9178 GCA_964518335.1 uncultured Phycisphaeraceae bacterium
TACCTCATCCGCACTCTCACCGGAGGCGATCGGATGTAAATGTCTTCACCCTGGCTCGCGCGGCACGATGCCCGCAGCATCCACCTCACCCGGATCGTCGAACACGATCCACCGCTCGCGCGGCCAATCCCCGAACGCCGCGGCGTATCGCGGGTCGGCGGCGCCCTGGCCGGTCACGTTGCGGATGAGAATGGCCACGACCTGATCGCGGTGGGCGCGGGCCACGAGGCCGTAGATCTCCGGGTCCCTCTCGCCGCTGTCGCCGACGAGGATGAAACGGCGGCGGGGATAGCGATGCAGTAGCTCCTGAATGCGGTCGCGCTTGAACCCCTCGCTGCCGGTGACGAGGGTCAGCATCGATTCGTCCTTGAGTCGGATCTGCCGCAGGTGGAAGCTGCCGCGAGGCAAGCCATGCGCCTCGGCGAAGGCATCGAGATCGGGCAGCAGTTGCCACGGCGACGCCGAGACGTAGTGGAAGCGCGCCCCGCCCTGCCGCCACGTCTCGTACAGCGCCGCCATGCCCGGCACCGGCTCCGACGTCAGCACGAACGTCCGCCGCAGCAATCGCAACCGGTCCGTCACCTCGCTGATCTTGATCGTGTCGTCGATGTCGGAGATGACCGACACGCCCGTCGGCTCGACGAGCTGCACGCGGCCGGTGAACCGCCGCTTCCCGTCGCGGGCCACGGCTTCGACAGTGAGCCAGCCCTCGGCGGCGTGACGGCTCACCGCCTCCGCAGGCAGCGTGACGGCGCGAGCCGCGTGGCCGGTGACATCGGTCGGGCCCACGTCCACGCGCTCGCCGGCGATGTCGAGCCCAACCGTCTTGCCTCGCTCGTTGTCCACCACGAACATCGCCGCACGCCGTCGGAACTGGTTCGAGCCGATCTCCGCATCGGTCAGCCCCAGCGACCTGCCGAACGCGACGAGGAGCGATTGTCGCCACGTCGAGTCGCGCTCCGGCTCGAACACCCACACGCGCAGCGTCACGTGCCAGCGCTCCGCGTCGGCGTCATAGGCGGCGTCCACGGGCAACAGCAACGCCTCTTCATCCCCGCGGATATCGCCCCGCGCCGCCGACCCCGCGAAGACGGACGCCGCCGCCAGAGTCAGACCGGTCACGAACCCTCGCCATCGCATGGTCATACGATACCGCGCCGCCCTCGCGGCTTTCATTCAAGCCCGCGAGCCGAAGGGGCCGACACCATCGGCATGTCGCACACCTTCCACCTTCTCCGCCAGCAGTGGCAGCATCGCCAGCGCGTCGTCGATGTCTTCACCAAGGCCTTCATTCTCGGCTGCGGCAAGAGCGGCACCACCTGGCTGGTCAACCTGCTCAACGGCCACGAGCAGGTCGCCATCGGCGGCGAAGGGTGCTTCGCCTACCAGCTCGTGCCCCTCATGCAGCAGGCGTTTGGCGGCTTCAACCAGCACCAGCAGAAGTACCGCAAGGACCCGGCCAGCGTCCTGCAGCCGGTGGACCAGCTCATGCTCTGCCGCACGGCGATCGACGCGCTGCTGGCCCACTACCTTGACGCCTGCGGCCGCGACGCGGGCAAGCTGCGCGTCCTCGGCGACAAGACGCCCCAACACGCGGCAAGCCTCGAGCTGCTGTCGCAGGTGTACCCCGACGCGCGGTACATCCACATCGTGCGCGACCCGCGCGACGTGGCGGTGTCCGGCTGGTTCCACCAGGGCCAGGCCAGCGGCAAGAGCTTCGAGGCATTCGTCGAGCACTTCATCACCGTGGTGTGGCCCCTGCACGTCGGCGGCGTGCGCAAGGCCGCGGGCGCCGTGGGCGACCGACTGCTGGAGCTGCGCTACGACGATCTGCACGCCGACGCCGAAGGTCAAGTGCAACGCATGCTGCTGCACCTGGGCGTGGACGCAACGCCCGCCTGCGTCGCCCGCTGCGTCGAGCACGGCCGATTCGAGCGCCTCAGCGGCGGCCGGCCACGCGGCAGCGAAAAACAGGACGATTTCTATCGCAAGGGCGTCGTCGGCGACTGGACCAACCACCTGCCCACCGCGCTGGCCCAGCGCTGCTGCGACAAGGTCGCCGACCTCATGCTCGCGTATGGCTTTGATCCCCACTGCCCCGCCCCCGCCAAGGCGGCCTGAGCCTCGACCGCCGGCACGCCCGCTTCGCCGACGACGCTACTCCCCGGGGTCGAGCACCGCCATGAACGCTTCCTGCGGGATATCGACCGTGCCCACGCGCTTCATGCGCTTCTTGCCTTCTTTCTGCTTCTCCAGCAGTTTGCGCTTGCGCGTCGCGTCGCCGCCGTAGCACTTGGCGGTCACGTTCTTGCCCACGCTCTTGATCGTTTCGCGGGCGATCACCTTGCCGCCGATCGCCGCCTGCAGCGGGATCTCGAACAGGTGGCGGTCGATCTCGTTCTTCAGCCGCTTGAGCAGCGCCCGGCCGCGCGACTCGGCCTTGCTGCGGTGGACGATGACCGACAGCGCATCGACGCGGCTGGCGTTGACGAGAATGTCCATCTTCGCCAGGTTGTCCGCCCGGTACTCACTCACCTGGTAGTCGATCGTGCCGTAGCCGCTGGTGATCGACTTGAGCTTGTCGAAGAAGTCGTAAATGATCTCGGCCAGCGGCAGCTCGTAGTCGAGGATCTGCCGGTCGGCGGCGAGGAAGCGCTGGTTCTTGAAGATGCCGCGGCGGTTCTCGCACAGCTTCATGATGTCGCCGATGCTGCTGGTGGGCGTGATGATCTCCGCCTTGACGATCGGCTCGCGGATCGACTCGATCTTCGACGGGTCGGGCAGCTCCGCCGGATTGGTGATGCGGATCAGCTTGCCGTCGGCCAGCTCGACCTCGTACGTCACCGTCGGCGCCGTCTGCACCACGCTCACGTTGCTCTCACGCTCCAGCCGCTCCTGGATGATGTCCATGTGCAGCATCCCCAGGAACCCGCAGCGGAACCCGAAGCCCAGCGCCTCGCTGCTCGTCGGCTCGTAGGTGAAGCTCGCGTCGTTGAGGTGCAGCCGTCCCATCGCGTCGCGCAGCTCGTCGAACTGCGTCTGACCCGTCGGGTAAAAATCGCAATACACCATCGGCTGCGGCTCTTGATAGCCCTCCAGCGGCTCATCGGCCAGACGCAGCTCCTGCGTGATCGTGTCGCCGATGTTCACGTCGTCGAGCGTCTTGATCGCCGCGACGAGATACCCCACGTCGCCGGCCTCCATCGGCTCGTCCGTCGGTGTCATCTGCGGCCGAAACTTCCCCAGCTCCGTGATCGTGTACGTCCGCCCCTTGCGCATCATCCGAATCTTGTCGCCCACCGCCAGACGACCGTTCATCACGCGGAAATAGACGATCACCCCCCGGTAGTCGTCGTACTTGGCGTCGAAGATCAGCGCCTGCGTCTTGGCGTCGGCGTTGCCGCGCGGCTCGGGGAAGCGGGCGCAGATCGCATCCAGCAGCTCCGCCACGCCCTGACCCGTCTTGGCGCTGGTGAACACGCAGTCGTTGGCCGACAGACCCAGCACGTGCTCGACCTGCAGCGCGATGTCCTCCGGCCGCGCCGAGGGCAGGTCGATCTTGTTGATGACCGGGATGATCTCCAGGTCCGCATCCACCGCCTTGTAGAGATTGGCCACCGTCTGGGCCTCGACGCCTTGCGTGGCATCGACGACCAGAATGGCCCCCTCGCACGCCGCCAGGGCGCGCGACACCTCGTAGTGGAAATCCACGTGCCCCGGCGTGTCGATGAAGTTCAACTCGTACCGCTGGCCCTGGTAGGTGTGCTCGACGCTCACCGCCGAGGCCTTGATCGTGATGCCCCGCTCCCGCTCCAGATCCATGCTGTCGAGCGCCTGCTCCCGGCGCGTGCGCTCGTCCATCGCCCCCGTGCCCTGGAGCAGACGATCGGCCAAGGTGCTCTTGCCGTGGTCGATGTGGGCGATGATGCAGAAGTTGCGAATGTTCATGCGGGCGGGGAATCATAGCGAAATGCCGGCCGGGCGGATGGCAAGCGGCGCAGACCCGACCCCGCCGCGTGCGCAGCAACCCAGGCGGGTCCGTCGTGGTCTCATCGCGCTGCTCGATCCCGTGGATCAGCCGCACGCCGCCGTCGCTGGATTCCCGCCGCCACGGGATCGACGCACGGACGAAGTCGCGCCGGGGTGCACGATCGCCCCGATGATGCCGCCGCGCCCCCGCCGATGCGTCAGTCCATGCGGATGTTGCCGCCAGTGCAACCGTGCGCGATACTGACCCCACGCGCGGCGTGGGCCGCCGGGTTGCCGCTTCGATGCGAGGACGCGCCGATGCCCCCGCTCACCAGCGACATGCACGTGGACCGGGTCCGCGCCGCCGCGAGGGTCGGCCCGCTGCTCAGTCGCCGCCGCCTGCGCGACCTGCCCTGGCCGCTGCGCCTGGTCATGACCGCCATCGCCGTCGTCGTGGCCGCAGCCCTCCTCGCCCTGGCCCTGATCCCCCTGTGGGTCGTCGTGTCGCTGATCGTGGGGTGATGCACATGCCTCCAGATGGTTGCAGTTGCCCCCACCGTCCGGACAGGCTCACGCCAATGCCTCCGCGACCTGAGGTCGGATCGCCATCCTGACGCAACGCTTGCGCCGCCGCAGCAACAGGGGCGCGGTCAGACCCAGCAGCGCCACCGACGCCGGCTCGGGGACCAAGGCGGTGAAGATGCCGCTGCTGCCGTCGGTGAACGTCAGTCCAAAGGTGAGCAGGCCGCTGTCGTTGAAACTCCGCGGCAGGCCATCTTCTCCTCCGGAACCGGTCGCGGAAACGAAACCACTGGCAAACGCAATCCCGGAGATCGTTCGCAGATCGACACCGATTGTCGGGTCCACATCGAACAAGTCGCCTTCGCGCACGACGAGTGTGAGCGTCCCGCCCACGTTCGTCCAGAGGCCCAGATCGTTTGTGTCGTTCACACCTGTGCCGGTGATCCCTGCAAGAAAGGCGACCTCGCCGGCGGCATTCATCACTAGATCGCGGAAACTGAAACTGGTGAAGTTGACACCCGCGCCAAGACCTGGCCCCGGTCCGTCATTACCCGACCGCGCCACAGCCGCCAAGACTCCGCCCGTAATGGTCCAGACACCGCCGCTGTTGGTCGCGTCCACTCCCGTCCCGGTCAACGAGCCGACGAATGCAACATTGCCGGCCGCATTCAGCACCGGGTCGCTGAAGCCGCTGAAATTAACGCCAGCCCCGAGGTCTGGCCCCGGCCCGTCGGCGCCCGTCCGCGCCACCACGGCCAGTGAGCCACCCGAGTGAAGCCAGATGCCGCTGTTGTTGCTCCCATCCACGCCCGTGCCGATGAGCGATCCTCGAAAGGCGACCATGCCCGCGCTGTTGATGGCCGGGTTGAAAAAGAACGTGTTGAAATTCACACCGGCGCCGAGTCCTGGTCCCGGACCTTCACTGCCCTCGCGCGCCAATACCGCCAGAGTTCCGCCGACGTTGGTCCAGATGCCCGTGTCATTACTGGAACTCACCCCGGTTCCGGTGAGTGTGCCGCGAAATGCGACTTCGCCGGCGCCGTTGAGTACCACCCCGCCATAGTTGCTGAAGCTGATGCCCGCGCCGACCCCCGGGCCCAGCGCTGCTGTGTTACCTTCACGCGACACGGCGGCCAGCGCGCCGCCGGCATTCGTCCACACGCCGCGCTCATTGCTCGAGTTGACGCCCGACCCCGTGAGCACGGCTTGGAACGCGACGTGGCCCGCGGAGTTCAGCCGGGCGTCGGCCACGCTTGCGAAATGGACGCCTGTGCCCAACCCGGGCCCCGTTGGCCCGTCCGTGCCCTCCCTCGCCACCGGGGCGAGCGATCCTCCAGCATTGGTCCAAATGCCGCGGTCATTGTTCAAGTTGACGCCCGTGCCGCTCACGACACCGTGAAACGCGAGCTCGCCGACCGCGTTGAGCAACGGTGTACTCAACTGGCTGAAGTGAATGCCCGCGCCGAGGTTCGGCCCGGGGCCATCACTGCCTGTACGCGCCACCGCCGCCAGCGTTCCGTCCGCGCGCTGCCAGATGCCGGTATCGTTGCTCAAGTCGACCCCGGTGCCGGTGATTAATCCAAGAAAGGCCACGTCACCAGATGCACTGAGCACAGGGGTGCTGAAACTGCCGCTGAAGTCAACGCCCGAGCCTTGGTCCGGCCCCAACCCCAGCGCCGTCCCGGTCGCGCCCGACAGAGCGATGGTGTCATACGTCACGGCCGCGGGCGCGGCCGCACTCAGCAGCAGCGTCAGCGCGACGGCCAGGGCCGAGACCGGGAAGAAGGATTGCTCGTTCATTGCTGCACGTCCCTATGAAGGTGCGGTCTCCCGCGATCACCCGGCCGCCGGCCCCGCAAGCACAACAGCGACGCGCCCATCGCCAGCAGCATGGCCGACGCGGGTTCGGGGACGGGCGCATCGATGTCGGGGCCGTCTTCGATGGTGACGTAGATCGTCGCGTCCGTGGTCAGGCCATTGTCATCGGCGACGGTCACGCCCAGGCCGATGTCGATCTGGCTCAGCAGGCCGGAAGTGCTGTCGTGGCTGATCGCATCCCACATGAAGAACCTGTAGGTGAACGATCCGTCGTCAAACAGTTCGAGCTCGAAGATCGTCTGCCCGCCCGAAGAGGCGCCGGTGTAGGTCGTGCTGTCGTGCGTGAAGGTGATGGGCTCGCCGGCGTTGGTGCGCAGGGGAATGGTGGAACTGACGGCGCCGTTGGCCGACAGTTGCCCCGGCCCGGCGGTGCCCAGCGTCACGGTGAGCGCCCCGTTGACCAGCAACGGGCCCAGGTTCACTTCGCTCATACTCTCGAAGCTGTCGTCAACGACGGGCGCGGCACGCGCCGTTGTGACACACAGCAGCGCCGCCGTCACCGCGGCCGCGGCCGGCCAGACCCGAAACGACGATCGTTCCAACATGCTCCACGCTCCTTATCACGAATGCCCGCGTCCCCGCCCCCGCCCCCGGAAGCACAGCAGCGGCGCGGCCAGACCCAGCAGCGCCACCGACGCCGGCTCGGGGACCAGGGCGGTGAAGATGCCGCTGGATCCGTCGGTGAAGCGGAGTTCGAACGCAAGCAGGCCGTTGTCATTGAGGCTCAGCGATCGACCGTCTTCACCACCAACGTCACCCGAGAATCCGATGAGCGATATGGTCCGCAGGTCCACGCCGGCGCCCGGGTCCACATCGAACAGGTCTCCTTCGCGGACGATCAACTGCAGCGTCCCGCCCGTGCTGGCCCAGAGGCCGCGGTCGTTGGTCGAGTCCACGCCAGTTCCGGTGACAATGCCGGCAAATGCGACTTCGCCAGCACCGTTGATCGTCGGAGTAAAAAACGAATCGCCGAATGGGAAGGCGCCGGTGCCGAATACAACCCCTGTTCCTAATCCAGGCCCCAGGTTTCCGTCGGTGCCTTCTCGCGCCACCGGCGCGAGCGTTCCACCGGTTGTGGTCCATATTCCTTCATTGTTGGTCAGGTCAACGCCTTCTCCCATGAGTGTGGCGTGGAATGCGATTTCACCGGCGCTGTTGAGGACAGGGCTCTTGAAGAAGTTGAACTGCACCCCCGCACCCTGTCCCGGTCCCGTGTCGCCGTCGGTGCCTTTGCGAGCCACGGCGGCCAACGATCCACCCGTGGTGGTCCAGATGCCTCGATTATTGGTTGAGTCCACACCCGCGCCCAATCCGAGCCCGCCGGTGAATGCGACAGCACCCGTGCTATTGAGAACCGGCGGCCCGAGCTCGTTGAAGTGAACGCCTGCGCCCAACCCGGGCCCGGGCCCGTCGCTGCCGGTACGCGCCACCACAGCCAGCGATCCGCCCGCATTGGTCCAGATGCCTCGGTGATTGGTGCCATCGACGCCGTCACCAGTGAGTTCGCCGTAGAAGGCAACCTGGCCGGCGGCGTTGAGGGTCGGACCGCTGAAGGCCGTGAAATTCACGCCGGCACCCAGGTTGGGCCCTGGCCCATCGCTGCCGGTACGCGCCACCACCGCCAGCGATCCGCCCGCATTGATCCAGATGCCACGGCGGTTGGTAGTGTCAACGTCCGTGCCGGTGAGTTCGCCTTGGAAGGCAACGTTCCCAGCAGCATTGAAGACGCGGTCGATCAAGGTGCTGAAATGAACGCCCGGGTCCATACCTGGTCCCAGTTGCCCGTCGGTGCCGGTACGCGCCACCGCCGCCAATGTCCCACCCGCAGTGGTCCAGATACCTCTAAAGTTGGTCCCGTCCACGCCCCCACCGGTCACGGTGCCAATGAACGCAGCCTCACCCGTGCTGTTGAGGACCTGAGGTGCAAAGATAGCGGAAACACTGAAGTGGACGCCCGCACCCAAACCTGGCCCGGCTGGCCCATCCGTGCCTTCACGCGCCAGCACCGCTGGCGTACCGCCAACGGTGGTCCAGATGCCGGCGTTGTTGCTGCTACCTACCCCCGGGCCAGTGAGCAACCCCGAGAAGGCGACTTGGCCGGCAGTATTGACGGTGGGGACGCCAAAGCCGCTGAAGTGGACGCCCGCGCCTTGGTCGGGCCCCAGGCCCAGCGCCGTCCCAGTCGCGCCCGACAGGGCGATGGTGTCGTACGTCACGGTCGCCCACGCCGGCTCGGCAGGGGTCAAGAGCAGCGCGCAGGCCAATGTCAGCGTGCCGACGCGAATCGGCCGGGTTCGCGGCAGGCCGGGCGTCGATCTGGCGGCTGACGGTGCCGCCATGGTCGCGGCGCGGCGCTCGCTCCGTCCGGTGCGGTGCATGAGGGGACCTCCTGCGACAGGGCCGACGAACATTCCGACGATGGATATGCCGAACCCGTCCCCACTTTGAAAGGGCGACTCACCCTAACCCAATCCAGCCGGCCCGCCAACCCAACAGAGTGCGATCATGAGATTTTTTTTTTACGTGGTCAAAATGACCTGCAGTTCTGCGCCGATGCAAGCGCTGCGAAGAAGGGGAACTTAGGAAACCATGACCGACGGGCCTGCCCGGCGGCGTCGCGGCTCGGGTCGTGCGCGCGTGCATAGCCGCGACCCGTGGTCGCGCCGTGGCGGTGAGGCGAGGAAGCGCGACCGCTGGTCGCGGCTATACAGATTCCCCCGGAATCACCCGGAATCCCTCGGGGAAAAGTCCCATGCGAGGACTATGCGCCGCACCGGGCGGGGGTAGAATGAAGTGTTGCAGTGGACGG
>CAZFDT010000127.1:0-8959 GCA_964518335.1 uncultured Phycisphaeraceae bacterium
GACCTGGTGCTTGTGCGTGTAGGTCTGGTTAGCGATGAGGACCGATTGGGCCTTCTCGAACACCTCGACGGGCACGATCGCCTCGTGTTCGCCAGGGTAGCACTTGCCCTTGTGGACGACCTGGCCGATGTACCTGCGGTCCTTGAGGATGGCGTACACGCTCTTGTCGGTCCATGGGATTCCACCCACGGTGGCGCCGGTCTTGATGATGCGTTTCACCTTGGTCACCACGCCCTCGGCGTTGAGGGCGGCGGCGACTTTGCGACTGGATTCGACCTTGAGGAACAGCGAGAACACCCGCCGCACCAGCTTTGCTTCGTCCGCATTGACCACCAGTTTCTTGTTCACCACGTCGTAGCCCAGCACGGCACCGAAGCCCAGGTACTTGCCCATGCGGGCGGTGGCGAGCTTCTTGTCACGGATGCGCTCGCCGATGATCTCACGTTCGAACTGGGCGAACGACAGCAGGATGTTGAGTGTGAGTCGGCCCATGCTCGTGGTGGTGTTGAACTGCTGCGTCACCGACACGAAGCTCACATTGTGCTCGTCGAACAGGCTGATGAGCTTGGCAAAGTCCAACAGCGACCGGCTAAGTCGATCGACCTTGTAGACGACCACGCAGTCGATGCGTCCAGCCCGAATATCGGCGATGAGTTCGGCCAGCGCCGGCCGGTCCATCGACCCGCCGGAGAACCCGCCGTCGTCGTAGTGCTTGGGCAGGGCCTGCCAGCCCTCCTGGCGCTGCGATTCGATGAACGATTCACCCGCCTGGCGCTGGGCGTCGAGCGAGTTGAACTCTTGGTCGAGGCCCTCTTCATGGCTCTTGCGCGTGTAGATCGCGCATCGTCGTGTGGTCGTGATCTTGTTCATGACGACCTCCTGGGCCGCTTGGACGATGGCGGCAGGCCGAAGAAGCGATTCCCGCCCCAGGGCGAGCCACCGGTGATGGTCCTGGCGATCGCGGTGAGGCTGCGGTATTGCCTGCCCTGATACATGAATCCCTTGTCCTGGACGGTGACCTCGTGCCGCTCGCCGTGCCATTCCCGAATCAGCACCGTGCCGGGTAGCAGCCCGGCCTTGGCGTTGGCTTTGGGCGGCGACGGTGCCACCGGCGCGCCGTCGGCGATCAGGCTGAGCCTGCGCTTGGCCCCCGGGCTCAGGCCGCCGTAGGCCAGTTCCTGAATGCGGTACGCCAGGCGGCGCACCAGGTAGGGCCGGCCCCACTGGCCTGGCTCGGCACCGAACAGGTCGGACCAGCGCTTGCGCAGCTCGGCCATGCTCATTCGGTTCAGTGCGTCGATCTGTTGCAGAACCGTCGTGTCCATCAGGTCACCTCGCATGTCTGCCCGTCGCGGGCGTGGGACACACTGAGCCGGGTTTCCGCGGGAAGATCAAGTCCCATTCCGCAGTTGCGGCCAGTCTTTCTCGATGCCATGCGAACCACGCCTCGGGCGAGAATCTCCGCCAGTTCGTCCAAGCGCTCGTCCCGCGACGGCGGCACGATGTCGTCAGGGTTCGGGCGTTTCATTCGCCAAGCCCCCGATCTGCGAAGGTGCGGCGGATCTGTTGGATGTGGCGGTTGACCGTCTTGACATCCCGGCCGGTTGATGTGGCGATCTGCGTGACACTGCGGCCATGCATCAGCTCACAGCAGATCTGCTGCTGTAAGGGCGGCAGCAGCTCGACGGCCTTGTGCAGTGGGTCCGATTCAACCACATCCACGCCGGCGTCACCAGCCGCTTGGCTCATGTCCCCGAGCCGACTCATGCAAGCCTGACGCCGCGCATTGCCACGGGCCATCATCTTGATGCACTGGTCCAGCCGCCGACACAACAGCGTTCGCTCGCTGGCGGCGTGGGCTTTGGTAGGATCGAAGTGGAACTCGAGCACGACCACCGCCAGGTCCTGCATCGCGTCGTCCCACTCGGACCTGGGCATGTGGTAACGCTGCAGCCGCGCCAGCATCAGTTTGATCTGCCAGTGCTGCAGTGAGCCTGCGTACCGCTCGAACAACTCGTCGATTCGTGTGTGTGCCATGTCCGGTCTCCTGAATCGGTGCCTCGTGAACGCCCCAAGCCAACAGCGACTTGGACGAGGACCACCTTCCGGGGGCGACCGGTGTCATGTCTCTAGCTTTCGATGTGAACGCGCTCGATCACGTGACGCCTCACGTGACGTTCACGTGAGCACAACACCCGGTGACATGAACGTCATGTGACGGTGACATGAACTTCACGTGACGCTCACGTGAGCGGTTTGTCACGGTGACATGACGCTCACGTGATTGTGCGGCACCGATGCCCACTTTCAGGCTCCTGCGGCAATAAGCGTGGTGGACGCCGAAGGGATTCTGCCCGCGGCGACCAGGGAGTCCGACCATGACGCTGACCGCTGCTGCCGACGTGAGCCTCGACCTGCATGTGCTGGGAACCGAGCCCGCTCATGAATATCACGCCAAGGCCGGCGAGTACCTGTCCAGCCACCAGCTCATCGACTTCCTGAATTGCCCGTGGCTCTACCGCAAAAAGCAGCTGGGCTTGATCCCGGACGAGGACAGCAATGCCCTGCTCGTTGGCCGGGCCACCCACACCCGCATCCTCGAGGGCCGCGATGCCTACGAGGCCCAGTACGCCCTAGGTGGCCCGATCAACAAGACCACGAGTAAACCCTTCGGCAAAGACACCAAGGCGTTCAAGGAATGGGCGGATGCCCAGGGCAAACCCGGCATCCACTACGAGGACCTAGACCTAATCGAGCACATGGCCGCGGGCGTGGCCAAGAACGATGCCGCGGTTGAGCTCTTGCTGTACGGGCGCTGCGAAGGCGTGGTGCGCACCGACTACTGCGACACGCCGTGCCAGATCCGCATCGACTGGCTGCATCCCCATCGCGGCGTCGTCGACCTGAAAACCACCGCTGATCTCACCTGGTTCGAGCACGAAGCCCGACGCCGTCGCTACCACAACCAGGCCGCCTTCTACCAGGCGGTGCTGGCCGAAGCGCTGGCGGTCGATCCCCGATGCATCCCGGTCCACATCGTCGCGATCGAGAAGGTCGAGCCCTATCGCTGCGGTGTGTGGCAAGTCAGCGAACACACGCTCGCCGCGGCTCGACGCGAGAACCGATTGGCCATCGACCGCCTCCGCCGCGCCTGGGAGACCGACGACTTCCCCACCGGCTACGAAGCGATCCGCACGCTCGAAGTGACCTAGCCCCTCCCTCCGCACCCGCGCGGCCCCCGGAAGTGCCCCCCTCCGGGTCGTTGCCTCCTCGTTCGAGCAGCAACAGTGGACTCCCTCCTCGGCCGCGCGGGTGTTTCTTTTCAACGTTCTGGTTCGACCGTCATCGCCAACCCACCAACGTCCCATTCACGAAAGGCCCACCCCATGACGCTGATGAACTCGCTGATCAAGTCCACGTCGCCGGCGCCGCCGAAGATGATCGTCTACGGCCAGCCCGGCGTCGGCAAGACCAGCTTCGCGGCCTCGGCAGATGCACTGCTTGTCGACTGCGAAAACGGTGCCGGCGCCGTGCCCGGGCTCACCCGCACGCCCTACCTGCAGTCCTGGCCGCAGATGCGCCAGTGGCTGGTGGAGCTGGCGAATCTTCCACTCAATCACACCGTCAACGCCCTGGCCATCGACACCATCGACTGGATGGTGCAGCGCATCATCGAACACGTGGTGATCGATCTCGACGGCAAGTCGCGCAACGACATCACCAACACCCTGGGCACCGCCCATGGCGGCTACTTCAAGGCCAGAGAGATCGTGCAGAACATCGTGTACCGCGATCTGCTGCCGATGCTCAACGCCGTAGCTGACAAGGGCGTGGCCATCATCCTGCTCGCCCACGCGTCCAACGCCAAGCTCACCACGCCGGAAGGGTTCGATCAGCGATTGGCGTCACCCGATCTGCCCGCGTGGATCGCGCCGCCCTTCATCGAATGGGCCGACGCCGTGCTCTATGCCCGCCACGAGGGTGGGCATCGCATCCTCATCACCGAGGGCACCAACGTGATCCTCGCCAAGAACCGCTACGGCCTGCCGCCGGAAGTCGCGCTGTCGTGGCCGGCGCTGATGCAGGCGCTGGTGAAGGACCGGCCAACTGTCACACCAACCGCGATCGCGCATTCCGCTGCCAATGACGCAACTGCCACTGACACCACCACCCCCAACCAGGAGCACTGATCCATGGCTAACCTCGGCACCTTCAACGCACACGAAGTCGATCCCAACGTCTCGTTCGATCCTGTCCCCGAGGGCAAGTACCTCGCGGTCATCACCGAATCGGAGATGAAGCCCACCAAGAACGGCCAGGGCAGTTACCTCCAGCTCACCCTCACCCTCATCGACGGCGAATTCCGGGGGCGGATGCTGTGGGCGCGGCTCAACCTCACCAATCCCAACGCCACCGCGGTCAAGATGGCCCGCAGCGAACTCTCGGCCATCTGCCACGCGGTGGGCGTGATGCAGCCGCGCGACAGCGTCGAGCTGCACAACATCCCGCTGCTCATCACCGTCAAGGTCAAGAAGCGCAGTGACAACAACGAGCTGACCAATGAGATCAAGGGCTACGAGCCGGCGCCTGGAAGGGCGGCCGCTACGACGCCGCAGCCGGCCAGCGCCGTCCCGGCCTCGCAACCACCCGCCGTTGGCACCGCCACCGCCAACACGCCGCCGTGGCGGCGATGAGGAGGTGTGCCATGACGAGGCGACCACGACTGACCATCCCCGCCACGCGCGGCTTTGAGTGCGTCATCTGCGGCTGGACATGCAAACACCGCAGCGATGGCGATGGGCATCAATGTTCACCGGCAGCCTTGGCTCGCTATCGGGCACGCGAATCGCGACGACTGCGTGAGCTTGATCCTGAGTCGCCGATGGTGCCGCCGGAGCTGGATGAGCGACGACGCACGCTCGATGACCGGCTGACCGAAGGCTTCGCCATGATGCGAGGAGTCCAGACGACATGAAGTTCGATCTGCCGTACCCACCCAGTGTCAATCACTACTGGCGTCACTTCCGTGGGCGGATGGTTGTCAGCCGGGAGGGCCGGACGTTTCGTGCGAGCGTCCATGCCCTCCTGGCCCCCGGAAATGGGCATGGCCCGCGTAAGCCCCCTTCTGGGGGGCGCATCGCGTTGTGCATGGACGCGTTTCCACCGGATCGACGCAGACGCGACCTCGACAATTTGCAGAAAGCCAGTCTTGATGCGCTCGAGCATGCTGGCGTCTATGAGGACGACAGCCAGATCGATCTGCTTGTGACTCGGCGACGTCACATCGTGCCCGGCGGCAAGATCGAAGTGAACGTCGATGACCTGCCTCTGCATCGCTGCCCGCTGTGCGGCGTGGCGATCGTCCATCCCAACTGATTCGGAGTAGCGATGCCGCGAAGCAAACAGCGGGAGCTATCGACACGGCAGATCGAACTGGTCGGTGCGGCGCTGCGCTATTGCACCGTCGCCGACTGGTTCGAAGCGCGAATGCTCAACGGCCGCAACAAGGCCACCGATGCCCGGGCGTGGGCCACATTCAACCGTGTCGAGGAAGAACTGCGATCCGCCGGCAACCGTTTGCTTCGAGATCGCAGTCATCGCGACCTGGTGTTGGAGGCCGCAGGTGTCGCAGGGGAGGTGCCGTGAGTCAGGCGACCACTGCAACTGCTGGCCAAGAGGCCATGATCCTGCGCCCGTACCAAGTCCAGGCGGTGGCAGCGGTCTATGACCACTTGCGCACGCGCGATGACAACCCGTGCGTGGTGATCCCGACCGCGGGGGGTAAAACGCCCCTGATGGCCACCATCTGCCGCGATGCGGTGCAGATGTGGGACGGCCGCGTGCTGATCCTCGCTCACGTGAAGGAACTGCTCGAACAGGCGGTCGACAAGCTGCACACCATGGCCCCCGATCTGTGGCACCAGATCGGCGTTTACTCAGCCGGGCTCAAGAGCCGCGACACCGACCATCCCATCATCGTCGCCGGGATACAGAGCGTGTACCGCAAGGCGTGCGATCTGGGTCGGTTCGATCTGATCCTCATCGATGAATGTCATTTGATCCCGCCCGACGGCGAGGGCATGTACCAAACCTTCCTCGCCGACGCTAAGGTGATCAACCCGAATGTGCGGCTGGTGGGTCTCACTGCAACGCCGTACCGTATGACTACGGGCACCATCTGCGCCCCTGGCGGTCTGCTGAATCATGTCTGTTACGAGGCCGGCGTGCGCGAGCTGATCGTGCAGGGCTACCTCTGCCCGCTCAAGAGCAAGGCCGGCCAGCGCAAGGCCGACTTCGACAGCCTTCACCTGCGTGGCGGTGAGTTCATCGCCGGCGAGGTGGAGAACCTGATGGACGACGACGTCCTGGTCGGCTCGGCGTGCCACGAGATCATCGAGCACACGAAGGATCGTCATGCGGTGCTGATCTTCGCCGCGGGCGTGAGGCATGCACAGCACGTGCAGCGTGTGATCACCGGCCTGGGCCACGAGTGCGGGCTCGTGTGTGGCGAGACGTTGCCATTTGACCGGGCCGATACGCTTGATCGATTCAGGCATGGCGATTTGAAGTTTCTGGTCAATGTCAACGTGCTGACCACGGGCTTTGATGCGCCCAACGTCGACTGCGTGGTGCTGTTGCGACCGACCAACTCGCCGGGGCTCTACTACCAGATGTGTCTGGACATGGAAACGGAAGTGCTGACGTCCAAAGGTTGGGCGAGGTGTCACGAGGTGCGAGTGGGCGATACCGTCGGTGCCTTCGACATGGAATCCGGGCATGTCGTCTGGTGTGCCGCTCAAAACAAGGTACATCGCCAACTTGCTCCTGGCGAGTCGATGTACGGCATCCAATCACCGCACCTTGACGTCAGAGTCACCGATCATCACACGATGATCTACCGAGGCCGATCCCGCACCTGTAAGCGGTGGCGAAAGGGCGAGGCGAGAGGCTTGTCCCGCTACAGCGACAGCTACAGGATTCCGATTGCGGGGAGCAACGACGGGCCGGGCCTGCCGTTGTCGGACGACGAGATACGCTTCCTGGGCTGGGCGATGACCGATGGTCATTACAACCCTCACAACAATGCTGTCGTGATCTGCCAATCGGCCGCCAGTCCGCACAACAAGGCAATCGTTTCGATGCTGGAGGGGTGCGGCTTCGGATACCGCGTCTATCGCCGAGCCAGAACGGGCAAGACTGCCGGCTATGCCGACGCGGTTCAATACGTGGTCCCCTACGGCAAACCCCGCGGAGTCAACGCGGGCAAGCGAGGCTGGAGGCATCTGAGCAAGTACTTCTGGAACACCATCGCCGAGAGTATGGAGGACATATCACACTGTCAGCTACAGATCATGCTCGATGCGATGAATCTGGCTGATGGCAGCAAGCCGCGTAACTTGAGCTGGACGCCGCGAACCCAGCATATCGCGATCGGACCTCATCAGTTCTTGGCGGATCAACTTCAGTCTCTACTGATCAGACGCGGGTTCCGATGCAATATCTCACGTCAGCGCACCAAGTCGCCATGGCAGAACGATTGCCCAAGGGATCTGTTCATCCTTCACGTTCGTCCACAGACGACGGCAACCGTGGGTGGCGTCAATACCCGTTCCAACGCGGTGGTAAAGCGACGCTGCGCATTGAAACCCGTTCGCTATTCGCCACATGAAACGGTCTGGTGTTTATCAACTGACCACGGAACACTTGTGACACGGCGCAACGGTAAGGTCGCGATTGTGGGCAACTGCGGTCGTGGCTTCCGCCTCCATCCATCCAAAGACAACTGCCTCGTCCTCGACTTCGGCGGCAACATTCTGCGCCATGGGCCGGTCGATGCTCTGCAGATCAAAGATCCTTCCCGGGGAGGCGGCGAAGCGCCTGCGAAGGAGTGCCCCAAGTGTCAGGCGTTGATCCACGCCGCCTACGGCGTGTGTCCCGAGTGCGGTTATGTGTTCCCGCCGCCCAAGCGCGAGCAGCACGATCGGCAGGCCACGACCGCGGGCGTTCTCAGCGGCGAAGTGACCGAGACCGAACACGAGGTCCAGGACGTCTTCTACTCGGCCCACACCAAACGCGACGCGCCGGAAGGCCATCCGCGAACTCTGCGAGTGGACTACCGGCTCGGATTCAACGAGTACCAGAGCGAATGGGTCTGCATCGAGCATCCACCTGGAAGCTATGCGCGGCAGAAGGCCGAGGCCTGGTGGCGATCGCGCTCACACGAGCCGTGCCCGACGTCGGTCGATGAAGCCGTGGCGATCGCCGAGGATGGCGGTGTTGCAGTGACCCGTGCCATCACCGTGCGCCATGTCACCGGCGAGAAGTATGACCGCATCGTCAAGCATGAACTGGGTCCGATCCCGCCGCGGCGCGATGGGAGTGATGAGCGTGGTGCAGTGGACCTACCGGACACGGACACAGTCCTGATCCCGGACGACCAGATTCCGTTTTAGCGCAGCGCGGCATCCACCGCGCCCGATCGCTTCGCGCCACACCCAGGAGACCACCACCATGACCACGATCGCCGCTGAGTACGAGATCATCATCGACGAAGAGCTGCGATCCCTCATCCCGCCTCTCGCCGACGAGGAGCGGGCTGGCCTGGAAGCCAACCTGCTCCGCGATGGCTGCCTCGATCCACTGATCGTGTGGCGCGAGCAGCGTGTGCTCCTGGACGGGCACCACCGCAAGACCATCTGCGACCGGTTCGGGATCGACTACACCACCCGTGAGCTGAGCCTGCCCGACCGCGACGCCGTCAAACGGTGGATCATCGAGCACCAGTTCGGCCGGCGGAACCTGACGGCGTACCAGCGGGCGGAACTCGCATTGAAACTCGTGCCGATGCTTGAAGCCGAAGCCAAGCAGCGACAAGTCGAGGCAGGGAGGCAATACGGGCGCGGCCAGGGCGGAAAGCTTCCGTCACCGGTGACGGAAGCTATTCACGATCAAGACCGGG
>CAZFDT010000128.1:0-8766 GCA_964518335.1 uncultured Phycisphaeraceae bacterium
CGTAGGGATCATCGGCAAGAGTCAAACGCAAACTGCAAGTTCTTTTAGGCGCTCTTAGCTAAAGGGCGGCGGTTGCGTTAGAAATGACAGCCCCGCGCGGCCGCGGTGCCGGGTTCGGGCGCTCTTTGACATGTGAGCGGGACCGCGGCCCGCCGGTGCGGCGACGCGCGCCGGGGGCGTTTGTCAGGGTAGTGCGGATGAAGTGCGGATGTTTTGGCGACACCGCGGGGCGGCGCAAGTGCGGATGAAGTGCGGATGCGATGCGTGACGCTCACTCGCTGGGGTGCCGGGGGCGTCGGGCCGGTGTGTCGGGAATCAACTTGATGGTCGGAATGTGCAACTTGTGGTGTGTGAATAACAAGTTGCTTGATTGGACGATGCCCACGCAGGTCACCCCAAGCGGCGAACGGGGGGGCGACGGCCCGTCAGTCCTGCAGGCGCTGGCCCTGCATTTTGCGGTTGCTTTGCGGCAAGGCAGCGGCGATCATCCCCGTATGGAACCGCAACCGCCGGCGCTCTGGTCGCACATGCTCTTCGAGTCGCCGTGGCTCCTGGCGATGGGGCTGGTGGGCGTGGGCGTGGTGCTGCGGCTCGTAGGCCAGCAGCGCGGGCAGCGTCGCGTCGTCACCGCGTCGTGGGTGGCGTTGGCGGCCGCCGTCGCCGTGATCGGCTTGGCGAAAGTCGTCACCACCGATCGTGAACGGCTGCTGCAGCGTACGCGGGAGCTGGTGGCGGCGACTGCCCCGCTCGACGGTGGGCGGGTTGCGGGTTTTCTCGCCGCCGACGCCGTGCTCGTGGGCCCGGACGGCGACACGTGGGTGAGTGTCGGCGAGTTGGGCGGCGAGATCGACGCTGCCGGGCGCAACTACCCGATCGCCTCGCAGGCGATCCGCCACCTCGAGGCCGAGGCCCGTAGCGACGCGCAGGGCCTGGTGCTCGTGGACCTGCGCACCACGCTCAGCGAGGGCTTCGGCGCGCAGGCTCCGATCCCGACGAAGTGGCTGCTGACATGGCGCAAGACGCCCGAGGGTTGGCGCGTGTATCGCGTGCAGTGGCTGGAGCTGATGAACCAGTCGCCGCCGCGGGGCGCGTGGCGTTGAGGCCAGGATGATGATGATGCGAACGATGCCGTGGCTCGTGATGTTGGCCTTTGCCGCCCTGCCGTGTGCGGCGGAGGAATACACTGCGCCGCAGATCGACGTGCAGGCGGTGGAGCTGCGCCCGGCGCCGGTGGTGGGCAAGACGGCTCGGTACTGGGTGTGGACGCAGCGCGACCAGGCTGTCACCCTGGCGGCCGGGGGCAATCGCCGCACGTCGAGCAATCGCATGGAGGTCGAGGGCGAATGCACCTGGGCGATCGTCGCCGCGCGCCCCGACGGGTCGTCCACTGCAACGATGACCATGGACTGGATGACAGCGCGACTGACGCTGGACGACGGCAGCGTGCAGAGCAACGACTCGCGCCGCCCGCGCGGTGACAGCGAGGGCGTCCACGCGCTGATCCGGGCGATGACCGGCGTGCCCGTCACCTGCGAGGTCGCTGCCGACGGGACGATCCAGAGCGTGCGCGGCACCGACGCCATGAAGCGAAAGGCCGGCGACGCGACCATTCCCGATGACATCGACTTCGTCGAGAGCGCCACGGACCTGGCCTGCATCGCCGCCACCCCGCCGACCGTTCCCGTGGGTCGCGCCTGGGACGCGAGGTTCCGCTGGTCGCACGAGGTGGGCTGGCTCAACCAGGACATGCGCTACACCCTCACCGGCATCGAGGAGGTGGAGGGCGTTCCCATCGCCAACGTCACGGGCGTCGCCCGCACCCGGCTCGAGCTCGATCGCGCCAAGCTCCCCCAGGACGGCCCGCCCATCGACGTCCGCCTGCGAAACAGCAGCTTTCAGACCCAGATCATGTTCGACCTCGTTCGCAAGGAAGCCGTCGGACGCAATACCACCGACGCCCGCACCATCGAGGCTCAGATCCGATTCCCCCAGGCGACCCTCAGCCGCGTCATCGACGAGACCATCAGCAGCCAGGTGCTGAGGATCGAGGAACGGTGAGCGGGGAGTAGTGAAGCCTATACTTTGGGTTGTTGTGACGCCGCACCACCGACCACTCACCACTGGCGCTCTTCACCACCATGCAATGCAATATTGACGCCAAAGGGAAGGCTGCGAGACTCATCAGCGGGATCATCGTGATGCTGGTCGGCGTCGTGCTGCTGGTGCTGGGGCTGCTGGATGTGATTGAGCCGAACTGGATATACCTCGTGGCGGCAGTCGTGCTGGCGGCCGGGGCGTTTCAGATCTACGAGGCCCGGGCCGGCTGGTGCGTCATGCGGGCGATGGGCTTCAAGACGCCGATGTAACATGGATGTATGCCACGCCAACTGACGATCCCCAGCGAATCGCACCTGGGCTTGCACAAGCTCACGAACGCCGCCGGTCTGGCCATCGGCGTCTTGCCTTGCGGCACACTGTTCGCCATCGAGCACGAAGGCATCCTCATCAACCAGCTCTTCGGCACGCCGCTGGGCGAGGGGGTGATGCGAATCGTCGTGCGCCGACGAGACGGCGGCTTGCGCGCCGTGGCTTCACTTGTCGGCGCGGGGCACACCCATTTCGCAGCGGAATCGGACCGGTTCGTGTGGCAGGCAAAGTCGTCCGGACTCATCTGCACGTGCTCGCTGCAGTTGGACGATCGCTCGCCCGTGTGGACGTGGCAAGTCAGTGTCGAAAGCGAGGTGTCCGGCGAGTTCGACGCCGCGCTGATCCAGGACGTGGGCCTCGCCTCGCGCGGGCAGATTCTCAACAACGAGCTGTATACGTCGCAGTATCTCGACCATAGCCCACTGCAGCATCCCCGCCATGGCTGGGCGGTCGCCACGCGACAGAACCTGCCTCAGCACGAGGGCCGCTGCCCCTGGCTTCTGCAGGCGTGCATCGACCCCGGCGCCGCCGCTTTCGCCACCGACGGCCTGCAACTGTTCGGCCTCGCCCACCGTCACAGCGGCATCCCCGCGTTCCACACGCAGGACCTCCCCGCGCAACGCCTTCAGCACGAAGCGGGGTGGATCGGCCTGCAGTCGCGCCCGCGGTCGGGCAAGACCGCCGCGTGGACGTTCGTCGCACGCTATGAACCCGACCATCGCGATGCAACAAGCGACCATGATGTTCGCCATCTCGACGCCATCGCCGCCGATGTCTGCCAACCGGGGTCGCGCGATGTCCCGGCTGTTGCACCGAGCGCTTGGCGCGATGCGGCACGGATGCGCGTCGCGATCGACCATGATGAAAACCATCACCTCCGCCGCACCGGTCACATGATCCGCACCAGCGCGACCACATCGCTTGACGATCGGGTCATGTGCAGCACGGTCTGGATGGCCGGCGTGTTCGCGTCGCAGGTGACGCTGGGCAACACCTCGTTTCACAAGCTGTTCTCGGTCGCACGCGATCCTTATCACGTCATTCGATACACCGGCCTGCGCCTGCTCGTGAAGATCGACGGGCAGTGGCGGCTGCTGGGCATGCCCACGACGTTCGAGATGCAGCTCGACAGCGCCACATGGCGGTACGTGGGCGAACGCCGCACCATTGTCGTCACCGCCACCGCGTCACCGACCGGACCGCTCATCACGCTCGATGTGGCGATCGAAGGCGAACCGTGCGAGCTGATGTTCGTCGGGCATCTGGTCGCGGGCAACCACGAGTACGAGGCGCCCGCCACTGTCGAGATCGACGACGAGCGCCAGTCGTTCACCGTCCGGCCCGACGCGTCATCGCTCTTTGGCCAGAAGTATCCCGAATCCGCGTATGTCATCCAGACCTCCGACGCCGACGCCGTGACATCGATCCAACAAGAGCAGCACTCCCCGCACATCATTGTGCAGACGCGGGCTGTGGCTGCATTTGCCCTTACCATTCGGGGCAGCCTTCATAGGAAGCCGCCCGCAGTTTCACAGGTCTCCGGCGACGACTATTGGCGTTCACTGATCCCGCTGGCGCACAGTGAATCGACGGACAAGCACTGGCCGATGCTGGCCGAAAGCCTGCCGTGGATGGCGCATAACGCGATGGTGCATCTGACGACGCCGCGCGGTCTGGAGCAGAACAGCGGCGCGGCGTGGGGTGTGCGCGATGTGTGCCAGGGGCCGATCGAGTTCATGCTCGCGGCGGATCGGCCTGAGGTCGTGCGTAATATGCTCCTCACCGTCTTCGCACAGCAGTGGGCGCAACGGCACGAATGGCCGCAGTGGTTCATGCACCCGCCCTACGAGAGCATTCGCGACTCCCACAGCCACGGCGACGTGATCGTCTGGCCGCTCAAGGCCCTGTGCGATTACCTCGAACACACCGCCGACTTCGCCATCCTCGACGAGGTCGTGCCCTACTTCGACGACAGCAGGTTCACTGCAAGCGACCAGAAAGGCACGATCCACGAACACGTCGATCGCCTGATCGCCCGCGTCAAGTCGCTGTTCATCCCCGGCACGTCGCTGATCCGCTACGGCGAGGGCGACTGGAACGACGCGCTGCAGCCCGCCGATCCAAAGCTGCGCGACACGATGGTCAGCTCGTGGACGGTGGCCCTGCTGTATCACACGCTGCGCCGCTGGCGCGAGGCGATGCGGCGGGCTGGCGACGCCTCACGCAAACGCGAGGCCGATGATCTGCTCGGGACGATCCACGCCGACTTCCACAAGCACCTGATGCGTGACGGTATCGTCGCAGGCTATGCGCTCTTCGACGCTTCCGGAGGAGTGCAGCGGCATCTGCTCCACCCCAGCGATCGCGTCACCGGCATTCACTACTCGCTCATCCCCATGACGCGCAGCATGCTCGCCCACCTGTTCACCCCCGAGCAGGCGCGGCAGCACTTGGCGATCATCCGCCAACACCTCCTGGCGCCGGACGGGGCGCGGCTGATGGACAAGCCCCCGATCTACCGCGGTGGGCGAATGACGATTTTCAAGCGCGCCGAATCGTCGAGCTACTTCGGTCGCGAAATCGGGCTGCAGTACGTGCATGCGCACCTGCGCTACTGTGAGGCGATGGCCCTGCTGGGCGAAGCCGACGCCCTTTACGAGGGGCTGCTGACGGTGAACCCAAGCGCCGTGACCGAGGTCGTTGCAGGGGCCGCACCGCGTCAGCGCAACGCCTATTTCAGCAGCAGCGACGCCGCCTTCGCCGACCGTTACGAGGCCGCCCGCAACTACCGCAAGACGATGACCGGCGACGTCCGCTACGACGGCGGCTGGCGCATCTACTCCAGCGGCCCCGGAATCTACGTGAACATCGTCGTCCGCCACCTGCTGGGCATCCGCCGCCACTATGGCCAACTCGTGCTCGACCCCGTGCTGCCCAAGCGCCTGGACGGGCTCACCATCACGCACCGCAACGGGCTGAAGTTGACTTTTGATGTGAAGCACGGGCATGTGCAAGGGGCGGTCAAGGCTGAATCCAATCCGTACCGCGCCACGGGCGGTTTCGCCAAGCCTCAAACGGCCGAGGTGACGCTGTGATCACACTGCCCGGCGCTCGCGTGGGTGGAACTTGGTGATCACTTCCTTGAGGCGGCTGCGATCGACGTGGGTGTAGATCTGCGTGGTCTTGATGTTGCTGTGGCCCAATAGCTCCTGGACGACGCGGAGGTCGGCGCCGCCGGCGAGCAGGTGGGTGGCGAAGCTGTGGCGGAGGGTGTGCGGGTGGACGCCACGCAGCCCCGCGCGTTTGGCCAGACGGCTGATGATCTGCCACACCACAATGCGGTTGATGGGTTTGCCGGTGCGCGACAGCAGCAGCCGTCCCGCGGCGATGTCGCCCTTGAGCAACTGCGGGCGAAGCTCGGTCAGGTACTGTCGCGTCGCCTCGATCGCGGGCTTGCCGATGGGCACGATCCGCTCCTTGCTGCCCTTGCCCATGACCCGCGCCACCGCCAAATCCAAATGCACCCGCGGCACGTCCAGACCCGCCACCTCACTGGCCCGCAGTCCCCCCGCGTACAACAACTCCACCAGGCAGCGGTCGCGCAGGTACAGCTTGTCCTGAGGATCCGTTACCGCCAGCAACTGCGCCACCTGCGGCACCGCCAGTACCGTCGGCAGCGTCTGCCATGCCTTCAGCTGGCTCAGCAGTTCAGCGAAGTTGCGGTCGATGTGGCCGTTGGCGTGCAGGTATCGCCCCAGCACGCGGATGGTCGCCACGTGTCGCGCGATCGACGCCACCGCCAGACACGCCTTGTCCAGATCTCGCACGTGCTCGGTGATGGCCGCTAGGTCGAGCTGTTGCCACGACGACAGGCCGCGCTGGCGCATCCATTCGATCAGGTCGCGCAGGTCGGCGCCGTAAGCCTGGAGCGTGGCGTCGGCGAAGCCACACTCGACGCGGCAATAGGAAAGGAACTCGCGCGCGGCGGGAAGAAGAGGGTCAGCCGGCGAGGGCGACGGTCCCCGGTGGGTTGACGGCGGCGAGGGCCTGGCCGGCGATGGTGAGGGAGACAATGCCAGCCGCGACCGCGCCTTGGGCACGCTGCTCGAGCGCGATGCGGTAGAAGAGGTGGCAGGCCATGGGCCGGCGGAGGCAGACGTCGAACGCCCGATCGAGCCGGCCGAGCGTGAAGCTGGAAGCGCATCGCGGGTCATTGAGGTCGATGAACGGGCAACTGGGTTCCGAGGTTGTGGCGTCACCGCTGGCCATCCGTGCCTCCACGAGTACCTCGATGGGCTATCGGCGCAGGGGGCATCGGCCGAGTAATCTTCGGCTGACAATGCTGGCGACACTGGGGTTATCGGCCACTGCTCATGTGGCGGCGACGGCTGTCGGCCAGAGGCCCGCCGCAGCGCTGGGACCAGGCACCGGCTCGGGCTGGTTCGTCCGCTCGTAGAACGTCGGTGGCTCGTACGTCCACCCGCGATGCAGACGCTGATCCTCTGCTCGCAGCATGTGCAGAATGTAGCGCCCCACCAGCGGCGCCAGGAGTCGCGCCTTGACGCCGAAAGTCCGGTAGATGTCCTTGAGCACGCCGTCGATCCGCGCGCGCAGCGCCGGCCGATCGGCGAACCAACGCCGCGCCGCCCACAACGCCCCGGCATACGTTGTCGGCAGCCCCTCAGCCTCCCACGCAAAGCGGTCGCGCACCCGCGCGTCGGTGTGCTTGCGGTAGCGCTGCCAGCCCAGCAGCGTTGTGCGCGCCATGCGCACGATGCTCGGCCCGTTCACCTCGAAATCGCGCGTGAATGCCTTGATGAGCCAGTCGCCTTCGGTCCCCGCCGGCAGGTTGGGGTGGCGGTAATTGAAGCGCAGCTGGCCATGCGTGTCAGCAATGTCGCGGCAGGCGGGATCGGTCAATTGACCCTCGCGCTGCAGTTGCTCCCACAGCGGGGTGCCGGGGATCGGCGTGTAGAGCATGAACTGGTGAAACTCGGTGTCGTGCGAAACCGCGTAGTCAATGGCGGCGTCCATATTGTCGGGGGTGTGCTCTTCCATGCCGACGATGGTCGAGCCCAGCACGCGGATGCCGTGCGACTGCAGCGTCCTGACCAACGTGAGTGTGTCGGCGCCGGCAAGCTTGACGTACTTGCTCGCCTTGCCCTCCAGACCCATCCACACCCACGAGATGCCCAGGCCCACGAGCTGCTCGATCGTGTAGCTCCGCAGCACGTTCGCCGAGCTGAAGACGTACAGCGACCACGCCTTGTTGTGCTGCTGCATCAGCTCGAGCAGGCGCAGGGCCCGCTTGCGATGCAGCAGGAAGTTTTCGTCCATGATGAAGAAGGATCGCACCTGCAAATCGCGTTCGAGCTCGAGCATGACTGCGAAGAGCTCATCGCCTGTGGGGTAGAAGTCGATGAACTTGCCTTTGCCGCCGAACATGGCGCTGGTGGAGCAGAAGTTGCAGCCCATCGGGCAGCCGACGGAAGGGATGAGCGTGGCGGCGACGTCGCCGGGCTTGTCGCGCAGGGTGATGCCCATGGTGCGGGCGCCGATGCCTGAGAGGATGCGCGGGTGGCGGATCGCCTGGTCGGTGCGCTCGCCCAGGTATTGCTGGAACCAGCGCACGCCCTCGCCGCGAACGATGTGGTCGGCGTCGATCCGTTCGCTCAGCCCGCCGAAGTTGGCGATGTGGCCACCTACGACGATGTGCGCCCCCGGCTGATGCTCGCGGATCAACCGGCACATGTGCGCGACCTTGTCCAGATTCGGAATGATCGCGCTGATGCCGATCACGTCGTACCTTTGAGTCGTCAACTCCTCGACGAAGCGATCCAGCGTCGGAAAATCCAGCAGCGTGCATGGTGCCGTCAGATTCGCCTGGATCAGCATCAACCCCCACGAGCGGTGGAACATCCGCAAGGAGAACGGCCCCTGCACCCGAGTGACCTGATTGTGATACAGCTCCATCGGGTTGAGCGCCCGGCTGCCCCAGGCGTCGTCCCGTGCGTACGGCCCAAACACACTGCACAACAGCACCCGGGCTTTACGTCCGGCAGGATGCTGGCGAACCGTAACCACACCATCGTTCGGGGCCTTCGGCACGGACACCTCCCATCGTGCCGGCTGCGATACGACCGGCGGGACTCATCACGCGGCCCCATTATCGCACAATCAGGTCCGATGAACAACCCGCGCCTGCAGCGTCCCATATTCACCCCCGCGGCCAGCCTGAAGCAGATGACGCGCTCAGGTAGCGGCCCAACACACCTGCCCAAGGGCTGTTGTAGCTCGATAGAACTGACCTCCTAGGTCTCGATAGAAGTGTCCCTAACG
>CAZFDT010000129.1:0-8204 GCA_964518335.1 uncultured Phycisphaeraceae bacterium
CTACCTCATCCGCACTCTCACCGGAGGCGATCGGATGTAAATGTCTTCACCCTGGGATAATCCCCGGCGACGACTATGCGCCGCGGGGCGGTGGGGTAAAATAGGCGCTGCAGTGAACGGGGGAAGGGGTCGGGTATGGGGTATCGGGTATCGGGTATGGGGTACCGCAAGGCAAAATGCAACGGGCCCAGCAGACATCTCCGCAAAGGCCCTCTGCCATTCTGACTGGCGCATCGACTGGTGAAGGTGAAAACCCAGTGATTCCGATTTCCCCCGGAACCTCCCCGGAAGCTCCCCGGCGGTTCGATGGGAGCCGGGGGTGTTACTGGCCGGTGATGCGGACCTTGATCTGCATGCCGTCGGCCAGGACGACGCGGACCTTGGCCCCGGCGTGGACCATGCCGCTGTCGGAGAGGCACTCTCGTCGTCGGCCGGCGATGAGACAGGTGCCGACGGGTCGCAGGTCGGTGACGGCGGTGCCCTCCTGGCCAACGAGCGCGGCGTCGGCGTCACCATCGGCGTCGCCGCGTTCGAGCGAACGCGCGTCGGCGGCGCGGCCCTCAGGGCTGTTCAGCGACAACCAGCGGAGGACAGGCGTGCCCGGCGCGATCTTGAGCCCGTAGCCGATGACGAACGGCAGGGCCAGAAGGGACACGGTGGCGCCGACGAGGCCGAGCGTGGTGTTGACGCGGAAAAGCAGAACGATGCCCGCCGTCAGCGCCGCCGCCGCCGCCAGCCCGATCAGGCCGCCGGAGGGGATGAAGATCTCGATGACGAACAGGACCAGGGCGATCGCCAGGCAGATGATGGCCCAGATGATCAGGGTGTTGTCCATGGTCGTCATATCTTATGCCGGGGGGTCGCGTCGTGGCGGCTGGGCCGTGGCAGCGGCCGGGACGGTGACATTCGGCTAGAATCATGCGATGCCCGCTCCAGCCGCCCAGCCCGCGTCCGACGACATGATCATTCAGCCGCCGGTGTGCGCGATCTTCCGCAGATTCCTCAAGCGTCAGGGGCTCAAGTTTACGACGGAGCGGGCGGAGATCCTCAACGCGGTCCTGCAGAAGGAGGGCGTGTTCGAGGCCGATCAGCTCATGATGGAGATGCGCAACGGCGGCTACCGCGTGAGCAAGGCGACGATCTATCGCACGCTCAAGCACCTGCTGGAAGCCAAAGTCATCAGCGAGGTGCTCATCGACTCGCGACAGGCGCACTACGAGTTGTCGATCGGCAAGAAGCCGCAGGGGCATCTGGTATGCGTCGAGACCGGTCGAGTGATCGAGATACCCAGCCCGTGGCTGGAGCCGGTGCAGGCGCGCATCTGCCGGGAGCACGGCTTCGACCCTGTGAGCTACCGGTTCATCATCTACGGCATCTCGCCCGAGGCGCAGAAGGGCGAGCAGGCCGAGCCGGGCGAAGAGTAGTCCTCTATTAAGCCGCGACCTGTGGTCGTGCCTCAATCCACGCCCTCATCCAGATCGCTCTGCTCGACCGGTCGGCTGATGGTGTAGCGGCCGTCGATCCAGCGGCCCAGGTCGATGGTGCGGCATCGCCTGGAACAGAACGGAAACGTTGCGGCGTCGGCGGCGACGGGGCGCCGGCAGATCGGGCAGGGCGTGCGCGGCGTCTGCTCCACGTAGGTGTCCAGCGCCGTCGTCAACTCGTGCCAGCGTGCGTGCCACGCTCGCCCCGGCGCGATGACAAGACGCCGCATCTCGTCGCCGGCGTGTTCGATCGTCACCACCAGCGCGTCGTCGAGCGACTCGCCCAGGCGATCGGCCCACTCGACGGCCACGACCGTGTTCTGTCGCAGATCGGCGTCGTTGGACCAGCCCAGCGATTCGAGGTCCCCCAACGACGCGACGCGGTAGGCGTCGATGTGGACCAGCGTCAGACCGCGATCGTGCGCCGGCTCGTATTCGTGCATGAGGACGAAGGTCGGGCTGGTGACGCGCTTCGGTTCGAGGCCCAGGCCACGCGCCAGGCCGCGCACGAGTTGGGTCTTGCCGGCGCCCAGTTCGCCGACGAGCGCGATGACGTCGCCGCCGCGCGCTGCGCCCGCGATGGCCGACCCGATCGCCAGCGTGTCGGCCACGTGCGTCGAGATGAGCTTGATCGGCGGGATCATGCGCGATGCTCCCAGCCCACGTCGCCAACCTGCACAAACGACCCGTCGGGCAGGCGGATGCGGATCGTCGCCTCGGGGCCGGGCACGATTCGGCCTACCACGGTCACGGGCACGCCCTCGACCTCGCCTGGCACTGCGTCGGGCGGCAACGTCAGGCACAGTTCGTAATCCTCGCCATCGCCCAGGGCGTGCTGCCAACGCGGCTGACCCGTGACGCACGCACGGATCGGCAGCGCGTCGGCCCAAAGCTCGGCGCTGACGCCCGAGGCGCGGCAGATGTGGCCCAGGTCACGCCCCAACCCATCGCTCAGGTCGATCATGCAGTGCGCCACGCCGCCCAGCGCACGGGCCGCGGCGATGCGTGGCTCAAACGTCAGGTGATGCCCCGCCAGCGAGCCGCCCAGCTCGCCGGTCACACAGATGGCGTCGCCCACGCGAGCGCCACGGCGCAACAGCGGCGCCACGTCCGGCCAGGGCTCGGCAAACACGGTGACGGTCAGGATCATCGGGTGGTCCCACATCGCCACGTCCCCGCCGATGAGCGGGCAGTCGTAGGCCGCTGCAGTGGCCCGCATGGCGTCGAACAGGGCATTGGCCCGAGCCTCGCCGAAGTCCTTGGGCAGACACGCCGCCGCCACGGCCCCCAGCGGGCGAACCGCCATCGCCGCCACGTCCGACAGGTTCCGCGTGATCGCCTTCCGCCCCACCCCCGCGAGGGGATCGCGGCCCAAATCCACATGCACCCCCTCAGCGACCTGGTCCACTGTCACAAGCACCGTCCGCCCCCCGATCACGATGGCCCCCATGTCGTCGCCCGGTGGAATCACCACCGACGCCGGCAGCGCCGCGTTGTGGGCGAATACATGATCGAGCAGGGTGAATTCACGCACGTGACGGTCAATCCTCCAGTGGATTCCACACCTTGCTGAAGCTGTACCCCACGAAATGATTGACGTTGCGTGTGGCGAACTCTTCAACCCGATGATGTCTCAATGTGAGCGAAAGGCGCGCGTCGAAAATGGCCCTTCTCGCAAATTCCGGCTCGCCCGCCAACCGCCACACACGATCCATCAACCCACCCGGGTAATCAACCAATTCCCAATGGGGGTTGGACCGCAACGTATGAAACAACGTCACGGCATCTGAGGCCGAGTACGGTCGCGGCCAAAGCACCGGGTTACGGAGCAACCCGTACAACTCGGACAGCGACAGCTCGCAGACGACGAAGTCTCGATCGGTCCATGCCTCGTTCAGAAACGCTCTGGCCTTCGCATGCTCGGGGCATGCTAGATTGAATGCGTACATGAGGATGTTCGTATCACAGGCTCGTTTCACGGTTGGCCAAGCTCATCGAGTCTGCCTTCGGCAGCCAGCCTTTCCACAGCAGCGCCAGGCTCGTTGGCCAACTCGCGCCAGTGCCGTTCCGAAATTCGCGGAGCGCCAAGATCACGCGCCGGTGGCAAAGTCACGTCTGACCTTCGCTCGGCATCAGCAATCGATGCATCGGCTGCTCGCTCGGCAGCCTCACGAAGCACGTCGCTCAAGGGCACACCGCGCCGTCGAGCCCATTCTTCGAGCCTCGCATGCACGCCGTCGGGAAGCTCCACCACCGCTCGGACCATCGCGATTCCTCTCAAGCAAGTTCACTATCAGTATAGGTCCTTGAACCGATATGCCGGGCCCAGGAGCAGACGGGTGGCGTAGATGGTTTCCTGGGTGTGGCCCTCCAGGTGCGACACCGAATGCCAGATCGCGCCCAGGGCGGTCACCTGACCGACCTGCACGAAGCGCGGGCGCAGCATCTGCTTCTCGTCGAGGGCGAGGATCGTGGCCTTGGCCTGGTCCACCGTGCGCTGGAGTTGACCGATCAGCGCGGCTGCGGCGATCGGGTCGCGCTGGGCGAACTCGGCGGGCCGGTTGCGATCGTCGTGGGTCGTGCCGGCGGGGTCGCATCCGACGACGATCCACTGCCGCAGATTCCCCGCCACGTGCATCAGGATGTTGCCGATGGCGTTCATCTCCGGGCGCGGGCGCGACCAGAGCTGCGCGTCGTCGAGCTGCTCGACGCAGTGCAGCATCCGCGCCAGCGAATAGTCGAGCGTGAAACAGGCCTCGGCCTTGACGCCATCGAGGAAGTCGGCGTGCTCGGCGATGAAGCGCGTCATTTGGCGAGCTTGGCAACGATGCGCCACACGTCGTGGGGCGAGAGATTCAGGCCGGCCCGCGCATTGAAGGTGGCGACGATCGTGTCAAAGGCGTCGGTGTAGGGCAGGCGATCGCGCAGCGAGAGCTTGCCGATCTCCTGCTCGACGAGCTGCGTGAGCAGCGTCTCGTGCTCGGCGTCGATGCGCGGCGGCGGTTCGGCGGCGCGGCCCAGACGCGGGAGGTTTGCCGCCTTGCGCAGGTTGTGCAGACGATGGAACAGCTCCGCCCGTTGCGCGTTGCTGTCGGCAGCTCCCAGCGCCTGCGCGATCGCCTCGAACTGCGGCGTGTAGGGCAGATCATCGAGCGTGCGCCCCTGACGGGCATAGACGCTCTTGAGCAGGTCGTCGTCCGTCGTGGGGAAGAGCGTGTCCATCTCGCTGGGGGCGCGGAACTACGCCACCTTTTCGGCGACGGGCTTGTCGGCGGGCTTGGGCGCGGCCTGGTGGTCCTCCCAGAGGATCAGGCCCGGCTCGACCACGCTCTCAAACATCGGCCCGCCGGGGATGATGCGCACGGCAAACCCATGGCGGCCGCTGGTCGCCGACGAGATCATGCCGCTGAACCGGTGCTTGCCGCTGCCGAGGTCCTGGTCATGCGTCATGTCATACGCCACGCCGGAAACGATGCGGCCGTCGTTGTCGATCTCGCCGGTGTAGATCTGCACGCGCACGTCCTCGGGCGACAGCCCGTCGAGCCCGATCACGGCGGACACGGCCATATCCTCGCGGATACCGATCGGCCTGGCGGTGTCGGCCTGAACGTCCTCGATGCGCAGGCTGCCCCACGCATGACGCAGCCGGTCCTTCTTGTGCGCCAATTCGACCGACCGCGACAGGTTGTCCTCGGCCAGCACGCGCCCGCGCCGCAGCGCCGGCACGTAATACTTCTCGGCGTAGTCCTGCACCATGCGGTTGGTGTTGAACTCCGGCGCCAGCACGGCGATGCACTTCTTCATCCGCGCCACCCAGCCACGCGGCAGGCCGTGGTCGTCCCGGTCGTAAAACAGCGGGATGATCTGCTTCTCCAGCAGGTCGTACAGCGCGCGGCTCTCGATGTCGTCGGCGGCGTCGGGGTTGGGATACTCCTCGCCGCGGCCGATGGACCAGCCCACCTCGTTGTCGTGAACCTCGTCCCACCAGCCGTCGCGAATGCTGCAGTTGAGCACCCCGTTGATCGCGGCCTTCATGCCGCTGGTTCCCGACGCCTCCATGCCACGGCGGGGGTTGTTGAGCCAAATGTCGCAGCCCTGCACGAGATAGCGGGCGACGTGTATATCGTAGTTTTCGAGGAAGAGAATTTTGTGGCCGTGCGGCGAGTTCTGGGCGAACTGCACGATCTGGCGGATCAGGTCCTTGCCGCCGCCGTCGGCGGGATGGCTCTTGCCTGCGATGAGGAACTGGACCGGCCGATCCTTGTCGGCGAGCATCTTCAACAGGCGCTGCGGGTCGCGCAGCAGCAGGGTGCCGCGCTTGTAGGTGGCAAAACGCCGGGCGAACCCGATCGTCAGCGCGTCTGGGCTGAGTTCCTCGCACGCCATGCGTATCTGGTTGGGATTGACGCCTCGAGCCTCGAACTGCTCCTTGATCTTCCGCCGCGCCCAGATGATGAGTTTCTGCCGACGGCGCTCGTGAACGCGCCACAGCTCCTCGTCGGGCACTTCGTGGATGTTCCGCCACACCTCGTGGTCGGTCGGGTCGTTCTGCCAGCGGGCGCCGAGGTAGCGGTCGAGAAGCTGGATGAGATCGCCCGAGAGCCACGAGCGGGCATGCACGCCGTTGGTCACGTGGCCGATGGGCACTTCGTTCACGGGTACGCGAGGCCAGATGCTGGCCCACATGCTGCGCGACACGACGCCGTGCAGAGCCGACACGCCGTTGCACCAGTCGGCGGTGCGGATGGCCAGCACCGCCATCGAGAAGAATTCGTTCTTGCTGAAGACGTTCTCGCGGCCCAGCGCCAGCAGGCCCTCCATGTCCAACCGCAGCGCGTCGCTGAAGCCCTTGAAATAGCGCTGGATCATCTCGGGGGGGAAGCGGTCGATGCCCGCGGGCACGGGCGTGTGCGTGGTGAACACGTGGCTGGCCGCCGCCTGCTGCCGCGCTTCGTCGAAGGTGATGTTGCGTTCGGCGATGATCGTGCGAATGCGCTCCAAGGCGAGGAACGCCGAGTGCCCTTCGTTCATGTGGCACACGTCCGGCCGGATACCGATCGCTTGCAGCGCCCGCACGCCGCCTATGCCCAGCACGATCTCCTGCTTGATGCGGTGCTCCATGTCGCCGCCGTAGAGCTGCGAGGTGATCTCACGGTCGCCGGGGTGGTTCTCCGTGAGGTTCGTGTCCAGCAGGTACAGCGGAATCCGCCCCACCGTCACCTGCCACAGCGCGATGGTGACATCGCGGCCGGGCATCTGCACCGTCACCTTGACCTGGTCGCCTGCGTCGTTCTTCACGGGCATGACCGGCAGGTTGGAAAAGTCCAGGTCGGGGTTGTATTCCTGCTGCCAACCGTCGGGGTTGAGGTACTGTTGGAAGTAGCCGCGGCGATAGAGCAGGCCGATGGCGATCAGGGGCATGCCCAGCTCGCTGGCGGACTTGAGGTGGTCGCCGGCGAGGCAGCCCAGACCGCCGGAGTAAATCTGCAGGCACTCAGTGAGCCCGAACTCGGCACAGAAGTAGGCGATGGCGAAGTTGGGCAGGTCGGGGTAGCGGTGCTTGAGCCAGGGTGTGCGTTCGAGGTGACGTCGCTGGTTGAAGACGACGCGCGACAGCGAGTTGAGGAAGCCCTCGTCGCGGGCGAAGCGGTCGAGCGTCGCCTGCGGGCACATGCCCAGCATCTTGACGGGGTTGTGGTTCGTGCGCGCCCACAGCCCCCGGTCGAGGCGCACAAACAACTCCACCGCCTCGGGGTGCCAGGTCCACCAGAGGTTATGGGCCACCTCCAGCAACGGCTGCAGCGGCTCGGGCAACGTCGGAACCACCTCAAACGCGCGGATCCTCGCCAGGTCTGGACTGAGCATGCATCATCCCTGATCGAAAAGAGGGTTGTGCCGGCTGTGCGATCGAACACACCGGCGGCAGGCCGAAAGATGTTATATCGGTCATTCGCCTCCAAGCCAAGCAACGTCCCCCACAAAAGCCCGGAGCCGTGTTGGCTTTTCGTGAGCGACACAGGCGGCGCGTCGCAGGCGATGCGGCGAACAAAGGCGGGGGCTCACAACGGCAGGTCCGCCTCGTGCTTCTGGATCAGACCGTAGAGGTCCTGGCTGGACTGGGCCGACTTGATCGCGTCGCGGAAGCGCTCATCGGTGAGCAGGCGGCTGATGCGGGCCAGGGCCTGGATGTGCGGGCCGGTCTGATCCACGGGTGAGGCCAGGAGGAAGATCAGCTCGACGGGCTTGCGGTCGATCGACTCGAACTCGATGGGAGTGGGCGCTTTGCCCATGGCCATGACGAGCTTGGGGCAACCGACGATTTTGCCGTGGGGGATGGCGATGCCGTGGCCGATGCCGGTGGTGCGGGTCATCTCGCGCGCCCAGACGGCCTGCTTGAGTTCGTCGGCGACCTTGATGACGCCGGCGGCAGCCAGCACGTCGGCCAACTCGAAAATCGCCGCCTGCTTGGTCGTGGCAGCCAGCGGCACTTTCACACAGTCGGGCTGGAGTATGTCGGTAATCCGCATGGCGACGACGCTGGGTGTGGCGAGGACGGCGGGCCTCGGCAGGCCGCTCGGGGACGAAGCCGGGCAGGATACAACTGGCCGCGCCTGTCATCAAATTGATCGGCTCGTTGCCGCGCCGCCTTTTCGACATGGACCGAACCTGTTGTAGCTCGATAGAACTGACCTCCTAGGTCTCGATAGAAGTGTCCCTAAC
>CAZFDT010000130.1:0-7927 GCA_964518335.1 uncultured Phycisphaeraceae bacterium
CTTCACGGACAAGGGCGTGGCCGACGGGTCGCTGCTGGTCAAGCCGGCGGTGGAGATCAAGCAGGCGACGACCTTGCGTGACATTCAGATTCGCGGCAACGTGGTGAAGTGGCCGGCGATCAACTACTACACGGGCAAACCCATTCAGCTCATCAGCCGCGAGGCGGGTCAGGCTTTCACGAGCAGCCAGGTGACGCTCAGTGGAAACCTGATCAACGCGCCCGACAGCCGGTTCGTCAACGCCAAGCGTGACTTTGCCGGCTACGCCAAGTCTGTCGGACTTGACGGCTCGGTGCATGGGTTCATGCTCAAGGCCACGCGGCAGAAGCCGTGGAAGTGGGATGGCCGCTACACCGCGGCGGGTGTGAACAAATGGATTCGTGACGGCTTTGAGCTGATTCCGTTCGACTGATTCCGATCCGGCAGCCGGCCGCCGCCGTCACGCGGCGTCGCGGCCGGCTGTCTGGGCCGGGGGCGTGACGCAGCACATGTTGGTCCGTTTTGATCCGTGGCTACGCCCAGCGGCAGCCGCGGTTGTCATTCGACAGTGACCCCCACGTCCGTGACCATCACGGTTCCACCTGTCAACGGCGAGCCGGCCGCCGCGCCGGCCGCCCCTGCACTCAAAGTCCGCGCCATCCGCGGATCGCTGTGGACCACCGCGGGCTTCGGCATCAATCAGTCGCTTCGCCTGGGCGCCAACATCGCCCTGGCCTGGGCGCTTGGGCCGTACGCCCAGCAGTCATTCGGCCTCATGGCCATGGTCACGGTCTTCATGGCCGGCCTGCAGATGTTCTCCGACGTCGGCATCACCCCGGCGCTGATCCAGAACAAGCGCGGCGACGACCCCGACTTCTACAACACCGCTTGGACCGTGCAGGTGGCCCGCGGGTTCATCCTCTGGCTGGTCGCATGCGCCATCGCCTATCCCGTGTCTCTGTTCTGGTATCCGCCGCTGCTCTACCTGCTGCCGGTGGCGGGCGTGGCGGCGGTGTTCAATGGGTTGACCTCGACGAACATTCCCCGCGCCAGTCGCCGCCTGGCCGTCGGACGCCTCGCCTCGCTCGAAGTCGCCACGCAGGTGGTCGGCGTGATCGTCATGATCCTCTGGGCCTTGGTGCATCCTTCGGTTTGGGCGCTGGTGGCGGGCAATCTGGCGACGGCGGCGTTTCGCATGGCGGGCAGCTACTTTCTCCTGCCCGATGCCGCCAATCGCCTTCGCTGGGACCCCACGGCAGCACGCGAGTTGTTCCGATTCGGACGATGGATCACCATCAGCACGCTGCTGACATTCCTGGCGGCGCAGATCGACAAGCTCACGTTCGGGCGACTGCTGCCCGTCGAAGCGCTGGGCGTGTACTGGATGGGGTATCAGCTCGCGGTGCTGCTGCCCAACCTGTCCAAGCAGCTCAGCGCCATGGTGGGCTTTCCCGCGCTGTCGGACCTGTTCCGGCGGGACGTGCCGCGGTTTTTGATGAGGCTGCGACATCTGCGCGCGATGCTGGTGCTGCCCCTGAACACCGGGCTGCTCGTGCTGGTGCTGCTGGGCCAACCCCTGGTGCAGGTGATCTACCACGAGCGGTTCACCATGGCCGGCTGGATCGTGCAAGTGCTGGCGGTCAACTCGCTCGCCGGGATGGTCAACACCAGCTACGGCCAGGCGATCATGGCCACGGGGCGCACGTTTCTGAACATGATCGCCGTCGCTGCGATGCTCGTGGTGATGATCGTGTGTCCACTGACGGGCTACGTGCTGCAGGGCAGCACGGGCTTCATCATGGGTGTGGGCATCAGTCAGTGGGTGCTGTATCCGGTCTATGCGGTGCTCGCCAAGCGGTGCGGGTGCTGGCAGCCGCGCTTTGACGTGGCGGTGCTGATCGGTTTCGGGCTGGCGGGCGCGGCGGCCTTGTGGTGCGGCGACCTGCTCACGCGACACTGGTTTCTTCCATGACGCCGACGATCTCCCTGCTCACGACCGTCTATAACGGCCAGCGCCACCTGGAGCAGACCCTGCGCAGCGCGCTGGCGCAGACGTTTCGTGACTTCGAGTACGTGATCGTGGATGACGGCTCGACCGACGACACGCCGCGGATTCTGCAGCGTTACGCCGACATGGACGCGCGGGTGCGGGTGATCCGCCAGGCCAACGCCGGGATTCCCCGTGCCGCCAACGCCGGTCTGGCCGCCTGCCGCGCCGCGATCATCGCCCGCACTGACGCCGACGACCTGCTCAAACCCAATCGTCTGGAGATACAACTGCAGCATCTGCGTCGCAGCGATGCGGTCTGCATCGGCACGTTCGTGGACTACATCGACGATCGAGGTCGGCTTCTGACTACCATCAAGAGCCCCACCGACAACGACGCCATCCAGCAAGCCTTGCTCGACGGGCACTGCTCGATCTGGCACACGAGCTCGATGATGCGGCGGGAGGCGATCGAGCGCGTCGGCGGCTACGACGAAGCATTCGACTGTGCGCTGGACCTGGACCTGTGGCTGCGGCTGGGCGAGGTCGGGCCCCTGGGCAACGTGCCGTTGTCGCTGCAGATGTACCGCCTGCACGCCAACTCGGTGAGCGAGACCAAGCGCACGCGCCAGCGCGAGCGCTGCCGGCTGGCCTGCGAGCGTGCGTACCGGCGGCGCGGGCTGGACCGGCCGTACAAGGACCCCGGCGACTGGCGACCCGGCGCGGACCGACAGTCGCGCTTCGATTACGCCCTGCGTTACGGCTGGTGGGCCTTCGGCAGCGGACAACGCCAGACCGCCATGTTCTACGGCGCCAAGGCTGTGCGGCTTCGCCCCCACGTCGCCACCGGCTGGAAGCTGCTGGCCTGTTCCATGCTCAAGCCCATGCCCGCTCATGACTGACGCACCTGCCATGACGCCCGGTCTCGTCTCGGTCGTGGTGCCGATGAAGAACGCCCGCGCGTTTGTCGGGCCCGCGGTGGCATCGATCGCGGCCGAGCGCGACGTGCCGCTGGAGGTCATCGTTGTGGACGATGGCTCGACGGACGGCTCGGGCGACATCGTGCGAGCGATCGGCGATGCACGTGTGCGAATCGTCCCTGGTCCATGTCAGGGCAACATACCCCTGTCGGTGAATGCCGGCCTGGCGCAGGCGAGCGGCGAGTTCTTCATGAGGTGCGACGCCGACGATGTGATCGTGCCCGGCCGCGTCGCGCGGCAGCGACGCTGGCTGATGGAGCATGCGGAGTTCGTCGCGGTGTGCGGTTCATTCGACACGATCGATCCCGCCGGGCGCGAGCTGTCGGTGATGCACAGCGATCTACCCGCCGGCGAAATCACCGAGGAGCTGCGCCGCGGCCAGACGCGCACGCACCTCAACACGTTCCTCGTTCACATGGCCACCGTGCGTCAGATCGGCGGCTTCCGCCCGTACTTTTCCGGCACGGAAGACATCGACTTTCAGCTTCGCGTCGGAGCGACGGGGCGCGTCTGGTACGATCCGGCGATCGTGTACCGATATCGTCTGCACGGCGCGTCGAGTACGCACACGCAGGCGACGGCCCGGCGCGAGTTTCTCACGGCCACGGCGCGCCGGTTCGCCCTGCAGCGGCAGGAGACGGGCACGGACGACCTGGAGCGCGGTTGCCCTCCGACCCCGCCGGACGACGGCAGTCCTGCCGCCGGCGCCGTCGAGCACATGCAGGAAGTGCTCATCGGCCGGGCGTGGCGCGAGCATCGGGCCGGGCAGCGTCTGACCGCACTGCGCACGGCTCTGCGCGCCGCTTCGCGGCGACCCTCGAGCTTGTGGGTCTGGCGAAACCTGTTGTTCCTGTGCGTCAAGCGAGCTTGATCATGGCGAGCGATCGCATGCGAATCACTTTTGTGTTGCCGGTGGTGGGGATGCAGGGCGGCATCCGCGTGGTGGCGATCTATGCCGACGGGCTGCGTCGCCGCGGGCACGAGGTGACGCTGGTGTCGGCTCCCCCGGCGACACCGAGTCTGACGGCGAAGGTGCGCAGCCTGGTCAAGGGTCGAGGCTGGCCCAATCCGCCTCGCCACGTGCGATCTCATCTGGACGGGTTGGGCCTGGACCATCGCGTGCTGGACGAGGCGAGGCCGGTGACCGACGCCGACGTGCCCGACGCCGACGTGGTGGTGGCGACGTGGTGGGAGACGGCGGCGCCCGTGGCAGCGTTGAGTGCGAGCAAAGGGGCCAAGGCGTATTTCATGCAGGACTATGGCGCGGCGGGGCAGCCGCTGGATCGCCTGATCGAGACGTGGAAGCTGCCGCTGCACATCATCACGATCGCGCCGTGGCTGTGCGATCTGATGGCCGAATACGGAGTTCGTGATGTGAGTCTGGCGTTCAACGGCGTGGATACAAGCCAGTTCGATGGGCCGTCGCGTGGCAAGCAGCGTGCGCCGACAATCGGGATGGTGTACTCGACGCTTCCAGAGAAAGGGACAGACCTGGCGTGCGCGGCCATTGAGTCTGCACGGCAAGAGGTTCCGCAACTGCAGGTGTTGGCGTTTGGTTCCAAACCACCGATTCCACAGTTGCCGTTGCCTGCGGGCACGGCGCTGCGGACGGGTGTGTCGGATGCGGAACTGCCGAAGATTTACAGCCAATGCGACGGGTGGCTTTTCAAGAGCCGCCGCGAGGGATTCGGGTTGCCGATCCTGGAGGCGATGGCCTGCCGCACACCGGTGATCGCCACGCCGGCCGGCGCCGCGCCGCAATTGCTCGCCGACGGCGGGGGCATCCTCCTGCCGTCCTACGATGTTGAGCCGATGGCGCAGGCCATCGTCGAGTTGGTTCGCATGGATGAGCAGCGCTGGCGGCAAATGTCTGACGCCGCCCGCGCCACGGCGCTGCGTTACCCTTGGAGCGCCGCGATTGACGCCTTCGAGGCCGGACTCCGCCGCGCGGTGGACCGCTGCGCGTCCTCGGCGATCGCAGGATGAACCGCTTATGCGATTGATAGCCCTCATCATGCTGCTGATGGCGGTGCCGATCATCCTCTCGATGTTCGCCGTGTGGCCGGCGCGTCGAGCGGTGATCGGCGGGTATCTTTTCTGCGCGATGTTCCTGCCGATGAAGGCGTTTGTACCGATTCCGGTGTTCCCCAACTACGACAAGTTCACGGCGGGAAGCCTCGCGGTGTTGCTGGGTGTGGCGATCTTCGACAGCAAGAACCTGCTGGCCTTCAAACCGCGATGGTTCGATCTGCCCATGCTGGCGTGGCTGATCGGCCCGATCATTACCGCCGTCAATAACGACATCGGGGGCAGCGTCGGATCGGCGATCTACGGCGGGCTGACCATGTCGCTGGCCCATCTCTTCAAATGGGGCCTGCCCTACTACTTCGGCCGCGTTTATTTCCGCAACCTCGACCACCTCAAGGAACTGGCGATCGCCATCTTTGTCGGCGGCCTCATTTACGTGCCGCTGTGCCTCTACGAGATTCGCTTCAGCCCCCAACTGCACTACATTCTCTATGGCTACTACCAGCACGCGTTCGATCAGACCATGCGCCTGGGCGGGTTCAGGCCGATGGTGTTCATGCAGCACGGCCTGATGGTCGGGTTCTTCATGACCGCCGCAACGCTGATCGGTCTAGCCCTGTGGCGCATGGGCGGCGTCAAGCAGATCCGTGGCATGCCCATGAGCTTGCTGGTCCCCGTGCTGGCGGGCACGACCGTGCTCTGCAAGTCCAGCGGCGCGATGCTGCTGCTCATGATGGGCGTCGGCACGCTGTGGATGATGAAGTGGACGAAGATGAAAGTGTGGTTGGCGGCGCTGCTGCTGATCGCGCCGATGTACATCGCTACGCGCATGTCGGGCATCTGGACGGGCGAACAGCTCGTCGAGATGGCCGAGGACTTTTTCGGTGAGGAACGAGCTGGCTCGCTGGCCGGTCGCCTCCGCAACGAGGACATGTTTATCGAGAAAGCGCGCGAGCGGATGGCCTGGGGCTGGAGCGGTTGGGACCGCTTTCAGGTGTACAGCGAGTATGGCAGGCGCATGACCACGCCCGATGGTTTGTGGGTGATCTCGCTGGGTATGTTCGGCCTGGTGGGCCTGACGGCGCTGGTGGTGCTTTTGCAGCTACCCGGCTACCTGGCTTGGCGATGGTATCCCCCGCCGCTGATGACGTCGCCGACGCTCATCCCGGTGACGGCACTGGCGATCGTGCTGGTGCTGTGGATGATCGACTGTCTGCTCAATGGGATGATCAACGCCGCATATATCGTGGCGGCGGGGGCCTTGCCGGGGGCGATGCCGCGGATGGCGGTGAAAAAGCGTCCAGTGCCTCGTCCGGTGGCTGGGCGTCAGGCGGGTCCGGCGGGCCATCCCCCGGCGGCGGTGGGTCCACGACCTGCCGGGCCGCCGGTCAGGGCCCTTCGGTAGGGCAGATCCGGGCAGGTAAATTTTTGTGACATTGGGTAATTTAGGGACTTGCATTCAACTGGATCGCGGCCGATAATGGTCGCCGTCGACAGTTGTGGCAGTCGATCGGCAGCGTGATGGACAGCGGCGAGTCGTGACACTCCCGCGTGCCCCAATCCTCAGCAGGGCGCACAAAGCCGGCAACCAGCATGGGTCAGGCGGTCGGGGAGCAGCCACAGATCTGCAGGGAAGCAGATCCAGTTATTGTGGAATGGTTTGTATCCGCGGCACACCGGGAATGCTGCTCCCTGTGAGGTGTTGTCATGCGAATGCCCGTCGCGCAGTTGGCCCTGCTCTTGGCCCTTTCCACCGTTGCGCTCGCCAGTGACGCCAAACCCTGGATCGATCTGTCCAACATGCCGTCGCACTACGTCGTCGCGGCCGGCGAACCGGTGTACTGCGTGACGCCGGGCATCACCGATCATGACGTGGTCATCTGCTCGGCGCTGGACACCTCCGTGGAACCCTGGAAACAGGTCGAGGGCTTCAAGCTCGTGATGGGCGCCTATCGCGGCGGCCTGCGCTTTGTCAGTGGCGAGGACATGAAGAGGCTGGTCCCCGGCCAGTACGTGCTGCGCATGTCCGTGGTCGGCAGTGAACTCACCGCCGATCACGTGCTGACGGTGCGCGGGCCCAGCCCTTTGCCTCCCGACGATGTCGAGCGAATCGAGATCTCGGAGGAAGAGGAGCTGGCCGAGGAGCCTGTCGAGCCGGAAACGCCGCAGGAGCCCAAGCTGCCCGAGGCTCCGAAGGCGGCGGAGCCGGAGCCGACGCCCCCGGCCACGGTGGTGCCCTTTGACCCGTCGCAGATCGGTGGCAGCGCCACCGGATTCGTGGAATACAAGCCGCAGTCCGACAGCCAGGTGCATTACGTGCCGTCCGGCGGAAGCATCTATGCGGCCTACGACAAACTGCGCGACGGATACCCCGATTTCATCGTACTCCAAGCCGGCGGAAGCTATGACATCAGCAGCCCGATCAAGTGGACCAAGTCCGGTCGTTCCGCGTCGGCGCCCATGGTGCTGGGCGTGATGGGCGACGGCCCTCGCCCCGTGGTCCGCACCCGCGGCCAGGGATTCCTGCAGGCCAACGACGGCACGATTCGTCATCTGGTCTTCGACGGACTCGAAATCATCGCCACCCGTCGCGATCCTGACAGCAAGGACTTCAACGGCGGCGGCACCTACGAAAATGCCTTCAATATCTCCAGCCCAGCCGTTGGCATCACCTTCCAGGACTGCGACATCCGCTACTTCACCTTCGGCATGGTCATCGACGACTGGCGCGACCACGGCGGCACCGCCCGCATCCGCGACGTGACCCTGCGCCGCTGCATCGTCCGCGACAGCTACTCCTTCGGCGGCGACCACTCCTCCGGCCTGTTCATGACGGAGATCGAGAACCTGACGCTGGACGGTTGCATCTTCGACCACAACGGCTGGAGCGAGCGAGTGTCGTCGTCGAAGCGGATCGGGTTCAACCACAACATCTACCTGATGAACTGCCGCA
>CAZFDT010000131.1:0-7676 GCA_964518335.1 uncultured Phycisphaeraceae bacterium
CGGCGCGCTTTGCTGCGGCCAACAGCACGCCGGAGGTGGAATTCAAGCTCGCGGCGGGCAGTGCCGGCATCGAGGCGGCGACCAACATGGTCGTCAAGGAAGCCAACCGGACGATGCTGCTCTACATCTATGCCGCCGTCTCCCTGCTCTGCTACGTCACCTTCCGGAGCTGGCGCGCGGTGGTGGTCGCCATCCTGCCGCTGGTGCTGACCTCGATCCTGTGCGAAGCACTGATGGTCTGGTTGGGCATCGGCGTCAAGGTCGCCACGCTTCCGGTCATCGCGCTCGGGGTCGGCATCGGCGTCGACTACGCGCTCTACCTGCTCTCGGTCCAGCTCGCGCATCAGCGCCTCGGCCTGCCGTTGTTCGAGGCCTACGCGCGAGCGGTCAAGCTGACCGGCAAGATGGTCGGCCTCGTCGGTGTGACGCTGGCCGTCGGCGTGATCACCTGGGCGGCCTCGCCGATCAAGTTTCAGGCCGACATGGGCATCCTGCTTACCTTCATGTTCATCTGGAACATGGTCGGCGCGCTGATCCTGATTCCCGCCCTGTCCCACTTCCTGCTCAGGAAGGCCTGAGCCGCAGCCCGACCCACGACGCCATCCGTCGCATTCTGGAGAGAACAATCATGCCCCGCCTCATCGACCTCACCGTCACGCTGGACCCGGACAACCGCGCCAAACTCCCGCCGCAACTCGCCAGCGCAGCAGGCGTCATCGCACCGGCCATCGACTATCTCCACCCCGCCGCGAAGGGGGCCGACGAGTTCTGCCGCTACCTCGCCTGCCACCACGACGACCTGCCCGACGGCGAAGGCTGGGGCGCCGAGATCCTCACCGACATGTCGTCGCACTGCGGCACCCACGTCGATGCGCCGCTGCACAGCGGCTCCAGAATCGCCGGCGAGCAGGCGCGCACGATCACCGATATCGAACTCGACGAGCTCTACCGCCCCGGCCTGGTCCTGGATGTGCGCCCATGGGCGAAACTGGGTGAGGAAATCACCGTCGAGATGCTCGATGCCGCGCTGGCCGCCACCGGCAGAACAATCAATCCCGGCGACGCCGTGCTCATCCGCAGCGGCCAGGAGCGCTACACACTGACCGATCCGCAGTTCTTCCAGCAGCCGGGCATGAGCCGCGCCGGCACCCTCCACCTGATCGAACAGGGGGCGACCATCCTCGGCACCGACGCCGTCGGCTGGGATCTGCCTTTCGGCATCATGACCCGCAAGTTCAAGGAGACGCGCGACCCGGCGCTGCTGTGGGATGGCCACAAGGCCATCGTCGAGCGCGAGGCCCTGATCGTGCAGCAACTGACCAACCTGGGCGCCCTCCCCTTGAGCGGCTTCATGGTCGGCTTTTTCCCAATCAAGCTCGCACGCTGCAGCGCAGCCCCCGCACGCGTGGTCGCCTTCCTCGATTGAAGCGCCAGGGTCAGCGACTCGGCATTCTCCGCATGCGTTGATCGGGAGCGAAAGCCTTGCCCTTCTCGATGCCGATCGACGCGAAGAAGCCCAAGATCACAGGGTCGCAAGACTCGACGGGCTCGTTCTGGACGACATGATTCAGCGGTTCCCGGAACCGATGATCCGCCGGCACCACGGTGCGAAAATCCCGCCCGGACGCATTCACGAAGGAGGTGGCCACGGGATAGGCGGCCTGCGCCAAGGGATGAATGCGCGTGCTCCTGTGCACACTCTCGACGGCGGGCTCGATGTCCCCTTTCACCAGCGTGTTCCGCCAGACGAGGATGGACTCGAAGGTCGGGACTTGCACGACCAGGTATCCGTGCGGCACATCGCCCTGATGCCCGGGCGGCAGCAGCAGGTACGTGCCGCCCTTGCCTCGGCCCGGGCCTGTGATGCCGATGTCGGTCACATGCTTGAACCAGAAATCGTCGATCATCCCCCGCGTCATGGGCGGCGCTTCGACCACCAGCGGGCCACCATGCAGATCGATAGTGGTTGCCTGATGCGCCGCGCCGCTGTCATCGAGTGGCGCCGTCATCACGGCAACGCCACTCGCCAGCCATAAAGCCCTTACTGGCGGGCCATCGCCATGCGGATGACGTCCGCCGGATCGAGCAGGTGATCCAGGTCTTCCGCGGCCTCGTCGATCGCGAGCTGCACGCCCTTCACCTTGCCGTTGAAGGAATTGTTGCCAGGCTTGTAGTCCGGCGATACCGCCGAGCCGCCGTCCTTGCCGACATCCAGACCGTCGTCGGCCGAGAAGATCATCGCCAGCGTTGCGCCGACTTCACCTTCGCCGTCCTTCTGGCCATCGACGTACAGCGTCACCTTGCCGCCCTTGCCGAGGCCGCCACCGGCGTAGGCGAACTCCATGCGCACCTGATGCTCGCCCGGAGCCATGACCGAAGCGCCTTCGATCATGAAGTGCTTGAAGCCGCCCCAGTTGTAGCAGTACTTGAGCTTGCCGCCCTTGGCATACAGGCTCCAGCCGCCGATATCGGCGCCCTGCGCGATGATGACGCCCTCTGCCCCGCCTTGCGGGACCACGATCGCTGCGGTGACGGAGTGCGACTTGTTCTTGATGTTGAGGACACAGTTCTCACCCAGGTGGCTCATGCCACCGGCCAGGAGCTGGGTCTTGCCCTTCACCAGCGTCGGCCGGCCGGCGGTGTCCGGATTGATCTTCTCGAACATCCGGTCATCGATCGGCAGCACCTTGTTGCGCGTCGCCTCGATGATCCACAGGCGCTGCAGTTCGCGCAGCTTGTCCGGCATCTCCTTCGACAGATCCTTGGCCTGTGCCCAGTCCGTGGTGGTGTCGTAGAGCTCCCAGACGTCGTCGTCGAGCGCGGGCTTCACGTTCGGAATCCACGGCGTGTAGTGCTTGGTCACCGCGGTCCAGCCCTTGTGATAGATGGCCCGGTTGCCCATGACCTCGAAGTACTGCGTCTCGTGGAACTCCGATGCCTTGGCGTCGTTGAACGTCTTCAGCATGCTGACCCCGTCGATCGGGTCCTGCTGGATGCCATCGACCGAGACCGGCTCGGGAATGCCCGCCGCCTCGAGGATGGTCGGCGCCACGTCGATCACGTGGGCAAAATGCGTGCGCAGCTCGCCCTTGGCCTGGATGCCCTTCGGCCAGTGCACGATGGTGCCGTTGCGCGTCCCGCCGAAGTGCGAGGCGACCTGCTTGGTCCACTGGTAGGGCGTGTTCAGCGCATGCGCCCAGCCCACCGCGAAGTGGTTGTACGACTCCGGCCCGCCGAGCTTGTCGATGCGCTCCGTCAGGTACTCGGCGGTCTCGAGGGACTGCAGGCCGTTGAAGTAGCTCATCTCGTTGAAGCAGCCGTTGAACGAGCCCTCGGCCGAGGCGCCGTTGTCGCCGATGATGTAATAGACCAGCGTGTCGTCGGCGATGCCGAGGTTCTCGATCGCCTCGAACAGGCGGCCCACGTGATGGTCGGTGAACTCGAGGAAGCCCGCATAGACCTCCATCTGCCGGCGCAGCACCGGCTTGAACGCCTCCGGCATGTCGTCCCAGCCGGGGACGTCCTTGGGCCGGGCAGTGAGTTCGCAGTCGGCCGGAATGACGCCGAGCTTCTTCTGGCGGGCGAAGGTCTCCTCGCGCAGCACATCCCAGCCGGCGTCGAACTTGCCCTTGTACTTGTCGGCCCATTCCTTGGGCACGTGGTGCGGCGCGTGGGTCGCGCCGGGGGCGAAATAGGCGAAGAAGGGCTTGTCCGGCGACAGGGCCTTCTGCTGCTGGATCCAGCCGATGGCCTTGTCGGTCATGTCCTCCATCAGGTGGTAACCCTCCTCGGGCGTCTTCGGCGGCGCGACCGGGGTGGTGCCCTCGACGAGCGCGGGATACCACTGGTGCGCCTCGCCACCGATGAAGCCGTAGAAGTACTCGAAGCCGCCCCCGCCCGTGGGCCACTGGTCGAAGGGGCCGACCGGGCTCGACTGCCACACCGGCACCTCGTGGCATTTGCCGAACTGTGCGGTGTTGTAGCCGTTGAGCTTGAGCGTCTTGGCCAGGGGCGTCATGGAGTTGGGCAGCACCGAGGAGTAGCCCGGCTGGCCGGTGGCGATCTCGGTGATGCCGGCCATGCCGGCGTTGTGGTGGTTGCGGCCGGTGAGCAGGGACTGGCGCGTGGCCGAGCAGATCGCGGTGGTGTGGAAGCGGTTGTAGCGGAGGCCGCCCGCGGCCAGCTTGTCGGCAAAGGGCGTGGCGCAGGGGCCGCCGAAGGTGCTGGGCGCGCCGAAGCCGCAGTCGTCGATGAGCACGATCAGCACGTTCGGCGCGCCCTCGGGCGGACGCAACTGCTCGATCGGGGTCGTGACCGTGTCCGGATCCTTGGCATCGTAGTTAACGAAGCGCGCCGGCGCGGTATTGCGCATCGGCAGGTGGGTACGGGGTTTATTGTCCTGCTTGCTCATCATCGAACTCCTTGCATGAACGTAAGGTGGCGCCGCCTTGTTGCCCAACAGTGAAGGCGTTGTGCTCAGGCAGTGTAGGCGCCGGCCATGCAGCCGCCATTGGACCTTGGTCCCAGTCGGGCCGGCCGTCGCTGGGCGAGGGTCTCAGGGCGTGGCGCCCGCAAGGTCCATGATCTCGTCGGCGTAGCGCCCCTGCCTGAGCAGGCTCGCCATGGTCTTCATCGCCGGGTCGATGTGGGTGAAGAAGCCCTTGTAGCCCGCGCACAGGTAGTTCAGCCCCTGCTCGCCGTCGGGCGTCCTGATGAAGCGGTTGCGCGGGCATTCGCCGTAGCAGGCGAACAGCACCGGGCATTCCCGGCAGTACCTGGGCAGGGTGTCGTACTTGGCCTGGCCGAAGCGGCGCTGCTTCTCCGACCGGACCAGCCCGCCCAGCGGCGTGTCCTTGAGGTTGCCGAGCAGGTGATCGGGCTCGACGAAGTGGTCGCAGGAATAGACGTCGCCGTTGTGCTCCAGCGCCAGCGCTTCGCCGCAGGTGGGCGAGACGATGCAGGCGTTGTGGTGCCCGAGCCAGCTGCCGAGGGCGATGTCGAAGGTCGTCACATAGACCTTGCCGACATCGCGCTTGACCCATTCGTCGAAGATGCCGTTGAGGAACTGGCCGAACTTCTCCGCATTCACGGTGCGCTCGGTGACCAGGCTGCCTTCCTGCTTGTAGAGCGGACGATCCGTGCCCTTGAGCCCGCCCCAGCCCTGGTTGGCGACAGCGAGGGTGTCGGGTGTCGCGCGCTCGACGATGGGAATGAGCTGGATGTACTCCGCCTGCAGCTCGTCACGGAAGAAGCGGTAGACCTCGAGCGGATGATCCTGGTTGGCCGCATGGACGGTGCACAGGATGTTCACATCCACCCCATGCTTGCGCAGCAGATTCCAGCCGCGAATCACCTCGTCGAAGCTGCCGTCGCCCTTCTTGGTGACACGATAGGCGTCGTGCATGGCGCGCGGCCCGTCGATGCTGATTCCGACCAGATAGTTGTGCCGCTTGAAGAAGCGCGCCCACTCGTCGTCGATCAGTGTGCCGTTGGTCTGGATGGTGTGGAGGATCTGCTGATGAGGCTTCCGGTAACGCGCGGCAAGCTCCACCGAGCGCTTGTAGAAATCCAGCCCGCGCAGCATCGGCTCACCGCCCTGCCACGCGACATCGACCTGCGGCCCGAGCGAGGACTCCATCAACTGCCGGATATAGCTGTCGAGCGTGGCCTCGTCCATGAGGTGACTATCACCGTGGTACAGGTTTTCCTTCGACAGGAAAAAGCAGTACTGGCACCCCAGGTTGCACGCGGCGCCCGCGGGCTTGGCCAGCAGGTGATACTGGGACAGGTTCGATTGCATGTAAGCGTTCCTTCGCCTGGCGGGCGATCATCATCTTCAAGCGGCGCACATGACGGGTTCCCTGACGGGAACCCCCGGCGATGTTCACGACGCCAACCCTACCCTGCCCTCCCGCAAGAGCGTATTGGACTTTGGCCTTAGTTTCTGGGGCGCCCGGATGGATTCCCCCTGAAGTGCGCGGATACCGCGGGCAGCACCGAACCATGATGGGACCTTGGTCCAATTGCCGGTCGGTCTGATGAACCCAAGAATATTCGGGCAAATTCACAGCACACTGCGCCCTGTCCCACTTTGCAGAACGCGAGCGCCACATCCTTTTGAGGGAGAGCGAGTTGGTCACGCGACGCCGCCTATTCTTGTCCAGCCTGTTGAGCCTCTTCCTGGCGTGGGGAATCGCCCCGCTCTCCGGCGCGACGCCCGCCTCGCCTGCAGCGGCGGCAAGCTTCAGCCCCATGAAGCCGGTGAACACGGCAGGACCGCGCGAGACCATTGCCGATCTGTACGAACGAACCGAGGAGATCCAGCGCCTCCTGCGCACGACGCTGGACGCTTATCTCGCGTCCGACCGGCTCTATCCGTCCAGCGAGGAGCAACGGGCAATGGCGCTGGGCAGGGAGATGGCGCAGACGGCTGCGCACTTGATGGACGTCGACAGCCTGCCTCAGGCCACCCGCTCACTCGAGTTCGATGCCCGGATGCTGCTGACACTGCGCGCCCTGATCGCACGACTGGAGATGCCGCCGCTCGAGTCGATCCCGAGCGAGGAAGTCCTGGTGGCCATGGACAAGGACCGTTGGCGCATCCCCGGCACGATGATCGAGATCCGCCGCATGGGCGAAGGCCCACGCGAAGGGGAATGGCTATTCACCGCCAGCACCATTCGCCGGCTGCCCGAGTGGTACGAACAACTGGAACCCTCCGGCGGAGAACAGCTGAGAGGACCGGCCGCCATCAGCGACAAGGTGTTGAACCTCTACACCTACGCCCCCCTCGGCCTGGCCCCCGTCATTCCGCTACGCTGGCTGCTGGCACTCCCAGCTCCACTCGAGGCCACCTGGCTCAATCAGCCTGCATGGCGCTGGCTGGCACTCGCCGTGCTCACGATCATCGGACTGACAGCGCTCCGACTGGTGCATCGGGTTTCGGAAACCTCGAGCAAGACAAAGAAGATCGCACCCACACTGGCACCCTGGGGGAGTCTCATGACCCCGGTTGCACTCGCCCTCATCGTCCTCCTCCTGCATACGACGACCACGGAGGTGCTGCGCTTCAGCGCACCGGTTTATGTTCCATTGATCAGTTTCTACTCGCTGCTGTCCTATATCGCGATGGTCTGGGTTACATGGTCCGCCGCGCAGGCGATCGCGGAGACGATCATTGGATCCGGCCGGCTGAACACCCGCAGCATCGATGGCCAGCTCGTCCGGCTGACGCTGCGCCTGATCGCCGTGTTCGTCGCGCTGGGCATCATCATCGAGGGCGCAAGCCGCCTCGGATTGCCCGCATATTCCGTGCTGACCGGCCTTGGCATCGGCGGTGTCGCCGTCGCCCTGGCCGCCCGGGAAAGCCTCGCCAACGTGATGGGCGCCTTCATCGTCATGATCGAGAAACCCTTCCGGGTCGGCCACTGGATCCGGGTCGGCGACATCGAGGGCACCGTCGAAGATATCGGCTTTCGCAGCATGCGCCTGCGTACCTTCTACGACTCCCTGGTCACGGTGCCCTCCAGCACGATCCTCGAGTCCACTGTGGACAACATGGGGGAACGCAGATACCGCCAGGTCAAGACCACGCTCGCACTGACCTACGACACGCCACCGGCCCGACTGTCACGGTTCATCGAGGCCGTTCGCGGTCTCATCGAAACCCACCCGGC
>CAZFDT010000132.1:0-7574 GCA_964518335.1 uncultured Phycisphaeraceae bacterium
CGATGTAGAGATCGCGATGGCGGACGAGAGCCGCCGCGAGTTGCTAGCACGTTTCCGCGAATCCGGCACACCGACACCGATTTCGACGCGATGTCGTTGATGCGCGATGCGCCCGTGATCCAGGGCACGCTGCCGGCCCTCAACGGCCTCGCCCGCGGCAAGGATGACACGCTGTTGCTGCTCAGCGACCTGGGTGTCACTGCCGTCGATTTCGAATCGTTGACCAAGGAAACCACACGATGAGCGCAATGACGGCACACCAGGAAGGGCGCGCCAGCCTGCGCTTCGAGCCGCGCTCGGGCTCACCCATGGAGCGGCTGCTGTTCCAGAACCGGCTGGTGATCCTGCTGCTTTGCGTGGCGGCGACGGTGTTCTTCGCCCTCCAGCTCGGGCGCCTCGAGCTTTCGGCGAGCTTCGAGAAGACGATCCCGCAGGGACATCCCTACATCCAGAACTACGTCGCGCACCAGAACGACCTGGCGGGCCTCGGCAATGCGGTGCGCATCGCCGTCTCCAACCCGCGGGGCAGCATCTACGACGCAGCGTACCTCGACATGCTGCGCCAGATGAGCGACGAGCTGTTCCTGATGCCCGGGGTGAATCGCGCGCAGATGAAGTCCTTGTGGACGCCATCGACGCGTTGGGCCGGGGTGACCGAGGATGGTCTCGAGGGCGGGCCGGTCATCCCCGACGGCTACGACGGCTCGGCCGAGAGCCTGCAGCAGCTTGCGGCCAACATCGGCCGCTCGGGCGAGATCGGCCAGATCGTGGCGCTCGATGCACGCTCGAGCGTGATCTTCGTGCCGCTGCTCGCGGCCGATGCCGAGGGCCGGCCGCTGAACTACGCGGTGTTCGCGGAAAAGCTCGAGGAGCTGCGCCAGAAATACGAGGCCCAGGGCTACGGGGTGCATATCACCGGCTTTGCCAAGATGGTCGGCGATCTGATCGATGGCGTGCGTGCGGTGCTGGTGTTCTTCGCCATTGCGGTGGCGATCGGCACGGTGGTGATCTTCTGGTTCACCCGCTGCGTGCGCTCCACGGCCGCGGTGGTGGTGGCCTCGCTGACTGCGGTGGTGTGGCAGCTCGGCCTGCTGCCCACCCTGGGCTACGTGCTCGATCCGTACTCCATCCTGGTGCCCTTCCTGGTGTTCGCCATCGGCATGAGCCATGGCTCGCAGAAGATGAACGGCATCCTGCAGGACGTCGGCCGCGGCGAGGACAAGCTGGTGGCCGCGCGGCTCACCTTCCGCCGCCTGTTCAAGGCCGGCATGGCGGCGCTGATTACCGATGCGGTGGGTTTCGCCGTGTTGCTGGTGATCGACATCCAGTCGATTCGCGAGCTGGCGCTGGCGGCCTCGCTCGGCGTGGCGGTGCTGATCTTCACCAACCTGATCCTGCTGCCGATCATCCTGAGCTTCGTCGGTGTGTCGCAAAAGGCGGCCGCACGCAGCCTGCGTGCCGAGACTGCCGACCTCAAGGGCGAGGCCAGGCATCCGGTGTGGGTCTTCCTCGACCTCTTCACCCAGCGCCGCTGGGCGAGCGTGGCGCTGATGGTGGCGGCGGTGCTGGCCGCGCTCGGCATGGCGGTGTCGTCGAAGATCCAGATCGGCGATCTGGACCCGGGTGCGCCCGAACTGCGCGCCGACAGCCGCTACAACCAGGACGTCGCCTTCCTCAATGCCAACTATGGCGCCTCGAGCGATGTGCTGGCGGTGATGGTGAAGACGCCGGCCGGCTACTGCTCGGACTACCAGACCCTGAACAAGGTCGACGCGCTCGAGTGGCAGCTGCGCCAGCTCGACGGCGTGGAAAGCACCAACACGCTGGCGCTGCTCAACCGGCGCATGATGGCGGGCCTCAACGAGGGCAACCCGAAGTGGTACGACTTCCTGCCCAACCAGGCCATGCTCAACGCCGTCACCGCTGGTGCGCCGCGCGGCCTCTACGACGACAGCTGCGCGCTGCTGACCATGTACGTGTATCTGCGCGACCACAAGGCCGAGACCCTGTCGCGTGTGGTCAGCCACGTCGAAGCCTTCGCTGCCGCCAACAATACCCAGGACGTGCAGTTCCTGCTCGCTGCAGGGTCGGCCGGCATCGACGCGGCAACCAACATCGTGGTGGGCGACGCCTGGCGGCAGATGACGCTGCTGGTCTATGCCGTGGTCGCCACGCTGACGCTGATCACCTTCCGCTCGTGGCGCCCGGTGCTGGTGGCGATCCTGCCGCTGATGCTGACCTCGCTGCTGGCCGAGGCGCTGATGGTGGGCCTGGGCATGGGGGTGAAGGTGGCGACGCTGCCGGTGATCGCGCTGGGCGTGGGTATCGGCGTGGACTATGCGCTCTACATCCTGTCGGTCACGGTGGTGCAGCTCAAGCTCGGAAACTCGTTGTCGGTGGCCTATTACCGCGCGCTGCTCTTTACCGGTAAGGTCGTGATGCTCACCGGCATCACGCTGGCGATCGGTGTGGCCACCTGGGTGTGGAGCCCGATCAAGTTCCAGGCCGATATGGGGATCCTGCTGGCGTTCATGTTCGTCTGGAACATGCTCGGCGCCCTCGTGCTGGTGCCGGCGCTTGCCCATTTCCTGCTGAAACCCAAGACACAGAACGTGCTGGATGTCGGCTTGCTGCCCGGCCAGGCGGCACGTGCACAGCGCCCCGGGGCTGTTGATCAGCCGTCGGCCGGGGTGCAGAGCGCGATCGTTTTTGCAATGCCCAAACAACTGGAAAGCTGAGGAGACAACACGATGTTCAACTACGATTCAGTCCAGCCGGGAAGTCGCGACGACTACCTGGACGACCTGTGCCGGCGCGTCGAGCAGGGCATGGACGAGGGCCTGCTGCCGGTGGAGGTCTTCCGTGACGACGCGGTCTTCCGCGCCGAGATGGAACGCATCTTCGCCCGCACCTGGGTGTTCGTCGGCCACACCTCCGAGATCCCCAACAAGGGCGACTACATGCTGCGCCGCATCGGCCTCGACAAGGTCATCGTGACGCGCGACGACAGCGACAAGATCAACGTCATGCTCAACCACTGCCGCCACCGCGGCACCGAGGTCTGCCACCAGGACAAGGGCAACGCGCGCCAGTTCAAGTGTCCGTACCACGGCTGGACCTACCGCAACAACGGCGACTGGCTGGCCGCGCCGCATATGGCCGACGCCTACGGCGGCAAGCTCGACGCCAAGGAATGGGGTCTGCTGCGCGCGCCCAATGTGGACACGATTCACGGCTTCATCTTCGCCGCGCTGTCCGAGGATGTGCCGCCGCTGCGCGAGCACCTGGGCGACACGGTGTGGATGATGGACGCGATCTTCGGTCTCCACCCGGACGGCATGAAGGTGCTGGCCGAGCCGGAGCGCTTCATCGTCAAGGCCGACTGGAAGAGCGGTGCCGAGAACTTCAGCGGCGACGCCTACCACGTCAGCACCGCCCACCTGTCGGCGGCGCTGGCGGAGTTCATCCCCGGCGTGAACCAGGTGTCGACCCACGCCAGCGGCTACGACTTCGGCAACGGCAACAGCTTCATTGGCCACGCGCTGCCCAAGCTGATCGCGCCGATGTTCGCGTTCTGGGGCTACCCGGAGGAGTACCGCAAGCAGTTCGACCTCTCCAGGCTCGACGCCGCGCAGATCGAGATGCTCGAGACCGTGCCGCCGACCATCGGCACCATTTTTCCGAACATGAGTTTCCTGCGCTTTCCGCAGCCGGCGGTGCCGGGCGAGATGCCGATCCCCTTCACCAGCATCCGCATGTGGCATCCGGTGTCGCCCGGCGTCATGGAACTGTGGAACTACGAGCTCGAGTACGCCTTCCTGCCCGAGGAATTCCACAAGAAGGCCTACCTGGCCGGGCAGTTCGGCTTCGGCTCGGGCGGCATCTTCGAGCAGGACGACACCGCGGTGTGGGAAGGCATCGCCAAGGTGGGCAACAGCCCATGGAGCCGGGCCAAGGGCATGAAGCTGCACTACCAGCAAAAGCGCAGCGGTGCCGACCCCGAATGGAAGGGCAAGGGTGAGTTCCACCCGTCGATCTATGGCGAGTATTGCCAGGAGAAGTTCTGGCGACGCTGGTTGAAGGACATGGCCGAGGGCAAGAAGGCCAAGCAGGGTGCAAAGGGAGGTGCAGCATGAGTGCAGCGAACGTGTCGCCGGCCGAGTTCGACGACTTCAAGCTCAAGGCCATCGCCGAGGAGTTCCTGTCGCGCGAGTCGATGATCCTCGACGAGCGCCGCTTCGATGACTGGTACGCGATGCTCGACGACGCGATCGAGTACGAGGTGCCGATCCGCATCGCGATGCGCGACTACGCCGACGAGTTCCCCAAGGGCGCCTACCGCATCATGGACGTCAAGGCGCACATCAAGACACGCATCGCGCGCCTGAAGAGCGACCACGCCTGGGCGGAAGTGCCGCCCTCGCGCACGCTGCGCGTGGTGGGCAGCCTGCTGGTCGAGCGCACGGGGGAGCCCGACGTGATCTCGGTGGTGAGCGCGATGATCGTCTATCGCCAGCGCGGCCACGAGGAGAAGGGCGACATCATCCCGGTGCGCCGCTTCGACCTGCTGCGCCTCACCGCGCAGGGTCCGCGCCTGCTCAAGCGCAAGGCCATCATCACCGAGGGGGTGCTCAACACGCCCAACCTCGGCATCTTCCTCTGATTCAACCCCGAACGAGACCCGGAAACATGACGCAGAAGATCGAAGTCCTGCTCGACACCATGAAATGCCAGGGCTACGGCCTGTGCCTCGGCGTCGAGGACGTGTTCGAGATCCCCGAGGGCACCAACGTGGCCCGCCTCAAGTGCAAGTTCGTCGATCTCGACCGCCGGGCCGAGATCGAGCAGGCCGCGGGCGACTGTCCCGCGATGGCGATCAGCTTCCAGCTGGTCGAGGCCTGATCGGATCCCAAGGAGAACCCCATGAGCGAACCCATCAACAGCTTCCTAGGCCGCCGCTTCGACCAGATCAGCTTCGTCGTCCCCGACCTCGAGGCGGCGATGGAATTCTGGAAGAAGACCAACGGCGTCGAGGTGTGGAACGTCGCCTACGACCTCGCCCGGGAGCAGGTCGAGAAGGAGTACTGGGGCGAGCCCGGCGACTTCCAGTTCAGCTGCGCCTACGGCTTTGCCGGCGAGACCCTGATCGAGCTCGCCCGCCACGACGGCGGCCGCAGCATCTACAAGGACTGGACCGACAAGAACGGCTACGGCCTGCACCACATCGGCTTTCGCCAGATGGACGAGGCCGAGTACCGCAAGGCCGCGCAGCACTACCTCGAGCTCGGCATCCGGAAGGCGATGGCGGGCTACTTCCACGGCCCCTTCGGCGACTGCCGCTGGGCCTACTTCGACACCCGCGAGGCGATCGGCTGCTACACCGAGCTGTATTACCTGACCGGCGAGCTGAACGAACGCATCCTCCGCCTCAAGAACGGCGAGAACATCAGCATCACGTCCTGATGCCACGCGCAGAACACAAGGAGACACCCTTCATGAACATCATCGGACCCGACGCGCTGGTCTTCGGCGTTGACGACCTCGACGCCGCCGGCAAATACATGGTCGATTACGGCCTCACCCCGGTCGGCGTGGATGCCCGCGGCGGCCTGTACGAAACCCTGGACGGCACCGGCATCATCGTGCGCAAGGCCGACGACCCGTCGCTGCCGGCGCCGGTGAGCCCCACCAACAAGCTGCGCAAGATCGTCTACGGCGTGGCCGACGCCGCCAGCCTGGAGGCGATCGCCGCCGAGCTCGGCAAGGACCGCGAGGTCCGCCGCCTGGCCGACGGTTCGCTCGAGTCGGCCGACGACATGGGCATCACGCTCGGCTTCCAGCTCACGGTGCGGCGCACGCTCGCGCTGCCGGCCGAGGCGGTGAATGCCCCCGGCGCAAAGGCGGGGCGGGCGATCAACGAGGTCGGCATCAAGGACGCCTTCGACCACCGCCCGCGCAGCCTGGGCCACTTCGCGCTGTTCGTGCCGGACGTGCCCAAGGCGGAGAAGTTCTATGTCGAGCGCCTCGGCTTCCGGGTGAACGACCGCCTCGGCGGCGGGCCCTTCATGCGCCCGAAGGCCACCACCGAGCATCACACCCAGTTCCTCATCCAGACCCCGCCGCACCTCAAGGGCGTCGAGCACATCGCCTTCCATCTGGGCGGCCCCACCGAGGTCATGCTCGCCGGCAAGCGTTTCCAGCAGCTCGGTTATGGCAGCTTCTGGGGGCCGGGCCGCCACGGCTTCGGCTCGAACTGGTTCTGGTACTTCGAGAGCCCGCTCGGCTGCCGCTTCGAGTACGACGCCGACATGGACCAGCACGACGACAGCTGGGTGCCGCGCGAGATGCCGCTGCACGCCGACAACGCGCAGTCCTACCTGCTGGAGATGCGCGCCAACTGGGCGCCCTTCGACGGCCCGCCCAAGGGCAAGGCGCCGGCCGACGCGCACTGAGCCTGCAAGGCCGTCTGCGCAGGGCCTGCCGCTCTTTGCCGGAGGTCGCACTGCAGTGCCCGAGGAGTCCCCTGCTGCAAGGCAGGGGCGCGTCATCCCTGTTCCATTCATCTCGTTCCTGACACGTGCCGGAAGCAAGACCTGTCACGGGAGGCAGTCCTATGTACCGTCATCTCCTGGTGCCGCTCGACGGCTCGGAACTGGCGACGACGCTGGTGAGCCAGGCAGTCGATTTCGCATGTGCGCTGGGCGCGCGCATCACCTTCTTCACGATGCGTGAAGACTACGCCTCGAGCGGGGAGGGCGCGCTGGTGCGTGCGGTGTCGCCCGATGACTTTGCGGAGCTCGCCGCTGGCGACGCCCATGCCATCCTCGCCAAGGCGACCGCGGCGGCGCACGCCTCCAAGCTGGACTGCTCGGCGGTCGTTCGTACCGGACGTCATCCGCACGAGGAGATCCTCAACGTGGCGCGTGAAGCGGGGTGCGACCTGATCTACATGGCCTCGCACGGGCGCCGGGGGCTCAAGGCCCTGCTACCCGGCTCGCAGACACAGCGGGTGCTGGCGCACTCCACGCTTCCGGTGCTGGTCGCCACGGTGGAGACCAACAGCACACATGAGGCCAGTGCCGCAGCGATCGCAATCATCAAGGACGAACACCGCTCGATCGCGGCAGTGACCAGAGGGATGCGTCAGGTCGCGGCGCGCCTGCGCGCTGGCGAGGCTGGGGATCTCGACTTCCTGGAGTCGATGCTGCGCTATATCCGCGATTTCCCCGATGCGCTCCACCATCCGAAGGAGGAGCGCTACCTCTTCGAGAGGCTGTCGCGGCGCACGCACGAAGCGGATGAACTGATCGCCGACCTGACACAGGAGCATCGTGAGGGGGAGGCGCTGCTGGGCGCGATCGCGGTGGCCGTGGCGAGATGCCGCGAAGTTGCGCACCCCGCCGCTTCGAGCGCGGAACCGCGTGCGCTGGGGGACCTCATCGACCAGTTCGTCGACGGCCAGTGGCGTCACCTGGCGACGGAGGAAAAGCTGATTTTGCCTGCCGCCCAGCGCCACCTCACCGCAGCGGACTGGAGCGAAATCGAGGCGGCCTTCCGCGCCAATGACGGGTTTG
>CAZFDT010000133.1:0-7131 GCA_964518335.1 uncultured Phycisphaeraceae bacterium
TGGCGGCCTGCAGGGCGCAGATGGGGTCGATCTCGGTGACGATCACGCGGGCGCCCTGGCCCTTGAGCGACTGGGCGCAGCCCTTGCCGACGTCGCCGTAGCCGCAGACCACGGCAACTTTGCCGCTCATCATCACGTCGGTGGCGCGGTTGAGACCGTCGATCAGCGAGTGGCGGCAGCCGTAGAGGTTGTCGAACTTGCTCTTGGTGACGCTGTCGTTGACGTTGATGGCGGGGAAGAGGAGGGTTCCCTTCTTGGCCATCTCGTAGAGTCGGTGGACGCCGGTGGTGGTCTCCTCGGTCACGCCCTTGCACTCGGCGGCGACTTTGGTCCACCGCTTGGGGTCGGCGGCGAAGCACTTGGCGGCGAGCTTGAGCACCTCTTTGAACTCCGTGTTGTCGGTGGTCTCGGGGCCTGGCACCTTGCCGGCCTTCTCGAACTCGACGCCCTTGTGGATCAGCAGGGTCGCGTCGCCGCCGTCATCGACGATCTGGGTCGGCCCGTGGCCGTTGCCGAAGTCCAGGGCGCGCTCGGTGCACCACCAGTATTCCTCGAGGGTCTCGCCCTTCCACGCGAAGACGGGCACGCCCTTGGGGTTCGCCGCGGTGCCGCCGTTCTCGGGGCGACCGACGGCAATCGCCGCGGCCGCCTGATCCTGCGTGCTGAAGATGTTGCAGCTCGCCCAGCGGACGTCGGCGCCCAGCGCGGTGAGCGTCTCGATCAGCACCGCTGTCTGAATGGTCATGTGCAGCGAGCCGGTGATGCGCTGGCCCTTGAGCGGCTGCTTGGGGCCGAACTCGGTGCGGATCGCCATCAGGCCGGGCATCTCCTTCTCGGCCAGCTCGATCTCCTTGCGACCCCACTCGGCCAGGGACAGGTCGCGGACCTTGTGCTCGAGCGCGGTCGTCGAGGGCTTGACAGGCTTGGTCATCGTGGCGGTCATTGTCATCTCCGGGGTGGGGTGGGGTTAGTGGTGAGTCGTGGCGGAGGCCAGCAGCAGCGCCGGCCCCTTGACGTTGGGTTCGGGAGCAAGGGCCTGCGTCATCGCACCGACGTATCCGGCGCGGCGCAGCATCTCCTGCATGTCGTCGAGCGAAAAGCCCATGGATTGCTGGCCCATCTGGCGGCGAAAGTCATCGCGGTCGTGGGGAAGCAGATCGACCACGACGACGCACCCGCCGGGCTTGAGGATGCGCCGCGCCTCGCCCAGGGCCACTGCAGCGTCGGGCAGGTAGGTGAGCACGAGGACGAGCATCGCCGCGTCGCACGAGGCGTCGTCGATGGGCAGGGCCGTCACATCGCCCGCGCGCAGCTCGACATTGCCGGCGTCGCCGACGCGCTGGCGGGCGGCGTCGAGCATCGGCGGGGAACTATCGACGCCGATGACCTTCCGCACGTGCGGGGCGATCGTCGCGGTCAGCAATCCCGTGCCGCAGCCCAGGTCGGCGACGACCCAGTCGCGCGGCAGCAGCGCCGCGATCGCCGCGGGCACGAAGCCCTGACCGTAAAGCTCGTCGCGCAGCCGGTCCCACTCGGCCGCCACCCCCGCGAAGAACCGCTGGCTGCCCTGCTGGCGCTCGCGCAGTCGCTGGATCGCCCGCAACTGATCCTGATGCCATGCCGCCCAGTCGTCAGTCTGCTCGCGCGTGAGCAGCCAGAGACGGCGAGCGGCATCGTCCAGCTCGTCGAGGATCATGTGGTAGAGGTTGGTCGTCCCCTGCCGCCGACTGGCCAGCCAGCCCAAGTCGCCCAGGAGCTTGAGGTGGCGACTGACGGTCGATTGGGGCATTTGGAGGATGTCGCACAGCTCGGCGACACCCAGCTCGTGGCGTTCGAGCAGGCGCAGCAACCGCAGCCGCGTGGCGTCGGCGAGGCTGGCCATCCAGCCGACCATGGCGTCGGGTTGCTCGTCCGTGTGAACCATCAGTTTATCCGGATGGAAGAATAGAACACGATCCCGCCGTTGTCAATGCCGGTCTTGCAGGATCGCCAAATGGCGATTATCCTCTGTAGCCACGCAGGCTTACGCCTCTGTGCGCCGCCATGAACGACTATTGTGCGATCCCGTCGGCTCCTTGTCGGGAGCGTGCCCTGTGCGTTGGCCGTGGCAGGCTTCTGGCGCTGTGCCTCGCGGGGTTGGCACTGCTGTTGCCGGGGTGCATGCAGGAGCAGGTCAAGCACGATGGCTGGGGCTGGCTGCGTGACAGTGACTGGGCCGACAAGCCCCGCCCCGCAGCGGACTCGACCCGAACCCAGTCGGCGACGCCCGCCAACCGCGGCGGGTGGGCCATCCAACTCGCCACTTACGAAGGGCGCAACCGCCAGAAAATGGCCCGCGAGCTGGTGCGGCTCGTGCAGAAGCATTCGCGTATGCCCGAGGTGTGGGTGGAAGACGTGGCCAACCCCGGCGGCAAGCCGCAGACGCGCGTCCTCACGGGACGATATCTCTCCGGCGACGACTGGGGAGCGCTGGAGGACCTGAACCACCTTCGCCAGATCACGGTGGGCGACGCCTACCCCCTGGCCCAGGCCGAACTCATTCCCCTGGGCGACAAGCTCAGCCCCGGCGACAACCCCTACGACCTGAAGCGCTACGTCGGCATGTACACGCTGCAGATCGGCTTCTACGACGACGCGGCCGGCCCCGAGTTTCGCAAGCTCGCCGAGCAGGCCGTCAAATCGCTGCGAGACAAGGGCGAGCAGGCGTACTTCTATCACGGCCCGCACCGCGCCCTGATCTGCCTGGGCCTCTTCACCGAAAACGACTTCGCCGAGGTCAGTGGCACGCGCACGTACGGCCCGCGCATCAAGGCCCTGCAGGAACGTTTCCCCAACAACCTCGCCAACGGCTACACCATGGTCGAAAAGCAGCATGGCCAGGTCCTCGGCGAGCAACCGTCCTTCCTCGTGCGCGTGTTCTGACTCGTGGCGGCGCGTCACCCGGTAGAATGCCCGACTACTTTCAGGAGCCTTGACATGACCAAGACGACGATGACCGCGATGCTCGTGCTGCTGACGATGGGTCTGACGGGCGTGATGGCCGACGACAAGCCGCGGCAGCCGCCGACGGCGGAGGAGGCCAAGGCGGTGGAGGGCAAGCCGCTGGTGGCGGTGATCGAGACGCCGCGCGGGGTGATTCGGCTGGAGCTGCTCACCACGGACGCGCCGTACACCGTGGCCAACTTCAAGAAGCTGGCGGACGACGGGTACTTTGACGGGCTGACGTTTCATCGGGTGATTGCCGATTTCATGGTTCAAGGCGGCGACCCGACAGGCACGGGCCGCGGCGGGCCGGGCTACAAGTTCGACGACGAGCAGAGCGCGCTGAAGGTCAAGCACGACCGGCCCGGCATCCTGTCGATGGCCAACGCCGGCCCGAACACCAACGGCAGCCAGTTCTTCATCACGCACAAGGCCACGCCGTGGCTCGACGGCAAGCACGCTGTGTTCGGCCGCGTGACCGAGGGCCAGGACGTCGTCGATGCCATCCGTCAGGGTGACAAGATGACCAAGGTCACGATCGTGGCGAAGCCTCAGTAGCACAGAGCCTTCGGTCAAACATCTCGACCAGCGCCGCCTTGACGTCATCCATCGTCGGGCAGTCGGCGCCCAGAATCTGCCGCAGCGACGTGACCCCCTTGCCCACCAGGCCGCAAGGCACGATGGTCTGAAAGTGCGACAGGTCGGTGGTGACATTGAGCGCCAGGCCGTGCATGGTCACATTGCGGCGGACACGCACGCCCAAGGCGCAGAGCTTGGATAGGGTCTGGGGACTGGGGTTTGGGGTCTGACACGATAAGACGGCGTTCCCCTGGTCCCCAGACCCCAGACCCCAGACCCCAGACCCCCTTCCCGACACCCACACGCCCGTGCACCCCTCGACGCGCGTCGCCTGGACGCCCCAGGTCGCCACGGTGTCGATCACGACCTCTTCGAGCATGCGCATGTAGCGCCCGAGGTTGAGGCGGTGATCGGCCAGACGAAGGATGGGGTACGCCACGAGCTGGCCCGGCCCGTGGTACGTGATGTCGCCCCCGCGATCGGTCGGCTGCACCTCGATGCCCATTCGGTGAAGCGTCGCCGAGTCGGCCAACAGGTTCGCCGTCGCCGTCTTACGCTGGCTGACAGTGATCACCGGCTCGTGCTCGACCAGTAGCAAGGTCCCCGGAAGTTGGCCCGCCAGCACCGCTTCGTGCGTCTGCCGCTGCACCTCCAAGGCCTGGGCATAGTGCATCCGGCCCAGGTCCCGCACCGCCAGTCTCGTCGCTGCCCGAGGATGCACAGTCGGTATCATACGGCCCGACCCACCATGCCCCGCATTCACCCCACCACCATCATCGAGGGCGACGTGCAACTGGCCGACAACGTCGAGGTCGGCCCGTGGTGTTGCCTCAAAGGCCCGATCGCGCTGGGCGACGGAACCAAGCTGCTGCGCCGTGTCGAGCTGTACGGCCCGCTGACCATGGGCGAGGGCAACGTCGTCTATCCCAACGCCTGCCTCGGCTTCGCCCCGCAGGACCTCAAGTTCGATCCGCTCCACCCCGGGGCCGGCACCACCGTCGGCAGCCGCAACGTCTTCCGCGAGGGCGTCACCATCCACCGCGCCACCGGCAGCCACCCCACGACCATCGGCGACGACAACTATTTCATGGTCAACACCCACGTCGCCCACGACTGCACCATCCACAACCACTGCCACCTCGCCAACGGCGCCCTGCTCGCCGGCCACGTCGCCCTGGCCGACCGCGTCATCCTCGGCGGCAACAGCGCGGTCCATCAGTTCTGCCGCGTCGGACGCCTGGCCATGATCTCCGGCGGCGTCGTCATCACCCAGGACCTGCCCCCCTTCTGCGTCAGCCACACGATCAAGAGCGTCGGCTCGCTCAACCTCATCGGCCTCCGCCGTCAGGACCTGCGCGACCACGTCGGCCCCCTCAAACAGGCCTTCGACATCCTCTTCCGCCACAGCCACACCAACCCCAACGCCTGCCAGCTCATCCTCGACCGACTTGGATACGACCCCCTCTGCCGTGAACTGGCCGACTTCGTCCGCGCCTCCAAACGCGGCATCTGCAGCTACCGCGCCTCGACCACCGGCGACCCCTGACCGTAACGCCGCCATAGCCCCATCCTGGCCCCATCCGCCGGCACGAATGTCCTCGCGCCGCTCGATGCATCCGCACTTCATCCGCACCACCCGAACACCATCACGCCGCGCCGGGATGGTCGCCAGGTCGTTCATGGCTGCCGTTTCACCTCGATGACCCCGACGCGATACGAGCGTCGCCGGGCCGTGCGATGCGCCCACGCCACGCAACTCAACTTGTGCCCGCATACCGCAAGTTGCGGGAACCGGGCCACCAGTCGATCCCCCCGGGCGATGCGTGCGCAGACCGGCCCTAATGTTTGGTATATGTTAGCACTTTCGCCGCCCGGCGTCAAGGTGAGCGCTGCGGCACGCGAAAGCGTCTGCGACGAGATGCGCACGGCGGATGCCCTGCGGCGCAGCGGGTACGATCATGCGGTGATCCACCCCGCATCAGGAGCGTGACATGAGTCTGCCATTGCAGAGCAAGCGCGTGCTCATCTTCGTCGGCGACGACTACGAGGACATGGAGCTGCAGTATCCCAAGTACCGGCTGATCGAGGCGGGGGCGCAGGTCCTCGTGGCCGGGCTGGAGGCCAACCACACCTACCGCGGCAAGCACGGGTATCCGCAGAAGTCCACTGCAGCGGTCGGCGATCTGCGGGCCGAGGACTTCGACGGCCTGGTGATCCCCGGCGGGTGGATGCCCGACAAGCTCCGCCGCTACGAGAGCGTGCTGGGCATCACGCGGGCGATCGACAAGGCGGGCAAGTGCGTCGCGTCGATCTGCCACGGGCCGTGGATCGACATCTCGGCGGGCATCGTCAGCGGGGTCAAGTACACCAGCACGCCCGGGATCAAGGACGACCTGCTCAACGCCGGCGCCCAGTGGATCGACGCCCCGGTGGTGATCGACCGCCACCACGTGAGCAGCCGCAAGCCCGATGATCTGCCCGAATTCTGCCGGGGGATTCTGCAGGTGATGACGGGGTCGGCGCCCGTCGGTTGACGGGGGTCGGGCGACGGCGAATCAGGGCTGTTCGAGGATTTCGTCGCGTGCGGCGGGCAGAATGATGGGGCTGGTGCCGCGCGTGGACTGGACCAGGCCGTCGCTGCTGATCGACCCGGGGTTGCCAAGTCGGCCGGCGTTGGGGTTGAGCAGCGAATCGATCGTGGCCAGGTCGGCGTTGGTGTCGCCCGGTATGCCGGGAACCGTCGGGGTCTCCAGATCGCGCGCCATGAGCGTGATGGTGCGGCGGATGTCCTGATCGAACATGCGGCGATCGGCGTCGGCGAACTGGCGCAACTGCAGCAGCGTGCCGCCGTCGGCCAGATCGCGGATGGCGCGCAGCGTCTCCTGCGTGACGCGGGCGAAGTGATCGTCGAGGCGGCGCTGACGCTGATCGTCGTGGGCGAGGACGGCGAAGAACGTGGCCATGGCGTCCTTGTCGCGGCGGCGGCGCAGGGCCTCGACGGCATGCAGGTTCACGAGACGATCGTTGTGCAGGGCCAGTTCGCGCAGCGCCGCCGACGCCGCCGGGCCTTCGATCAGGCCCAGTTGCCTGATCGCCTGCTCGCGGACGGGCTCGTAGGGATCGTCGGCATCGCTGCCGTCGGACCGCGACTCGCCGAACCCGGCCGTCGCCGTCGCCAGGCGATGGAGGGTGCGTGTCGCCGCGTCAGCGCTGAGGTCGCCGCGCTGGTGCGCGTCGGCGGTGGCCTCGACTTGGGCGTACGCCTTGGCTGCGCCGTTGGGCAACGGCCGCAGCCACACCATGGCGCCGATGCCCACGGCGATGATCGCCACGCCCGTCGTCGATGCACCCCACACGTGCGTGCGTAGGTCCAAGCACAACCTCCAGTCTGCATGATCGATTGAGGAGCAACCCAATCCAGCCGCGCGCCGCCACACCCATGGTCGCAGCCGTGCCGCCCGGAAACCGTCATTATACCGTGAATGCCGCCGCAACGTAAGACCCTGCCGCCACTTACCGCAGGGTGAAGACATTTACCCCAGTTGAGTGATCCATGGTCGCGGGATGTGC
>CAZFDT010000134.1:0-6995 GCA_964518335.1 uncultured Phycisphaeraceae bacterium
ACCGCCTGGTTATGCTCTCGGCGTAGCAGTGTCGGCAGCCCTCGCTGATCTTCACGCAGGCGTTTTTGAGCGTGCCGTCGGGCAACTTCAGCTTGATCGGGTTGCTGCTGTATTCCGCCCACTCGATGTCGGTTCGTTGTGGCATTACGCCAGGCCCTCCGCGCGGGGTGCGGGTCGCAGCCGCCAGCAGCGCAGCAGGTTGGCGTGGCTGCCGGGCGTGCGGCTCTTGATGAGTTCGCCGGTGGCCTCCCACTCAGGGGCGCGGGCGAACAGGCTGCCCAGGAAGTTGCGGTTGAGCCGGTCCGGCGGCGGCACGCGCGGATCGGTGTCGAGGAGCACCCGCGCGTCGTCGGCGGTCACATACGCCAGGTCGTAGCCCTGGGCCGCCAGACGCTGTCGGTACAGCGTCGCCAGCCGCGCCCGCAGGTGGTTCAGCAGCGAGCGGCGGACCTCGGCCAGGTCGTCGAGCACGGCGTCGGCGACGACCTGCTCGGGATTGACCGGGGCCATGCGGTAGCGCTGCGCGTCGGGCTGGGCCCGGGCGCGGCGGTCGTCGATCGCGTGCTCGAAGAGGGTCATCATGCCGGCGACCCCTCCAGTTGCGGCAACAGCTTGCGCTCCTGCAGCACGTCGATGACGCGCTTGCCGTCCTCCAGCATCATGTGGGCGAGAAACGCCGCCTCGAAGCTCATGCCGCCGATCTCGATGGCGGTGATCTGGCCCTTGACCCAGTCGCGCAGGATTGAATAGACGGCCACCGACCCGATCCGCAGGGCCTTCTGCCGGTGCTCGCCCTCCAAGCCGCGCATGCGGCTGGTGTACGGGTGCTCCCTGAGCCAGGCGGCGGCGTAGCCCCTGGCCGACGCCGCCAGCCGCACCGGGCGGTTGCGATGCACGAAACTGATGAACACCTCGCCGCGGGCGATGTCCTCGCCGAAGGCGAACTGATCGCAACCGAACTTGCGCAGCATGGCTTGGATCTCGCCCAGGGCGTTCTGGCCGCTCGTCGCGTTCTCGTAGGGGAGGCTCATGGCGTGCGTTCATCCAATCCCCGGCCAGGGCTTCTCTCCCGGGCCGGGTTTTTGCGTCCGCGGGTGACGCCTCGTCAGCGGCCGCCGCAGAGGTCCACAAGGGACGTGGACGACTTGAAGGCGTCAGCAGGCAGACAACGGTCGCTTGGCTCGGCTCGACTCGATCGAGCGTCGCCGATTCACAGGGGGGTTATCTCGATCAACTCGCCGAGCCGAAGGCGCCCTGCACGACGCGGACCGGCGTGTCCTTGAAGCCCTTGAGCAGCGTCTGACGGATGTGCTCGAGCGTCAGCGCGTGCAGATCGATCCACGAGTCGGCCAAGGGCTCGAGGTGCCACCGCATCGTCTGCAGCACCGGCTTGAGGATGCACTGCAGCGACTGACGGATGTTCAGGTCGGGGTTGGCGTACACCCGCACCATGAACTCCTGATACGGGTCGGGCAGGCCCGCGCCGCCGCCGGCCGCCTCCTGCTCGATCGACTTGCCCATGCTCTCCCGGCCGGACCCGACGCTGATGTTGCCCTGGCCACGCTGCTGCACCACCAGGCTCGACACCTGCTCGATCAGCTTCGCGTCGCGGTACGTCGGGCGCAACAGCACCTCCAACGCCTCGCGCAGCTCCGGCACGCCGATCACCGGCTCGTTGGTCCGGGCCTCGAAGAACTGGACCTCATCGGTCCACTCCAGCGGAAGCGTCACGCGCTCCCGGCCATCGGTCTGATCCAGCACGAGCTGCACGTAATTCTCGGTGTACACGCACAGCACGCCCCCGGAAGCTATGCCGGCGATCGGCGTCCGGCCCAGCTCGATCAGGTCATCGAGGCGATGCACACGCAGGTCGCGCAGCGGCGGCGCCACCGGCAGCGTCTGCAGTTGACCGTCCGCGTCGGCGTAATGCACGACATGCTTGGGCGAACCCGGAATCGGGATCACCAGTGGCTTGCGGGCCTGGTCGGCGATGTCTCGAACACGTTGGATGGCTTCAGCGATCATGCACATGCTCCTGCAAGGGGAATGAGGGAAAAGCCGGCGGACGGCAACGCGCCGCCCGACGACTCGATCACTTCCGGGGTTCACATTTCGCCCACGTCGGGCGTGGATTCCTCGTCGTCGAGGACCTCGCCGGTCTCGGCGACGTTGGCGGGTCGCGGCGGGACCGCTTGCGCCTCCGCCTCTCCGAAGAGCGCGGCCTGACGCGGATCGTTGGGCGCGTGCGGCTCGAACGTCACCGTGTTCTCACCGGTCGGCAGCATGGGGTAGAGCTTGCTCTGCCGATCGGGGATGCTGGTCTTGACCTTGAACTGCACGCCGATCGTGTCCAGGGCGCCGGTGCTCTTGTCGAGCTGCGGCTCCTGGGTGATGACCAGCACCACCTTGCGCTTGGACTTGTCCGCCGGGCGGTCCACGATGTCGGCCGTGCATTGCCGCAGGGCGTGGTTCACCGCCAGCATCGGCCGCCCGCCGTCAATGTGCTGGATGTTGGCCAGGGTCATCGTCTTGGTGGAAGTGCTCATCGATCCGATCCTTTCAGGATGCCCCCCGTCACTGACGGGGGGTTAAGTGTTTCAAAACACCGGCCGGCCCGGAGACGCGACCGGCCGGTGCCGATCAGGGGCTACGTGGCCGCAACGTCGCGGCCCAAACCACGCCCGGGGCGGTCGCCTCGGGCGCGGGCATCAGTGATCGACGGGGCACGATCGGCCCCGCGCTCAGCATGTCGATGAAACTCCTCGATCCACTCGGCGTCCGCGGCACGCAGACGCGCCTCGGCCAGTGCGTCGTCGAGCCGGTCGAACACGCGGCGGATCAGGTGTCGGGTATGGGGTATGGGGTATCGGGTCATGACGCGGCCTCCGGGGTCAGGGCGTAACCCGTGCTGTCCAACTGCAACAGCCCCGCGACGCGCAGCGACTCCATCGCCGCCAGAACCGCCTTGCGGCCGACGGCGTGGCCCTGCTGCACAAGCTGATGCTCAACCTCACCCGGCGTCATCCCCCCGATAGCGGGCGCGACCTTCAAGAGGTCCAGCACCGCGTGCTCCAGCGGCGTCGTGCGATGAGGTGTGGTGCGGTGTCCCATGATCGATCGTCCTTGCAAGCCTGGCCCGCCCCGGGGCGGGGTTCCGGGGGCACATCCGGGGGTGAATCAGACGCCCACGCGCGAGCATGGGCGTCTGAGGGGGGGTCGGCAGCCGTGGCGTCCAGCCGTGGTTTCGGCGCTGCCGTGCCGTTGAGTTAGGTCAACTCGAGGTCATGACCAGCCAGCACACCCCGGCCCCGATCGCCGCGGCGATGAGCAGGGCCGCCACGTCCAGGAGCGTCGCGCGATTGATCGCGCGATTCAGCCCGGCCGCGTCGATCGACGTCCGGCCGTCGGGGCCGAGTCTGATGATGGGTCGAAGCACAGGTCGAGGTCGCTGTCGTGGCATGGGCATGACTCCATGTAGCCCCGTCATGCAAATGCGGGGCTTGGTTTGAGTTCGATCACGGTTCGGTCAACTGCAGCGTGCCGCACGCGGGGGCACGTCCGACCGGTGGGCGGCGGGCGGGCCGCCAGGCATCCGACTCGGCCTGCAGCTCGTCGATCGCCGCGCCCATCGCGTCGATCATCTGCCGCAGGGCACGCAACATGCCGATCGCCTCCAGCCGCCGGGCGCTGGCCTCGGCGCCGTGGCCTTCGCAGGCCTCGCCGAACTTGAGCAGCCACGCCAGCTTGACCAGGCAGTCACACGCGCATCTACTGATGAACTGCGCCAGCGGCCCGTTGAAGCCATGGCGGTCATCGCCGAGCAGCGCCACGGCCCGGGCGATGATCGCCCGGCGGTCGGTCGGGCCATGCTCATCGGTCGAGCCCAGCAGCGACCGCAGCATGGCCCGGCACGCCGGCGACTCCAGGCGGTTGAACATCGCCAGCAGCACGCCCGCCGACGGCATCTGGCCGTCGCGCAGGATCCGCGACGCCTGGGCCGTGTTCGGCACGCCCTCGGCCGTGACCATGCCACCGGCCGCGGCCAGTTCCTTGAGCGTCAGCCGGTCCGACTTGACCAAATCCTCCAGCACCCCGATCAGCCGCCGGCCATGCTCCGCCGCGATCGTGTTGGCCATGGTGTGGCCTCCGTCCTCTCCCCCAAACCCGGCCCCGCATTGGCATGCGGGGCTTTGAGGCGTGTTCGCCTCATGTCCACCCGGGAAAGGCGTGTTCGCCTGCGTCTGCGGTGTTAGGTTGGTGGTCATGTCATGCGTCCGTGCTGTCGATTGGTCATCCGTGGCCGAGTCGAAGATCGTGAAACCCAACACGCGGGGCGGCGGCCGCGCCCAGGGGCGCAGGTCCCAGGCGCTAGCCGGCCGCCCGCGCGCTCCGGGGGGGGCGTGGGTTCATGGGTCGAGCCTGAATGTCTTCCGCGGGGTCGGGGTCGCCATCGCGGCGGTCGAGCATCCGGCCGCCCCCGGAAGGGTGCGGCACGACGTTGCGGGTGTCGGGCGCCGGCTCAGACTCGCTCGGCGCCACGTCCGGCCCGTCCGGCGGACTGGGCATCGTCTCGGGCACTGGCGGGGTGAAGAGCCGCCGGTCGAGATAGACCGGTCGCCGCATGGTGCGCAACTCGAACTGCACGATCTCGTTGGCGATCGCCTCGGCGTCGATGCCGCGCGGCGCGTGGACCGTGAACGACCGCGTGCCCGACTCGGTGGTCACCTGCACGCGCACGCCCTCGGTCTCAACCCCGTTGGGTTTCTCCAACTCCATGACAGTGTCACTCGCAACGCCCATGATGCGGGGATTATGCGACGAAGCGGACGATATATCAACTATAAAAGTACGATTATGTTACGCAGATAGGGTGTTTGACGTTCACAAATCCCGTAGCAACAATCCGTTAAAGAAAATGGCGAGCGCTACAAGAATTTCTCACGACGTGCCCCCGGCGATCAAATCAGCCTGGACCAGGCTCGTGCCGCAGATCACGCGAAACAGAAAGCGCCACGGCACGGTTCTGGCGGCGATGTTGGTGCGGGCGATGGAGCTGCCCGTCGAGGAAATCCGCAGCACGTATGAGCAACTGGTGCTGGCGCTGGATCACCCCACCAAGGCCGACGACATGGTCGCCAACGCGATCAAGCGCAGCGAGCACAAGCCCTACGACGGCGCGATTAAGATGAAGATCGCCGCGCGGCGGAGAGACACCTGATCCCCCACCCACCGGAAGGGGGCTGTATGCCACGTCGATCGATTCTGGCGGCCTTTCTCGTCCTGGTCCCGCTCCTGGGTCGGTTCAGTTCCGTTCGGGCCCAGGAGCCGGCAGACGCCGCGGCGTGGACGATCGCCGCGCTGGAGCGCGACTGGGTCCATGGCGAGTCGTTCCGGTGGGTCGTGCGCGACGAGCTGATGACCGACGGCAAGACCCGCATGTGGCGGGCCGTCAACAGCGACGACACCATCGATCTCGAAGCGCACGGCCTGCCCGACGATCTGAGCCGAATCATGATCGCCACGTCGTTCGACATGCCCAGCGGCGAGGGGGCGGGCAGCGTGTTGCTCGCGCAAACGGCTATGCGATCGACGCTCGTGGCGACCATCGCCGCCCAGATCGCCGGCGAAGATCCCGGCGTCAGCATGATGCTCGCCGCGCGCGAAGGCATCCATTGGACGACGCGGCGAGGCGAAGCGCATACAGCTCAACGCACGATTCGCCCCGGCTTGGTGTGGAAGTACGACGCCATGATCTCGCCGCTGCACATGGACAAACCAACGCTGATCGTCGGTGTTTCTCTGCAGCGCACTGAGCCCGAACGGAACTGAACCGCCCGCTCAAGCACGGGTGTCCGTTTGAACTGAAACAAACGCACCCGGCTTGTACCGCGGCAGCCCGGCATTCGCATGACGGGGCTTAGACTGTGACCACGCCCGCCTCGACCGGGTGCTTGCGCAGCCACGCCGCCACCTTTCGGGGGTCGCGCTCGAACGTCGCCGCGCCCATCATGACGCCCGACGCCGCGCCCGTGGCCGTGGGCAAGTCGTACCACCGCTGCAGATGGCCGCACCCGTCGCAATACAGCGTGCGCCAGATCGCCGGCGTCCCCAGCGTCGGGTGATGCACCAGCCGGCCCACCACGCTGCCGGGCGCCACCATCTGGTTGCACTGGCCGCACTCATCCGACCGCGGCGAGGCCACCCGCGGCAGGGTCGCCCCGGTGTGGCCGAGCATCCGCAGGGCGATCTCGCCGCCCTGGGCCTCGAGCTGGCGGATCACCTGCACGGTCAGGTCGGCGTAGGCGTCACATTCGGTTTCGACCGGCCGGGCCTGGCCCGCGGCGTAGCCGCACCACTCGGCCACGTGGCGCAGCTCGTGCAGCAGCCGGTGCAGCCGCAGCTCCGCCGGCAGGTCCGGCGACAGCAGGATCAGCCGGCGCCGCTCGTGGACCTGGGCGTCCAACTCGCCGCCGCCGGGATCGTGAAGGGGTGCATCCGCCACAGCCACGCAAAACGCCGCGGAATTGATATGGAACCGCATCGATCCGAAACCCTCGCCCGGCGTCGCGGCCGGTGCATCCGTGTCGGCGCGTCCCTGCGGAAACTCGCCGGCTCCGCATCCGCGGCGTCCTGGCCGCGTCGCGTTCTCCCCGTCCGCCGAGCCGCTCAATGTAGCCATGCCGCACCTCGCTGCCAAGATAAGAACCGGTCCAGGCATACGTGTCGCCGCCCTGACTCCAACCATGCTAACTATACACGAACATTTTGGGAAGTATGGGCCGGAGAATGCAAGGGTCCGGCGCCCCGCCACCAGGGCGGCCTTGTGCCGATTCCGCACGCATCGGTATGACATCGGTAGATGCCGACCAGGCTGGATCACCTGCAGCAGCCGCCCTGCTGCAGCCGCCTCCGTTCGGTCTCGGGGTCGAAGTCGGCGGGGATGGGCTGTCGTGGCGTGGCGTCCCAATGCTGCACCTGGCCGTCGATGATGCAGG
>CAZFDT010000135.1:0-6693 GCA_964518335.1 uncultured Phycisphaeraceae bacterium
TTAGGGACACTTCTATCGAGACCTAGGAGGTCAGTTCTATCGAGCTACAACACTTTGGGTCGGCTGTGTTCCTCGCGGAGGGCTGATCTCTGACTTCTGGCCTCTTGACCTACGCATGCTCAGAACAGCCGCGGCTGATCATCGGCGACCATCTTACGTCGGGATGGGTTCCGGGGACCGCGGGTGCGGGTCAGGGAGTCAGGCAGCGCGGTGGGGAGGCCGCCTTCGACGATGCTCTTGACCGCGCCGTCGGCGAGGTAGGTGGTCAACCTGTGGCCGGGGTGGGCATCGGCGGCGTGGCGGAGGACGCGGCCATCGGGGGCGAGGGTGTAACTGTAGCCGCGCTCGAGGACGCGGGTGGGGCTGAGCGCGTCGAGCTGGCGCGACAGGGCGTCGAGCTGGTCACGGCGCCGAGCATGCGTTGTGCCTAGCGCGGCAAGCAGGCGGGTATCGAGACGATGCAGATCAGGGCGGCGGCTGGACACGACACGACAGAGCGTGCTGCCGAGCATCGCGGCGAACCGGTCGAGCCTCTCCCGCGCTGGCGCCAGCGCCTTCTCGGGCGCGCGGAACATCGGCTGACGGGCCAGGGCGGTCAGGTGCTGACGGCGATGCCGCACATCGCGCCGCGTCAGCAGCGACACGCGGTAGGAGAACTGATCGAGCTGGTGGTGCAGGGCGGCGGCGTCGGGGATGAGCGTCATCGCGGCCTGGGTGGGCGTCGAGCATCGCATGTCGGCCACCAGCTCGGCGATGGTGATATCGGTCTCGTGCCCGATGGCGGCGACGACGGGGAGGCTGCAGTGGACCAATGCGTCGGCGACGACGCGCTCGTTGAAGGCCCACAGATCCTCGATGCTGCCGCCGCCACGGGTGAGGATGATGGCGTCGAGCCCCCCCCCGGAAAGAGCGGGCCCGTGCTCGGACAGCGTGCGGATGGCCGCGGCGATCTCGGGTGCTGCAGTGGCCCCCTGCACGCGCACGTCGTAGAGGTACAGCCGGCAGCCTGGCCAGCGCTTGCCGGCCGTGTTGATCACGTCCTGCAGCGCCGCCGCGGCGCGCGACGTCACCACCGCCACCTTGCGCGGCAACAGCGGCAACGGTTTCTTCCGCGCGTCGTCGAAATACCCCTTGCCGCGCAGCTCCTCCATCAACGCCCGCAGCGCCAGCTCCAGTGCCCCCTGCCCCACCGGCTCCAACGCATCGACGTATAGCTGCACGTGCCCCTGCCCCGGAAAGAAATCCAGCCGCCCCGTCGCCACGACCTGCATGCCACTGTGCACTGCAAAGCCCACCCGCCTCGCGCTGCTGGCGAACATCACACACCGCAGCGTCGCCGCCTCGTCCTTGAGGCTGAAAAACCAATGTTGCCGATCCGACAGATTGCTCACCTCACCCACAACGCGAACCCGCGCCGGCACGTGATCGGCAAGCACCCGCTTGAGCAGTTCGCCCACTTCCGACACGGCAAGCGGTCGCTGCGACCCCGGCGCGGAAGCAGCCGGTGAAACGGCGCCAGGCTCGGGGTCTGGAAACGGCAGTCGCGGCATGGCCGCATCGTCCACTTGTGCCGCAACGAAGTCAATCGCCGCGGCCACAGCTTGGACAGTGGCTTTACCCGATCGCTGCGTTGGTGTAGAAGCCTTCTGACCAGCCGGACGTGCGCGGCGCTTGGGGGCAGAACACCCCAAAGCGGCGGACTACCGTCAGCGTTTTTCACGCCCGACGGATCAAGCCGACTCAGGCACCGCGGTATCGCTATGCCAAAACGGTGGAGAACGGCGATTATCCCGCTGTCGCCCGCTCTGCAGAGTTTCTGACTCAGTCTGCGGCTATCGTGAAATGTCCGCTGCACTGAGCGATGATTTCTGCAGCCACGTGCTAGATGGAGCGGCTTCGCGGTCGCTCCAGGCGGTTTACATTTGGTCTGATACGTTTTACATGAAGTATTGAGGCGTCAACTGCAGCTCCCTCTCCCCCGGTCTTCCGGGAGAGAGGGAGCGGACTTCCTCGAATGCGTATGACACCCGCACCGCCGCGATTGCGGCCATTCAAGGCGACGGACCGCTTGCCACCAGAAGCATGTCACGGTCGCCATGTTCTTCCACGCCCTGCTTCATGTCCTCGCTTTTGCCACCCACCGGACCTCGTCGCCCAAGTCCAGTACCGGAAGGCGGAGAAACAGGTACTGCGGTCGAAGCTGCCCAAGCGGGTGACTGTTACGGATGCCGAGAAAGCACGGCTGGTGAAGCTGGGGCTGAAGGTGGGGTCGGCCATCCGCGAGCTGATCACGATCGTATCGCCGCGGACCTTCACGCGGTGGGCCATGCTTGATGGGTTCTCGCGACGGCTGCTCGCCTTGCGCGTCTATGCCCGCCCGCCACGAGCCAATCACGCCGCTGCACTTGTCCGAGGTGCCGCCAGAGAGTACGGCACGCCGCGTTTCGTCATCACCGACCACGGCTCCCAGTTCGGCATGCGCTTCATCGCCGCGATGAAGAAAGCGGGCATCCACCACGTACAAGGCCAGGTCCGAAACCTTTTTCTGAACGGAAAGATCGAGAGGTACTTTCGGCCCCTCCGCAACTGGTGGCGATGTACGTTACCCACGCTCACCGTCAGCGGCCTACAGACGAAGCTGGATTGGTTCCGCGAGTAACACAATGAGCACCGCGTTCACGCAGCATTGGGTGCCAGGACGCACAACGAAGCTGCGCTGCAGATCGTAGTGCTGACGCCGATCTCGATCCGCAGCGCGGCCACTACCTCGCCGACATCCAGATCACACGCCGGCCGTGTCGAGGCGACCCGCGGCTGCCAAGCATCGTCATCACGCTGCAGATGCGCCACGCGACGTGATCACCCTTGCCTCGAAAACTCCTTCACTTGTGTTGCAGTTATCTTGCGCGATCAACCTGCCATTCCACGGCAAGCGATCAACCTGATTGCCGTGCGAATACCAAACAACACACCGTGGCAAGTTCATGGGCCACTACACAGGTGCCGACGAAACCAGTGAAGCCGGTCACCAGTTCTCGTGCATCCACACGCCGTACCAGAACCAATTCTTTGCCGTCACTGTTCCTCGATCCCGCGGGATCGACCCCGGTTCTTCGCCAAAGCGCATGGCTTCGACGTGGCCGTCCACGAATCCGGCAGCCGTGGTGACGTTCTGTGTGCCCACGGGATCGGCACTTCCGGTCGGATCGGGGCGGTCATACAGGCTCGGACCGTGGCGGTCGGCGAGTCCAAACGTGTAGTAGTTCCATGCAGCGACGCTGCGGATGTGGCGGCGATTATCGAAATCGTTGCTTGCGTTGCGCGCCATGTCGGCAAAGAGCATCGCCTTGGTCGGATGGCGAATGCCGAGTTGTCCCTTGCCTGTCCCGTCGTCGGGGCGCCGCCATTGAGCATTAAAGAGGGACTGCGTGGTCGTGATGTGTCGATTCGATGCGTAGTCGGTGGTCCACACCTTCTCCTGCTGTTCCATGGGGCAGAAGAACATCGAGGGACCGACGCGTGGATTGGCGACTGGTCGCGGCGCATAGCCGCCGTTCCAGAACCGATTGGTCCAGATGACCCAAGTGCCCGTGGCGCTGGGCGGTAGGATTTCGACTGCATTGCCCACCAGCCACCCGCGGCAATCTGCCATGTAGCTGGCATTGGCGACAAGCAACTGCCGGTGGTTGCTCATGCATGCGGTGACACGGGCCGTCCGCTTGGCTTGTCCCAACGATGGCAGCAAGATCGATATCAAGAGTGCAATGATCGAAATCACCACCAGCAGTTCGATGAGAGTGAACGCATGACGACGTGACATCGGGGTTCTCCTCCCTGACTCATCTCTGGCGCAGGCGGCGTCAACAACCGGTCATGCGATCAGGTCAAGAATCTGCGCCCATCGAGGCCTTCATCGCCCGCATTCGTTGAACCATCCTAAATCAACTCTACGATGAAAGGCCCCCATGTCAAGCTTGTCATGCCGAGTAGTGCGTCCGGTAATGGCATGCCCCCCGCCAGTATGCCTTGGCCAAAAGGCAAACGCCGCGCGAGACGCACGGCGTTGCAGTCCCCCGGTCCATGCGATCAGACGGGTCAATATGGCTAGTAGTTGTTGTGCATCCACACACCGCCATAAAACCAGTTCGGGCTCAGGGTGGTGCCTCTGTCATAGGGTATGCCTGTCGGCGAGTTATCGAACGCCATGGCCTTGGCGTGGCCGTCCACGAAGCCCACAGGGGTGAAGATGTTGCTGCCATCGGTACTGAATGCGCCGTAAGACCCGAAATCGCGACTGGCATGGCGGGCGCTGAACCCACCCCACGAGTTCGGCCACGCACGATCATACGTGGTGTTGTGCCATAACCTGACTTCGCTATTGCCGGGAAGGGTGTCGCCAAAAATCGGATTCTTGGGCACATAGGCGTCCCACCAGAGCGCGACCTTGGCCGCATGGCGAACGTCATCCTGCTTCCGCCATTTGGCGTCGTAAACGGTGGTGGCGTCTGTGACGTGCCTGTTGATTCCATACGACGTGTTCATGGTTTTCACGGCGTCGGCCGGACACATAAGCATCGATCTGGAATCAGCGCGTCGGCCGGTGAGTAATTCGCTCAGCGAGAAGGTGATGCCGCGGCCTGGAACGTCGACGCTGCGCAGCGACGGCCGCGTCGGAGAAGGATCAGACTCCCAGACGGCGGTCTTCACGGCGGGCAGCGGAACGTAACCGCCTTCCCAGAGATAGTTCCACCAGTGCCACACGCGCGCTGCCGGGTCAGACGCCGGTTCGGTCTGATGGTACGCGCCCACGAGGTATCCACGATTCTGCGCGCCGTAATTGGCGTTGGCGATGAGCAGCTGACGGTGGTTGTTGAGGCAGACGCTGGTTCGTGCCGCCAGCCGTGCTTGCCCGAGCGCGGGCAGGAGCAGCGCGATGAGCAGCGCGATGATGGAGATCACCACCAGGAGCTCAATAAGCGTGAAGGCGCGACGTAGGTTCATGGCGAAGCTCCTTTCGGGTGGGTAAGTGCATTGCACCGTTCTGCTGCCACACCGCGGTCCTTATTGAAGTATATCAAGTAGGATAGCGAGGTTTAGCTCGTATGTCAAGACCTCGCCATCGGGATTGTCGCTGCATTTTCTCCAGTCAATTTAGCCTGCCAGATCGAGGTCTCGCTTTGGCGGCGCCATCGCCTTGGTTTGCAACAATACGCAAGCGGCGGGGCCTGGCCCAGGCGCGGAGGGGTGCGGCAAGCCAGCGAGCGACGCGGGGCGGTCCGCCCGTCACTATTGGTATATCTTAAATACCTGGCGAACGTTCTGCGGTTGGTGGACCGGCACCCCCGGCACCTGTTGACTCGAGGGCCCGCGTGCAATGCGGGCGAGCAGCCCTATGCGGTCCTCTGGGCCGATCTGACACCAAGATGCCCCCGCAGCCACATCCGGCACATGCGTCAGGGGGAGTCTGGCGTGGCTCCCGGCCGCGGGCTGGGTTCTGCGGTCCATTCCTGCCGCGCGGTTCCAGGTCGTTGCTTGCCGTGCTCGAAGAACTGGGTGAATCCTTTGGGGTCGGCCAGGGCCCGGGCCACGCGATCAAGCCTGGCGTCGGCGGGATCGATCTGGCTGGCGGGCAGCGGCCAGCAGTGAAGCGCACCGTGGTAAAGGTCATCGGCGAAGGTGACCTCTTTACGCTTCTCGCCGCCGGGATGCCAATACCGCCACGTTCCCTGCTTACGGCCCTGCTCGTCGAAAGTGCCTTCGGATTCGCGCTGGCCGTTGGCGTAATAGCTCGTGAACCTGCCGACGGGCACGCCGTCGATATAGGTCCCCTCGGTGCGGGTCTGGCCGTTGGCGTATCTGGTCACATACGGCCCGTTCATTCGCGGCGCCTCCGGGGGGGCGGGAACGGCCTGGCCGGGTTCGAGAAAATGCAGCGCCTGCACGTCGTAGTAGCGCATGGCGTCCTCGATCCACGAGTGGCCGATGGAGACGTAGGCTTGGCCCGGGTTCTTGGCCTCGGCCCGCTGTCTGGGAACTACGACGGTGAGCTTGGGGTCTTCATCGATCGAGAAGGTGACGTTCTCTCCGTCGTTGTCGAAGATGTAATTGTGCCACGTGGTCCAGTTCTCCTCGGGCCAGGCGGCCGGCTCGCCTTCGACCGGCTTGATGAGCCCACCGACGACGCGAATGAGCCACTGGCTGTCATCGTGGACGAAGAAGAACTTGAGTTCACCGGCGGTCGTGTCGCGCCTCGCCCGCAGGACGATACGGCCCGGGCGTGCCAAGCCCGGGTATCCCTGCAGGTTGGGCATGAAACTGCGATGGTAGCGCGAACCCCAGCCGATGGTGATGCGAAAGAAGTCGGGGAAGGTCTCGTACTCGGTCGAGTGCGTGAAGGGATAGCCCGACCCGCCACCGGTGTGGGCGATCCAGCCGACATCCTGAGGGAATTCCCGGCCTGGTGCGTGTCCGTACTGGTCGGCGTGATCGTCGGCTGGCCTTGCCGGCTGCTGGTCTGCCGCAGCCCCGACCAGCAACAGGGTCGCAAGGCATGGAACGCTGAGCCGAAGGGCGATGGGGAGCATGGTCGTCACCTCGTGCGTTGGTGCAGGCGGAGCAGTATGCCCTTGCTGCTGGCTTGGGGTGGCGTCTCGCGTCTGCGGCCGAGGCGAGGCCGGCGCGTGGCGCGACGCG
>CAZFDT010000136.1:0-6575 GCA_964518335.1 uncultured Phycisphaeraceae bacterium
CGGGGCCGTTGAGACTCTCATACCAACTGGATCAGTTTTCGGGGAGCAGGCCACCAGGTAGAGGCTCTTCGCGTCGTAGCCGATCATGCCGCTGGCCGGGTAGCGTTCCTTGCGGTCACGATTGGCCGGCCCAAGCTCAAACGTCGCCGCGTCCTGCCAACTTCGATCATCGAGCATGCCATCGGGCTTGATCGGTTCCTTGAATCGCGGTACGGCCAGCCGCGGGAGTTCCGTGGTCAGACGGCCTTGGCGCGATTCGACAAAGCCGCGCAGGTGCTTGGTCGGCATGCCATTTGCGTCCATCTCATCTACGATACGCGTCAGGGCAGCGATTCGCTCAAGCTTTCTCTCCACCGACTCATCCAGATTGTCTAACGCCAATTGATCACGTTTGAATTCGGACGACAGGCGATCTGCGCCGGGACCAAACACCTGCACCGCCGCCTCGCCATGCTCCCGCATTGCTTCATAGTTGTGTGGATTCCATAGATAGGAGTTCGCACCCACTGCATACGGTTGGTCCCACGGCCACCCGAACAGGTGTGCGTTGCCATAGATAATCTGCTTCTCCGCAATATAGTCGTCGTCGAAACGAGTCTCCCACACCGGCATTGGCGGGTGACCCGTGGCGTTGGTGTTGTCCCAGAGCAGTAACTGGTGTTGACCCACATACGCGCGGAATGCGTCGGAATCGTCCTTGGAGATGTGAGCCGATAGCACCTTGGGGCCGGTCCAGACCACCTGCACCGCGTCGGGCATTTCCTCGGCCATGTCCCGCAGGTAGTGCTGGTTGCCCTTCAACTGCGGAACACGGTGGTCATACAGCGAGTAGGGCGCGGGACAGAACGAGAATTCGAGGTCGGGGTATTCTTTAATCAACGTTTCATACACCCGTCTGACCAGATAGCCGTGCGCACGTCCGATCGAGTCACCAAACTTTGTCTTTTCCTCCTCATAGTTGCAGACATAGCGCTCGCCGTCGTGGCGTGTCATGTCGTCGGCGGCAATCAGAATGTGATCAAAGCCGTGCTCCGCGGCGTACCGGCAGCGTCCGATGAATGCCTCGATTTCGTCTTCATTGGCCAGGTTGATTCTCGCGTGCTGACGCTGCGCCGCGGCGTAGATGTGCAGAACGATCATGTAATCCACCAGGCCCGTGTCGTCCTTGAACGACTTCATGTCGTCGAGTGCATCCTGCCAGGTCTCGAATCTGCTCCATCGCGGCTTGTTGCCCGGTGCAAAGTCCTGCCACTCTGTGCGGTGCTGAATGGCGAAACCGCTCATCTTGTTCAGCGCACACCAGGCCATCGCGCTCGAGTGGTACGGCAAGTAGTCACTGAAATAGCGTTCCTTCCACGCCGGCCAATCGTTGATGTCATTGGTTCGGATTCCAAATTGGCCATTTTCAACACCGATCTGCTGTATGAGCGTCGCTGCTCCATAGAACGTTCCCCGACTGTCTGTGCCCAGAACAAATACCTGCAGGTTGTCGGCACCCTCCCGAGCCCGGATCACGTAGGACTGACCGGGCAACTGCAGCCCACCGGCGTCGAAGGTGAAGCCCGTCCAAGCTTCAATGGCGGGTATATCGTCAACATAACCAAGGGTCACTACCAAGGCGCGGCGGTCTGCCGCGGGAGCCTTGACGGTCGCCATGCCATGCTGCTCTTTCAGCCGTTGCTCCAGCAGGCGCGCTGCAAAGGTCATGGCTCCATCGGCGTCAGCGGGGACTTGGATGGTCCAGTCCTCAGTGATTGCGATGAACCGGGGATCAGTCACATTGGTTTGGACGACGGGTAAGACCTTCCCGGTGTAGTGTGGCAATTGAATGGCCCCGGCGATGGCGCCAGTCGCAACATTGCACGTCAGGATGGCTGTGATAACACGGGGCAATATGAGGTTGGTCATTGTCATTCCTATCGATCTGTTTCGGTACCACAACCGAAGACGGTGATGTCGCGTGTTCAGCGGGATGGCAGTTGCGGCTTGTGACGAGCAGTTGCCGTCAAGGAGCCAGATCGCACATTGCTTGTGTGATGTTGTCCTTCTTTGCTCCAGCGGCATGCCAGTCGGCATATAGAATATTTGCGATTTCGTCATGAACAAACCCCACCGCGCCGCTCAAGGCGTATCCGGTGCTGAGCATCGACCAACGGGTGGTTGTCATGTTTTGCTTCCCGGCGAATCCGGTGCCCCAGTCATTGGCGTCCGCCAGATAACCGTCGATAGCAAAGATCTGAGAGGAAGGGCGTCGCACCGTGTCAAGACGAACCATCCCAGCCATCCCGGCGGGTTGCCAGAACGGATAATCATTGCTCAATCGCAGGTATGTCCAGTACACATTGGCGACGCCACCGCTCCTGGCGAGGTTGGCAGCTATGGGACAATTCCACACTTCCTTGGCACCAGACGAACTGGCGAAGTTTCCCGGGTTAGGCAGATATCCATCGCGGGCCATTTTCATGGGCCACCAGTTCGGACTCATGCCCGAACCCCCGGCGTACTGTGTGTAGGGTTCATAGACGACCGACTTATTGTCCATCGCGTAGAGGCCGACGCCAACGCCCATCTGTCTGAGGTTGGACAAACAGATCACCGCCTGCGACGCTTTGCGGGCGTTGCCCAGGACGGGAAGCAGGATGGATATTAGCAGTGCGATGATGGATATGACCACCAATAGCTCGATGAGCGTAAATCCCATTGGAGACGACGCACCTGCAGAGGTCGTAGATCGTTGCATAAGCGAACCTCACATTCCCGGCCGAGTGATCTTTGGGGGCGGGGCACAAGATTCACGCAGCAGAAGCCGGGTCGGCATCTCCGTGTGGACCGGAACATCCTTGTCGCCTTGGATCAGTTTCATGATGATCTCGATCGCCTTCCGTCCAAGCTCAAGCGACGGCTGTTTGACACTTGTCAGCGCCGGCGTGAGAAAGGCGCCCTCCTGCATACCCGCGAACCCGGCCAGCGAGATGTCGCCGGGAATCGAAAGCCCGGATCTGCGTAAACCCATGCTCAGTTGGATGGCCAGCGGATCGTTGCCCGCGAAGACAGCGGTGGGTCGGGGCGACATGGCCAGCACTCTGCTGACCGCAACATCTGCGTCATCGTAATCCCAGCCCTCGGCCGCGATGATCATCTCATCGTCCACCTGGAGACCGGCACTTCGCATGGCGTCGAGGTAGCCGTCCTTTCGGCACTGGGCGGAGTAGGAGTTGTTCTGCGCGGTGACGTGGCAGATACGCCGATGCCCAAGGTTGATCAGATACTGACAGATATCCCTTGCGCCCTCCCGGCCCTGACAGCCGAGATAGTGCCCCGGCGCGCCCGGCACCATTTCATCCACGAACAGCAGCGGAACGCCGGCATCCGTCACGCTCTTGAATACTGCCGCATCCTCATGCTTGGGATTAGGCACCACGATCAGCCCATCGACCTGCCGCTCCAGCAGGAAGCGAATCTCCAATGCCGATGTTGCCGACGGATTTGTATCGCGGTGGCACACCACGACGTGGTAGCCCGCATCGCGAGCTGCGCATTCCAGCGATTTGAACACTTCCCCCCAGAAAGAATGAAACAAATGCTGACTCACCAGACCCAGCGCGTAGGTCTTCCGCGTCACCAGACTGGCGGCGGACATGTTCTTGCGGTAACCCATGCTGTTGGCGACCTCGAGAATGTGGCGCCGCAGCCCCTGACTGACGCGGTCGCTTCCTCTCAGCGCCCGGTTAACCGTCGGATAGCTGACCCCGGCCAGCTTCGCTACTTCTCTTTGTGTGGGAGCCTTGACTGCCATCGGCGAATCACTCACAGTTGCGGACATCGAAGAACGAAGACGCATCCAAATACGACAACCAGATGCCGATCGTCGTCAACTACACCACCTCGATCGGCGACATCGTCCAAACCTTCATCTCATGCACGGCACAATCCGCGTCCCGGGCTGACACAGACATCCCTTGACTGTCTGCACGTGTCGGGTAAATGCGTTGGGCCATGTATTGGCCGCTGGCGAACACTTCAATGATCGAACGATCCAGAAAAATCCGCAACTCCAGGGGCTCGCCCGACTTCAACTGGAACGGCGCGACCTGAATCCGCACATCGCGGTGCGGCTTGCCCGGCGCAAAGACGGGGTAGGCCTGGTACACGTCCGGATTCAGGCTCGACCTTGTGGTATCGATCGCGATCGTGCCTTCAGCGGTGTTGACCACGATCCGGGTTTCTTCCTCGCGGTCGGGGGACGCACACACGCTCAATATCAGCGTTCCGCCCTTGGAAACGTCCGCCTGAAGTCGGACTTCCGCGACATCGCCCCGGAACTCATCGACCCGATGCACAGAGTCGGCAGGGATGACAACCCCGGTGAGGCACACCGCTTGGCTGCGAAGTGCCTGCAACTCGGCCGGAGGAGCCATGTGCAGCATTCCGTTGCGCCCGAGACTGAGCACTCGCGGCATGGTCATCACACCCAGCTCGTGCGGGAACTTGCCTGCGCTGCACTGGCCCAGGACCCAGCCCCACGATAGCCGCCTTCCCCGCGCGTCAAGCAGGCTCTCGGATGCGAAGCACGAGCCGCCGGGGTGGTTGATTCGGTGATGCTCCTCGGGAATGAATACGTGGTCTTCGTATCGCCCCAGGTAATAGCGCTCGCCCCGCGCATGACTGATGCACATCAGGACGTGGCGGCCGCCAAGCTCAAAGAAATCGGGGCAGGCACAGTCTTCTTCCTCACCGGTCCATTGTGGATCGGGGGAATAGAACTGCCGCAAGAACTCCCACTCAACCAGATCGGCCGATCGAAACAAGTAGGCGGTATCAGACTTGTCGTCAGGCTTCACCTTTCCGCCGAGGATGGCATAGGTGGTGCCGCCCTCCACCCAGGCGTGCGGATCGAAGACGTTGTACACGCCCCAACCTGGGTCGCCCTCCTTGGTCGCCTCCGGGATCACCGGGTTGTGGAGGCTCTTGTGCCAGACCTCCAGCTCGTCGTCCTCGGAGGTTGCGATGCATGTACCCGAGCCTAACCCGTGGTAGATGATCGTGGGCACACCGCGATGATTGATGAACGCATTGCCGCTGAAAATCCCTCGTTCGGGATCTTCCGCACGAGGCGCCAAGGCGATCGGATGCCGCTTCCAGCGGATCAGGTCGGCACTGGACACGTGCCCCCAGCAGGGACCGTGATCGTCGTGAATATAAAAGAGGTGGTACCGGCCCTTCCAGAAAAGGGCACCGTTGGGATCGAACGGGAACGCGTTGCCTTCGGGACAGGAAAAATGATAGGCCGGCCGGGACCGCTGATTAAACGCGGACGTCGCTACGCGCTTGTGATCTTCGCGCGGTTGCGGCACCGCCATCTCGGGTTGTGCGTGAATGACTGGCATCGTAATGGCCCTCATGCAATACCGCGTACCGCCGCTAAGCGATCGCGGCGAGTTTCATTGGTGTTAGACCTTGCGACGCCGAACGAGCATAAGCAATCCGGCCGCACCGATGAGCGCAAGCGAGGCCGGTTCGGGGACCGGCACTAAGTCGATTGACACTGCATCGAGGGGACCGTTGCTGCCAAGTCCGCCCGAATGGAAGACGAAGTTCATCTCCGCCGTCGGAATCACCCACGAGGGCCCATTGGTTGTCGGCGCAAACGTGGCGTTGCTGGTGTCAAACAACGAGGTCCATGCATTGTCACTTACGAAGGTCACCTGGCTCCCACTCATGGTCATGGTCCAATCGCCCTGGAGAAAGACCGAGTTGTTTGAGGCGATGGCCAACGCATAGGTCTGGAGGGGGCCACCACCACTACGCATAGCCACATCTATCTTCTTGGTGGTCTCGTTAGTTGTGAACTTGATCAGGTTATTTCCAGCAGCATCAGAAAAACCGACGGAGACGAACTTATTGTGACCCGATCCCCACCCGGTCAGATCGATGGTGTAGTCACCGTCGGTGGCTTGGAAGGCATCAATGGTCCGAATGCTGCTGCCTTGCGTCACGGTGACCTTGGAGGAGGCCACGGTCACAGTACCGGCCGACGTCCACTTGGCCCCATCCAACGAGTCGCCCAAAAAATGATCCTGAAAGACGACATCAGCGCGAGCCAAACTTGCACTCACCAAAACAGCCCCAATGATCCACATCCAGTTTGCTTTCATCGCGCATTCTCCTTATTCGATTTCTCGATCACATGATCCAAGCCAGGCGAACACCGCCCAGACCTTAGATTGCGGGCCATCATATGCTACTCGTATAGCCTTGTCAATGGAAACTTCCCCTGAGCAGAGTTACTGATGTAAACCATACTTATAGCGGTGTTTATGTGTTATCGCTCTTGGAAGTGAAACCGAATTCACGATGAATGTCGATGGTAAAGCTACTCGTATTAGCGCGGCGTGAGCCACTTCTAGCGCGGTCCATCCACCCTTCGGAAAGCCCGAAACGGCGCGCCAGACATATTCTTGTCTGGCTCTCGATAGCGTGGGGCACGATATTGGCGGATTGGGCCAGAAGCCGGAGGGCTACCCACCATCAGGCATTGCTTCAGTTGCCGCCCGCCCCGTCGCAGCCAGTCCTCC
>CAZFDT010000137.1:0-6281 GCA_964518335.1 uncultured Phycisphaeraceae bacterium
TTCACGATCTGGACGAGATCATCGCGGTTTGCCAAGACAGGAATCACCCCGGAACTGCACGCCGCTCTGGCTGTAGTCCTCGTGGAAGTGGGTGCGGTTGGCGATGGCCCAGGACACCACGTAAGCCAGCGCAGCGCGGGCGCGATCGGCTTCTTCGGCGGTGGGCATGACCAGCGCCATGATCCGGTCGATCACCGCGTCGGGGTCGCCGGGCAACTGCAGCACACTCGTCGCAAGCCGACCCGTCAGCCAGATCACCGCCAGGTAGCTCGACAGACGATCGACCACCGGGCTGGTGATGTCGCGCCGTGCCAGCTCGCGCTTGAGCTGCTGGTACTGCAGTCTCAGGTCGGACCAGTCCTGGCGATGCTCGTGCAGGTAGGTCACCCAGCGTGGACCGGCGTGTCCGTAGTGGGCCAGAAGCTCTTCGCGCAACTGGTTCACCTGCTGACGGCTGGCTTCGCCGGGCTCGCCCAATGGCGGCGCCCATACCGACAGCACCCGTGCATGAGCGCCGCCATCGCCGCGGGTATAGCTGGCGATGGGGTTCTCACCGGTGGACAGTAGCACGCCGCGCCAGGTGGCGGTCCGCTGCACGCCGCTCCTGGCTCCACGGCCCCGACCGTGACCGCCGGAGAATTCGTACACGGTTCGGGCCAGCTGATCCGGGTTGGCCTTCTTCGTGTCGTCGAGAATCAACGGCAGATCGCACGACAGCTCGGCCATCCGCTCCACGAACACCCGCGTGTTGTTCCAGCTCTGCAGCAGCGCCCGCTCGTCGGGCCTGCCCCAGCAGCTGGCGGCCAGGCGCAAAACGGTGGTCTTGCCTGTGCTGGTGGGATTGGACCAGTCCACCACGAAGTTGTCCGCATCGAGAATCGGCAGCAGCGGAGCCGACAGCGCGGCGTACACGGCCAGCATCGCCGCGGGGTGATTGGCCACCGCCGCCACGGCGCCCAGCCATCCATCGAGAGCGCCGCGCTGCACAAAGCCATCCACCAGCTTGCCGTCGTCCACGCTGCCCGAGAGCTCCACCGTCTGAGCCGGATCCCCCAGCCACTGGCGGCCCCACAGGAAGCCTCCCTCCTGCCAGCCCATCGACACACTCACGCGGGTGGGCTTGAGCAGGTCGAGGTTCATCGCCTCGAACTCCGCCAGGTAACGCACCAGTTCGGCGGCGTTGATCGAGGTGACCGGCGCTCCCAGCGCAGACAACTGCAGCAGTTGATGGTGGTCGGCGATCTGCGCCCGCGGCACGGTGTGGCTGACCCATTGCCCGTCGCGCAGCCAGGTCAGGCGCGTCCACTCCATCTGGCTCTGAATATCGCGGCTGCGACCGGTGATCAATAGCGGCGAGGGCGCCACCTGTATCGGCTTGCGGCCCAGACGCACCACCCCTTCCACCGCATCGATCCGATAGGCCGGCGGCACACGCAGAGCGCCGGCTTCAGGCAGGTCCGCCAGAGAGTCGATCACCCGATCCATCGCCTCGCCGCAGATCCGTCGCCGCAGCTTCTGGGCATGCTCGTCCACGGTGTCCAGCAGTCGGTTGGCCTGGGCGGTGGACAGATGCTTGCGAATCCGACTGAACAGCCGGCTGATCCGGTCGGGATCAGACAACTGCAGCCTGGCCAGATCATCAAGGTGCGTGGCGACGAAGGCGGGCACGTCTTGATTCTCCAGGATCGCGGCGTCGAGCATCGTTTCCAGCGCCGCAGGCGACACGGCGCCCGGTGGAAGGGTGTCGGCCAGGATGGAGTGAGGGTGATGAGATTGATCGTTGTCGTTACTGTTCATCATTTGTTCCTTGCTTGGAATGGCGAAGATTGATTCAGGGCGATCGCACGCGCGATCGTCTGTTGGGGGTAGTCGGCGCGCGTCAGCCACTTGGGGCGACACAGCGCGGATTGGCGGAAGTAGTAGTCGATGCTGCGCGCGCAGTTGCCAGTCCAGAAAGCCAGCATGCTGCACAGGGCCAGGTCGGCCTCACTGGGCGAGGGATAGCCCGATATGTCCCCCTCGTCGAACAGTACCTGGAACTTGGCGCCGTTGGCGGCGTGGCGCGCCTCGTCCAGCAGACACATCTGGCGGAGTCGCAGCCGGGGCGGTGCGTCGTCATCAAGGTCGACAGCGCGAGGGGACAAGTCAACTGCAGCAGTAGCGGGCGGGATACGCTCCGCAAGTTCATCCACCCGGTAGCGGGGCACTTCCTCGCCGGGCCGGGATGGAAGCACAAGCCGCACCGGCCTGGGCTGCTCCGCTTGCTTGTGGTTGATCGTCCCCGGAATTCGCACCACACGCGCCACGTCGCCCACCGGGTCCAGTTCGTAGCCCAGTCCAGCCCCCACGCCAAGGAGGTAGCGGCTCCAGCCCCGTGACAGCTCAATCATCTGCTGGCGCTCTTCGCTGTTGGTGCAGATCAGCGGCGTATCCAGCAGCCAGAAGGCGTGATAGCCATGGCCGCTGTGAATCAGCAGGCTCGGGCACACGCCTGCGGTCACCAGAATCTCCAGCGCGGCCTGTTCATCGACCGGTTTGGCCTTGGCGTTGCCGTGGGCCGCGTGCTCGATGTCAATGTCCGCAAAGAATCCTGGCAGGATCACTACAGCCTCTGTGCTCCCGCGTCCGTGATCCGGCGGGGCGAGCAGCCCGCCCAGTCCGCAGTACATATCGACATGCTCGGCCAGAGAGGCGACGTGATCCACCGCCTCAGGCAGGTTGTTGAAAAAGGCGGCGCTGCGGGAGCCTCGATCAAAGATCGATACCCACAAGCCGCCTTCAAACGTCAGGGGGTGAAGCGTGTCAAGGAAGAACTCAATCAGGTTCGGGTCTGCTTTCATGGTGTTGCCTTTCATGGGATGCGCATGGCATATCAGGCGCCGGCGACTTCACAGTCGCCCATGGGGACGCTGCCTCCAGACACAGACCGCTTGTGCCCTCGCAGCCGCCCCGTCAGTCTCTGGCTTGTCCTTGACGCGCCCCGCGTACTCCACAGGGCGCATCGGGATGGGTGTATGCCGTCTCTTGTGCCGTCCATCTATTCCTATTTTATCACAAGTCTGTCACAGGTGTGCAGCTCTGTAATACGTCGTTTGCACCGTGTCATTACTTATAACCAACAAACCGGACCGCGATCCGTCACACGCCGTGACGCTTGTGACGGGTGACGCCGGCTGTGGGACCATATTGTCGAGTATTCTCGTTGGTTATGAACATATTCCAGCATATCGCGCTCCCTCCACCGCGTTCCGTCACAGGCCGTGACGCTTGTGACGGTTCCGCATCCGGACCACGGCTTACGTCTGATCATCTCTTATAACATAACCGACCAATACGCATCCGTCACAGGTCGTGACGCTTGTGATAATCCGTGATGAATGGCTGGTCCGCAGACCCAATAGCGCCAGTACCACAGCACCATGGTCAGCTTATCGCGCCCGTACACTGGCTATCCGTCACACGCCGTGACGCTTGTGACGGCCAGCTACCGGCGATCCACCTCGAAGACTTTCAGCAGTCCGCAGAATCGCCTGCTCCTGGAAGTGAGATCCGTCACAGGTCGTGGCGCTTGTGACGGTTTTCAGTTGGCGGCGTTCAGTCAGCACTGCCCCCCTCCGGGGGTCAGGGAATGCGCTCATCCAGCTTGGAACAGAACATGTACCGCCCATGCACAGGCACGACGTGCCACGAAAAGCGACTTGCGCTCAGTCGATCGTTGAGGCGCTTGACTGCCGCCCGTGTGGCGTCGCTTGAAGTTACCGAAGGACTGGGCTGCTGCGCCTGCTGGGCTGTGAGGATCAGACCCGCAAGTTCGGTCTGGCGGGGATGCAGAGTCACCGACGTTCCCTCATACACCAGGCACTTGCCTTCGAGCCGTGGCAGTTTCTCCGTAACTGAATGAAGCAGCGGCATCGCGTCCTTGAGTCGCCGCATCCATAGGACCCCCGACCACTCCCGGCGCCGCGTGGCGAGTTGGGCTTTGGCCTCCGCGGTCAGCACCGGGCCCGCCACCTTCAGTGTCATCGACAACTCATCGGCCGCGCCGCTCGCCGCCGCAATCATGATCAGCAGATGCTCAGCCCAATACTTGCTCTTCAACTCGATGCTGGAGCCCGGTGCGGGGCTGCACAGGTAAACCGACATCGCCTGGCTGTAGCCGCTGTCCGCACTGTCGTAGTTCAGGGCCTGGGCGTCTTCAAGCATCAAAGCCACTGCAACACTGAAGCGATGACTCGGATCGCGACAGGCATCCGCCACCAGGCGGGTGATGCTTGTGAATAAGCCATCCAGGGCGCTCTGGATATGCAACTCGGATGTCAACTGGGCCATGCGATCACCCAGAGCCCGCCAACGATCGATGCCTGATGTCTCCATGACGTTCAATCCTTGAACCAGCGCCCCCGATCAGTGTATCCCCGCATGCGCGACAGTCACCAGCTCCACTGCGCCACCGCATGGCGCTACGGGTGCTTCAGGCCGTAAAACTGGTCGAGGTGATCGATGATCTGGTCCAGCATCGCCGTGTTCATCAGATGCGGGTCGTTGCTGGTGTAGTACGCAGCCGTCGAGCTGTCTTTGTGCGCCAGGAACACCTGCTTCATCGACTGGTCCAGACCGTGGCCCATCAGGTACTGTTCCACCGCCTGCGTGCTGGTGTCCCGCAACTGCTCGAACGTGGCGAAGCGCGCCCGGCCCTTGCGGTCCAGCGCGCCCCCACCGTGATGCACGCACGCCCGCCGCGTCAGCCTCTTGAACACCAGCGAAAACCCCGTGCTGCTGATCTCCACGCCTCCCCGATTGGTGAAGACCAGACCCCCGTGTCACCCCCGGCGTCATTACGGCATTGCTGGATCAACTCCCACGTCACCGGCCAGAGCTTGTAGTTCATCGGAACCTTCGTCTTGCTCCGCCAGCCGATCAGCCGGCCGCTGTCGAGTTGCCCGGCGTCCAGCGACGTGATGTCCTTGTTCTTGAAGCCGCAGTTGAGACCCAATGCGATGAAGCATCGCAGGCGGGGGCTGGCCATCTTCCACAGCTTCCGGATGTCGATCAGCGGCAGAGGATGGCCTTCCTTCACCACCGGGAAGCGATGAACGAACTTCTCCAGCGACCGCGGCAGCTCCGCCAGCACTCGCTGCTCGTAAGCCCAGCGAATGAACTGAGCGGCGAACTTGAGTTTGTCGTTGGCGGTGTGCGCCGTGTACTGCCCATCGCCAAGCTGCTGGGACAGATAGCCGCGGTACGCCATCAGCATGGCCTCCACTTCCTGGGGCGCCCCGAAGCCTGCACCATTGACGTGCTCACGCAGCGTGCCGATGCCCCGCAGCATGGCGTCGTAGCCAGACTGACCGATCTCCTCGCCGAGGCGCCGCGTCTGCTGATACTTCAACCAGCGCTCGATATGGTCGGCGATCGTCTTGCCCACGGGCTTGCGCTGCTGCTGGCCGCGCTGGTCCCGCGACGCCATCCACGCCGCGAACATCTGCTTCTCCTTGCGCTCCTGTCGCTGCTGATCCGTCAACGACCAGTCCGGGTAACGATCCCTCACGTAGCGTGACACGCGGTCGTCGCCCAGATCGGTCAACTGCAGCTTACCCGCGGTTAGACGTAGCTGCTGCTCCAGCGGGGAATCGCCCAGCCGGTTGGCCTGCAGCTTCCCCGCCAGGAAGTTGCCGACCCGCTGACCGATTTTCCTGGCGTGCTTCTCCGCAACGACCTGCGGCCACCAAACCCTGAACTCCTTCAACGCCCGCTGGTAGCTGCGCTCATCACGCGCGGATTTGCCCGAGCAGAAATACTTCGTCTGCTTCTGATCGCCGACGCGATAGCTCTTGTACCAGCGCTTGCTGGCCTTGTGAAAACTCAACTCCCGCCCGCCCGCCGCGCGACGCGCCATGACTCACCTCCGATCCAACCACGCGGACACCGCTATGCACCCGCAAGGCTACGCAGGCAAAGAATGGGAGTCAAATGGGCGTAAAATAGAGATGGGCGTACACACCAAACATAGAGAACATGTTGTATATCACTTCAAATACATGACTTACGAAACGTGCTGCCCAACGACTCTTGAAGTCACAATGCCGACGAGTGGACTCGAACCACTGACCCGGGGCTTATGAATCCCCTGCTCTACCAACTGAGCTACGTCGGCGAACTCCCTGCTGTGACGCGGGGAGTGGGGGATTGTAAGCGACCTGCGATGCCGATCAAGCCCTTGGGCAGGTGTGTGTACCGGCTCGATAGAAATGTCCTCATCATTGTCTCAATAGAAGTGTCCT
>CAZFDT010000138.1:0-5736 GCA_964518335.1 uncultured Phycisphaeraceae bacterium
CACGACTACCTCCTCAAAGTCCTGGGCGTGACGGATTAAGATGCGATCGCCCTGCCGCAAATCGGAACCACTGGATTTTCACCTTCACCACGCGACATTTCCCCCACGCCCCCCTCGCCCTCAGCCGCCCCCGGCCCGTGCCCGCGCCTTCGCCGCCGACGGTCGTCGCACGGCCCGGCGCCCTGCCCTCACCCGTCTCGCCATGTCGCCATCCACGGTCGCCATCCCTTGTTTATACCCAACCCCCCGCCGGCGCATAGTCTGGCCGCACCCGTCCGCCAAAATAATCCCCGCGCACGCTACGGCGACTCCAGCCACACCGCTTCGATCATCTCAAACGTGTTCGTATGCTTACGCGTCACGCGCGGCGCGATGTAGTCCACCCGAGGCTGATACCCGTGCTTGGTCCGCGCCGGGGGCTGGATCGCGCCGCCAGCGACCTCGAATGCAAAGCTGCGCACCGGCGCGTCGTCCGATCCCCGGTGGACCCGCAGCTCGTGCGGGCCGTCCACCAGCCAGTCGCTGAGCATGAACGGCGGCGCGTTGGCCGACGCCCGTCGCTCGTGCGGATGGTACAGCGTGATCTTTGTCCGCTTGTAGTGCCCCGCCGCGATGTGTCCCTGATCGAGCTTGCTGTGCGCCACCAGTTCACCCGCCCGGTACAGCCGCGCCTGGTACGTGTCCTTGGCCGCACCCGCCGGCAGGTCCGGTCCGCCCAGCCACAGACTCAGCTCCGGCAACGGCTTGTCCTTGTATGTCGCCATGGTCAGGTACGCCAGCTTCCGCCACGGGCCGACAAACCGGTACGTCTTCTTCGTGTCGAACGGATCGTTGCCCGATGTGGCCGTCTCCAGGGCGAACGCCATCCGCGTCACCGGCTGGCTCCCGACGGCAAACGCCAGAATGTATTGGCCCGGCTCCGTGAGCGGCACCTCCGCCGGGCCCTGCACCTGCGCCCGGCCGAACACGCCCGACCGCGCCCGGTACTCGCTCAGAAACGGGAACCGCGCGATCACCTCGCCCCGCGCATCGAGCACCGCCGCCTCACCCGCCATCGCCCCCTCCGGCGCAAAGGCAATCACGTACTCCGACAAACGCACCGTCCCCGTCTCCACATGGAACGGCGTGTCCAGCACCGTCTCAAACGCCACCACCGACGACGGTGACTGCCCTCGCGCCGCCGACGCACACACCATCGCCACCGCCAGCACGTAACACCCATGAGTTCGCAAAGCACCGCCCCTTTCGCATGTGACCCCCAAGTATAGTCCCGCATTCACATGACGCGGCTACTGACAACGCGAAGCCACGTGAAGTCCACTTCCTCGGGGCAGGGGGTGCGGGGCATCTTCACCGTCCTGTTACGCGATTGTGCATGTTGACCCCCGGTCACGGGCCGGTCTGCCGCCGGTAGGCCAAGGGGGACTGGCCGGCCTTTTGCTTGAACTGGCGGCTGAAGAAGAACACGTCGCTGTAGCCCAAGGCGGCGGCGATCTGGTGGACGGGCAGTTCGGTCTCGAGCAGGAGGTGACGGGCCCGGTTGATGCGGGCGCGGATGGTGTAGCTCTGGAGGGTTTGACCTGTCACTGCCCTGAAGACGCGGCACAGGTGGTCGGGGCAGTACCCGGCGTGGCGGGCAAGGGCGGCGATGTCGTGCGTATCACCGGGGTTCTCGTCGATATGAGCCGCGACCTGCAGCGCGACCTGACGGTGAAGACGCTGCGTGCCCGACAGATCGGCCTGGTGAGACGCCTGGTAATCGAGGTCGATCAGCAGCGACCGCATGAGGGCGTTGGCAGTGCGGGCGGCGTGGTCGGTGTGCCGGGGGTCGCGAAGCAGTTCGCCGATGCGCCGCATCATCGCATCGGCCAATGGCACGTCCCGCAGATCGGTGACCTCCGGCGGGATCGGCCGGGCGACCTTCCGCGACGGGTGGGCGGCGTCGATCAGATCGAAGTGGATGAAGCTCACCCCCAGACGATCGTCGGCGTCCTGGTACGCTTCGTAGTACCGGCCCGGCCTCGCCCAGACGCAGATGCCCGGACGCAGGGTGATCCGCCGATCCTTGAGAATCATCCGTCCGCGACCGGCCCAGACGAACCACAGGTCAAAGTCCTGCAGCCGCTCCACCCACGACCCTGGCAGCATCCAGCCCGGCTCACACCGCACCCGCCCCGCCCCGTTGACCACCACGCGCACCCGGTCCCAGTTCACGTGCATCGGGCGATCTTATCGCCAAAATGCAAATTAATCCAGCCCGATTCCATGGATTTTCATGCACGATTCGGCCATGATCTGGGCCATGGAACACCCGGGGATCGGACGGACACAATGACCTCCCACCGAACGGAGCCGCATCATGACCCAAGCCATCGCCTCGCCGACGACCGATCCGCACGCTTCGCCGCCGCGCTGCCGGGAGAACGAGGTGCTGCCCGCCGCCGGGGTGTGGACCGAGCCGATGCCTCAAGGACGGGCCGAGCGGATCGAGTTCTTTCGGCGTGAGGGGTTTCTGATTCTGCCGGGCGTGCTCCACCGTGCGGAACTCGACGAGCTGGACCGTGAGCTGGTGCGGTTCGTGGCGAATCACGCGACGCTGCCGCGCGTGCGCGAGGGCTTCGACCTCGAACCCGTGCAGGACAGCAGCCGCCAAGCCCCGACGTTCCGCAAGATCGGCGGCATCAGTGCGTTCAGCGAGCCCTTCGACCGCCTCATGCGCCACCCGCGGATCATCGACATGCTCCACGCCGTGATGGGGCCAACGATCGAGCTGTACCGCGACGTGGTGATGATGAAGCCTGCCCGCGTCGGCCGGGAGAAGCCCTGGCACCAGGACTCGAGCTACTGGCCGTGGGAACCCATGGACCTGATCTCGGCGATGACCGCGCTCGACGACGCCTCGCCCGAGAACGGCTGCCTCCAGGTCATTCCGCGCACCCACACCAAGCAAGTGCAGCACTTCGGCAAGGAGCTGCAAGTGGAGATCGACGATGCCATGCAAGCCCGCACGATGTACGTTCCGCTCAAGCCCGGCGACACGCTGCTGTTCCACAGCCTGCTGTTGCACGGGTCGGAACCCAACCGCTCCGAGTTCGACCGCCGCGTGTGCATCTTCAGCTACAAGACCCCCAACCTCCGCTACATCGGCCGCGGCCAGCACGACACGAGCATCCTGGTCCACCAGATGAACTCGGATGGATGAAGGGCCCTGGTCATGACGCGGCGCGACAACCTGCTGGCCATGCTGCACGGCGACGGGCCTGGCTGGACCCCCTGCTCCATCAACTTCGCGCAGTGGTACGACCACCAGAGGCGGTTCGGTTCGCTGCCCGACGAACTGCAGGGTGTCGCCCACTACATCGACGCGATGAAGGTGCTCGGGTGCGACATCTTTTCCCGAAACCTCGACGGGGGGTTTCGCGAGCGCCTCGACGGCGTGACCGTGCAGCACGTCACCGAGTCCGGATCGGAAGGCCCGCGCCACATCGCGTCCTACCCAACGCCCCACGGCACGCTGCGGCAGGTCGTCGCCGAGCAAACGCAGTTGACCACCAGCTACGTCGAGGAGGATCTGGTCAAGGACTGGTCGCGCGACGGGCGAGCGTACCGCTATCTGATCGAGCATGTGTCGATGTCGTGGGATCGCGATCAGTTTGCTGCAGTGGACGATCAGGTCGGCGCCTGGGGGCTGCCGATCGTGCCGGTGGGCTGCACGCCCCTGAAGCGGCTGCACCGCGATTTCGGGCTAGACGGATCGTGCCTGTTCGTCATGGACGAGCCCCAGGCGGCGAAGGAGTGCTGCGACATCTACTGGCGGAAGCTGTGGCCGGTGCTCGAGCAGATCGCTGCAGATGACCGAGTCCACGCGGCGATCCTGATGGATAACGTCGATACGCCTTTTTACCCTCCTGCGCTGGCCGAGCGGCTCTGGACGCCCTATGTTCGCGAGGCGATGGCGCTGTTCGACGCACACGGCAAGCACCTGTTCGTGCACGCCTGTGGCCACCTCGAAGGGCTGATCCCCCAGTTCAACACGGCCCGCATCCACGGCCTCGAAGGCATGGCCCACCCGCCCCTGGGCGACTTCGCACCCGCATTGGCGCACCGCCTCCACCCCCGCTTCATCTTCAACGGCGGCTTCACCGCCCACGAGCAGACCGGTATGGACGACCGGCAGGTCGAGGCGTTTTACGACGGATTCTTCCACGAGTTGGACGGATCGAAGCGCTGGGTCTTTGCCGCAGCCTGCCAGACCGCGATCAATACGCCCTGGTCACGGCTCAAGCAGGTGGTGCAACTGTGCCGCCGCTATCGCGGCGATCCAGGCCGGTGACTCGGGCGCCATGGGCGACCTTCCAACGCGCGCTGGTGGCGCGCACGCTCAGCGGACGAGGGCCCGTGTCGCGGCGTGCGTCGTCGTCAGGGTTGGTCGGTCCACTCGGCGGCGCCTTTGATGTCCACGGCCTGGCCGCCGGCGTCGATGGTGCGGTAGTTGGCGTGAATGTTGGCCATGCGCTGGAGCTTGACGGCGGGTGAGGGCTCGACGAACTGCTCCTGGCCGGGGGGCAGGCCCCAGGTGACCTGGCGGTGCTGGGTGTGGAGGACGAGTCGGATGCGGCCGCGCGAGTCGCGGGCGGTGGCGTCGATCGACTTGATCTGGGCGAACCAGGGTTGGGGCTCGATGAGCCGCAGCAGGGCAAGTGCAGCGTCGAGCTGGGGGTCGAGCCAGGGTTGGCCGGGCGCGGGCGCGGGCGCGACGACGCCTTCGATGGGCATAAGGCCCACTGCAGCGATATCCTGGGCGCGATAGGTCTGGGGCAGGACGACGCCCTGGGGATCGACGAGCTGGTAGCCGGCGTCGGTCTCGACCACGGCGACAGGGCGGCGGTACTGAGCCAGGACGCGAGCCCTGCCGCCAGGCAGGCGCTCGATGCGATCGATGCGGGCGACCCAGGGGCTGGCGGCGAGGACTTTGACGGCGTGCTGAATGGCGATGCCGTCCATCGGGTCCTCGCCCAGCTCAAAGGCGACGAGGCTGCGCAGCTCCCGGGCGAGCGCGGGGCTCATCCACGTGGGCGCCTGGGCCAGCTCGATGCGATCGTGGAGGACCGGCCGGGCGGTGCGCTGGGCGACGTAGCTGCGCAGGCGACGCTCGCCGAAGGTCCACCCGCCGACGACCGCGGCGACGAGGGCCACGAGGGCCAGGGCTTTGATGCCCTTGAGCGTGCGCTGCGGGTCCCAGGGCTTGTGCTCCCGGGCGGTCTTTTTGCGGGTGCGTTTGGGTGTCGCGTTAGTGAGAAACCAACCCATGCTCGGCCCATCATCGGCTACCTCGCCCCCGCGCGCCCAAAACGGGCCCCACGCCAGGCACACCCCGCCGCGGAACGCGCCCCGGAACGCGCCCCGGAACGCGCCCCGGAACGCGCCGCCGAACGCGCCGCGGACCCCACCGTGGACCCCGCCCGGCAACTCACCCTCGAACTCGCCGCGCGGCGTGGCGACACGTCGGCTTCCCGCTCTTGGCGCGGCCCAGTTGACGCCGCGCGCGATATCGGGATGATTATCCGTATGGCGTTTCGCCTTCGTGGAGAGGTGGCCGAGCGGCTGAAGGCGACGGTTTGCTAAACCGTTATACGAGGTATCACCTTGTATCGCGGGTTCGAATCCCGCCCTCTCCGTTGATTACTGCTCGATGTTCGTGTGTAAGTTCATGTAAAACAAGAACTAGCAGTCCGT
>CAZFDT010000139.1:0-5643 GCA_964518335.1 uncultured Phycisphaeraceae bacterium
TCGGCACATCCCGCGACCATGGATCACTCAACTGGGGTAAATGTCTTCACCCTGGTGAGGGGACGGGGTATGTCATGGAAAAGCGAACTCTTTGCATGAGACGTATTTGCCATCGGCATCGGGCGGACATACGTGCAGCCGTGCGGGTTCAGTTGTCCGGCGAGCCATATCCATGGAAAAGGCCGGATTCATGCAGCACCATTCCGCGCGCGACAAAACGGAATCATCCCTACCGCACGGCACTCGCATCGGGAGCGATCATTTCGAAGAATCCAACGGCGTCGAGAGACTGACGCAACTTTAGCATTTCGGTGGAATCGAGCGGGCGCAATGGGGATCGCACAGGACCACAGTCCACACCCGCCAGATTGTTGATCGCCTTGTTGATGCGCTGGCCACCATGGCGAATAATGAACTCCATGAATCGCCAGGCATTCGCCTGTTCGATACGGGCCTGGGCAAGGCGACCCGCATCGAAGGCGTTGATGAGCCTGCGATAAAGAGGCCCGGCATAGTTGAAGGTGCTGCCGATGGCGGCCCGCGCCCCCATCGCCAGCCCACAGATCAACGCCTCGTCGCGCCCGAAGAACATCTCGCGTTGATCGCCAGCTAGCTCGACGCAGCCGCCGAAATCAAACATGTCTTCGTAAGTGTATTTAATGCCTGCAAAATTCGGTATCCGCTCTGCCGCAGCAGTGAAAAACTCGGTCATGGGGAACAGCACGCCTGTCATCGCGGGCAGATGGTAGAAGTAGAACGGCAGCGACGGTGCCGCTGACGCCACCTCGGCGCAACAAGCGACCAAGTCAGCCACGCACGCGGGCTTGAAATAGAATGGCGCTAGCATGGCCACTGCGTCGGCACCGACCTCCTGTGCGTGAGCGGCCAGTGCTCTCGCCGTGCCAGATGCCGTGTGGCCCACGTGTGCGAATACCCGAAAGTCTTTCGGGCTGACTTCACACCAACGTAGTGTGACGGCCATCCGCTCCTCGACACTCATGGCCGCGCCTTCACCGGTGCTGCCGCAGACAAAGGCGCCATTGACCCCCATCTCGATGAGGTGCTGTACCTGCCGCTCGACCTGCTCTATCCGTAGCCCCCCATCGAGTCCAAACGCGGTAAAGGGGGCCGCGATGAGCTGAAACAATGAGTAAGCCAAGGCGAATCTCCTGGATGCAGCAAGCATGTCAATACACGATAGCAAGCATGTGGCGACGATCATATCATAGCAGGAATTTGACGTACAGTTCGGCGGTGACGGGCGGCGGGATGAACGCCATAGGCCGCCGGACAAGCGCTTCCTCCTCTTGCTCAGTGGCGTTTGGTGCCAATTGAGCGTGTATCGCGTCTCGGCTCGCTCTCCGGAAGCAGGACAGGCGAGGAGCAGGAGATGCGGTCGATTTATCAGCTCACCCATGAAGAGCTCGGAAGGTCCGGCGTACTTGCATCTTGTTGGCGTAGCGGGGAGCGAGATCTGGTGCGGATTCAATTCCGAAGTGCAACGAACGGCGGGTGGGCACTGTAATGGCGGGTGATGGATCGAATCCCACGCACGGAGGCATTCCCATGGAACGGCGGAGTTGGGCGAGCCGCGGACGATGCCATCCGGGGTGGCATAATTGACCACAGAAAAATACCGAGGTGATTCCGCTGCGCGAGACGGATCACGATCTACAAGACCGTCCTCACCAACGACGTCACCCCCGAGTGGCTGCCGGATCGCCCTCGCTGAGAAGGCCATTGTGCATGCGGCCGATACATCCGCATTTAAGGCCAATCAGCCGGTGCCGCGCAAAGAAAGAGCGCTGCTGTTCGTCGAGGCGATCCCCGCCAAATGGGACACCATGCGAGCTGTCACGAGCATTCAGATATGATCGTGACATTTGTGGCCATGCAAATCCCGAGTCGCGATGCTTGGGGATGGGAGCGGGGAACTCTTTCCATCCTCTCCGGCATGGTCCACCAACGATCACCCAGAACTCAACCGTGTTACCATGCATGCCACCGATTTGATCTTTCCCGTGCCGCGTCAGGTCCGCATCGAACTCAAGCAACTCGATTTACCTGATCGGTTGACGCTGGCTGGCGAACCTGTCCCCGTCTGGTTGAAGTCCCGCCTTGCGCAGGCGTGTGAACGAACCAGCGATGCGCCAGTCAGAGCCGGCGGCACGATGGTCTCACTGCATAAGCAGATTGTTGTGGTTGAAGGCGTGAGCGATCCAGCCCTGCTTGAACAGGCGTACGTATTGCGCATTGATGACAAGGGAGCGATCACCATTGCGGGCCCTACCGACGCTGCGCTTCGCCACGGGCTTGTCACGCTCTGCCTGCTCATGGAAGCGGCCGGCCGGGGAGCAATACTTTCGCCGATGACGATCACAGATGCCCCAGCCTTTCGCGTCCGTGGCGTGCAGCTCGACATGGCCCGAGAATTCTTTCCCGGCACGGACTACCTGCACAAAGTGATCGATCGGCTTGTGGATCTCAAGGCCAACACGTTGTGGCTTTACATCGAGAATCATGTGCGCGTGGACGTTCCGGGCTTGGAAGATATCAGCCAGAAAGCGGGGCTTACGCCTGATCAAGCCCGCGCGGTTAGTGCATATGGTCGGGAGCGAGGCATCGACGTGGTACCCGGCACCAATCTACTCAGCCACATGGAAGGCTGGTTCCGCCTGGAGCGCTTCGCTCACTTGGCGGACGGCGCGATGCGCAGCTATCCCGTGCTTAGCCGACCCGAGTCTTGGGAACTCGTGCAGAAGTACCTCGATGCACTGGCCGACGCGTTTCCCTCGCAGAACTTTCATGCCGGCTTGGACGAGCTGCTATTCGTCGGCACCAACCCCGATGCGCAAGCCGCCCTCAATGTGCAGGGCAAGCCGACGTATTATGCTGACTTCGCGCTGAAAGTCATCGACCACCTCCAAGCCAGGGGTAAGACAGTGTGGATCTGGGATGACATGGTGCTGGGCAAGAATGTTTACCGCAAGGAGGGCTTCAACGACGCCTATCGTGAGGCGTTGGATCGCATCCCACGGGACGTCATCATGACGCATTGGTACTACTGGGACAATGCCGATGGCATGCACACTCCGATCATGACGCGTGTGAGTGAATCCGGTCGACCATTCGTCGTGGCGCCAGCATCGCAGTCGTTCACGTTCACATACCCGGTATTGACTTCGGCCGCAGACAACCAGAACCACATGGCTGAGTGCGGACTGAAATCAGGAGCATTCGGCTACATCAATACGCACTGGGAAAGTCGATATGGATCGGCATTCGAGTCGAGCTGGCCCTGCCTCGGCATGGGGCTTGGCTATGCATGGCATGGATCGATGCGAATGGAGACGGCCCTGCTCCGCATGAGCTTTACCATGACGGGCGATTCGGACAATGCTCTGGGACAACTGCTGCTTACATTGGCGGATTTGACTCGTTTCATCGAAGAAGACAGGCAACTGGGCCATTGCGCCTTCCGCAGCGTGCTGTTCCTTGAGGGGCCGCATCAACTCTGGCGCCGCCTCTCGCCGAACATGAGCCAGTCCGACTGGTTGAGAGCGCGTGATCTGCTCGCGCAAGCATGGCGACAGCATGCAAAGCTGGGCGGTCGCGATCCGGAACTGGTTGCCGCCTTGAGAATGCCCATCGATCTCTACGAACTGGGCTTGAACATCGTTGAGGCATTTGATCACGCATGGGAAGCGTATCACGAAGCCTCGCTCATCGAACGCGATGCTTCACAGCACGCCCGGTTCCACAGACTACTGAGCGACGCGATCGGGCATGTCTCGGAAGCAGCAAGCCTCACGCGCCAATTGCAGCGCACGTTCATCAAACTTGAAGCCACCGGACACACGCCCTATGACAGCTACGCGTTAGGACGGTGGGTCAACGAACTAAACGGCGTGTGCGACCTGATCCTTGACGCGGCGCATGACAAGAACGGCCTGCCCTACTTCGAGAAATTGCTCTATCTGCCCGACGCGTACCACGTTTCGAATCTACGGCAGCTTCAGGTGCAGAATACCTTCCATTCGCGTTACAAGGGGCAAAAATGGATGCATCTGAAGTCGGAGACACCTACCACGTCATTTTCGGGAAATGCATAGGCGAATGCTTCGTATTCCCATCAGTGGAGAGGACCGAATAGCGGCAACGCACACCCGTTCACGTGCATCCATCCGATTACTTTGGACGAACCACGTTCCGCTTCAATCGCCGTGCCTCAGCATTGCGGACTTGAACGCAGTATCCAACTACGCCGCCGAGCGCCAACGTATATTGACATAGATACACCATGTTTGCGTCACTTTGTATTGCATGCCCATGTGCAATCGTTCAGTAAAGACATACTTGGAGTTTCCTCCGTCGGAATAGCGAGCTTGTTCGTGGCCGGGGCCACGTTCGTTGTGGCACCAAGTATCACGAATGCGCAAGAGCTCGGCGACTGGACTGTCTCCACCAACTGGCGCTGACCTCCTCCCCGAAATCTGAACCAATGGTTGTGAGAGAATCCAACCGGCTGTAGGCCGGAAAGGATTCGACGATGAAGGGCAAGCACAGTGTGGAACAGATCGTGTCGAAGCTGCGTCTGGCGGACGTGGAGTTGGGCAAGGGCCTGAAGGTACCGGAGGTGTGCAAGGGCCCTGGCATCAGCGAGCAGACGTACTATCGCTGGCGGCGGAAGTACGGTGGAATGAACCCGACGATGGCGCGTCAGTTGCGTGATTTGGAGAAGGAGAACGCGCGGCTGAAGAAGCTGGTGGCGGACCAGGCGTTGGACATCGCGATCCTGAAGGAGGCGGCCCGCCCACGGCTTCAATATCGCTACGCGCTAGACTGTGAACCCCGAGCGGCGATGTCGGACCGTGGAGGCGGTGCGTGGCTGCTTGGGGAACGACCAGGTCAGTGAGCGTCGGGTGTGTCGTGTGTTGGACCAGACCCGCGGCACGCAGCGATATGTGGCGAGAAAACCGGATGCGGATCGGCGGTTGATCGCCGACTTACGTCGTTTGTCTGAAGCGTACCCGCGGCAAGGTAGTGAACGGATGTAACAGCTGTTGGTGCGCACGGGTTGGCCGATCTTCCTGGCGTGCTTCTCCGCGACGATCTGCGGCCACCACGCGTGGTACTCCTTCAACGCCCGCTGGTAGCTGCGTTCATCGCGCGCGGATTTGCCCGAGCAGAAATACTTCGTCTGCTTCTGATCGCCGACGCGATAGCTCTTGTACCAGCGCTTGCTGGCCTTGTGAAAACTCAACTCCCGCCCGCCCGCCTCTCGACGCGCCATGGCCCACCTCTGATCCAACCCGGTCGTGACACCGAGCGCGACTGAGGCTGGCCACGCAAGGAATAGGAGTCAAATGGTCGTAAAGTACGAATGGGAGCAGATAATGCGTCTCGAAGTTGCGATGTAAGCTATTTTATATCACGCGCTTACACCCAATGACTGGCCGTAGCCGCTACAACTTGAATGCCCCGGGGGGGGAAGCACCTTGGGTATCGAAACCGATGGGGCCTTTGAACCTGCCTGGGGCGCCGCAGCCACGGGCCAACCCTTTGCCAGCAGTCCGTCAGGACAATTATCCAGGGTGAAGACATTTACCCCAGTTGAGTGATCCATGGTCGCGGGATGTGCCG
>CAZFDT010000140.1:0-5633 GCA_964518335.1 uncultured Phycisphaeraceae bacterium
AGCCAGTTGGGGAAATCGGTCTCGAACCAGTTGCGGCCTTCGGTGCAGACGCGCAGGTAGCCGCCGGTCTCCCCGTTGATCCAGCTCGACAGGTCGATCCAACGGCGGATCTCCTTCGGCCGCTTGCGATACCACGGCACGTACTCGGAGAGGTGCCCGTTGCTCTCGGTGCTGTAGCAGCCGAAGCGGCGGAGCACGTCGATGCGGACTTTTTCGGTTCGACTGAAGCCGGGGTGATTCTCGAAGGCTTTCAGAAGCTCGGCGCTCTCGACCTTGCGGCCTTTGTAGCGCACGTCGATGTACCACGTCTGGTGGTTGATGCCGGCGCAGATGATCTGCACGTCGCGCTTGTGGTCCACGTCCTGGTGCCCGTGCAAGTGGGCCAGTGCAGCGGCGATCTGGTGCCATCCGCCCTCGACGCCGTGGCATAGTCCGACGGTGTTGATCCCCTCGCCGCGGTCGCAGGCGTCCAGCGCGGCCCAGGTGTTCATCGCCATCGGGTTGGCGTAGTTGAGGAACAATGCGCGGCCGTTGTCGTTGTCGCACACGGCCTTCATGTCCTTCTGAAACGCGAGGATCTGGGGAATGTTGCGCTGCCCGTACATGATCCCGCCCGCGCAGAGCGTGTCGCCCACGCACTGGTCGATGCCGTACTTGAGCGGGATGTCGATGTCGGTGGTGAAGGCCTCAAGCCCGCCGATGCGCGTGCAGTTGATGACGTAGCGGGCGCCGTCGAGCGCAGCCTTGCGGCTGGCGTGCGTGGTGATCTTCGCCGGCAGCCTGTTGGCCTTGACGTCCTTCTTCAGGAGCTGGGCGACCATGTCGAGGTTGCGCTTGCTGATGTCGTGCAGGGCGAAGTGCGTGTCGCACAGCTCCGGCACGGCCAGCACGTCCTGGGCCAGGCGACGGCAGAAACCAATGCTCCCGGCTCCGATGAAGGCGACTTTGACGACCACGGCAATGCTCCCAAATTGAGGATGAATGCGAATCCGCAAAAAGCTATCCTATACCAACAGAATGGCCAAACAAGCGGGAAGTGTGCGAAAAAATGTTGGTATTGTGCTGGCAAGGAAGGACTTGGGCCTGCCCGTCCTGCCACCGGCCGAGATGGGGTTGTCGTACGTCAAGTCGTTCGACCGACACCGCTGCGACCTGGCGGGGATCGGCCTGGCGGAGCAGCGCGATCCCCGGGCGTATCAGTGGGACAACCGGCGGCGACCGGCGAGCGTGCTGCTGCAGTTGACGCTCGAGGGCGAGGGGCGCTTCGAGGCGGGCCGACGCCAGCACACGCTGGGGCCCGGTGTGGCGTTTCTCGTCGAGCTGCCTTCACAGACGCGATACTGGCTCCCCGCCTCCAGCCCGCGCTGGCGGTTCGTCTGGGCCATGATGACCGGCGACGCCGCCACCGATCACGCGCGGCGGATCGTCGCGGCGCACGGGCATGTGCTGCGCCTGGGCGTCACGTCGGCGCCGCTGACGACGATGCTCGACCTGCATCACCGCGCCGCCGATGGCTCGCTCGATGAACTCACGGTGAACATCGAGGTGCATCGCCTGCTGCTGGAGCTGGAGCGTGCGCTGCAGTTGCCTGATGCGGCGCCGCCGGCGGAGGTGGCCGCGGCGCTGCAGATCATCGCCGAGCGCTATGCCGACCCAGGTCTCGACGTGGACGCGCTGGCCGCCGCCGCCGGGTATTCACGGTTCCACTTCAGCCGCCTGTTCAAGCAGCACACCGGGCTGAGCCCTTACCAGCATCTACAGCGCGTGCGCATCCGCCAGGCGCTGACGCTGCTCACCGGCACAGACCTGCAGGTGAAGCAGATCGCCCGACGCGTGGGATACAACGACGTGTCCTGGTTCTGCTCAGCATTCCGCAAACAGATGCGAGCGACCCCGGCCTCGGTGCGCCGCCAGCACCGCCGACTGCCGCTGGACGAGGTGTTCACGATCTGAAGCACGTTGGGCGGCTACCCACTGCCGCGCAACTGGGCATCCGGGTGGGGTGGTGCGGGGCTGTGCCCGGCAGGTGAAGCCCGTCGTGTGAGAAATGCATCAGAATCCGACACTGAACGCTCTTCTCACACTCTGGCATTAGGATTGCACTCTCCGGGGGTGAGGGGCGGTGAAGTAGCTGCCCCGGGCCGACCGTGAAAAGTCTGCCGCAGACCCCGTGGAGACGCGGGTCCCCAGCCTCGCAACGAGGCAAATACTGCGGCGGTTCACCGATCGGTCCATGCACCAGGAACCGTGGCGATTCAGGGAAGGAGCAGTGGTATGACCGTGTTCACGGACGACATCGTGCGCGACGAGCGCGAGGGCGAGATCAAGATGAACGACATGAAGCCGACGTATGACGACCGTTACGTATGGATGGCACTGAAGGCGATCGCGGTGCTGTCGCCGATCCTCATTGGCATTGCGTTGGCGGTGACGCCGGGCACGGGCGTGATGCTGGACCTGTGGCTGGGTTTTGGCACGGCCAACCTGCTGGTCTGGCCGGTCGTGCTCGTGGCCGGGCTGGTCGATTCAGCGCGACGGGCGATGCGCACGGCGCGGATCGTCAAGCGCTCGATCGATCGTAAGCTCGAACTGCGGCACGAGGAGAGCGAAACGACGGGCGTTGAAGCCGCCGCGGCGTGAACGGTCACGAGGCCGTCAGATCGCGAAATGCCTCAAAGCGCTTCAGGAACGTGCCACTGATGTAAGGGCACGTGGGGATGACGCGCTTGCCCGCGGCCCTGGCGTGGTCGAACGCGGCCTTGGTGATGGCTTCGGCCACGCCCTTGCCGCGCTGATCCGGACGCACGAACACGCTCTGGAAATCCAGGGCGTCGCCGGCGTCGGCGTAGCTGAGCGTGGCGACTTCCTGGCCGTCGATCGCGGCCACGAAACGGCGGGCAGCGGCGTCGTGGGTGATGGTCATCATCGAATCCTACCACGTTCGTGGGTAGCATCTGGCGCCACCGTGTCCGAGGGGGGCACGCTGGCGACAGGTGCTGACCATGAGCCAACCGCTGCCCCCACCCCCAGGAGGGATCGATGACGGCGACGCCATAGCGCCGGGGGTGGTGCTGCCGGCGGGGGCGCTGGCGTTCACGTATTCGCGCAGCGGCGGTCCGGGCGGGCAGAACGTCAACAAGCTCAACACGCGCTGCACGATGACGCTGCAGTTGTCCGATCTGGCTCCGGTCGTGCCCGACGACGCGCTGCGGCGGCTGCGGACGCTGGCGGGGTCCAGACTGGCGCGCGGGCCCGAGCGACTGGTGATCACGTCCGACGTCAGCCGGTCGCAACACGCCAACCGGCGAGCGTGCGTCGAGAAGCTTCGCGAGCTGGTGGTGGCGTCATTGCGCCAGCTCAAGACGAGACGGGCGACGCGGCCGACCAAGGCCGCCAAACGTCGGCGGCTGGATACCAAGCGGCGGCGCGGGACGATCAAGTCGTTGCGGCGGGGGGGCCAGGATGCAGGCGAATAGCCAGCCCGCTACACGGGCAGGGCGTTCCACGGCGTGACAGGCATGCGGTGACGGGTGATGCGCGACGCCAGGCGCGGCGTCGCCAGGCCCAGCACGGCGGCGCAACTGTCAAAGCGGAATTGCCGCAGCAGCCCGCGGAACTTGCGCTCGGCGGTGAGCATCCCCGCATAATGCTGCAGGTGCTGGCGGATCGACACGGGCAAGCGTGGCGTATCGGTCGCCAGATCGTGCGGGCGCAACTGCAGCACCACGGGCAGGCTGTTCTTCTGCATCGACCGCACCACGCTCTGGATCACGTTCATCGGCAGCACGCGAAGGAACCCCCCGCCGGTCTTGACCACCAGCGGTCCCCACTGCCGCGAGGTCATGGGCAGTTCGAGAATCGTCCGGCCGGTCGGCGCCGCGGCGAACCGATGCGGATAGGGCGGGCAGCGCAGCCCGGTGCGCTTCCACCGCGTGGGCACCACGCTCGCGTCGTACTGCAGCCCGGCGTCGAGCATCACGTCAAACGCCCACGCCTGTTTGGCCGTCAACCGGAACCCCGGGGCGCGATAGCCCAGCACCGGCTTGCCCGTGCGGTCCTCCAACGTGGTGATCGACCGCACGAGGTCGGCGCGGAACTGCTGCGGAGTCATCGTGTCCGGCGGACGATGCCAGTAGCCGTGGCTGGCGACCTCGTGGCCCAGGTCGGCGATGGTGCGCACCAGGTGCGGATGTCGCGCCGCCACCCAGCCCACCACGAAGAACGTCGCCCGCGCGCCCAAGCGATCCAGCAACTCCAGCACGTGGCTGGTGTGCTGCTCGATGCACGAGGTCATGGTTCGCCACTTGCGCGGATCGCCGGACGTGGGAAAATCGGTGCGGTGATACCACTCCTCCAGATCGAAGGAGAGCGCATGTATGACCTGCGGCGTCGTCACGACGTGCTTCACCCACTTCTTCCCTTGACCGCAAACACCCACTCGCCGGATTGCTCCGGCCCGACGCCGACTTGCCGCACGGGGATGTGATCCGTCAATCCCGGCACGAACCCTGCCGGCGCCACGCAACTCGAGCTTCGACCATCCTTGACCTGACCCCTCCCGATTCGAGCCTGATTCTATCTGCCCGGCGGGGCATCGCAAGCGCGTCCAAGCAGTGGAGGCTCGGGGTCTGCCCCATTGTCCGGGGGCTGGTCCCCCGGAGTCTCAGGCCGCCCCTCATGGCAAGCGCCTGCAGGGTCGATCGGCCGCCCAACCAACTCAACTTGTTGCCGCACACAACAAGTTGCACGTTCCGACCCTCAAGTTGCCGCGCTCGACCCCCTCCCGCAAGCTCGCAAGTGGGGTTCATGTCAACTTGATCATCACCACGTAGAGCAAGTTGCCGGTTTTGATGATCGAGTTGCCGCGCTCGGCCCCTCCCGCAGCCTCCCAGGCGGGATTCGGGTCAACTTGCCCATCCCTGCGTAGGGCAAGTTGCAGGTTCCGAAGGGCAAGATGACACCTAACAAATCGCGCTGCCGGCGATCCAGGCCGCCGAAGCGCCGCGCCGCCCCTGACGGGATCATCGGCTGTGCGAACATAATCCGAACATTATAACCTGCCCCGCCGCGGGGTCAAGGGACGGGCGACGTGCGTTGGCGCTGTGGGCCGGGAGGGTTCGCGTCGGTCGGCAGGGGCGGGTACGATCCGGCTCTTTCACAGCAGGAAGGGGTTCGCCAACGTGCCGCAACGGACATTCATCAAGGACATGCAGCCCGCCCAGCTTGTCGAGGGCGTTTTCGCCCTGCAGAACTGTCAGCTCGGGCAGACCAAGGGGGGCAAGCCGTACATTCGCTGTCTCTTGGCCGACCGCACGGGCAAGACCCCCGGCAGGATGTGGAATACCACCGAGGAGATGTTCCGAGGGCTGCCCACCGATGGCTTTGCGTGGATCGAGGGCCAGACCCAGCCGTATCAGGGCGAGATGCAGATCATCATCCATGTGATCCGGACGGCCAAGCCCACGGAGGCCGATCTGCTGGACTTGCTGCCGCGCAGCGATCGCGACCCGGCAGAGATGTTCGATGAGCTTGGCCGCATCGTCGAGTGGATCGAGAACGCTCCGCTCAAGGCCCTGGTGCAGACGTACCTCGACGACGCGGAGCTGATGGCTCTGTTCAAACAGGCGCCGGCG
>CAZFDT010000141.1:0-5346 GCA_964518335.1 uncultured Phycisphaeraceae bacterium
GTGCATCGTGAAGGACAAGGATCATGGCAGACGCAGCAATCGTGGAACTGGGTGACAAGCTCGTGAGCCTGACGCTCAAGCAGGCGGTGGAGCTTGGCAACTATCTGAAGGACACCTACGGCATCGAGCCGGCAGCGGGCGGCGTGGTGGTGGCGGCCGGCGCCGGCGCCGGCGGCGCGCCGGCCGAGGCGGCCGAGGAGAAGACCTCCTTCGACGTCGTGCTCAAGAGCGCCGGCGACCAGAAGATCAAGGTCATCAAGGTCGTCCGCGAAGCGACCGGCCTGGGCCTCAAGGAAGCCAAGGACCTGGTCGAGGGCGCGCCCAAGACCGTCAAGGAAGCCCTGCCCAAGGAGGAGGCCGACAAGCTCGCCGCCGCCCTCAAGGAAGTCGGCGGCGAGGTCGAGCTCAAGTAAGCTCCGCCTCTGGCTCGCATCAACCCAGCCGCCCGCTCATCGAGCGGGCGGTTTTTTTGCGCCCACGCCCGCCCAGCCTCGGTCGCAGACCAGCGCGGCGGTCTGTATCATCACCGGCCACCACACCCTCGACTCCGGAGCTTCACCATGGCCAAAAAGTCCAAATCATCGCGCCAAGGCAAGGAAGTCCTGCTCGTCGCCAACGGCGATCTGCGGCTCAGCGCCAACCAGAACTGCTGGGCCGCCCAGGCCCAGATGGAGGCCACCCTCACCGACGCACTGGCGTCGCAGGGCTACACCCTCCGCCGCGCCCACCCCTACAAGGAGGACGAGCGCCACGGCTTCATCGGCTCGCAGAAAGAAGGCATGTGCGTCTTCGCCGGCATCGACCCCAGGCAGCCCATCATTGTCGCCGAGGCCGTCTGGCAATACTCCCACCACCTGCTCCACGGCCTGGTCTCCCACCGCGGACCCATCCTCACCGTCGCCAACTGGTCGGGCACCTGGCCGGGGCTCGTCGGCATGCTCAACCTCAACGGCTCGCTCACCAAGGCCGGCGTCAACTACTCCACCCTCTGGTCCAACGACTTCGCCGACGACTACTTCAAAACCAAGCTCGCCAAGTGGCTGACCACCGGCAAGTGCAAGCACAAGACCGACCACGTCACCCCGCTCAAGCACGTGAAGGTCCCGGGCAAGTGTCGCAAGCTCGGCGAGCAGCTCGCCGCCCAGCTCGCCCGCGAAAAAGCCATCATGGGCGTCTTCGACGAGGGCTGCATGGGCATGTACAACGCCATCATCCCCGACGAGCTGCTCCACCCCACCGGCGTGTACAAGGAACGACTGTCGCAATCGGCGCTCTACTACGAAAGCACCGTCGTCAGCGACGAAGAGGCCAAGGCCGTCTATCAGTGGTACGTCGATCAAGGCTTCACCTTCCACCTGGGTGACAACGAGCAGGAGCACCTGACCTACCACCAGGTGATCCAGCAGTGCCGGATGTACATCGCCGCCGTCCGCATCGCCGACGACTTCGGCTGCCACACCATCGGCATCCAGTACCAGCAGGGCCTCAAGGACCTCTTGCCCGCCAGCGACCTGGTCGAGGGCACGCTCAACAACACCGAGCGCCCGCCCGTGCGGTCGCGCGACGGCAGTCGCGAGCTGTACGCCGGCCGCATGATCCCCCACTTCAACGAAGTCGATGAATGCGCCGGGCTCGACGGGCTGATGACGTACCGCATCCACACCGCCCTGGGCCAGCCGCCGGAGAACACGCTCCACGACCTGCGCTGGGGCGACGCCGACGCCAGCGGCACCGTCAAGGACTACGTGTGGGTATTCCTCATCAGCGGCAGCGCCCCGCCGGCGCACCACGTCGGGGGCTGGGCCGGCAGCGACGGGCATCGCCAGCCGTTCATGTACTTCCGCCTCGGCGGCTCGACGCTGCGCGGCATCGCCAGGCCCGGCGAGATCGTCTGGTCGCGCGTCTGGGTCGATGGCTCCGGCGGCAGGGGCGGCAGGCTGTGCATGGACCTCGGCCGCGCCGGCGTCGTCGAACTGCCCCGCGACGAGACCGAGCGCCGCTGGAAGGAGACCACCTACCAGTGGCCCATCATGCACGCCGTGACCTACGGCGTGACGCGCGACCAGATGATGGCCCGCCACAAGAGCAACCACATCCAGTGCGTGTACGCCCACGACGCCAAGTCGGCCGACGAGGCCCTGCTCGCCAAGGCCGCCATGGCCCAGGCCATGGGCATGGACGTGTCGATCTGCGGCACGCGCAAGGGCGGCAAGGCGTGGTGATGGTTCACTGCAGCACGCGCGCGAGGCGCGCCCGGCGAGGCGACCGCGCTCAGGCCGCGTCCTTCTCGTCCCGCATCCGCCTCAGCAGCGTCCGGTACACCCCGAGCTCCTCGTCGCTCACCTGGCGCTCGTCCAGCGGCAGCGGCGCCACCGCCGCCTTGATCTGCGGCGTCGCTCCCTCGACGCCCGACGCGCACTCGAGCATCGCACGGCTCTGGTCCAGCGTCGCCTGCGCCCGCTTCATCATGTCGTCCAGACGCGACTGCGTCGCCGTCCACTGGTCGTGCAGCTCGTCCACCCGACGCTCCAAGCCGCGGATCGCCTTCGTGAAATTCTCGTCCATCTGACCCACCCACTGGTCGTAGGCGTGCAGCGTCCGGCCCACGTCCGTCTCCACACGCTCGCGCAGCGCATCCTGCTCGGCACGGATCTGATCGATCTGCGCCTGCTGACCCGCCACACGCGACTCGGCCGCCTTGAATAACTGCAGGCCCAACTGCACCCGCTGCTCCGCCTGCGACTGCACCTTGCGCACCGCCTCCAACTGCTGCTGCGGCGTCATCGCACCTTTGGGCAGGGTCGCCATCGGCATCGGCGGAGTCGTGGACATACCCTCTGCATCGGCGAAAACCCCTTTCTTCCTGCAGATTCGTTATCCTCCACGCCATGAAACTGGCCTCGATCCTGCCCCGCATCGCCTCCCTTGCCCGCGAACACCTGGCCGAGCCCTGGGACAAGGTCGGTCTCCAGGTCGGCGACCCCGCCCAGAACGTCCGCAACGTCATGCTTTGCATCGACCTCACCGAGCCCGTCCTCGACGAGGCCATCGCCGCCAAGTGTCAGCTCGTCATCGCCTACCATCCTCCCCTCTTCGAGCCGCTGACCTCCCTCACCACCGCCTCGTGGAAAGAGCGCGTCATCCGCAAGGCGGTCCAGCGCGGCATCGCCATCTATTCGCCGCACACCGCACTCGACGCCGACGCCGACGGCATCAACGACTGGCTCGTCAAGGGCCTGGGCGCCGCCACCTCCGTTCCCATGCGTTGCAGTGACACCACGCCGGGCGCCGCCATGAAGATCGTCACCTTCGTGCCCCCCGAGCACGCCGACCGTGTCCGCCACGCCATGGCCCACGCCGGCGCGGGCCGGATCGGCCACTACTCCCACTGCTCATTCTCCTCCCTCGGCGAGGGAACCTTCCGCGGCGACGAGACCACCCACCCCGCCGTGGGCAGCCCCGGCCGACTCGAACGCGTCCCCGAAGTCCGACTCGAAATGCTCTGCCATCCCCAGTCCGCCGACCTGCACGATGTCCTGCGCGCCCTCGTCCAGGCCCACCCCTACGAAGAGCCCGCCATCGACGTGATCCCCAGCGACAGCGGCAAGCGCCTGATCGAGCCTCCCGCGCCCGCGGTCGGCGCCGGCCGCGTCGGCTACCTCGCCTCCCCCATCACCCTGCAAACGCTCGCCGCCCGCGTGAAAAAACGCCTGCGCGTCAGGTCCGTGGACATCGCCACCCCCCCGCCGGGGGTCCGATGGATGGCCCCCCGCGGCCGCATCAGCCAGTTCGCCGTCTGCGCCGGCGCCGGCGGCCCCCTGCTCAAAGACTGCGGCCCCTTCCCCGCCTTTATCACCGGCGAAATGCGCCACCACGACATCCTCGATGCCACCCAGCGCGGCATCACCGTCATCCTCGCCGGCCACACCCAGACCGAACGGCCCTACCTCCCCGTGTACCGCACCCGACTCGCCGCCCTCCAACTCCCCGGCATCACCTGGCGCGTCAGCCGCGCCGACACCCCCGTCTCACACATCGCGTGACCCCCCTGCCCCGCCTCGACGATTGCATGGGCCTCCGCCAAGCCCGCAGGCGAGTCCCCGAGCCTGCGTGGATGGGGCCCGACGCAGGAGTCAGGGCGCCACACAGCATCGCGCAACGCGCTGTGTGTTTCGATGGACGCGGGGCGTGCCGCACACAGCACCCTGACGGGATGCTGTGTGCCACCCGGCCCCCGGCGGAGCAGTCCAACTGCAACGCACCTTCCGGGGGAGCTTCGGCAGCGGAATGGGACCGGTCAACACGTATCCCGAACGGGATGCTTGCACAGTGAAATGGGGACCCGCGACAAAGCCCGCCCCAGGCGCCGCTCCCGTCGCGGAACACCCCGGATAGAGGTGAAAGACCACGCGCCTGACCAGGACCGAAAGACAAGCAAGGACAAAAACCTATCGATCCACCCGCAACCCCTTGACATCCTCGACTTCATAGAGACTGGTTAGCTGCTGCCCCGCGCAGGTACCGGCCCTGGGGTTGAGTTTACTTCATCCGGCGGGCCGTCCCAACACCACATGAACTTCCCGAAACGCCCGCTCTCGGACAGGGCCGCGAACGCATCTTCTGCCAACGCCTGAATAGCGTCAGTTGGTGCCGAGGCGGGCTTGTTGAATAACCATCCAAAAAGCCCAGGCACGTAACTGGGAGCGATCTGCAGGAACCACTCATCACCCACCGCCATCTTCGCGATCACCAGTTCCAGCTTCGACGCGAAACGGCAACACGTTATCGACCAGCCACCGTCTCGCCAGTTGTCGATGTCGGAAACCTCCCAGCCTCGCTTGGCGAGCGCGTCTCGCAGGAACCGAGAGATGGACGCACCCTCCGGATGCTCGAACTCGGCGTCGGGAGCAGCCTCGCCAGAAAAACGAGCATTCTGCGAGATTGCCATGTCATCGCTTCTTGCAGCTAACGTAGTAGCGGTCAGTTGCCGGCCGCACGCGGGGTAGGACGCACATGCTCAAGTATACCCCACCGGGCCGCGCGCGCCGCAGGTCAACTGCAACGCTTGGTTAGGCGTGCTTTGGTTGATCGGCGGCGTTGGGTTTGCGTTCAAAAGCTTGGAACCAGAACCACCGGCAGTTTGGACAGCGATCCATGACGTAACGCTTCCACGACCGACCGCCCATTCGGATGTGTCCGGCTTCACCCGCATCACGAATGTGGCCGCATTTGACGCAGCGAACTTGCCAGCCCGGTGCGTAATCTGTCATGGCGAACCTCTCGGTCAGCACGCCTAACGTAAAAGGCTTATCGTCGGACCAGCGTGACCGATAGGCCGCGGGTGGG
>CAZFDT010000142.1:0-5315 GCA_964518335.1 uncultured Phycisphaeraceae bacterium
CGGAACGGCAGACCGCGCTGAATCTCGATGCAGGGGATCACGCCGTCGCCCAGCGCCTCCAGCTGAGCGAACAGGTCACGGACCTGGGCCTTGAGCGCGAAGTCAGTCTTGTCCGACTCCGATCGTGGCCCGTTCTCACCGCTGAACTTGATTTCGCGCACGATGCGTGGCGGCGGGGCCATCACCGGCTCGCCACGTCGCACCGACAGTCCTTCGATGCGGCCGTAGTTGATCCGCTGCATCAGTTCGAGCAGCCGTTGGCGTGGGGGTGATAGGTTGTGCTTGTGCATGGGGCATCTCCGCGGTGGGCGATCGGGCAGCCGCACGTGCGACCGCATCAACGGGGCGGAGTATGCAGGTGGTTTGTGGGGCGCAACCAAAGCGCAACGAAATCCTCGTGACGTCACCGAGCGCAACCATGCCCAAAGCCCGCGGCGCGGCTTGGCGCAATCGAAGAATTCCCCGAGCGCAACTTGATGGGAAGGGCGAGTGGAGGGAGGCTACGAGTTGCGCGACGTGATCTCACCGATGATCGCGTTGCGAACCTGGGTCTGCTCTTGCGTACCCAGCGAGAAGTGTCTGGCAACCCACTTCAGAAATGTCGGCACCTGCACGCGCGACGCCTGTCCAGGCTTGCCGTTGGTGGTCAGCTTGCCCATCCGGCAGGCACGCGACAGCACGCCCTTGTTCAGCATGCCCTGACCCAAGACCTGGTTCACCGCGTTCACCAGGTCTGTCTGGCGAGCCCAGGTGAAGGGCTCGAGCGGCGTGGACGCGATCGGTTCGCAGATCTCCTGCACAGGCGCTGAAGCAGGCCGTGGTTTGGCCGGCATGGTGCCGTGCGGGCCAGTCACGGGGCGGTCGACATCAGGGCGAGACGCCGATCGTGCCTTGAGCAGACCATACGGCGTCGCCCTCACCGCGACACGCCAACCCGAGCCGCTGGGCATACCAGGTCGCCACGCGTCGTAATCTTGATGGTCGAGGAAGCCAAGCTGCACACACCGCGACGTCGCCTCATCGATTTCCACCGCGACTGACTCGGGTGACCGATCGCTCTGCACCAAGCCCATGATCTGCTTGGCAATCCTTGCGAGGGTGTCCCGCTTCACCCAGTGGCATGAATGCACCTGCGGACCACTGTAACCAAATGGCAGGTGAATTGGGTTGAATCGCCGCACCTGGCCCAGCCCGTGCGCGAGTTGGGTGATCCCAAGCTCGACGTGGTGGCGGACATATCGAGCGTCAGAGGCCAACAGGATCGGCACCGCCCGCAGGTCGTCCAGGCTGTCGGGCATCTCGTCGAAGTCGTCATCTCGGACCTCGCAGATCTGCAGCAAAACCTCGTCGGGAAGTCCCGCGTCGTCAGCTGCGGAGCTCGAACCACCCGTCGCCACGCTTACCATCTCGACACCCATCGGAATACCCTCTCGACTGCAGCCACTTGACGTTAGCGGTCTGATAGGGTGTAATATATCGCACTCAGCCAGCGGTGCAACCCTGGTGTGCGTAAATTGTGCGTAACTGTGCCTTCTTGTGCGGAGATACCCATGTCAGCGATCGGTCAGACCATCAAGCGGCTTCGAGAGGAGCACGGATGGACGCAAGCGGAATTAGCCGAACGGGTCGGACTCGATCGCACGAATATTGCCAGGCGTGAAACCGGCCAGACCCGGGTGAAGCCCAACGAACGGGTGCTGTTCTCACAGGCGTTTGGTCTGAATCTCGCCGAGTTCGACGAGCAGTGGCGACAGTGGTCCGTGCCTCGCACCCGCGGGGGCGAGGGCATCCCGCTCATCAACCGGGCGCCCGCGGGCCAGATCATCGATTACGAGGAGTATGGCGTCGACTCTGGCCAGGGCTACGAGTACATCGATTTCGGGTCTGTCGACGATCGCATGGCGTTCGCAGTGGTCGTCGTCGGCGACTCCATGCATCCGGTGCTCAACGAGGGCGATCAACTCGTGCTGTCACCCGTGGACCCGTACAAGGCGGATCCACGGCTGACCGATGGGCGGATTGTTTTCGTGCGCTTTACGAACGAGCATGGTGGCGGCTGCACACTCGCACGGTTCTTCAATGACGGATCAGGGCGGATTCGGCTACAGAAGGACAACCCAAAGTATGCGCCCGTCAACTGCGACCGCGAGACGATCCAGGGATTGGCGATTGCGGTGGAGCGGCGGGTTAGGTTGTGATCACCTCGCTGATCGCGTGTTGGCGATTCGTTCGTTCATCAGTCAGATTTTCGCATGCACCTCGCATCGAGCCGCCAACCCGGCAAGGGTCATCTGGTCTTGTATCTGGTCGTGGGGGATCAACAGGTATCGCCACGGCTTGCCGCCATTCTCGTTGGCGTGAGCCGTTGCATGCTTGCACCAGGTCGCTGCCGCATCCGCCTTGGCAAGGACAACCTCGTCCGTCATCTCGTTTGCCCGCTTGGGTTCGCAGAGAAACTTCTCGGTCTTCGTCTCGACCACAAAGTCCGGTTCGTAAGACTCCTCGTGGCTGTAGTGAATCTGGAAGTCGCCCTTGGCGGGCTTGAACCACTTGAGAACATCCCCGTCGTTCTCCAGTACAACGGCAAACCGGCGCTCCGGGTCGGAATCGAACTTCTGGATCGGGTAGAGACACCTGCGGAAGCCGCCGAAGACCATCGTGCCGATTCGGTTACGCTGGCCCTCCGGAATTACCGTGCGGAAGTCCCGCACATTCTCATCGGCTGCGGCCGAGTAGTTGTTGGCCCGCAGTGTGTGGAAGCCCCTGGTCACGTGGGCCTCGTAGGCGCTGGCCGACTCCTTGAAGTGTTGCTGCATCTGCGAATGGATCAGGTTCACCAAGGTCTGCTGGTGGTACTGCAGGACATTGATCACGTCGTCCTCTTCCGCCAGGTACGTCCGCAACCTTGCCACAACCTGCCCGGCCAGCTTGTAGAGAAGCCCGGCATGTTCGTCGTAGCTGATGTCGTCAAAGTCGATCAGGCCGCGCACCAGATAATCCTCGGGGCGTTTCTCTTTGACGATGCCCGATCCGTCCTGCAGCCGATACCGCTGGTTCTCGTGCAGGTGTTGGATCAGAATGTCCTGGGCGACCGGCTGGAGGTTGATGTTCCGCACGTCAAGGTCGAAGTCCTCGTACCGGCACGTCACTTCACCCTTGGGCACAACCACGATCTTCGGCACATCGATGGACAACTCGCGGTAGAGGTCCGTTGTCTTCTGCACAACCTCGGCGACGTTCACCGCTTCAACGATGCCTTCAAGCACGCCCTGGGCTGGCCGAACGATCTCTTGGACTTTCTGCACGATTTCCCGCTGGACCTCGGCGTCCTGGAGTTGGTCGCTTCCCTTCAGCCGTTCGTACTGCTTGATGACCTGGTACGTCGCCTTGGCGACCTCCTGCTCCTCCGGCTTCTCGAAGAGCTTCCTCTGCTCCACGGCGGGCTGCCCACCCACGGCAGGGCGCGCCGGGACGACACCGCCGGAGATCGCTTGCTCGAACGCGCTCTTGACCTCGACTGCCTTGCGCCCCGCCTCGGGGATGTCGCGCCCAATCACCACGCCCGCCCGGATAATCGAATTCGGGTCATTGGCGTGGTCCACGATCTCCTGGAACTTGTCGTGCGACACGATGGTCAAGCGATCCACCGCCGGAACCCCAACGCGTTTGCCGTAGGGCAGACGCAGGCCACGACCGATGGCCTGTTCCACGAGCGTCCGCGAGTTCGCCGCCCGCAGGGGGACAATCGTGTAGAGGTTTGTCACGTCCCAGCCCTCTTTGAGCATGTTGACGTGAATGACGATCTCGACTGGGTTGTCCGGATGCTCGACGGTCAACAACTGCTGGACGTTCTCATCCTTCTCCTCGCCCCGGATGTTCGAGTGGACCTGGATGACCTTGCCCTTGTATCGGCCCTCAAAGAACGCATCGCCCTCGATGACCTGCTGGAGGGCATTGGCGTGGGTGGTGTCCGTCGCCACGACCAACATGAACGGTTTGACGATCGGCTTGTCGTTGTTGCGGGCGTAAACCTCCAGCTCGACCTTGGTGTTCTCGTGAATCCGAACGCCGTCCTCGAGCTTGACCTTCTCCAATCCCTCGGCCGAGTAGGCGTTGGGGTCGAAGTTCTCTCGCGTCGCCACGGCCGGTTCCTTGACGAACCCGTCCGTCATGGCCGACGCCAGGGGGTAGCTGTAGATCACGTTCTTGAACGGGACGGCCCGTCCACCGGTCTCCACCTGTGGCGTGGCGGTCAGTTCCAGCCCCAGGATCGGCTTGAGTTCGTTGATCGCCCGCACACCCGCCGTCGCCCGGTAGCGATGGCTCTCGTCCATCAGCATCACCAAGTCGTCCAGGCCTGCCAGGTAATCGAAGTAACTCTGGCCGATGTACTCGCTCAGCCGCTTGATGCGGGGCGCACTGCCGCCGCGAACCTCGCTGTTGATCTTCGAGATATTGAAGATGTTGACGTGGACGCCGTCATCGAACAGCCGCCCGCCGCGCACACCAGCCCCGGATTCGTAGTTGTCGCCGGTGATGACCACGGGCGGGGTTGTCGTGAACTCGCCGATGCCCTTGAAGACGTACTTCGGTGTGTTGGGCGTGAAGTCGGCGATCAGTTTGTTGTAGATCGTCAGGTTCGGCGCGAGCACGAAGAAGTTCCGAATGCCCTCGGCCTGGTGCAGGTAGGCGATGAACGCGCCCATGAGCCGCGTCTTGCCCACGCCCGTGGCCAGGGCGAAGCATAGCGACGGGAACTCCCGCTCGAAGTCCTCGACCGTCGGGAACTCGCTCTTGATCGCCGCCAACGCTACAGTCGGGTCGGCATCCTTGGACAATTCAATGATCTCGCAGACGCGGGCCAGGATTACGACGGATTCCCGCTGGGGAGGCCGCAGGCTCAGTCGGTTGCTGATTGCATTGATGTGTTGGATTGCCATGTTCACTTGCCTCCCTTCGAGCCGGTCGCATCCATGTCAAACAGCGCCGGGCCGCTGTCCTTGCCCTTGCCGAACTTCCGAGCGGGCTTGCGGGTCTTGCCCGTGCTGGCAGTGTCCGGTGAAACGTCCGGTTCCAGCAGCATCCCTTCTTCCGGTGTCGCTTCCGGGGGCGCGGGGAGGTTCTTGATCTCCAGCGAGTAGTCGTCATGCCCCCACTCGCACTTCTTGAGGACTGCCTTCGGTATCTTCCTCACCGTCAGATTCTCGAACTGGCTGACATCGCAGCGGAAGGCGCTGCAACAGATCAGCAGGCTGCGGTTCGGGCCGACCTCGTCGCTGAGCTTGGTCAGCATCTCCTTGGTCATCATCTGGGTG
>CAZFDT010000143.1:0-5224 GCA_964518335.1 uncultured Phycisphaeraceae bacterium
GCAGCGTCATCTGCTGGCGAAGATTCCGTCAAGAGTTCTTTTAGGTGCTCTAAGTTATAGACCGTGTGGCGGGGTACACTAGTGTGGATTGTTCACGCCCGTTGAGGACGGGGCCTCGGTACGCCATGCACTTGGACAGAAAGCAGCCGAATTGGTGAGCATGCGAACTGTCGTAGCGATGCTGCTGGGACTCATGCTCGGTGTGGGTGTGGCCGCCTTCACATACTTCAACGATGCGGTCATTCGCCAGACCATGTTCATTGGGAACTTCCTGCCGATCTCGGTGTTCGGATTGGTCATCCTGCTGCTGCTGTTGGTCAATCCGTTGTTGCGCGTGGCCGGACCACGGTGGTCCTTAAGTCCAGGACAGATCGCGATCATTACCGCGGTCGCGTTGTCGGCTTGTGCGTGGTCCGGATCGAACTTCCTCCGGTCGTTTGTGCCTTCCACATCCCTGCCGTCCCATTTGGTCAAGAACAGGCCGGCATGGCAATCCACTCATGTGATGTCATATGTGCCCGGCGGTTCTGCACGCCTGGGGATGGGTCACGTGCGAGACTGGGTGGCGCTGGCTCGCCAGCTTGCCGCATCCGCCGATGCCCCCGATGACATGCGACACGCCATCTGGCGGCGCCTCACCGTCGATGCCCAGCATCTTGTTCGCGAAGTTGCCGCCACCGGCGTCATCGCCCACGCCGACAAGGCGGCGTTGCTGGAAGCGATCAACGCGGTGATTGAGCAGACCGATGCGGGAGAAGATCCGCTATACACCGACGGGGCGGTGTCTTCGCTGCTGGCCGGCGCGGAAGCGGATGCATTACGGCAGGACCGGGCGACGTGGATGGCTCGGGCCCAGTCACAGACAACGACGAGCACCGATCTCAGGACGCTCACTCTGACAAAGTTGTCCACGCAGCAGGCAATCGATCGTGTGGGCGAGATTGACAGGTCACTCAATCGGTTGGCCATGGTGCGGATCATGCCGGAGGTTTTGTTACCTCCGCCGCGTGGTGAAGGTCTCTTGCTCAACGGCGGGCGAGGGGATCCCTTCGCGGTCGATACGCTGGTGCGTGGCTGGGACGTGCCGGAGCAGCCGCTGCATCTGAACGAGCTGCCTTGGCGCGAGTGGTGGCCGACCATCCGCCTATGGGGCGGAATGGCATTGGCGCTCGGATTGGCCGCGATTTGTCTCGCGCTCATCGTGCATCCGCAATGGTCGGAGCGCGAGCTGCTGGCTTACCCGATCCCTCGCCTGATCGAAGAGCTTGTTAAGCGCGACGCACACCGTTTGTTTCCCAACGTCGCCCACAACCGCTTGTTCTGGTACGCCGTGATTGGCATGCTGGCCCTACATGGCCTCAATGGACTGAGCGTCTGGTTCCCCTCGGTCCCCGGTATCCGCCTGAATTTGTCACTGGAAGCCTTGCAGGCGCTGTTTCCCAACACCCGTCGCGTCAATCTGGCGTATGCAGCGTTCGCGCCGACGATCTATCTGTCGGCGATGGCGTTCGCATACTTCCTGGCGTCCAGCGTGTCGTTCAGCGCGGGAATCGCCTTGTATGCGTGGATGCTGCTCGGCTCAATCATGGTGGCCAACGGCGTCGCGTTTGAGAACAACGACTACGAAGGGGGCGGTCAGGGGCAAATGCTTCGGTTCGGCGGCTATGTCGCCGCCGGCATCATGATCATCTACATCGGCCGTCGGTACTACGCCAACGTGGCGGCCAGTGCGTTGGGACTGGCCCGCCACGAGCAGACACCCACCTATGCGACCTGGGCTGCGCGGCTCATGTTGCTCTTTCTGAGTGTGGCGGTCGTGCTTGGCTGCCAGGCGGGACTGGATCCATGGATGAGCGCGACGCTGGTCTTGCTGTGCATGTTGACGTACCTGGTGATCAGCCGGATCGTAGCCGAGACGGGGATCTTCTTTGTGCAGGCGCGGTGGTTGCCCATGGCCGTGCTGACCACGCTGCTCGGCGCCGAGGCGATTGGGCCGACGACCTACATTGCGTTGACCCTGGCGAGCATGATGCTCGTCGGCGATCCGCGTGAAGCCCTGATGCCCTTCGTGGTCAATGGCCTGCAGATGGGTGATCGTGTGGCACGTGTCAATCTGGCCCGGCTCGCCCGCGCGATGGCGGTCACGACCGTGCTGGCGTTCGTCGTGGCGATGGCGATCACGTTCTACGTGTCGTACAACCGCGGGATCAACTTTGCAGACGAGTGGGCGACCCAGTACCTGCCGTATCTGCCGTTCAATCGCCTGTCGGTGATCACGGCCGATCTGACCGCCACCAACCGTCTCAACGATGCCCTCGAAGTCTCCGGGCTTGCACGGTTGACGCGAATCAACCCTTCGCCCGGCGCATACTGGTGGCTTGGTCTTGGCATGGCGCTTGTCTTCGGGACGGCGTTTGCACGCTTGCGACTGTCGTGGTGGCCTATCCATCCCGTGCTGTTTCTGGTGTGGGGCACCCATCCCAACTGCCGGTTCCACTTCTCGTTTCTTCTTGGATGCCTGGTCAAGGTCGTGGTGACACGGACAATGGGCGCCAGCGGCTATCAGACGCTCAAACCGCTGATGGTCGGCATCATCGCGGGAGAGCTGCTCGCAGGCTTGTTCTGGATCGGCGTCGGAGCGATCTACTTCATCGCGACAGGCCAGATCCCCAGGAGCTTTACGATTTTCCCGTCTTGATGCCCGCGTGGAGATATGGCCAGTTGTTGATGCTGGGAACCGCGCATCATTCCACGTGATTCATATCATCCGGCGATTCGGGGTCCACAGTGCGGATGACTTACGCCGCCCGCCGGTAGCAGTGCTTCAGCAGTCCGCCCAGCCGCTCGCGGCACTCAATGTCCCCGATTGGCTCCGCTGGCAGATCGCCGCCACACGGCGCACGACCGATGATCCACCGCGTGAACCTGCGCGGTGAGACGATCGTGATCAGCTCCCGGATCGCCGAGCCTACCTTTGTCCCCAGTTTCACCAGTCGCGCCTTCTCGGCATCCGTCACCGTCACCCGCTTAGGCAGCTTCGACCGCAGCACCTCGTTCTCGGCTTTCAGGTACTGGACCTGGGCCGCGAGGTCCCGGTGCGTGGCGGACGCGAGGACACGTAGGAGGGGGTGGAAGAACCGTGCCACGTTGATATGCTCCTGGTGGCAGGCGATCCGTCGCCTTGGGTGCCGCGTTTTCGGGGGCGGCGGGTGCGTCAGAATAAATGTACCCCGCCGGAACCAGCTGCGAAACACGACGCGGCACCGTCGCCGGGGCGACTGCCACAGGGGCTGACGGCTCAGCCGTATCGCGCTCGCGCCATTCCGTTGAACAAAGCCGCTGCGCGGCAGCGTTGGAGTCGTAGGTCAATGGCATGTCGGGACGTTTGAGGTGGTTGGGGGCCGCCGCGTGGTCCCTGTTTACGCTCGTCTCCTTTGGATGGGTCACCCCTTTTCAAGGAGACGCACGATGGGACAACTGCGCGATCGGATGGAAGAGGACCTGGTGCTCAAGGGCTACCGCCCTTCGACGCGGAAGATCTACCTGCTGTACGCCCGGCGGCTGGCGGCGCACTACCGGCGGTCGCCGCGGGAGCTGGGTGAGGTGCAGGTGCGGGCGTTTCTGTTGCACCTGCTGCAGGTCGAGCAGGTGTCGTATCAGACGTACCGGCAGGTGCTGGCGGCGTTGCGGTTCCTGTACACGGTGACGCTGGGCCGGCCGTGGACGGTGCAGCGGATTCCGTTTCCACGGCTGCACGCGGTTCGGGCGCCGGTGCTGTCGGCCCAGCAGGTCTGGGCACTGTTGGCGGCGGTGAAGCAGCCCCGCTACCGAGTGCTGCTGGCGACGATCTATGGGGCAGGGCTGCGGATCAGCGAAGGTTGTCGGCTGCAGGTCAAGGACATCGACTCGCAGCAGATGGTGCTGCATGTGCGTGACGGCAAGGGCGGGGTGGATCGCGACACGCTGCTGTCGCCGCGGATGCTGGCGATGCTGCGGGCGTACTGGCTGGTCGAGCGGCCGACGACGTGGCTGTTCCCCGGCCGGACACGAGCCAGGCACGTGTCGGTGGAGAGCGTGCGGACGGTGTTCCGCGCGGCGCGTGATGAATGCGGCCTGGATGGCCGCTGCACGCCCCACACCCTGCGGCACAGCTTCGCCACCCACCTGCTGGAGGCGGGCACGGAGCTGATCGTGATCCAGGCGCTGCTGGGTCATCGCTCACTGCGCACCACGGCCATCTACACGCACCTGCGCACCGACCACATCCGCAGAACGGTCAGCCCACTGGACCTGTTGCCCCCCGCCACCGCAAGCGATCCTGCCGCGACGCCGGGGAGTTGAGTCATGGACGCTGCAGTGAGCCTGCCTCGACCTCGCCTGGAGGTCGCCGATGTCCTGCGTGCGCACGGGCCGGCGTATCGGCGTGCGCACACACCCTCCGCCCAGCAGGCCAAGGTGATGCGGCGCCTGAGCGCCTGCCGCACCGCGGCCCTGGGCGGGCATGTCGATACCTGCGACGACTGCGGCCACCGGGTCGTCAGCTACAACTCCTGCCGCGATCGGCACTGCCCCAGGTGCCAGGCCTCCAAGCGCAAGCAGTGGCTCGACGCCCGGCTCGAGCGGGTCCTGCCCGTGCCGCACTTCCACGTGGTGTTCACGCTGCCGCACGAACTCAACCCGCTGGTCCTGCGCGATCCCGCGGCGATCTACAACCTGCTGTTCAGTGCCGCGTCGGCCACGCTGCTGCAGTTGGCCAAGGATCCGCGGCACCTGGGCGCGAAGATCGGCTTCACCGCCGTCCTGCACACCTGGGGCCAGAACCTGCTGCTGCACCCCCACCTGCACTGTGTCGTGACGGCCGGCGGGCTGGCCGCCTCGGGCGACTGCTGGATCGCCACGCGGCAGGAGGGCTACTTCCTGCCGGTGAAGGTCATGGGCCGCCTGTTCCGCGGCAAGTTCCTCCATGGCCTGCAGCAACTCTACGACACCGGCGAACTCCATTGCGCGGGCAGCACCGCACCGCTGGCCGACCCCGCTGTCTTCGCCAGGCTGCGCGACCAGCTCTACCGTCGCCCGTGGATCGTCTACGCCAAGCCGCCCTTCGGCGGCGTCAAGGAGGTGTTCAAGTACCTGGGCCGCTACAGCCACCGCGTCGCCATCACCAACTCGCGCCTGGTGCAGATGGACGATCGGCACGTCTGCTTCAACTACAAGGACTACGCCG
>CAZFDT010000144.1:0-4982 GCA_964518335.1 uncultured Phycisphaeraceae bacterium
TGACCACAACCCGACTCTCATAACCACTGGCACATAAATCGGGGGCAGATCACTGCGGTACCCAACGAAACAACCAGAGCCGATGTGATCAGACTCAAGACGAGCGTACGTGACATGTGCATTCTCCATTTCCAGCGATGGTGAGTCGCTTGCGGTGTTGTCTGGTCCGTACAGGCCACGCCATCCTGAAATCAACAACCGGGAAAGCTGTTGCGAAGCGATCTACAACACCGTGTACACAAGCCGTCAGCCCCGGCTGCGCTTGCTCCCCCCACACCCGCCAAGAACAGCGGACGTACACGGATTATTAAAGCATTCTACTCCAGCCCGGCAGAATGTGCAAGCAGATCGCTCAATATTTCATGCAAAGTTTATCTCACGGCCCACAACGGCGTCGGCGGTTTGAAAATCCCCGTCAAATTGGCTGATTCACGTGAGATTTCCGCGCGAACGGGTCACATCGAGGCGATCACCAATACGCGCCCCGACGCGCGCAGCCGCGGCTTGCGCGGTGTGTGGCAGGCACACATAGGATATTTTTCAATAAAACTTTAATCATCCTTTTTGCCTTGACAGGATAAATGGATTCTGCTTTCATAGCGTCTCGGGCCAGGCCGTGGTGCGCCGGTCTGTCCTGCCCCAACTGAGATGACCTTCCTGATGGCGACTGCCTCTAGTCTGGATTCCCCGGCCACCGGCACCGATGCCGTGCTGGCGATGGACGGGGGGCGGCCGTGCGTGACCCAGAAGCCCGATTGCTTTGATCTGGGACCCCAGGAGATTGGCGAGGAGGAGATTGCCGCGGTCACCGCAGCGCTGCGGACGCGGAATCTGTTCCGCTACAGCAGGCGGTCCGATCCGTCGCCCACGGCCCAGTTCGAGCAGACGTTCGCCCAGATGACCGGCGTCGAGCATTGCCTGGCGGTCAACAGCGGCACGTCGGCCCTGATCGCCGGCCTCGTGGGACTGGGCGTCAGCAGCGGCGACGAGGTGATCGTGCCGGCCTACACCTACATCGCCACGGCGGCGGCGGTGCTGACCGTTCGCGCCATCCCGGTACTCTCCGAGATCGACGCGTCGCTGACGATGGACCCCGAGGACGCTCGCCGTAAGATCACGCCGCGCACCCGCGCGATCATCCCGGTGCACATGCGTGGCACGCCCTGCCGCATGGATGAGCTGATGGCGATCGCGCGCGAGCACGATCTGAAGGTGCTCGAAGACTGCGCCCAGGCCAACGGGGCGATGTACCGCGGTCGGCCGGTCGGGTCGATCGGCGACGCCGGGGCGTTCAGCCTGCAGCAGTTCAAGATCATCACCGCCGGCGAAGGCGGGGCGGTGACCACCAGTGACCGGCGCATCATCGAGCGTGCGGGCATCTATCACGACGCGGCCTATCGCTTCTGGAAGGGCGACGCGTGGGTGACCGACGAGTCGTTCCTGGGCGAGAACTATCGCATGTCGGAAATGAACGGCGCCCTGGCGCTGGCGCAGCTGGGCAAGCGGGAACGGATCCTCGGTCGCCTGCGGGCGATCAAGGCGCGGATGCTTGGCGCACTGGCCGACGTGCCGGGCCTCAAGTTTCAGGATGTGCCCGATGCCGCGGGCGACTGCGCGGTCTCGCTGGTGCTCTTTGCCGACTCGGCGGAGCAGGCCAAGTGGTTCGCCGAAGCGCTGCGTGCTGAGGGCATGCTCGCCGGCTCCATGTTTGACCAGGGCTTCCCCGACCGGCACATCTACTATCACTGGGATTACGTGATGCAGAAGAAGTCGCCGGATCGGCACGGCTATCCGTGGACGGACCCGAGTCGGCCGTGCCACGTCCAGTACTCGCGCGACATGTGCCCGCGCACGCTCGATCTGCTCGGCCGCGCCGTCGCCATCCCGCTGGTGCAGGTGATGACCGATCAGCACGTGAGCGGCTGCATCGAGGCAATCAGGAAGGTCGCCGCCGCCGCCAACCGTCGCCGCGGCGGCGCGTGACGCTCACGAACTCCACCATGAGCACCGTCCCCTTAATCTGGTCCAACGACGACATCGGCTACGGCCTGGCGCCACAACTGCAACGCCAGCTCGACTTCATCGATCGCTTCGGCATCAAGGGCGTCTTCTTTGTCATTCCCCGCAGCATCGACCACGACAAAGGCGTCGACGAAGACCCGGCGCTGCTGCGCGTCATCGATCAGGCCCGTGCCGACGGCCACGAGTTCTATCAGCACGGCTACGTCCACGACGCGTTCGAGAGCGGCGTGCCGGAAACCTGGATGCTCGACCTCGGCCCCGCCGCCAAACGACGCTACGACGTGCAGCGTCTGGCGATCGAGCAGCACCACACGCTCGACGCGATGGTGCGCATGCTCGACAACGGCCGACGCATCTGGCGACGAGCGTTGGGCGAGGACTCGCCGGGCTATCGTCCGGGTTGGTTATCGTTCTGCGGCAACCTCTTCCGCGCCTTGGCGGTGCTGGGCTACGACTGGTGCTCGTGGCGCGTCCCGTGCCCGACCTCGTGGCTGTGGAACAACGGCCAGTGGGATCTGCCGATGGATTTCCGCGCCGACGTGCCGGCGCACCCGACGCAGGAGCACGGCCTCACCCACTACATCGCCGGGGGCGACTATGCCTTCCGCGTGCCCCACGAAACAGACAAGATCGACGCCATGGTCGATCTGGCCATGCGCGAGATGCGGCACTATCACGCCCACGGCTGGCCCTTCATCATCTGCTTGCACTGGCACGGCCTGGCGAACTTCAACGACAGCGGCTACGCCGTCCACGACAAGCTGCTGACGCAACTGCTCAGCAGTGGTCAACTGCAGCCGATGGGCATGGCCGATCTGCATCATGCCGTCGTGCAATCCCGCTTGAGCCCGTCAAGCGCTGACGCGGCACAGCCTTAGCATCAGACTGCCCGCTCGCACACACGCCCCCTACTTCAGATCAAGCTGCACCGACATGACGCTCGGGCCGCAGGAGAAGTAGTAGCGGTCGCCGATGATGACCGCGCCGCGGTGGAACAGGGATCCGCCGTCGAAGTCTTTCGACGCTTTGCTGCTGCATTTCATTACGGCTTGTGGGGCTTGTCCGGGCTGCCAGCGAAACAGTGTGTTCCATGTGATGCCGTAGAACGCCCCGTCAGGGCCGAGGCAGATCGACTCGGGCCTGACACCGAGCCACGGCGAGGGATAGACGTGCGTAACTTTGCGTTTGAGTGTATCGATCACGAAGAACGCGAACGCGCGGGTGCTGGTGCCATAAAGCATGCCCTTGTGCCAGTGCAGGTTGTTGATGGCCGCGGCGCCGGGGACCGGTGCGATCTTCCACGCCAGGCGTTTGCCTGCCGCATGCCATGCAAAGACGTAGGCCTGTTTGGCGACGGGGTTGAGGCCGGAGCCGCGCTCGATGGTGCTGCCGCCGTAGATTGTGCGCGCATCCGATGAGCTGGTGAGGCAACTGATGCCTTGGTCACGGATGACGACGGGCGCGTTGCGCAGCTTGGCGGCTCGGATGTCGTAGCACGCCAGGCCGCCGTGGCGTTTGCCATACTCCGCTTCGCTGCCCACCCAGACTCGCTTGCGGCTGTCGATGTGCATCGCCTGCGTTCGGCAGTGACCCTTGCCCAGATCGGTGAGGTGCTTAGGATTGCCGTTCCATGGTCTGATGACTGTGGACGATCGTCCCCACGGCCCGCGCGTCTCGGTCAGCCCGGTTCGGATCGGCTTCTTCGGGTCATAGACCATCAGTCGCGCGCCGGCATAGGTGGCGTAGTAGAGCTTGCCGTCGACGTGACCAAAGGAGTAGATCTCGCCGTTGTCAGGTCCGCCTCTGCCGAGGTTCTCCAGCCGATCGGTCGCCGGCGTGTATCGGAGCAGGTACAGCGGAAGAATCGTGCCGGCATAGACCGTGTCCTGCGGACCGCGTGCGAGATGCCAGATGCCCGCGCCGCCACCTTGATATTTCAACGGAAGCAGCCGCGATCGTCGCCCTTTCGTGAGTTTGACGCTGTCGGGATCGACCAGCGACACCGTGGTGCCGTCGGCCAGCCGCGATTGTCCGAAGCCGGGGAACGCCGCCGAGGCGATGCGCACAGCCTTGCCGCGATCGAGCCGGTAAATCCGCTCATCGTGAATCCGTGCGTACAGCGCGCCGTCAACACCACGACCCAGCCGCGCAAAACCAGGCGAGCTGCGCGACCCCGCAAGCAGTCTGGTCGACCGCTGCGTCGCCGTGTCATAGACAAACAGCCCCGCGGGCATCACGCCGGTGGACATGTACACAAAGCCGTGCTCATCCGCTTCGACGAGGCGAATGTACTTGTTGCCCCGGTCGATCTCGCCCAGCGACTCGAGCTTGCGCGTGGCGAGGTCGAAGCGATAGAGCTTGCTGTCGGGATGACTGCCCAGGTAATACTTGCCATCACTGGCACGGCTAATGTTCCAGAACCAGGTCTTGGCGCGCGCCACCACGCGCAGCGTGCGCTTGGCAGGATTCAATTCGCTGATCGACCCGTCCACCCCGGTCACGAGCAAGCGACCATCGCCCGTCGCCTGCATGTCCCACGGCCCCTGGCAGCCGGCCTCCGCGTCGTACTGCACGCAGCGTCCGCTTTGCGGGTCCAGCTCAACCACCAGGTACGCTGACGACGCGGCATTGAAGCCCAGGTAGATGCGGTCTCGCCCATCGCGCGGGTGCGGCTGCACACACATCGACATGCAAAGACCCTGACGCACCGCGATACCATGATCACGCAAGTCAAAACGTACATATGAGGGTGTGGCTGGCATGGACAGGTTTATATCAGAATCGATATTGGGCAAGACTGGCCATCGGCGAGCACAAGGGGCACAGTTCGGCGTCGAACTGGGGCCGTCTCCTGTTGATGCCTCGATGTCCGCACAACACCAAGGTTCAACAGACGGGCCATTGGTTTAGAGCACCTAAAAGAACTCTTGACGGAATCTTCGCCTGCAGATGACGCTGCA
>CAZFDT010000145.1:0-4824 GCA_964518335.1 uncultured Phycisphaeraceae bacterium
CTGGCACCTCCCCCACGGCAAAACCGCCGGCGCCACCGAATGCTCCCTCTGCTACTGGGCACACCGCAACGCCCGCGAAGCCGCCGACGAACGCGCCGTCTTCCAGGCCGCGATCCGCAACGGCTACATCCCCCTCCGAGACCGACCACCCGCCGAGAGCAACATCGCGCGTGCAGATTCCACACCCGATGACGCATCCGGCCAGCTGGGGCTCTTCGCGGCATGACCGACCAGGCCACCCCGACAAGCCTGCCCGCCGGCCTCATGCCCGACGACGGCTGGATCCGCCGCTACGTCGACCTCTACACGCCCATGTCGGAGGCCTCCGCCGAAGCCCACTTGGCGACCGCCATGGCCGTCCTGTCCGCCGCCATCGGCTGGCGCGCACACATCCAATGGGGCGAATCCAGGGAGCCCTGCAACCTGTTCATCATGCTCGAAGGCGGCTCCGCCACCGCCAAGAAAACCACCACCTCGCGGACCGGCAGCGGACTCGTCCGGCACGCCATGCGCGAACTCCCCGACGGCACAGACGCACCCCTGCGCGTCGAATCGATCTCCCACACCAGCCGCCGCGGCCTCCTCCAGCTCATCGGCACCGCCGACGAAACCAAGGCCGCCGCGTGGGAACACACGCCGCCGCCCGGCTTCCTCCTCGACTGGGACGAATTCGGCGCCACATTGGGCCGCCCCGGCGACGTGAAAGGCGCCGACTGGCTCGGCCAGGTCCGCGCCACCATCATGGAGCTCTACTCCGGTCGCCACGGCGGCATCAAAACCGGCGAAGCCCAATACAAGGCCACCCGCTGCGCCGTCTCCATCCTCGCCACCATGACCCGCCAAGAGCTCGAGCAGCGCATGACCACCGGGTTGCTGCGCGACGGGTTCATGGGTCGGTTCGTGCTCATCCCCCACCCCGGCCGCACCCGCTATTTGGCCCGGCCCCCCAAGTGGACGCACGCCGACTCCGTCGAGCGGACCAGCCTCGCGATGGGACTCCGCCGCGTCGCCATGTCCGCCCACGAACTCGGCTCCATCTTCGACGCCATGACCGACCAAGCCGCCGAAGCACACCGCCTCTGGTACGAGCGGCGCATGCCCGAACTCGACCAGGCGGCGAACGCCGGCGGGGAGGCCGACATCGCCATCGCCGACGCCATGGGCCGCCTCCAAACCACCGCCGTCAAAGTCGCCGCCGTCCTCGCCGTCTCCGACGCCATGACCACCGACGGCGAAGACACCCCCCTGCGCGACATCCGCATCGACTGGCGGCACATCGAGGGCGGCATCGCGTTCGCCGAACACGCCCTCCAGGAGATCCGCTCCCTCGCCAACACGGGAGGCAGCATGGGCACCGACCGATACGCCGTGCGCGTCGTCGACTACCTCAAGCGCCGCAACGGCAAGGGCCCGATCAGCCGCTCCGACCTCCTGGACCGCGTCAAGGGCGACGGCATGGACCGCCGCGCCTGCTGGCAGGTCGTCCGCCAACTCCACGAAGAAGGAAAGCTCACAATCGCGATCGTCAAGACCGGCGGCCGGTCCCGCGAAGAGGTGACCGCCGCATGACGCAACACCGGACAACATCATTCCCGGAACAGTCCGGAACCCGGTTACAGACAGCGATCCGAGGGCTTTCCCGGCGGAGTTATCCGGACCCTATAGGGGGTACCCCACCCCCCTCCCACCACACGTGCATCCACACACCCCCCCATACACCGGATAAGTAAAGGTGGATATGTATATAGACCCTGCATACGATCACTTTCATTCCCGGTGTTGGCTCACCCTTCCACTGACCGGGCAGCGTGGGGCCGCCGCATGAACCACGACACCCCCGACCTCGGCGCCCTCATGGACCAAGCCCTCGCCGAACTCCGCGACCTCACAACCATCATGGCCGCCATGCACCGCGCCCTCGTCGACCAAGGCGTCCCGCCCATCGCCGCCGCCGTAGTGGTCGCCCACTACTGGCGACCCAACACAGACACCGAGGCCGGCGCGTGACGACGCTCCGCCAAATCGACGAACGCACCCTCGCCACAGGTGGACGGCTGTGAGCAGCGGGTGGGACACCCTCCCACCAGAGATCCGTACGGCGATCGCCTTGGCCGGCCTCACCCCGGAGGAGACAGCGGCACTCAAGGCATACGCCGGCGGCATGGGCTACCGCCGCATCGCACGAGCTCACAACATCAGCCGCGACACCGCCCGCAATCGCGTAGAGCGCGCCCTGCGCAAGATCCGCCCCCACCTCGCCGACGTCACCGCGTGAGCCGCATCCGCACCAAACTCCAGCGCGACCAGGCGCGCGCCGAACTGGAGGCCACCATCGCCACCGCCCTCCAAGAATCCGTTGGCACACAGCGCGTCATCGTCACCCCGACAGGAGCCGACGCCCAGCGCTTGCGGGGCATCCCCGCCATTGGCCGCGGAGTCGCCGGGCACATCACCGGCACCCACCCCGAGCGTGACACGATCGCTAGAATCAAGGACACAGAAAAGAGCCCCCGCGCCGCGCAAACGGCCGAGGGCAAGGCGACCACGGAGGAAACCCGTGACGCGACACAAGGATAGCCGCCGCGCTCAGGCCGCAGCCGAGAAGGACTCCGCCATCAAAGATCTCGGCGACCGGATTCTCTCGGCCATCAGGAACGATGAGATCCCGACGTTCCTCACCACCCCCATCAGTGAGGATGACCCGCCGTTCTTCGCCGCCACCATCCGACGAGGGATCGAGGAAACGAAACTCATCGACCCGTTCACCGTCGCGGGGCCGCGGCGCATCGCGCACCACCTGCGAGACCCCCAACTCGTATGGGGCCGTAAGCGTGACCGCATGATGATGGAGCGCATCATCAGCCGCGACTACCGCACCTGCTACATCTGCGGCCGGACCATGCGGGAAGACGAGCCGGTCTGCATCGACCACATCATCCCGAGGTCGCTCGGGGGCAGGAACACCGATGACAACCTCGGCGTCCTCTGCCCGCACTGCAACATGCAGAAGGGCGAACGTCTCACCTGCAAGCGGCCATCCGCACTCGGTGATACCCTCAGCGTCGAGGAGGCCATCAAGGCCGCCAGCGGGTAGAGCAGCTACCCCCCTCCCCCCTACCACATCCACCACTTCACACGGCCCGCCCACCCGGCGGGCCGCACTCGTTCCATGGCCAACACCGCCACACACACCACCGTCCTCAACGGCACCAGGTGGCAACGCACGCGCGCCGCCATCCGCCAACGCGACGGCAACCGCTGCCAAGCCTGCGGCGACAACAAGCGCCTCGCCGTCCACCACATCATCCCCCGACGCCACGCCCCAGACCTCACCTACGAGCCCAGCAACCTCATCACCCTCTGCGTCGCCTGCCACAACGCCATCGAACCGCGCACCGGCAAACACGCGAGCAGCAAAGCAAACAGGGAAAAGGCAGGGAACAAGCACGCGACGAAGCCGCAATCAAGCCCAGAAACATCGTTTTTTAGGGCGACAAACGCACACCCGCGCCCCACTGTTTTTTCTCTCCCCGCCGCCCAGGACCCCGGCGATCGACGTCAGTCGAGGGTGTGGTGAGCAAGCCGCGTCTCGCTCCTGGTGTCACCGCGGCGGTGCGTCGCGAGTTGGCGCGCCTGGAGCGCCGCAAGGTGGGGGTGAAGGGGTCGGTGGAGGCGGAGCTGGCACTGGAACTGGCCGCCGACATCGACGTGCCCGACGACTCTGCCGAGATGCCGCCGTTGCGTGATCGCGTGGCCGCCGGTAAGGCCCTGGTCGATGTGATGGGTGCGCTGCGGGAGTCGGTGCCGGAGGAGGCCGCCGGCGATCGCCTGGATGACCTCGCCAAGCGCCGTGAGGCGCGGAGGGCGTCGTAGATGCCCATGCTGATCGACCTCACCGGTCAGACCTTCGGGAGATGGACCGTCGTCTCGCGCTCGATTGCGACGACACGTGGACGTACGACCTGGACTTCGCGCTGCGAGTGCGGCGTGGTCCGGGACGTCGAGGGGTACACGCTCAGGAACGGGCTCTCAACTTCGTGCGGCTGCTACCGGTCCGAGGTCTGCGCGGTTGGAGTCGCTGCACGGAGCCTCACCCATGGCCATGCGCGGCACGGGTCTGAGCACCCGCTCTACTGCGTCTGGTCGACGATGAAAGCGCGCTGCTCGAATCGGAACGCGACGTCGTGGGATTCCTACGGGGGGCGGGGGATCTCCGTGTGCGAACGATGGCGCCATTCGTTCGAGGCTTTCCTCGCCGACATGGGCGAGCGCCCCGACGGGATGACGCTCGACCGGATCGATAACGACGGCGATTATGAGCCGGCAAACTGCCGATGGGCTACTCCGAAGGCCCAGGCGTCGAATCGCCGCTCGGCGGTGACCTCGTGACCGTTCTCTGCCATGCGGGTTCGCAGTCCCCGATGGTTGCCCACTACCCCGAGTCGTCATCGACGACGGGCGGCGAGGCGGTCGACCTGGCCGCGATGGCTGGACTCAGCCTCGATCCGTGGCAGGCGTTCGTGCTCGAGCATTCGCTGGCGGAACAGGTAGACGGCCGTTGGGCAGCGTTCGAGGTCGGTTTGGTCGTTCCTCGGCAAAACGGGAAAGGGGCGATCGGAGAGGCGCGCGCCCTAGCCGGCCTGTTCCTGCTCGGCGAGCGGCTGATCGTGTGGAGCGCCCACCAGTTCGACACGTCGCTGGAGGCCTTCCGGCGGCTGCTGTTCCTCATCGAGGAGACGCCGGAGTTGTCGCGGCGGGTGAAGCGCGTCTCGCGGGCGCACGGCGAGGAGGGCATCGAGCTGACGTCCGGGCAGCGGGTGCGGT
>CAZFDT010000146.1:0-4798 GCA_964518335.1 uncultured Phycisphaeraceae bacterium
CTACCTCATCCGCACTCTCACCGGAGGCGATCGGATGTAAATGTCTTCACCCTGAGGTCATGGTCCCTTTCCAGGCACTGCAGATGATCGGCCACGTCATCCACGCCGTGTGTCCTGACAAGCAGGCCGGTCAGACCGTGCGCACCGCCATCCATGACTTCGAGGGCGACCAGACCTACAGCGAGAAGCGAGGTCACAACTTCACGCTCAACGCCACCTTCGAGCAGACTCAGCCTGCCGACTACGATGCGCTGGTGATTCCCGGCGGCCGCGCACCCGAGTATTTGCGGCTGCGCGATGACGTGAAAGCGATGATTCGTCACTTCGCCGACACCGGCAAACCCATCGCCGCCATCTGTCACGGCGCCCAACTCCTGGCTGCCGCCGGCACACTCAAGGGCAAGTCGTGCTCAGCTTATCCCGCCTGCGCGCCCGAGGTCGAGGCCAGCGGCGGACGGTACGTCAGCGTTCCCATGGACCAGGCCTACACCGACGGCAACCTGGTCACTGCACCCGCCTGGCCGGCACACCCGGCGTGGCTGGCGGCGTTCCTCAAGGTTCTGGGCACGACCGTTCGGCTGTGATGCGAGGCGACCGGTGCGATGCGATTGCCGCGACGGCCTCACGTCATGACAGGCCGCGCAGTTCCTGCCGTTTGGAAGTGCGCGCCGGACGGCGGGTGAGCAGGGCCTGCGATGACACGCCATCGGCAGTCAGGTAGTTGTGCATCTGGGCCGTGCTGAGCACTTGGGCAGTGCCCGCGCCTGGCTGGCCGCGACGCGACTCGGCCAGCCCCGGACGGATCACCACCGACGCGGGCATGGACAAGGGCGGCAGATCGTCGCGCCGCTGCGTTACGTCCAGCGTGGACAGCACCTCGAGCATTTTCGTGCGGTGCGGCAGGCTGTGATGCACCGGGAAAACCGGGGCCTGAACGCCAAGCACGGCCAGCCCGATCTGATATCCGTGGAAGTGGGAGTCACACACCAGCGACGCGGCCAGACTGATGGCCTGCTCGACGGGATCGTCACTGAGCAGCGGCAGCGCGCCATGGTCTGCGGTCTTGCTCTTCCGTGGGCGCAAACGCAATCTGGCCGAGGCGGACGGTGGCGGCGCCGGCACATGGCTCAAGTCCAGCACGAGCATGATGCGCGGGGGGCTGGGCTGCGTCATCTCGCGGGAGATCAGCGTGCCCAGTCGGGCTGAATGCTTCCAGTCGATCATGCGCGGATTGTCGCCCGAGCGATACTCACGCAGGCCGAAGAACTCCTCGTGTCCACCTGCTTTTTCCACGCGCTTGCGACCGGCCGGGTCGATCTGCGACAACTTGAACAACACCCGCCTGTTGAACCGGAAGAGCTGCGGATATACCAGCACTTGCCCTGGCTGAACGATGTCGACCACTTTGCGAATGACGCCGAAGGGAAACGAGGTGCTAAGCACGATCCGCTCGAACGACAGTTGCCCGCGTCGCGCCGGCCAGCACGGCGCTTCGGCCTGCAACGTCTGATGCGGACCCAGGTGCAGCACCCAACCGAACGGCCGCCCCGCCAGCCGTGGCGGCTTCTCTGCGATCGGACCGCTCCGCTTCCACCCCGCGCGCAGCCAACGTCGCCGGCCCCAGGTCTCGTGAATGATCACCCCGAACACGGGAAGCCAGCCACGGTTCACCAACTGATATCGCAGCACCAGCATTTCGCCAACGACGCCATGCGATGTCGGCAGCCGTTGCACGCTCACACCGCGCAACACCTGCAGTGCCACGAGGATCGACACCAGCAGTCCACCTACCATCAGCCCGAACGCCCAGAACAACAGATTGGCCTGCGTGTAGATCGCCGCGCCGAGGATCAACACGGTAACCACCACATACACCAGCCCGCCCGGACCGACTCGCATGTGTGACTGTCGGCGCGACATAGCCAGAGATTACCACGTTTGCCGACCAGAGCCTTATCGCCTGTTTGACCATGCCTCGTGCAGGCAAGCATCACCAACGGTGGCGACAGATGCTCGCACAGAGCGTATCGCATCGCACCGCGTCGGCAGTGGTCGAGATTGTTAATGAAGCAGGACCAGAGTCAGGGCGAAGCAGGCCGCAATCGCGCCGCCGGCCACACGCAGCCCGAGCGTACCGGCGCACCGGGTGATGGCCGCGCCCACGCCAATGCCCACGGTGTGGAGCATGGCCGTGCCAAGTGTCATGCCCAGCAGGTAGAGCGGCGCCGAATGGCCGCTCATCTCGACGACGTGGGCATGCCCGTGCACTATGGCGAACAGGCCCAGTACGACTGCGGCTGCCGCCACGGGAACCGCCGGAAGCGCCGCGACTGCCATGCCGATGGCGATCACCGATATGCTGATGCCAGCTTCCGCACCCGGCATGGGCATCGCTGCCAAAGCCATGATTCCACCGAGAATCATCATGCCCACGAACGACGCGGGCAACATCCACACTGCTTGGCGCCGCGAGGCCCGCACGGCCAGCAACCCCACCGCCACCATGGCCAGCAGGTGATCAAGACCGAAGATCGGGTGTGTGAAGCCGGCCAGCAGGGCACTGTCACCGTGCTCGTGCCCGGTGTGCGCCAATGCCGGAGCGGTCAGCAGCAATGACACAGTCATTGACAACGCGGCAGTCAGTCGGCAGGACATGGAATTTTCCATCTGAGGCGTGTACGCAGGCGCGAACGGAGGCGGCCTCAACGGCATCCGTTCGTTGGCAGGCTGCCATACTCATACCGCAAATCGCGATACCATGCTGAGCATGAGACACCTTGCCCTTGTCGCGTTGCCCGTGGTGCTGGCCGCCGCCTTGGTCCGCGGCGACGATCTGCAGGCCCGCATCGACCAGCTCGTGGCCGAGAATCATGCCTTGCGCGAGGAAAACCGCCAGCTTCGCGCCAGGTTGGATGCCGCCGAGGTCGCCAATCACGACTTGCAGGCGGAACGCACGCGCCTCGAGCAACTCGCGGGCATGACAACAAAGGGCGATCTGGTCGAGTCCAAGATCGCGTTGATTCAGACCCGCTACGACGACGCGGCCGATCGCACCACGATCACTTCCGTGCCCGAGCGTATCGAAGGCCCCGGCGGACTGGCGCTGATCGAGCATCGTATGGCCGTGACGTACAGCTTCCCCGGGACGCAGGTGTCGCAGCCTGTTGAGGAGTTCTTTTTCGACATTCTCACGCACGACAACCCCGACGATCGCTACAAGCGACTCAAGCATGTCACAGTGATCACCGACGGGCAATCGACCGACGTGCCCGTCACCGCCTACAACGTGCTCGACACGAAGGTGCGGCAGGGCGGGTCGCGCCCGGGTTCGCCGAGCAAAGCAATCAAGTCATACGACGAACGATTGCGTCTGACGCTGCATCGCGAAGCCGTCAACCGCATCAGCCGGGCAACCGACGTGCGAGTGGTTTTGTTCAGCACAACCTTTCGTCTGTCACGTGAGAACATCGCCACCTTTGTCGCTGTCCGCGAACGACTGGATCTCACCCATTGACTCGCGTGGGATTCCGGTCTGAGGCGATCTCCACGTTCCTGCAAGTCCCGGCGTCGGTAGATCTCGAACGAGCCCATGTTGTCGAGGCTCGGGCGACATCGCCCAGGCGAGACTTACGGCATGTCGTGACCACGGATCGCGCGTCCGCGGAGCAGCAGCACTTTCGGGAGTCACGGCGACAGCAATTTGTCCAAGTGCGGGTTGGGGCGTGAGGCTTTGGCGACGGCGTCGTCGGGCATGAGGTCGCCATCGTCTTCACCCTCGCCGGCCGGTGGGAGGATGACGGCATCGGTCATGTCGATCGGTTCGGTGGCCGACTCGAGGAGGAACATGAGAGAACTGAGCGTCGCGTAGAGGCCCTTGGGCGAGGAGGTCGCCTCCGCGACTGGGCCGGTGTTGAGAATGGACCAGCGGTTGAGGTCAAGCGTGTTCTTGCCGGACTTGGCGGAGCGGGCGGCGCGCTGCACGGCGGCGACGCGCAGCGTGTCGGCCATGTCACCGCTGCTCATCGAGGCGCCGCGGCCTTCGTCGGCCCATTGGCCGGTTTCCTCCTGCATCACGACCAGCCGATGCGTCACGCGCTGCACGAGCTTGGGGAGTCTGGACTTCTGGGCGTCTGAGCCGTCGTACGGCCGCGTCCATCCAGCGATGAGAGGCAGCAAATCGTACGGCGTGGCCGCGTGGCCGAAGGGAAGATCGGTCGCCGCAGTGGCTTGCCAGGGCGCGACCGGGAGTTGGCCTTTACTCTCGACAAGGTCCTCGTGCTTATCGACCTCGCCGCGGTAGAGGATGCGACGGCGGGTGTCGCGTGGATCGGCATCGAGCCAGGCCGTGACGCACTCGATCATGCGAGGGTCGGCCTTGTCGATGGCGGATCGCACCAGCGGAGACCGCGCGGGTGTGGCGCGGGCCAGGTGGACAAGTGCAGCGGCGCCAGTGAGATTGGATCGCAGCGACTGCGCATTGAGCAAGGCGGGCATGACGCCGTTGACGCTGATGTCGCCGCGCCCGATGTTGGCGGCGCCGAATGTCTTGTTGGGCAGGAGCAGGTTGCTCGGGTCCCAGCCGCCATCGGCCTTTTGGACGCGGACGACGGCCTGCGCCGCGGCGGCGATGGTGGGCTGCGTGGCCTCCGGCGGGGCCAGGGGCTTGCGTTGAAACGGCGTGCGAACCGTCTGGGCCGGCAATACGCCGGCGGCCTGTGCCTGGTCGAGCGCGAACGCCGCCGCCACCGTCGAGTCCAGGTCCACCACAATGTAGCTGTAGATGTCGTAGGGCAAGCCC
>CAZFDT010000147.1:0-4786 GCA_964518335.1 uncultured Phycisphaeraceae bacterium
CTCCAGGTCATACACCCAAAGTCCCACCAGCTGCTGGTCATCGAGTGGAACGGCAGCACCACCGGGAACGTCTGCGCTGCGATCCAGGTCTGGAAGTGGTTGTCGGTCGGCGTTTCATCAAGGTCGTGTCGATCGATGTACCACGGCGTGGGTGCTGTGGACACCTTGGGGTTGATGTCGAACTGCAGGCTCGAACTCCAGAAGTCGCGCTGGTCCACTGTCTCAGTGGACTTAAAGCAGTAGTTGGGCCAGGTCAGGTCGGTGCCCCGGATGATCTCGGGCACGGCGTAATTGTCGAGGTACTCGACCGACCCGCGCGTCACGGTGATCGTGTTCGCCGGGTCGGTCTGCGGCGTGATCACGAACATCTCGTCCACCTTGGCGGTGGTGTAGCTGCCGCCCCAGTAGCCGCGGTCGAGGACGAACTTGCCGTGGTCGGCGACCAGGTCGAAGCCCAGGTAGCTCACCCGGTAGGCGTCTTGCTCCATGGCCACGCTCCACGGCACGAGCGTGTGCGGCGCCAGAACCTTCGCCGCGATCGACGCCAGGGGTCCGTTGTAGGTGGGCAGTTCAGTGTGGAACGGCGGCAGGTTCACCCGGCGCCAGCGTCTGCCGGTCCAACGCTCGAAGCGCTCATGCACCGCCATGGTTGCCTCGAAGAACGACACGCCCCACTTGATGCGGCACTGGCCGAGCGTGTCGTGGATGAAGAACGTCCAGTTGTAGACCTCGTTGGGGTAGGTGAGCAGCAGCGGGCCGACCCACAGGTCGCCGTCCCGGTCAAAATGCACCGGCCCGCCGCTGTAGTAGAAGGTCCTGATGTGGCCGTCTTCCTGCGGCTTGGCCAGCATGGTCAGGATGTGCTCGCTGTTGGCAAACGCCTGCCAGGCATTGGCCACCGCGGGATGATCGGCGAAGTAGTCGACGTTCGGCTCGGGCAGCACCACCTTGACTTTGGAGCCCACGTGGTAGTTCGACAGGCGCACGTTGTACGCGGACACCGGCGCGTTGGGATCGGTGTTCCACGGACCGGGCGGGAGATCGCCGTATCCCTCGGCGTTGGAATCGGTGGCGAATGCCTCGACCGCGACCATGCGCCCGCCGGCCGCCACGCCCAGGCCCGGTCTGTAGGACCAGTACGACGGCTGCTTGCCCGCAGCGAACTCGACGCCCAGCATGCTGCGGCCGATGTACTTCTCAAGCAGCATGAGCGATCCTCAGAGGTTGACCACGTCGGTGAACATCGCCCAGCGACGGGCATCGGTGTTGGCGTCGATATACGTCAGCTCGTGGCCTTCAATGGTCAACCCGGTCCTGGCCGGGGCCATGAACAGGTTGTCGTCCACGACGTAGTTGGGCGTGGTCAGCCAGGTCTCGGTCGCGCTGGCGCCTTCGACGGTGCCGGTGGCGGTGACGGTGTTGATGTCGATGGTGGTCAGGCCGGTGAGTTGGGGATACTCGTCCACCAGATGCCGGAGTTTGAAGGGTTTGGCGACGAGGAAGTCGTCGTCGCCCTCGGTCGTGTCATCCCAGTTTCGGCAGCGCAGGTGATTGTTGAAGATTTCCTTCACGCGCACGCGCGTGAGCGTCTGCGGCGCTGCGCCCAGACGGATGATGGCCCACTTCGTACCTGTGCCTGCCTCGGCCCACAGGATCCCGGCGGCGCCGCTGGCTCCGCTGCGCAACGTGGTAGTGCCCGGCATCATGTCGGCGAAGCGGTCGGCTTCGTTGACGATGTTCACCGACGCTGGGCACACGCCGTCAATGTATGCGCGACCGATCCCCCCGGAAGTAAGCGGCTCGTCGAGCACGACGAACTTGCCGAAGTGGTCAGCGGTGGGCACCACGCACTTGAGGGCGACCTGACGTTTGAATTCGTCGGTATTGTCCGCCGGAAGGATGATCGGTCCGTCGATGCCCAACGCGGCGAAGCGGCTCTGATCGGCGCCGGAGTCGTTGCGGACGAGGACGATGCCTGTTTGACGGCTGCCGCCACCGGCAGGGCCACTTCCGGGGCCGCGCGACAGTTGCTGCTGCAGGTGCGCACGGGCGGCGTCCACCATCGCGTTCCAATCGGACGCGATCAGCTTCAGCGGTTGGCCGCGTTGGACATGGGCAAGTGTCACAATCCCAGCCCTCCGAAGGCCCCGTAGTCGTAAACACGCTCAACGATCGCCATGACCGGCTTCATGACCAGCAGCTTGTTGGTGGTGTCCTCGGCGGCCTGATATCTGCACCAGAGGTAGTGCCATCCTTCCTTGGCGGCGATGGTGATGTCGCCGACGCTGACACTGGTGACGTTGGGCGACCCGGCGAAGGCGAAGGCGATCTCCCACGGGTCGTCGCCACGTTTGGAGCCGGCTGCGCCGAGGAAGAGGACTTCGCCCTTCTCGAACGGCAGCGTCACCCCCGGACTTCCGGGGGCTACAGGTGCGTTCCACGTTGCCCCGTTGACTGTGCCGGTGAGGCGGTACAGCGTGTCCACGTAGGCTGCGTCGATGCTGTCGAAGTATTTCGTGACGTTGAAGTTGAACACCGGGGCCACGATGTCCACGCCGTCGACCTGATCGTCATGCACGCCGATGAGGTTGCCAAAGAGCGGACTCACCGCTCCGCCGGATGTGTAGCCCGCGACGGTCTGCTTGCTCACCTTGGTGTGCTGCGTACCACCTCTGGTCTCGAAGCTGAACGAGTATTCGCCAGCCGCGGGCTTCTGGTACGAGGGCTTCACGTAACGGGCGATGCCGATGAAGTGGCCGGCGCCTTCGAGCTCCTCGACCTCGGCGTCGTCGCGCTTGAGGCCGTTGAGCGTGAGTGGCGCTTCGTCCAGCACCGCTGCTCTTGCCGTGCCCTCGTCGTCGACACCACGCACGAGGTACACCCGCTCCGCCGAGCGGTCAGACAGGGAGCGACCGAACTTTTCCTCGACGGTGACGGGCACCCCCGATCTCCTATTCGAACACCAACGTGGTGTCGTGCTGGTTGCGTTCGATCTTGCGGGTGTTCTTCGCCGTCTCTTCGGCGGCGCGGGCGATGCGGTCCTCGGTGGGCGAAGCCTGCAGCTGCATGAGTGCGGCGGCGTTGAACGTGCCCCGCACCTCGACGGTGCGCTTGGCCACGTCGGTCAGGTCGTCGAGTTCGCCGACGAGGTCGTCGGGCGATTTGAGGGCACCCAGCCCCGAGGCCGGCGTGGTGTCGGCACGCTTGGCCGCGGCTTCGGCCACGGCTTCTTCCCACTCGCGGCGTGCATCGGCCAGCGCCTGCTCGGATTCGGCGCGCTGCTGGTCGTAGGCGTCGGTCAACTGCGCCTTGGCGTCCTCGTACTCCTGGCCGATCGCGCCCAAAGTGTTCTCATGCGTCTGCCGAGCCTGCTCGCGTCGGCTGCGGCGCTGGTCCTCTGTTTGCTGGATCATGGCGTCGCGTTCGCGGTCGATGCGGCGGTCATCGGCAGCGCGGTTCTGATCGGCCAGCTGCTTGGCGGTGTCGGCGTCGAAGCTCGAGTCGAACATGCCCTGCAGCTCGAGCAGCCGCTTGGCGGTCCAGTTCACCGCACCGCCCCAAGCCTTCTGGAACCCGGCGGTGAAGTTGGCCCACACCTTGGTGAGGAACGCGGTGGTCTCGATGAACGCCACCTCCAGGCCGTGCCAGACCATCTCGAACGCGGACAAGGCACCGTAGAAGGCGCCGTAGGCGATGCTCATGAAGGTCTCTTTGAACCCAAGCCAGTAGCCATTGAGGGCGTTGATCCCGCGCTGCCACTCCATTTTGAGCGTCAGCCACAGGATCTTGGCGGCCATGGAGATGTCGCCAGCGGCCAGGGCGTCGGCGATGCCCTGGTAGGCGGTCAGGGCGGTCTGCTTGAGCGCCCCGAATCGGTCGCCCAGCCATTGGAGGGCTTGGGCACCGGCACCGGATGTATAGAGTAGATACGCCCCCAGCGACCCGATGGCGGTGATGACCAGGGCGATTGGCGACACCAGCGCCGCGATGACGCTGCCCAGCACGCCGATAGCGGCCCCCACACCGGTGATCACCGTGGCGATGGCCCCGAACACGCCGCCCAGGGCCGAGATGCTCAGCCCGATTGCGATCAGCGCCCCGCCCGCGGCCAGCACGCCCGCCACCACCTTGCCGACGGTGAGCACCAGTTCGCGGTTGGTCTTGATCCAGTCGATGATGGTCACTGCCACTGTGATGATGCGACTGACCAGCTTGGTCAGCGCCGGGGCCAGGGCGGCACCGATGGCGAACACACCGCGCTTGATGACCTTGATCAGGTCATCGAGCGTGTCGCCGAAGATGACCGCGGCCTGGGCGTCGTCGTTGCCGATGGTGAGGCCCAGGTCGCGTGCCCTCTGCTGCAATGCCTCAATCCCCTCTGCGCCGTCGGCAAACAGCGGCAGCAGCCGTGTGCCCGAGCGGCCGAGCAGCTGCATCGCCAGGGCCGCCTTCTTCGACGGGTCCTCGACCTTCGACAGCCGATCGGCCACGAGCTTGAACTGGTCCTCGGGCTTCAAGCCTCGTAGTTGCTCGAATGTCAGGCCCAGATCGGACAGCCCATCCACCGCCGTGGACAACCCCCGTCCGGCATCGTTGATCGTGCGCTGCATGACACGGATGCCGGTCTCGAGCGTTTCGATATCTGCGCCAGACTGACCGGCGGCGTAGGCCAGTTCCGATAGTGACTCCACACTCACACCCGTGCGCTGGCTCATCTTCGAGAGCGAATCGCCGAACCCGGCGAAGGATTTCACGGCGGCGCCCAGCCCTGCGGCGGCGACGGCAC
>CAZFDT010000148.1:0-4776 GCA_964518335.1 uncultured Phycisphaeraceae bacterium
GATGACGCCCCAGCCCCCAACACGACGATGACACGCCACGCGGTTCATATTTGCGTGCTCGGATTGGTTGCAGCTGCGCTGGCAAGCGTGGTCAACGCGATTTCCCCCAGCGGCATCGCTTGGCGATACGACTGGTCGCAGGACATCGAGCTACGTGCCGGTGCGATTGGAGTCGGTGTGGTGAGCATGGAACAACTCACCGGCATGATCGAAAGTGGCAACTACATCCTGATCGATGCCCGCCCCCGAAACGAATATGCCCAAGGGCATCTGCCACTTGCCCTGTCCCTCCCCGCAACCGACTTTGATGAAGCCTTTGTGCAGAACGCCTCGCTTCTGAGCCTTGACCAACCGATCGTGGTGTATTGTTCGTCGCAGTCGTGCGACGACTCGTTGCAGGTAGCCAGGCTTCTACGCGAGCAGGACTACGAGCTGGTGTCGGTGTTCGCTGGCGGTTACGAAGCATGGGCAAAAGCCGGCCATGAGGTTGAACAGGGCTATTGATTGCCACTCCAGCGGAATAGCACCGCGTAGCATGAGGGGTTCACATGAGCGTGGCTGGGCACATGACGATGCTGCAAATGACTGATTCGATGCGGCAAGGCGCTGCCTCGCGCATGCTCAGTTGGGCATGGTGCTTTGTCCCGGCTGTGTGCCTGGTGACGCTGGTGATTGTCTTTGTGCAGGGAGCGATTCCGAAGATCACGGACCCAATGGCGTTCGCCCGATCGATTCATCGCTACGGCATCCTGCCTGACGTACTCATCAACCCATTGGCCATCGTTCTGCCGTGGCTGGAACTAACGGTGGTGCTGGCGCTGCTCATTCCACAAGTGCGCTTCGCCGGTGCGACGATTTTGGTCACGCTCCTGTTCATCTTTACCGTTGCGATTGGCAGTGCGCTTGTGCGGGGGTTGGACATCTCCTGCGGCTGCTTCTCGACAAACTCAGACGCGGCCAAAATCGGTTGGCCGAACCTGCTGCGGAACGCGGGCCTGGTCTTGCTGGTCATTCTGGCGGCATGGGATCGTTGCCCACACCGACGTGAGGGAGTCACGGGGTGAGCTTCCGGCTACGCCGATTCCTGTGGACGCTTGTGTGCGCCGACGAAGGCACTGCGACAGTCGAATTCGCGTTGGTGTTCCCCATCGCCTTGTTTCTGTGCCTGGTGTTGCTGCAGACCACGCTGTTGATGGTGGGCAACATGTTTGTCCACTATGCGGCGTTTGCGGCGACACGGGCGGCCATCGCGCAGATCCCGCGCAACCTCACCGTCGATGGCGAACCCGTGAATGTCATCGTGGCAGGCGAGGGCGCGGAGAAGTTCGACACCATCCGGCAGGCGGCGGTGCTGGCGGTCATGCCGGTGAGCGGGCGATCGCACAACGGCAGTGTGGCGGCCGACGCCTTTGTCAGCGGCCTTGAGGAGCACTACGCGGGCCTCAATCAGGAGACGCCCAAGTGGGTCCACACCCTCGCCGCGGATCGGCTCCGCTACGCAGCGGCCAATACGCAGGTCACGCTGTTGCGCACCAAGGGCGACGCTGATGCGGTGTCATTTGTGTCACTGAACGGCGGCTTGAGCGAGTTCGGGCCGCGGGAGGCGGTCACCGTGCGTGTGGAGCACAGGTTCTTCCTCTCCGTGCCCTACGTCAGCGCGATCTTCGCCGACGGTGAATCCGACGAGCAGGGAGGTCGGTTCACCCTCATCGCGGCCCAATACACGCTGACCAACGAGGGCATTCCGGTGGAGTTGCCACCCGAGCCCGAGCTGCCACGTGATCCTTGATCAAAACCGCATGGGCAACATCGCCGCAACATATTGCTGCAGTGGACGCCGAGTATCTCAGCGCGGCGCCGTGATGGTCATCACGCTGCTCGGTGTGATCCTGCTGGCGGGCCTGGTCTTCTACGTGATGAACCTGGGCTGGCAGACGCAGCACCGCATCGAGGTGCAGCACGCGGCGGACGCCACCGCCGCGGCGGGGGCGGGGTGGATCGCCCGCTCATTCAACACGGTGGCGATGAACAACGTGGGCATCGCCCGCATGATCGCGCTGGTGAACGTCATGGACGCCATGCCGCAGGCGACGGCCTTCTCGCACGACGACATGCTGGCCATCGCCGAGGCGGTGGACGGCCAACTCAACCGTGGTGTCAACGGCTCGTGGGTGGAGGATGGCCTGAAGCGCTTCCGCGGCGAGGTGCAGAAAGAGATCGACCTGCTGGGGCCGATGGACCACTTCTTCAACGAGTCGGGCTACGACGTGCGCCGCATGACGTTTTACAACCCTCCGAGTGGCTCGGATCATGGCGACATCTGGCGTGCAATGATCGCGATGGATGAGCAGAGCCAGGCGGCGATGGAGACGCTGGGCGTGCTGGCCCAGGTCAACGCGGTCGACGGCGGCGAAACCAACCTGGAACGATCCGAGCAGCGCTCGACCGCGTTCCTCGTGCCGCTGCTTCCGGGGGTTCCATGGGTACGCGGGCGCTTCGACGACTTCGAGCGGCCGGTGCGTCAGGGGCTCTTACCCAAGGACATCGACGACAAAATCACCAACCGCGGCCCCTACGACGTGCTCTTCGGCTGGCGCGACCCGGTTCGTGGGGAGACGGAGGGGCACGGTGTCGGTGACAGCGATGTGGCTGGCGGCGGCAAGCCGAACGTGCCCATCGGCCGCGGCGCCGATCGCGACAACTACGTCGTCACCAGCCGCAAGCCCGAGGCCTATCGCGTCTATGGTCCGCTGGGGTGGATGTTCCGGGCGCTGGCGAACCTGGCTTGGCCGCACCTGCCGCATAGCCGCTTCGCCCACTACGACCGCGCCCCGCACAGCATGTACTGGGTCAACCACCTGGCGCGGATCAAGCTGGACTATCTCTGGCCCGGCACCGATCCGGTCAACATTGTCGCTCCCAAATGGAACACCAGCCTCATCAACGCAGTCGGCGTGGCCGGCAGCGACCCTTCGAAGATCAAGGAAACGGCCTTCGTCGTCATTGAGATCAAGAGCGTTTATCCGAAGGGACATCCACAATTCCTCTCGCCTGGAAGTTGGACATATGTGTACGAAGAGGAGCCGATTTACCGGCCCAGCCCGCGGATCGCCTGGGTGCGGGGGTGGGTCGATCCGCGCGAATGGGGCGTGCCCCAGGTGGCGGACTACATCTGGCGGGACGAGTGGTCGTACACCGTGTTCTTTGATAAGGACCTGGGCATTGGCCCCCTTCCGGGGGAGGATGGCGCCTTGGTTCCGCAGCCGGTCTATCGCATCGACGACTACATGTTCGCCGGCATCAACACCGGCGACGAGGAGCCGGTGCGCAACCCGCACAACTTCGGCAGCAAGAGCGACCTGCCGGCGCCGATCAACTTCGATCACACGGTCGTGACGCACGAGCAAATGGTGCGTCGTCAATACCTCACCTTCCTCGCCGTCGCTCATCAAGACAATCACTCGATGTTCTGGCCTACCCGCTTTGACAACGGCAGACCCTTCCGAGGGAACGTCGCCATCGCCCAAGTGACGGTGTTCAACAACCACTCGTGGGACCTGTGGACGCAAATGTGGCACGCGCAGGTGCAGGCGGTGGATGACTACGACGAGTGGCTCGCAAGGTTGCAGACCTCCCAGGCCGACGTGAATCCAATCCCCGCACTCGACACGGAGATGATCGATCAGCTCGACCAGTACCTGCGGAGCATCCGCACGCTTGTCCCCGTGATGTTGTCGCACTGAACCCCCGGAAGTGCCCCGGAAGAGATAAGTGGTGAGAGCGAATCATGACGAACCAGCGGCAACATCGTGTGGCCACATCCCATATCCGGGGACACTTCCGGGGGCGGGGAGCGGCGATGACTGAGATGGTGCTGGTGCTGCCACTGCTGGTGTTCGTGCTGGCGCTGTTGCTCCTGTTTGGCCGAGCGTGGGTGCGGGTACAGCACGCGACCGTCATGGACCGGTACGAGGCGTGGCGCCAAGCCGCCCACGCGCCCGGTCCGCACGCCGTCGATCCCGGACCCAACGAGGCCATGAACCAGATGTTCTTCGCCGGGAACGCCGACGAGGTCGAGTACCAAGGCAGCCGATTTTTTCCGCCCGACGCCACGGAGGATCTTGCAGACTGGGCCGGGCAGAAGAATCCGGACACTCGCGAGTTCATAGAAATGGTGACGGAGCACCTCACGTCGGGCACCATCGCGTCGAACCCGCTCGCCGAAGTGCTGCGCAGGTACTACCTCGCCCTGCCCGGCTACGCCGGACCGGAGGTGCCGCTGGAATGGGCAGATAGCGATGGCTGATGGCATGCAGGTCACCACCCGATGCCGGGGGGTGCAATCAGGATCAAGACACCCAACTGAAAGGGTCGGGCATGAGGCATGCACGAGTTGAAGAGATGCTTCGGGTGCGACGGCGCGACCGCAGGTTGCGGCGGCACATGACGGCCCACGCCTTGGCGCGTCTTGCCGAAGGCGAAGTCATTGAGGCCAACGACGCACCTGTCGGGTGGCTTCCCGTGTTCGCGGATGACACGCTGAGATTCACAGGCGACGAATTGACCGTGGCGGACGCAAGTTGGTGAACGCATGACCCTGTTCAGGGGCTGGCCTGGTTACTCTGAAAGCTCCGGTGCGTCGCCTTCCATCAACTCGTCGGCATCGACCTGCTCGAGATCAATCCCGAGCATGGCGTCATCGTGCATTAGGGGTATTTACATGGTAAGCGTCCTGCGATCCCACCTTCCCTTCGTGGCGGTGAGGTGGTGATGATG
>CAZFDT010000149.1:0-4679 GCA_964518335.1 uncultured Phycisphaeraceae bacterium
TTCAGGCGCAGCACCATCTTGCGCAGCGTCTCGCGCCCTTCAGGACCCAGTTTGCGTGCATCGATCTTTTCCATGCACGCATTATATTGCGGGCAGCTTATTTAAGGGCCGGGTTAATAATCTCCCATGCCACGCCATCCCATCATGTGGCCACCCATCATCGTGTCGCCTGAACAGCAGCCCATCATGCCGGGCCCCCACATGCCGTGCATCGTCGTCATGCCGTTTTGCATCGTTTCCCAGTGCTCCTGCAGTAGCTTCTGCCGCTCCTGCGGGTCGGAGGTCCGGCCGATCTTTTCCATCTGATCCTGCATCCGCTGCATGTTCTCCTGCATTTGCGCCATCTGCTTGTCAAACTCGGCAACATCGGGTGCCTGCTGCATTTGCCCGCCTTGCTCAGGCGGGGGCGCTGTCTGCTGGGCCATCAACGGCGTCACCGAAAAGGCGCTCGCCACCAGAGCTGCGATCAAAGTCGTCCTCTTCATTTCACCCTCTCCTTGATTGCCGAAGAATCGTCCTCGGATGACGTCGTTCCTAGCGCCTCAATAAACGGAGCCCGTTCGCCACCACGATCAAGCTTGCCCCCACGTCTGCGAAGACTGCCATCCACATTGTGGCTTGCCCGGTAACCGTGAGCAGCAGAAACACCGCCTTGATGCCAAGGGCCACCACGATGTTTTGTATTAGCACATGGGACGTAGCACGCGATAGGCGCACGAACGCGGGGATCTTGCGTAAGTCGTCGTCCATCAGTGCCACATCCGCCGTCTCGAGCGCCGTGTCCGTGCCGACCGCCCCCATCGCGAAGCCGATGTCCGCGCGAGCCAGCGCGGGCGCGTCGTTGATGCCGTCGCCCACCATACCGACCTTGCCGCCCTCCTGCCGCTTCAGCAGCGACTCGATCGCCCCGAGCTTGTCTTCGGGCAAGAGGTTACCCCTGGCCTCGTCGATTCCCACCTCACGGGCGATGGCTTCGGCGGTGTGCGCGTTGTCGCCAGTCAGCATCAACGTTTTCACGCCCAGCGCGTGCAGTTCTGCGATCGCCTGACGGCTCGTCTCACGCAGAGTATCGGCAACGGCGAAGAGCGCCAGCACCCCGCGTGGGTCTGCCAGGAGCACGGCCGTCTTGCCCTCCCGCTCATATTTCTCAAGCGCTTCCTCGATGGCGGGGGCGCACAATCCGAGCTCCTCGATCAGGCGATGATTGCCGAGCTGATAGACCTCTCCGTCAATGCGGCCGCGCACGCCACGGCCCGGAATCGCGGCGAACTCGAGTACCTCGCGTAGCGGCCATTCCTGACCGTCCACAGGACGGGCGACCGCAAGCGAGACCGGGTGGTCGGAGCGCACGGCCAAGCTTGCCGCGAGGACATATGCCTCGCTCGCATCGCCCCTCAGCGTCATGAAATCTGTCCGGACTGGCTTTCCCCAGGTGATCGTGCCGGTCTTATCCAGGGCCAGCGTAGTGAGCTTTCGACCCTCCTCCAGATAAGCCCCGCCCTTTATGAGAATCCCCTTGCGTGCCGCCGCAGCGAGTCCGCTGACGATGGTCACCGGCGTCGAGATCACCAGTGCGCACGGGCAGGCGATCACCAGCAGCACCAAAGCCTTGTAGATCCAATCCATCCATATTCCGCCAAGCATCAGCGGCGGGACGATCGCCACCAGCAGCGCCACGGCAAACACGACCGGGGTGTAGATCTGGGCGAATCGATCGACAAAGCGCTGGGTTGGGGCGCGGCTACCTTGGGCGGACTCGACCGCATGGATGATGCGCGCCAAGGTGGAATGGTTCGCCTCGGCCGTGACGCGATATTCGAATGACCCCGCCGCGTTGATCGTGCCCGCGAAAACGGTGTCGCCCTCGGCCTTGTCCACCGGCAGGCTCTCGCCAGTAATGGGCGCCTGGTTGACGGTCGAACGCCCGCTGGTCACCACCCCATCGAGCGCGATCCGCTCACCAGGACGCACGCGCACCACAGCATCAAGGAGGACGGCCCCAGCCGGTATGGGCACCCAGCTTCCATCGGCCTGGCGCACGGTCGCGGTGTCAGGCGCGAGTTCCATCAGCCCCCGAATCGCATTGCGTGCCCGGTCGAGCGACTTCGCCTCGATCGCCTCGGCCAGCGTGAAGAGGAACATCACCATTGCCGCTTCCGGCCAGTGTCCGATAAGCATCGCTCCGGTCACGGCAATCGACATGAGGGCATTGATGTTGAGATTAAGATGCCGGAGCGCGATCCAGCCTTTCTTATAGGTCGCCAGGCCGCCGCTCACGATCGACACCAGCGCAAGCGCAAGAACGATCCAGTGGTCGCTACCGTTGAGCCAGGACATAGCCTCGGCCAATGTCGCCGTCGCACCAGCCAGCGCCATCGGCCACCACCGCCCCGTTGGTGTGGATTCGGCCTGGGCGGCGGCGTTTTCCTTGCCATCGCCATGGACCGTTCCCTCAAGACCAATCGATTCCAGGGCGGAGAGGACCGCATCCAACGCTCCCGCGTGATGCGTGACGGTCAGCCGCCGCTGGACGAGATTGAAATCCAGCGCAGCCACTCCGGCCAAGCCCGAGAGCGTGCTCCGGATCAATGCCTCCTCAGTCGGGCAGTCCATTCCAGCAATATTGAGTGTGGTGTGCAGCACGGGCGAACCCGTCACGCTCGGTTGCTCAGGCTCCGTCAAAGGGAGGACAGATCCATCGGCACGCCAGAGCGCCTCCCGCGCGGGAAGCGCTGCCGCAGGGGCACCCTGGGCTGACGAGAGGGCCTGCGGTTGCGACGGCTTGGCGCATCCGCAACTGCCGCCACTACGTTCGTTCATGTTCGACTCCTTGCTTCACGACACGCAGCCATTGAACAATCTGTAGTCGCTACAGAGTCAAGCGTTTAGAATCGAGCAATCATTTGCATGTACACCACGTGAGGCGGCGCAACATGAAAATCGGCGAATTGGCGCGTGTCACGAGCACCCAGGTCGAGACAGTTCGTTACTACGAGCGTGAAGGCTTGCTGCCAACCCCTGCGCGTACCGATGGCAATTTCCGCATCTACGAGGGTATCCACGTCGAACGTTTGTCGTTCATCCGCCATTGCCGATCATTGGACATGACGCTCGATGAGATCCGCGTCCTGCTGCGCTTCAAGGACGCACCGGCAGAAAACTGCGAGGACGTGAATACCCTGCTCGAGAAGCACATCGGCCACGTTGCCGCCCGCATCCGGGAGCTTCGCGGGCTGGAGCGACAACTGAAGGGCCTGCGCGCGCAGTGCAACGAAGCCGGCGACGCAGCCCACTGCGGCATCCTGAACGAGTTGTCACAGCTTCCACGCCATGAGGCCCAGAACGAAGCGATGCACGTGCGCGGCGCCCATCGCGGTCCCTGCGCCCCTCATCCAGAACACTGATCTCGGGCCTCGACCAGGGGACGATAAGGACCAATGGTCGCCAGACGCTGCGCCCTGCGAGTGAGCGCACCCCGTCGAATGGCCACCCCGTAACGGTTACAATCTGTGCCCAATGCGCCGATGGCTTGCTGTTCTTCTCATGCTCATCACGCCCCTCCAGCTCGCCTGGGCGGGCGTGAGCGTCTATTGCCAGCATGAGTCCGGCGCCACGACGCCCCACCTTGGGCATCATCAACACGGCCACCAAGGCGACGAATCACCCGGTGAGCCGGGTCCGACGCTCCACCCGGACTGCGGTCTCTGTCAGGTGGCGACCGCCGCCTTGCGCGATGCGTGCTGCCTCGCCACCTATGACTCGAGCAGGATCTTCGCCGATGTGCCGCACGCCCTTGGCAAGTCCGCACCGACGTCCGAGCCCGAACGCCCTAAATGGCGCTGCGCTGCCTGATCGGCAGCATCGTCCCGCACGTCCTTGTGTGACGCACGTGCCGCAGGACTGCGGCCACGTGCAATGTTGGGCATCCGCCTTCGTAAGGGCGGCCCCGCCAAGGCCCCGCAATCTCGATCGCCGCGACAGAGTTCAATTCAATGCATGACAAACAATCACACTGGTGGTGGCTGCTGGCCGCCTGGATCGTCGCGCTCACCGCGACCCTGAGCGCACTTTTCATTGGCGAAGTCATGGGCATGACGCCCTGCGTGCTGTGCTGGTACCAGCGCATCGCCATGTTCCCCCTCGCCCTCATCCTGGGCATGGCCGTGTTCGCTGAGGACCGGCGCGGCGCGGTGTATGCGATGCCGTTCGTGCTCGCTGGCCTTGCCCTGGCGGCCTATCACAGCGCGCTGATTGCGGGCTGGGTGCCGCAGTGGTGGGTGCCCTGCGGTACCGGCCCATCGTGCAGCCAGCAGGCCCTGGTCATCCTTGGCGACATCCAGATCCCCTGGCTGTCGTTGGCGGCCTTCCTCACCATCGCCGCCACCCTGACGATCTATCTGAAAAGGACCCGTACATGAACACAAGAAAACTGTTGGCACTTGCTGTGCTGCTGATTCTCGGCCTGGCTTTCTACTTCGGCACGGATGCCTATCGCGACCGCACGCAGGCCGATCAGGACGCCCGCGTCGACGTGGGGAAAAGCCGCCTTGTAAGAATGCACACCCCGATCATCGGGCCGCAGAACGCGCCGGTCACCATCGTCGAATTCTTCGACCCCGCCTGTGAGACCTGCCGCGCCTTCTATCCGATCGTCAAGCAGATCATGGCCCAGCATCCGG
>CAZFDT010000150.1:0-4652 GCA_964518335.1 uncultured Phycisphaeraceae bacterium
TGGTTTGGCGTTGCGAGGGTCAGTCGCTGATCAGCACCGCGCGGACCCAGCCCGGCGTGATGCGGATCAGGTACGCGGCGAGGTTGACCGCCTCGTCGTGGTCGGTGGTGCGGTACGCCCTGGCGTCGTCGTCCGTCCAGCCTTCGCCGTCGAAGTAGCGGCCGTCGATCTGTCGCTGGACGCCCCAGCGGGTGGTGTCGTCGTGGTGGTCATGACCGGTGGTATGCATGGCGTGCTCCTGTACGTGGGTGGTTCACTTGCCCGCCAGGCGGCTGCGGGTCCAGGTGATCAGGTCGTGGCGGCAGGCGGCGTTGCGGATCTGGATGGCGAGGCGGCGCAGGGCCTGCTCGCGCTTCGTAGCCAGGCCCATCTGCCCGCGGAGGATGGCGTCGGCGTAGCGGGTGGCCACCGCGTCGTGCTGGTCGATCAGGCGGGCGATCTGCTTCTTCGCGGTCGTGTTGGCGGGTGTCCTTCGCGTCATGGTCCTGGCCTTTCGTGTTCGGGTTTCGTTCTGACAGCACCATTAAGCCGGATCGCTGCGAAAACATCAAGGCCAAGATGTACCTTAAGTCGATTATTTCCAGTTATTTAAGTATTGCCGTAAGTCCCAATGACACCAAGAGATGAACCATCCCGATCGCTCAAAATCACCGCCCTCGGCGTCCCGGACGCCGCCCGGGCGATGGCGTCGGCCTACGGGCGCCGCGTGACCGAGGACCAGGTCCGCCAGATCGCCGAGGCGGGGGGGTTGCTGGCGCCAGACGACACCCTGAACCTGCTCGATTACGTGGCCTACCTGATTCAGGAGGGTGGGCATGGCCCAGGAACCGATTAACCCTCGCCAACTCAAGCCCGCGGTCCTCGCGCGCCTGCTCAACTCGCTGGGCCACGGTGTCGTCACCGGTGAGCGGCAACTGCGCCGCCATCGCGAGCGCGCGGGTTACAGCATCAGTGACCCGCGGAATCCATCCACCATTGACCTGTTTCGCTACGCGGCGTGGCTGACGTTGGAATACTTCAAGCCCAAGGCCGACCCGCTCCGTTACGAAGAGGTCAAGCGTCGCCAGGCTGAACGCAACGCCGAACTGGTGCGCGCCGCGCAGGACATCGGCGAGATTCCGGCGGTGGTGGACCCGGCACGCCGGGCGCGGTGTGAGCTGTCATTTCGGGGGTTCTGCGAGGTCTACTTCGCCGACGTGTTCTACTTGCCGTGGTCGGATGACCACCTGCGCGTGATCGACAAGATCGAGAAGGCGGTGCGCACCGGCGGATTGTTCGCCATGGCCATGCCGCGCGGCAGCGGCAAGACCGTGCTGTGTCAGACGGCGGTGCTGTGGTCGGCACTGATCGGCGCATCACCGTTCGTGTGTCTGATCGCCGCCAGCGCGGAGCGCGCCCGCGATCTATTGGAGAACATCAAAGTCTGGCTCGAAAGCAATCCCCTCCTGCACGCCGACTTCCCCGAAGTCACCTACCCCATCCAGTGCCTTGAGCGCATCACCAACCGCCAGAAGGGTCAGAAGTACAAAGGCGAACCGACCCGCATCGACTGGTCGTCGGATCGCATCGTCCTGCCGACCATTTCAGGATCGAAGGCTTCCGGGGTGGTCATCTCCTGCAGCGGCATGAAGGGCAGCGACATCCGCGGGCAGAACTACGCCCGCGCTGATGGCCAGGTGGTGCGGCCGCAGCTGGTGCTGGTCGATGACCCGCAGACGACCGAATCGGCGTGGTCGCCTTCGCAATCGCAGCGCCGCGAGGCGATCCTCGCCGGCGATGTGCTGGGCATGGCCGGCCCGGGCAAAAAGATCGCCGGTCTCATGGCCTGCACGGTGATCCGGCCCGGCGACATGGCCGACAACATCCTCGACCGCGACAAACACCCCGAGTGGCAAGGCGAACGCACGAAGATGGTGTACGCCTTTCCCACCCCCGGCAGCGAAAAACTTTGGACCAAGTACGCCGAATTGCGCGCCGACTCTTTTCGCAACGACGGCGACGGCTCGGAGGCCACCGATTTTTATCGAGCCAACCGCGACGCTATGGACGCGGGCGCCATCATCGCCTGGCCGCAGCGCTACAACGATGATGAGCTGTCGGCGATCCAGCACGCGATGAACCTCAAGCTCCGCGACGAGGCCGCATTCTTCGCCGAGTACCAGAACGAACCGATCATCGAAGCCGTCGGCGAGGAGATGCTCACTGCCGAAGCCATCGCAGCCAAGCTCAACGGCTTACTTCCGGGGGTGGTGCCGCTGGGCTGCAATCACCTGACGATGTTCATCGACGTGCAGCAGCGCGTGCTGTTCTGGATGCTCTGCGCCTGGGAGGACCACTTCACCGGGCACATCGTGGACTACGGCGCCTGGCCGCCGCAGAAGCGGCCCTACTTCACGCTCAACGATGTGAACCCCACCTTGGCCCGTGCCATACCGGGGGCTGGGCTCGAAGGTCAGATTTACGGCGGACTCGAGAAGCTCACTGCGGAGCGCCTGTCGCGCGAGTACCGTCGTGAGGACGGCACGCACATGCGGATCGATCGTTGCCTGATCGACGCCAACTGGGGTCAGAGCACCGACGTCGTCTACCAATTCTGCCGCCAGAGCGCCTTCGCCAGTGTGCTCATGCCCAGTCACGGCAAGTATGTCGGCGCTTCGAGCATTCCGTTTGGCGAGTGCAAGCGTCGGCAAGGCGATCGCATTGGCTTGCACTGGCGTATCCCCACACCTGGGAAAAGTGGGCAACGGGCCATTCGTTACGTCCTGGTCGACACCAACTACTGGAAGAGTTTTGTGCATGCCCGTCTGGCGGTGGCGATGGGTGATCCCGGGTGCCTCGCCCTTTTCGGGCGCGACGAGACGACCCATCGGATGCTGGCCGATCACCTCACCGCCGAGTATCGCGTGAAGACACTGGCCCAGGGCCGCACCGTCGATGAGTGGAAACTCCGCCCCACGCGACCGGACAACCATTGGCTGGACTGCCTGGTCGGCTGCGCCGTCGCTGCGTCCATCCAGGGCGCCAGCCTGCCAGGGGTGGCGTCTGGCGTGTCGCCGCCGCGACCGCGGCTGTGTCTGTCTGAACTGCAACGGAGCAAGTCCAAATGACGCAGTTGACCACACCTCCATCGTCGCCACCAGCGCGTCGGGGACTGGCCTGCCGCCAGTGCGGATGTCACGAGTTGCGGGTGCTCTATACCCGCCGCGCCTGGGGTGGACGGCTGCTTCGTCGACGGGAGTGTCGCCATTGCGGACGACGCATCACCACCTATGAACTAGCCGCCGGTGCGGCGCAACAGCCCGCATCCAGCCGCCATCAGGTTCTAGATGCGTAACCATCGCATCCGTTGCGACCAGATTCCACGCCACTTTGAGATCAGGCCGGGTAATTGACTCTTAGGCGAGCCACAGAGCGAGCCTAAGGAACCCGCCGTGGCCGAACCGACCGACACGCTCGAGGAGACCCTCAAGACCAACGCCGCTGGCCCGAAGAAGGCTGCGGGCGATGCCGGCTCCGTCGAGCAGCACGGTCTTGCCGACCAGATCGCCGCCGACAAGTACCTCGAGTCGAAGAAGGCCAGTCGCGGCAAGGGCCTGGGCATCAAGCTCGTGAAGATCAAAGCCCCCGGAAGTGCTGGCACCGTGGGAGGTTCGTTCTGATGTGGCCGTTCCGCACCAGTTCGAAGCCGACGCGACCCGCGCAGCAGGTGCGGTCGGTTCGACTCGTCGCGCCCGCTCTGCGGCACGGCGTCCGCGCCAAGTACGACGCGGCCCAGACCACCGCCGACAACGCCCGGCACTGGTCGATGGCTGATTCGCTGTCGGCCGACGCCGCCGGTTCACCGGTGGTCCGCCGCAAACTCCGCGAGCGCGCCCGCTACGAAGTGGCCAACAACAGTTACGCCAAGGGCATTGTGCTCACCCTGGCCAACGACTGCATCGGCACCGGCCCGCGGCTGCAGTTGCTCTCGCCCGACTCACACGTCAACGATCTGGTCGAGAACGCCTTCACCGACTGGGCACGATCGGCGCGATTGGCCGAGAAGCTCCGCACGATGCGCATGGCCAAGGCCACCGACGGTGAGGCGTTTGCGATTCTGGTCTCCAATCCCCGTGTGGATTCGCCGGTGAAGCTGGATGTGCAGCTGGTCGAAGCCGATCGCGTGACCTCACCCTTCGGCACCCACCTGCGTCTCACCAGCGACATCGACGGCCTGTACCTCGACGAATACGGCAATCCCCAGAAGTATGCGATCCTGCGTGATCATCCGGGGGCGCCGTTCGGGGGAAATCGCGGGCCGTGGGCCGATCGCTACGACCTGGTCGATGCGGATTCGGTGATCCACTGGTTCCGCGCGGATCGGCCCGGCCAGCACCGCGGGATTCCCGAACTGACGCCGGCGCTGCCGCTGTTCGCGCAGCTGCGACGCTACACCCTGGCGGTGATCGCCGCGGCCGAGACCGCAGCCGACTTCGCGGCGGTGCTGTTCACCGATTCGCCGGCCAACGGTGAGGCCCAGGCGCTCGAGCCCATGGACGTGGTCGATTTGGAGCCACGGGTGGCCACCGTGCTCCCTGATGGCTGGCGATTGGGGCAGATCGAAGCGCAGCAGCCGACCACGCGGTACGGCGAGTTCAAGCGTGAGGTCCTGG
>CAZFDT010000151.1:0-4324 GCA_964518335.1 uncultured Phycisphaeraceae bacterium
CACACAGGCTGCAACTGATTCACGGCGCGCCGGGGCGATCATGCTGCCAGTTCTTGTTTTGCGTGAAGCTGCAAGTACACGGCGCAGCAGTCAACGGAGAGGGTGGGATTCGAACCCACGGTGACGCTAGGCGCCACACTGGTTTTCGAGACCAGCTCCTTCAGCCGCTCGGACACCTCTCCAGGGTCGGGGAATCATCATCGCATCGGCGGGCGATGTCAACGCGGGGCGCGGGGAAACCTCACCTGGGTTTGACCCACGTGTGGCGTTGGGCGGCGTCGTAGAGGGCTTCCATGACGGCCGAGCGTTTGGCGGCTTCGCGGGCGGCGACCAGTTCGATGCCGGGTTTGCCGGCGACGGCGTCGAGGAAGAGGTCGAAGGCGTGGGGCAGGGCGGGGGGGAGCTTGTCGGCGTCGTAGGGGGTCTTGCCGTCGGCGCCGTCCAATTTCTTGCTGGTGATGTAGAGCTTCTGCTGGACGATGGCGGCGTGGCCTTCGGTGCCGCTGATGGTCAGGCCGATGGGGTCGGCGACATCGACCCAGCCGGCGGCGAGGGTGCCGACGACGCCGGAGGTGAACTGCAACAGTCCCTCGCCGGACTCGTCGCAGTCGCCGTAGCGGCCGGTGACGACGTGGATGGAGGCGGTGCATTGGGCGACGTCGCCGAAGATCCACATGAGGATGTCCAGCACGTGGGTGCCCAGGTCGCCGAACGCGCCGCAGCCGGCCTGTTTGGGGTCGGCCATCCATCGCCAGGAGTCGGCGGGGTTCTGCGGCTTGTCGTCGAACCAGCCGCCGAGCGAGCCGGTGTGGCAATTGCTGTGGCGCACGCGGGTGATTTGGCCGAAGAAGCCGTCCTTCACGAGCTGGCGCAGGTATCGGTGGGGGCGATCGCCGCGGCGGAAGTAGCCGGTTTGGAACAGGACCCCGGCCTTTTCGATGGCGTCGGCCATGCGGTAGGAGTCGGCCGCGCCCATGCCCAGGGGCTTTTCGACGAACAGGTGCTTGCCCGCGGCGGCGGCGTCGAGCACGAGCTGCTCGTGCAGGTTGGTTTCGCTGCAGATGACCACGGCGTCGATGGACTTGTCGGCCCAGATGCGGGCGGCATCGTCCACCACCGGCGCGCCCAGCGCCTGGGCCCGGGCCGCGGCGCGCACCGGCAGGGGGTCCCACACCGCAGTGACCTTCAGGTCAGTGCGCTGGCTGAGCTTCTTGACGAAGTTGGGGGTGTGGATGTGGCCGCCGCCGACGAGAGCGATGTTGGGCATGGGTTCCTCAGTGGAAAAAGGGGGGTAGTGCGCGGGCATGGTAATGCCGCGGGCACTTCGGTCAAACGGCGTTACCATGTCGGCCATGGACGAGGCGTGGCTGGCCTGGCTGGTGATCGGCTATCTGTCGGGGTCCGTCCCGTTCGGGCTGTTGATCGGTCTGGCGCGGGGGGTGGACATTCGTCTGCACGGCAGCGGGAATGTCGGCGCGACCAACGCCGGTCGCGTGCTGGGCCGGCCGTGGGGCGTCGTGTGTTTTTGTCTGGACCTGCTCAAGGGCCTGGCGCCGGTGCTGCTGGGCGGGCTGGCGCTGGGGTATGTCGGCAAGCCCGATCTGTCCGCCCTGGCCGGATGGAAGTGGCTGGTCATCGGCGCGGCGGCGGTGATCGGGCACATCTTCCCCGTCTGGCTCAAGTTCAAGGGCGGCAAGGGCGTGGCGACCGGCTTGGGCGTCGTGCTGGGCTACTTCCCCGTGCTGACGCTGCCGGGCGTGTTGGCGGCGGCGACGTGGCTCATCGTCGTGCGCGCCACCCGCTACGTGAGCGTGGCGAGCATGAGCGCCGCGGTGTCGCTGCCGATCTTCATGTTCATGTGGGTATTCGCCACCGGGCACGGGCGCACGGCGTGGGTCCCCTTCCTCGTGGTCACGGCGGTGCTCGCCGGGCTGGTCGTGCTGCGGCATCGCACCAATCTCAAGCGACTGCGGGCGGGCACGGAGCCCAAAGTCGGCCAAAAACGATAGCTCACACGCGCTGCAGCGCCAGGCGGCGTCCGAAGCACAGCGCGATGGCGATGGCGTCGGCGACGTCCGGCGGCGACGGGGGCTGGGCCAGGTGGCACTGCGCCTGCACCGCACGCTGCATCTGCACCTTGCTGGCGTGCCCGTACCCGGTGACCGCCTTCTTCACCTCCGTCGAGGGCAGGTGCTCGATGGTCAGTCCGCGCTGTCGGGCGCAGAGCAGAATGACGCCGCGGGCGTGGCCCATCGTGATGGCGGTGCGCGGGTGCTTGTAGTGTGCGTAAAGCTTCTCCACCGCCATGTGCGAAGGCTGGTGCTCGTCGATGAGCCCGGCCAGGTCCGTGTGCAACTGCAGCAGGCGCTCTTCGAGGGTGAGCTTTGGGTTGAGCTTGATGACGCCGGCTTCGAGCAGGCGGGGTTCGAGCGAGCCGGCGGCGAGTTGGACGACGCCGTAGCCGGTGATGCGCAGGCCGGGGTCGATGCCGAGGATGCGGGCCATGGGCAGAGGATAGCAGCGTGGGCTAGGGTTCGCGCCACTGTGACGGGCTGGCGCGGCGGTGTCGGCGGAAGACCTTGGAGAAGTAGAACGGATCGGTGTAGCCGACGCGGCGGGCCACGTCGATGACGCGCAACGACGGCTCGCGCAGGAGCAGGCAGGCGCGTTCGATCTTGATGCGCTCCCACGATCGCTGGACGGTGTCGCCCAGCAGCGGCCGGGCACAGCGGCACAGGTGCGCCTTGCTCACGCCGAAGTGAGCGGCGACGGCGGCCAGATCGGTGGGATTGGCGACGTGATCGATCAGGTAGGCGCGCAGGCGATCGGCGGTGAGGCCGGTCGCCTGCGGAGCGTCGTCGGGCGCGTCGAGGATGGCCAGCGCCTCGGCGAGCAGCGCGTCGCAGCGGTCCATGCGCTGGTCCGATGCCGGCCGCCGCCACGTCTGCTGGGGCAGTGCCAGGGCGCGCATGAGCACGTCGGCGACATCACCGCAGCGCGGCGTGGTGAAGAACGCGCCCCCCTGACCGTGCGCCACGACGATGCGCCGCGCCGTGCGCATCGCCTCGTCCCCGGCAAAGCGGCAGTACAGGTGGTCGTAGGGATCGGCGGGATCGGCCATCAGCAGGCCGGCCTCACGCGCTTCGGCGTCGGGCAGCACCATGCCGATCATCCCCGCCGTCACCTGCTGCACTTGCCCGGCGCGGTGATACACGCCGCGCCCGGCGAGCACCACGGTGAGCATCGCGTCATCGAACCACGTGCCCGGCGTCGAGTGGTACGGCGCATGGCGCATGCGCCCCAGCGTGCGTACGCGGAAGGGCAGCCGCGTGGGCGGCGCGGGGCGGCGGGACTCGACGGCGGGGCGAACAGGCGACGGCATGCGAATATTCTACATGTGCCATGCAAATCGACACCATGGACAGACCAGCAAATCTGGCGATACTAGCCTTTCCTCGCCACTCAGGGCGCAAATATAATCTTGGAGCTTCACCCACCATGCAACACCCCAAAGTCGTCATCGTCGGCGCCGGCAGCCTCTTCTTCGGCCGCAAGGCGATCTGGCAGATGGTCCACTCCCCCCACCTGCGCACCGGCACGCTGGCTCTGGTCGATACCGACGCCGACCGCCTGGCGAAAATGAAACGCCTGGCCGAGTTGGTCATCACCCACCACCAGTCGCCCCTGAAGCTCGAAGCCTCCACCGACCGCCGCGACGTCCTCGAGGACGCCGACTTCGTCGTGCTCAGCTTCGCCGCCAACAACGCCCACTACCGCGGCATCGACTGCGAGCTGTCGGCCAAGTACGGCATCCGCATGTGCTCGGGCGACACCATCGGCCCCGGCGGCGTCTTCCGCACCATGCGCGAGTTCCCCCACATCATCGCCACCTGCCGCGATATCCAGCAGCTCTGCCCCAACGCCTGGGTGGTCAACTACATCAACCCCACCGCCGTCCACGGCATCGGGCTCAAACGCTTCTTCCCCGACCTCAAGTCCTTCGCGCTCTGCGACGCCCAGTACAACCTGCGCCACAACTACGCCAAGAACGCCGGCGTGCCCAACGACGACAAGCTCACGCTGCTGACGGCCGGGCCCAACCACTTCACCTGGCTGCTGCGCGCCGAGTACGACGGGCGGGATATCGTCCCGGCGATCGTCGCCGCCCTGCGCCAGCGCGCCGAGGCCGACGCCAACGAGCAAGCCCAGGGCGGCGCCGCCCACGCCAAGGGCCTGCACAACAACGGCATCGCCCTGGAGCTCTACGACGCCCTGGGCTACCTCGCCACCGTGCTGGGCCACACCAAGGAGTACGTGCGCTTTT
>CAZFDT010000152.1:0-3900 GCA_964518335.1 uncultured Phycisphaeraceae bacterium
GTCGCCTGTTCGTGAAACCGAAAGCACGCACATTTACGAATGATGCGTGACTGAGCGATTGGCCGCCGGGGGCGGAGGTTTACGCCTCCGCCCCCGCGGCATCTCTACCGCCAATCTCAAACGACTTACTAACTGACACCTGCAGCGCGAAAGGAATCACCCATGGCCAGAAAACTCCTGGCAATCGGCACCATTCTGAGTCTTGTTGGAATGGTCGTACTCACCGGTTGCGACTCGGACAGCAAGGTTGCCGCGGCCGACGATCAGAACGCGGCGGCGCAGACGCAGAGCAACGAACCGGCCCCGCAGCCGGCCCCCCGTGCCGAACAGCCGCAGCCCGCTCCGGCCCCGCGCACGACCACCGTGCAGGCCGCCTCGACCACGGGTGGAGCGCCGCTGGTCATCACGCGCTCGGCACCCTCGCAGGTTCGCGTCGGCCGGGCGTTCAAGTATGAAATTACCGTCGCCAACCAGGCCAATGTCGCCCTGGACAACGTTCGCGTCACCGAGAAGGTGGCCGACGGGGTCAAGGTTGAGGGCTCGGCCCCGCAGGCCAAGCAGAGCGGCCAGACGCTGATCTGGGAGCTCGGCAAGATGGACGCCGGAACCAGCAAGACCATCACCGTGCAGGCCAATGCGACCGGCGCCGGCGACATCAACAACTGCGCCAACGCCACCTTCACCAGCAGCAGCGACGCCTGCGTGCAGTTGACCGCGGTCATGCCCAAGCTGCAACTCACCAAGACCGCCCCGGCCGAGGTTCTGGTCTGCGACGAGATCCCCGTCAAGATCACCGTCACCAACACCGGCACCGGCACCGCCGAGGGCGTGAAGGTCGTCGACAACCTGCCGGACGGCCTGACCTCCAACGGCAGCAGCAAGCTGGAGTTCGACGCGGGCAACCTCGCCGCCGGGCAGAGCCGCGAGTTCACCGCGACCCTGAAGGCCGATAAGACCGGCAACTACAACAACCAGGCCTCCGCCACCAGTTCCGGCGGCCTGACCGCCACCGCCGCCAGCAAGACGGTCGTTCGTCAGCCCGTGCTGGCAGTGACCAAGAGCGGCCCGGCGAAGCGCTACCTGGGCACCTCGGTTGCCTACACCATCACCGTCAAGAACAGCGGCGACGCGCCGGCCAGAAACACCGTGCTGACCGATACGCTGGGTGCAGGCACGAGCTTCGTGTCGGCCAGCGACGGCGGGCAGCTCTCCGGCGGCAAGGTTGTCTGGAACCTGGGCGACCTCGCCCCGGGCGCCAGCAAGCAGGTCAGCGTCGACACCAAAGCGACGCAGATCGGCAAGGTCACCAACACCGCCTCGGCGTCGGCCTACTGTGCCAGCGCCAGCGACGATGCCGTCGTGGACGTCCGCGGCATCCCGGCCATTCTGCTCGAGTGTGTTGACCAGCGCGACCCGATCGAACTGGGCGGCGAAGAGACCTACCAGATCGTCGTGACCAACCAGGGCTCTGCGGACGACACGAACGTCAAGATCGTGGTCACCCTGCCGGCCGAGCAGGAGTTCGTCCGGGCAGCCGGCCCGACCAAGGAAACGGTCCAGGGCAAGACGATCACGTTCGCCCCGCTGGCATCGCTGGCGCCGGGCGCCAAGGCCACCTGGAACGTGGTGGTCAAGGGCGTCAAGACCGGCGATGTCCGCTTCAAGGTGTCCATGACCAGCGACGTGATCACGTCGCCGGTTGAGGAAACCGAGAGCACGCACATTTACGAGTAACCCGGACTTCTCGGGTAGCTCGACAGGATCGTCCGGGCCGGGGCGCGACACAGTCGCGCCCCGGCCCGACTCCGTTATCCGGGCTCCGAGCCCGAAACCCTCACCGGCCCCGATGATTTAAGGAGACGCACCATGAAATGGGTTCTACGACTGGTCGGCTTGCTGATTGTTCTGGCCATCATCGCGGTGGCCGGCGTCTGGATCATGATCGATCCCATCGCCAAGGGCAGCATCGAAGAGGGCGGCACCCGCGCCCTGGAAGTTGACACCACCGTCAACGACCTGAGCCTGAGTCTGGTCAACGGGACGCTTATGATCGACGACCTGGTCGTCGCCAACCCCGCCGACCGCGGCTACGAGACGCCCCATCTGATCAAGAGCGGCAAGTTCGATGTCGGCCTCAAGCCGAAGACCGTTTTCAGCGATGTCATCGAGTTGACGCACTTCACCATCGACGGCATGGACGTGAACCTGGAAGCCCGCATCGATACCACGCACGGGCCGCGGTCCAACGTTTCGGGCGTGCTCAAGACCGCGCAGAAGTTCCAGGGCAAGCCGGACGGTGAGAAGGCCCCGGAAGGCGAAGAGGGCACACGCATCAAGGTCGACACCATCACGATCCGCAACGTCAAGATCCATGCGACCGGCGGGGTGGGGTCGTCCAGCACCGGAGCCACTCTGGAGATTCCCGAACTGGTCATGGAAAACGTGACGCCCGAAGAGGCCAAGGGCATCCTCATCAGCGACCTGATCGCCCGCATCACCGAGAAGGTCCTGGTGGCCGTCGGCGCCAAGAGCGCCAAAGAAGGCATCGGCACGCCCGGTCTGGACGTCCAGAACCCCGGCGGCGTGCTTGATCGCCTCCGCGGCGGGTCGAGCGATTCCGGCGATTCCGGCGATTCGGGCGACGGCGACGACGCCGGGTCGGCCGCCGGCAACCTGCTCGAAGGCGCGGGCAACCTGCTCAACCGCGGCGGCGACTGAGCCGGCCGCGACGTGGATTCATATTCCAGGGCCCGGCCGCCAGTCGGCCGGGCCCTTTTTGCGCCGCCCGCTGACCCGTGGCAATCCCCGCGCGTTTTGATACCATACGACGCTTTGGGCCGCTTCGTGGAGGATATGCCATGCCCGCAGTTCGTGTCTGCATCGTCGGCGGCGGATCCGCCTACATGACGTCGATGTTCGCCAGCTTGGCCAACTATGCCCGCAAGGGCGGCCTGGCCGGCTCGCACGTCGTGTTGCACGACATCAACGAAGACAACGTGAAACTGATGCGCGACTGGGGCCAGGCGGCCGCCGATCGCGAGAAGCTCCCGCTGACCTTCAGCTACGAGATGGACCGCGACACGGCCCTGGACGGCGCCGACTTCGTGTTGTCCTGCTTCCGCACCGGCGGGCTGAAGGGCCGCTACCTCGATGAGACCATTCCCGAGAAGTACGAAGAACTGGGCATCGAGACCGTCGGCGTCGGCGGCGTGTTCATGGCCCTGCGGTGCATCCCCCAGGCCGTCGAACTGGCCGAGGCGATCCAGCAGAAGTGCCCCGACGCGTGGCTGATCAACTACACCAACCCCGCGAACATGGTGTGCGACGCGACCGTGCGGGCCGGACACAGCAAGATGCTCGGCCTGTGCGACGGCGTGTGGGGCGTGAAGTGGCTGGCGGCCAAGCTGCTGAAGATTCCCACCGCCCGCGCCCACGAGGTCGAGGCCTACGTCTCGGGCGTGAACCACCACACATGGACGCTGCAACTCTACCACCAGGGGCAGAATCTGTACGATCGGCTCGACGACCTGATCGAGCAGACCGACATGTCCGGGGCCGCCGGCTACGAACCGATCGACGGCAACCCGCTGCTGAACGTAATCGAGGTCGACGCGTGTCGGCTCTATCGCTACTACGGCATCCTGCCCGGGTCGATCTACTACACGCGCTACTACTACAACCTGCGGAAGCTGCAGGACATCCACCTGGACCCGAACTTCGAGCATCGCTCGACCTGGCTGGAGAACCTGGGCGCCGAGAAGCGCGATGAAATTCGCCGCCAGATGGCCGCCGGCGAGCCGACCATCTCCGCCCACGACGAAGAGGACGCGGCCCACGGCGACCAGGCCATCGGGGCGATCCATTCAATCGCCAACGACGTGCGGAACACCGAGACGGTGA
>CAZFDT010000153.1:0-3740 GCA_964518335.1 uncultured Phycisphaeraceae bacterium
GATGGGTTTGCCGCGCACGCCATAGCCGGTCAGGGGCATGGCCTGGATGCCGTAGTAGGCGGGATAGCCCGTGCCGAAGTACGACAGATAGACGGGCGTGTGCTGCTGGTTGGAAAGCTCGTTGTCGTCGAGCCAGCGTTTGAGTCCGGGCAGTTCCTGTCCCCAATCCAGCGAGCTGTCCACGAGGTGGCGATAGCCCTGGGAAGGCCCGCCCGCGAAGAGGTTGAAGAACGCCAGGTAATGCGGGTAGATGAAAAACGACTCGATCGTCAGCACCGCGGCGGCGATCCAAACGCAGACGGCGCGGTGCGTCGCCAGCCCGCCCGCCCAGCGTGCGGCGGCGCCGGCGAGGATGAACAGCGGCGGGTACAGCGGCAGCAGGTGGCGATGCCCGATGTTCAGACTGGTCGTGAGGCTGGTCAGGCCGTACACCAGAATCAGGGCCCACAGCGGCGCCAATCGGTACACCCAGTCGCGCCAGGGTCCGCCGCGCACCGCGGCCAGGCAGGCCATCACCATCAGCGCCAACTCGCCCAGCCCGGTTTTGAGGATGAATGCATAGGGGAAGAACCACGGGAAGCCCACGTAGCTGAACTGACCCGCGGCAAAGGAGGTGCGGCGCTGCGCGAAGGCGAGCACGTGGGCAAAGCCGTACAGATAGGCGTCCGGCAGCAGATGGTGCTCGCGCGCCATTGAAATGAAACCGCCGAGCAGGCCGGCATCAGTGATGACCGAGTCCAGATCGCGGTAGTACATCTGCTGCGGATGCACGTCATGGACGAACGCGTCGTAGCGGAAGCCCAGGGCCGCCCAGATCGCCAGCACGACGATGGCCAACTGCGCGCCCGCGCAGACCGTGAAGATGCCCACCTGCACGATGCGTGACGACACCTCCTGCCGGCCGATCAGGCGAACCTGCAGCGGCTTGCCACGCGCCAGCCTTAGCGTCACGAGGATCACCGCGATGGGCAGAATGAGCACGGCGGACATTTTCGACAGCGCCAGACCCGCCAGTGCCAAGCCCGCACCCAGCACGGTCCACCACGAGACGCGATGCAGCATGATCCAGACGGCGCCGGTCGCCGCCAGAAAAAACAGCGCGGCAAAGAGGTCGGACGTCGCCACGCCGCCGTGGGCCAGCATGGTCGGCGACAGGACATACATCCACTGCGCCAGCAGCCCGCCGCCCACACCCCACAAGCGCCAGGCCCAACCCAGCACCACGAGCGAAAACACGCCGCTGACCAGAGCGATCATCAGCCGGGCGCGAAACAGCATGGTCGCCAGGTCGTTGCCCAACTCGAAGAAGAACTCGTGTGCCAGGCCCCACACGTCGGACACGTGCCAGTGGATCGTGGTGGTGTCGGCGAACTTGAGGTCCATGAAGGTCAGCGGCAGCGCCGCCCATCGCTGGGGCAGGTTGCCGTTCTCCGGGTGCAGCCGGTAGTCCTTCAAGTGCCAGTAGCTGTAGCCCGAGACGATGTGCGCCGGCTCGTCGAACACCTGCCCCTTGCCCGACCATGCGGTCACGGTGAGGGTCACGTGCAGCACGGCCAGGAGCAGGCCCATGACCCACACCGCCGATGCCGGCGGCCGCGACAGGCGTTGAAGCATCGTCGCGCTCACAGCGTGCTGGTCTCCGTCGCATGGGGCGTGGCATGGGTATCGCCGGTCAGATGCTCGCCGACGATGAACAGCGGCCGACGCTTGACCTCCTCGAAGATGCGACCGATGTACTCGCCCAGCACGCCCATGGCGATGAGCTGGATGCCGCCGAGGAAAAGGATCAGCGTCACGAGCGTGGTGAAGCCGGTTTCCGCGATCTCGTAGCCCGTGAGCCGGCGCAGGACGAAGATCACCGCGATGAGAAACGCCACCGCGCTGACGAACAGCCCGGCATAGGTCATCCAGCGCAGCGGCTGATAGGTGAAACTGAAGAAGGCGTCCAGGGCATAGCGTACGAGGCGGGTGAGCGTCTGCTTGGGCTCGCCGGCGGCGCGGGCGGCGCGATCGTAGCTGACCGTGCGCTGGTCAAAGCCGATCCAGCTTCGCAGCCCCGGCAGGAACCGGCTGCGCTCGGGCAACTGGTTGAGGGCATCGACGGCCTTACGATCCAGCAGCGCGAACACCCCGGTGTCGCCGGAGTCGGGAAGCCGGCACATCAGATCGAACAGCTTGTGAAACAAGTCGAATCCGAGCCGACGCACGCCCTGTTCGGCGCGACTGGCGCGAACGGCGCGCACCACCTGCCCGCCATCGCGCCAGACCTTGAGCATGTCGGGGATCAGTTCGGGCGGGTCCTGCAGGTCGCCGTCCATCACGATCACCGCGTCGCCCGTGGCATAGGCCAGGCCTGCGGCGATCGCAGCCTGGTGCCCGAAATTGCGCGACAGGCGCAGGACGCCGAATCGATCGTCGCGGGCATGGATGTCGCGCAGCATTGCTGCCGAGCCGTCGCGGCTGCCGTCATCGACGAACAGCACCTGCCACGACAACTCCGGCACGCCGTCGCACGCTGCAGTGATCCGGCGGACCAACTCATCCAGGTTGGCCGCTTCGTTGTAAATCGGTATGACGACGGTGAGCGTCACGCGCGTTGCTCCCTGTACCGGATTGCGGCAACATCATATTCGATCGGATTCGATCCTCACCCCACGTCGATCACCCGCACCGTGCGGGGCTGGACGGTGACGGTCAGGGGTGTGCAGCCAGCGGGGTCGCCGTCGGCCTGGAGGGGGACGGGGACGTCGGCGGTGATGCGGATCTGCCGGGCCTTGCCGTGGGGAACGTCGGGTCGGCCCAGATGTCGGGTACGGACGACGGCCAGGGCGTAGTCGGCCAGGCTCATCAGGCCGGGCCGCTCGAATACGATCCAATCGAGCATGGCGTCGTCGCCGCGAGCGTGGCGGGCGATGCCCAGGTTGGCGCCGTATTGCGGCAGGTTGAAGATGAACACGTGCGAGCCGCGCACCGTCACGCCGTCAGCGTCGAGGGTGATCGGCGGATAGGCGTAGTCCTTGAGCGACCGGGCGATCTTGCCGACGTAGCTGAGCTTGCTGACGCGCTTGAGTTGGTGGTTCGAGCCGCCGACGCCGCCGAGGCGACGCCACTGGGCGACGCGATGCACCACGTCGGCGTCGAACCCGGCGCTGGCCATCAGCATGAACAGCCGCTCGCCGACCTGGCCCACGTCCACCTGCCGGGTGGCGCCGCGAACGATCGCCTCGGCGAGTCGGCCCGGCTGGCGCGTGAAGCCGAACTGCCGGGCGAACAGGTTCTCGTTGCCGATCGGCAGCGTCGCCAGGGCCACGCCGTCGAGCGCCGCGCGGTTGAGCCGGTGCAGGTCGTTGACGACATCCGCCAGCGACCCGTCGCCGCCCGCCGAGACCACGCAGCGGCACCACGTGGCCAGGCTCGCGTCGCCGAGCAACTGCTCCCTTTGCCGCGGGTCCCACACCACGCGCGGCTGCAGTTGCACCGTCTCGAGCACGCGCGCCAGACGCTCGACGTGCTTGCGATTAGGCCCGTGCCCGCTGTACGGGTTGGCTAGGATCGCCACGGTCTGGGCCGCGGGCGATCGGGCCTCCCCGGCTTCGCCGGGCGCCATCGTGCTGGAAGGAGCAAGCGTCATGAACCGTTCACGATACCACGCCCCCCTCGCGTCGCCTACGGGGCAGGCTCGCGCGGCAGGGTGAAGACATTTACCCCAGTTGAGTGATCCATGGTCGCGGGATGTGCCG
>CAZFDT010000154.1:0-3725 GCA_964518335.1 uncultured Phycisphaeraceae bacterium
GCATCGCCGGGTGGCGGCATCCGGTGGTCGTCGATCTCGACGGCATGTCGATCCCTTCGCAGACCCGGCCGATCCGCTTTGCCCACAGCGCGAGTTCCGGTGTGGGTCATACCGACCGCATCAATGTGGAGAGTGGCCGCCTCACCGCCACCGGCGTGGTCTCCCGCGATACCGACGTGGCCCGCGAGATCGTGGTCAGCAGCACCCGGGGGTTTCCCTGGCAGGCGTCGATCGGTGCTTCAGTGGACCAAGCCGAGCTGATCAAGGCCGGCAAGTTCGTCACCGTCAACGGCCGCTCCTTCGAAGGTCCCATCTACGTCGCCCGCAAAACCACGCTGGGCGAGATCAGTTTCGTCGACCTTGGCGCCGACACGGCGACCTCCGCATCGATCGCCGCCCAACGACGCGATTCTTCTGTTCACCAACGCTCTCAACTGGAGTCCACCATGACCACGACCGCAGCGACCGTCGACCCCACAGCCGCATCCGCGCCCACACCCGCCAGCGACCCGGTCGCACCCACCGCAATCGCCGCCCAAGCAGCGACTGCGTCGCCCGCCGGCGGTGACTCGGATCATCCCGACACCATCGCCGCCATGCGCGCACAGGCGGTGGCCGAGACGCAGCGCATCGCTGCGGTGCGTCGCCTGTGTGCCGGCAAACACGACGACCTTGAAACCATAGCCATTGCCGAGGGCTGGACGCCGGAGAAGTGCGAGTTGGAGGTCCTGCGCGCCTCGCGGCCCACACTGCCGGGTGTGATGGTGCGCTCCGACGACGGTCGCCTCATCGGCGAAGCCGGCTCGGTCGTGCTCGAGGCCGCGTGCATGCTGACCGCGGGCCTCGCCAAGCCCGAATCGCTCTACGACGAACAGACACTGGAGGCCGCGTCGCGCCGCTTCCGCGGCGGCATCGGCCTGCAGGAGCTCCTCCTCGAGGCCGCCTGGGCCAACGGCTACACCGGCCGCAACTTCCGCGACCCCCGGAAGGTGCTGCAGTTGGCCTTCCATCCGGAGATCAACGCTGCCGGCGGGCTGTCGACCATCGACATTGGCGGCATCCTCTCCAACGTGGCGAATAAGTTCCTCCTGGAGGGCTTCTTCAGCGTCGAGCGGGTGTGGCGGAACATCAGTGCCGTCCGCAACGTGTCGGACTTCAAGACGGTGACGAGCTACCGACTGGTCGGCAAGGACCAGTACGAGCAGGTCGCCCCGGGCGGTGAGCTCAAGCACGGCACGCTGGGGGAGCAGGCCTACAGCAACAAGGCCGACACCTACGGCCTGCTGCTGTCGATCGACCGCCGCGACATCATCAACGATGACCTGGGCGCCATCACCACCGTCCCCCGGAAACTCGGCCGTGGCAGTGGCCTCAAGATCAACGACGTGTTCTGGGCGACGTTCATGAACAACGCCGCGTTCTTCGCCGTGGGCAACAAGAACTATCTCGCCGGCGCCGACACCACGCTCAACATTGACGGCTTGACCAAGGCGGAGGTCGCATTCCTCAACCAGGTCGATCCCGACGGCAAGCCCCTGGGCATCATGCCGCAACTGATCCTCGTGCCCACCGCGCTGTCGGCCATCGGCACGATGCTCTTCAAGAGCGTGGAGATCCGCGACACCACATCGTCGACGAAGTACCCCGTGGGCAACCCGCACGCGGGCAAGTTCCGCGTCGAGGTCAGTCGCTACCTCTCGAACAACCAGTACACCGGCCACTCTGACAAGGCGTGGTACTTGCTGGCTGACCCCAACGATCTGCCGGTGATCGAGGTGGCGTTCCTCAACGGCCAGGAGTCGCCCACGATCGAGACCGCCGAGGCCGACTTCAACGTGCTGGGCGTGCAGATGCGCGGCTACCACGACTTCGGCGTCGCCCTGCAGGAACCGCGCGGCGGCATCAAGGCCAAGGGCGAGGCCTAGCGCCTGACCCCGATCACAACGCCGCCCTGTTGCAGTAGACCTCCACCTACAAAGGAACCCTCACCATGCCACTCGCAACCTTCGTTCAACACGGCGCCGCACTGGATCATCGCCCGGTCGCCGACACCCCGGCCGGGGCCGTGGTCGTCCGCGGCGACCTCGTCGGTGTCACCACCGGTCCGATCAAGGCCAACGAGTTGGGCGCGATCCAGGTCGAAGGCGTGTTCGACTTCCCCAAGGCCACCACCGGGGGCAGTGCCATCGCCGACGGTGTGGCCGTGTACTGGCACGCCGCTCTGCAGCAGGCCAACACCACCGCTGCCGGGGGCAAGCTACTGGGCAAGACGGTGGGCGCCACCGTCGATGCCGACGCCACCGTGCGCGTGCGTCTGACACAGTAGGAGGCCCCCACCGTGGCGGACATGCTTGAGCAAGGTGCCGCGTGGCTGGACCAGCAGCGTCACGCGCACATGAGCAGGATCGTCACCTACCGGCGTGGCGACCACAGTGTGCAGTTGTCCGCCACGATCGGCAGGACCGTGTTCCGACTCGATCAGGGTGACGCGGGGACGACGCGGGTCGTGACCCGCGATTACCTGATCCGCAAGGCCGACCTGGTGCTCAACGGCGTGCCGGAGTTCCCGCGTCGAGGGGATGTGATCGAGGAAGTGATCGATGGTGTCACTGTTACGCATGAAGTGATCGGGCCGGGTGGCGAACCCGAGTGGCGCTTCAGTGATCACTACCGCGTGGGCATGAGGATTCACACTCTCCAACTCGAGGAAACATGAGCACTCGATTCGACGACTTTGAGAAGCACTGCCGCCAGGAGTTCGCCGAGTTGCACACCAAGCTGGACCGGCTCGACGAGGCGATGCGTGGCACCCCCGGCAATGGGAATCCGGGGGTCAAGGTGCGGCTGGATCGGCTCGAGCAGGCTGAGGCGCGGCGCAAGCGCCTGACCTGGGTCGTCATCGGCGCCTGCGCCAGTGCGGGCGCATCGTTCGTGTTGCAGTTGAGTCAGATCGTGCTGGGAACCCCCGGACACTAGCCATGCCCCTCATCGCCGACATCGCCGACGCCGTCGTCACCGAGGTGAATACCCCTGGAAGTGGGAGCCCGCTCGATGGTGTTGCAGTGGCCGTGCGCCAGTACCGCCCCCGGAAGGAACTCAAGGACCTTCGGAACCTTGCGGTGACGGTGGTGCCCAAAGCGGTGTCTACTTCCGGGGGCACCCGCGCCATGCAGCAGTTCGACTGCGAGATCGACATCGCCGTGCAGCAGCGTCTTCCGGGGGTTGCAGATGAGTCGGACGCTGCCGTGGACCCGCTCATGCTCATCGTCGAAGAGCTCGTGGACTTCCTCTCACGCCGACGGCTGACGGCACTGCCCAACGTCGTCCCGGTGAAGGTCGAGAACAACCCGATCTACGCCGTCGAGCACCTCGACGAGCTGCGCGTGTTCACCAGTGTCATCACCCTCACCTACCGAGCACTCCGCTAGAGAGAACCACCGCCATGGCCAACAACGTCGTCATGCGTCAGATCAGCGTCAACAGCCTGTGGCAGCCGCTCTCGGCCGGCAGTGTCATTGGCACGTTCACCATCTCATCGCCGCCGAGCAACGCCAACAACGTGCTGCTGCGCACCGCGTCCGAACCCGATCAGCACGTGACCTGGGTGCCCGGCGAATTCCACACCTTCACCCGCATCGACCTCGCGGCGATCGAGGTCACCTTCGCGCCCGGCAGCACGCCCGCGGGCGACCTGATCACCATCAACGGGGGCAGCAGCTGATGCC
>CAZFDT010000155.1:0-3712 GCA_964518335.1 uncultured Phycisphaeraceae bacterium
CGGTGCCGGCGGGCCGCTGCCCTCCCCCCGGCATATGTCACACGGCCGTAATGTCATGGCCAACCTGGACGCCGTGGCAGAAGAAATCACCGCGGCTGCGTGCGTTAAAATCCTGGTAGGCGTTCCGCCCAGCAGGGGTTTCCGCAGATGAATTGCAGGCAACACTTCCGGCGCATGCTCGGTGCGGCCGTGGCGGCCGTCACGTTGATCGGCGGACTGGCGGTCGCCGCCGACGCCTGGCGAGAAATCCCCTATTCCAGGCTGCACGAGGCGTTCACCACCATCCAACCGCTCGACGATGCGCGCTACATCCAGCTGCGCCACACCGTCGGCCGCGCGGACGCCGACACCGCCGACGAGCCGTTGCGGCTGGTCATCGCCAGCGCATCGGGAGACATCGAGGTGCCGGTCGACACGGATGGCACGGTGGATTTCCCGCTCAGCCAGGCCTTGCTGGAGGAGGATCCGCCGGTACGCACCAATGCGCCCGAGGGCGGCCTGTCGGTCGGCATGACCATCGACATCTCGGCGCCGCCGACGGAGCGCTTTCCCTATGCGCTGCTTGCCGATATCGAGGACGAGTACTCCCGGATGGTCAAGAAGCAGGGTCTCATGGCGCGCATGCTGGCGCCCAGGCCTGCCGGGCTGGAAGTCCGCTTTGCGGCCGGCGAGCCGGGCACCGCGACCGTGGGCGGGCGCAACGGCCGCGTGTTGCAGGCGGACGACCAGGGCCGGTTGCGAATTCCGTCGCGTCGCGAGTGGCGCCGGGAGAATCCCGAGGTGGTGCTGTCGCACATGCCGGAACTCATCAGCCTGGCGATCGGCGACTGATCAGAAGTGCACGCGATTCCAGCACGGCGGATCCCTAGTAGCGCACGCCGACCGTTGCGCCGGCACCCCAGTCCGGCGAGCTGTCGCTCAGTCCGGCGAGCAGATAGGCACCCACACGCCACCGGTCGATGCTCCACCCGAGACTGCCCAGGATTTCCAGGCGGTCGTCGTTGGTCGCGTAGCCGGCCTGCCGGTACTCGAGGAAAAGCCCCGTGCGAAGGCCTTTCGCGGCGCTCGAGGTGGCGCGCCGCATGGCAATCACGCCGTCATCGAGGGTGAAATCGTCCGGCTCGCCGCGAAATACGTAGCCTAGTGAACCCACCAGTGTGGCCCGGTCGAAAAAGCGATACGCATCGGCCTGCAAGGTGAAGTCAGTCTCCCCCGTGCCCAGTCCCTTCTTCTCGTCGGCGGTGGGCAGCTTGACCCGGCCCGTCAGGTCCAGGACCAGGCTGCCGTCCTGCGTGGTCCACACGTCGCGAACCGTCGCGCTGGCCACGATGTCGCCGAGCCCGTTCTCGGTCGTGCGCGGCCCGTCGCCGATGACCGGGATGCCGCCCGGTCCCACGATGACGGTCCCAGTGGGCGCGTCGACGCTCAACCAGGGGACGGTCAATCGCAACGACATCCGGCCGAAGTCGCCCCACACGGACACCGGCACGTACAACTCGTCGACGCTCTCGGTGCCGCTGTATTCTCCCGAGGTGTACTCGGCACCCACATAAACGCCGTAGCCATCAGCCGTCCACGCGGGACCGGACAAACCTGCCAGCAGCGTTCCGAGCAAGACGGACGTCGCGCGTCTTGCGCTGATTCCCGAAAAACTCCTGTTCATTGCCCTGCTCCTGCTACTCCAAGTCGACGGCGCGGGCGAGCGGCCTGCGCGCCGCCCGCCCCTCACGCTCGCACACTGACAACGCGTGGTACATCAACGGACGTGCTTCTCCGGGCGGCCCTCAATCAGCCGGCGGGGGCTCGATTTCCACGCCCATCTCGCGGGCGCGAACCTGCATCTTCAGCTGGTGCGTGGCGCGAATTCGCGCTCGTTCCGCATCGCTGCCAGCGCCTGCCAATTGCTCGCGGTACTGATTACGCTCGCGCTCGCTCATCAGCTGCGCGCCGTAGATTCCCTCGTTCTGGTGTACCCGCTCCTGCAACCGGGACTGCTCCTGAAGCTGCGACTGGGTGCGTACCTGCGCCTTGACGGTCTCACTGTGCCCGGATTCCCGCTCGAGCTGCGCTTCTTCCTTCAGCTGCGACTGCTCACGAATCCGCTCCTTGAGCTGCAGGTGTTCGGGAGTTGTCACTCTTTCCCGGTCTTGCACACGTTCCATGCTGCGTTCACGCGCCGCCTGGCCCGTCCGGTCGGCGCTTTCGCCCCGATTCTGTTGGGCGAGTGCATCGGCCGACGCGACCAGCATGAAGCCGGACAGCACCGCCACTAGCATTCTCATGGTCTTCATTGCCGATCCTCCGTTTGTGAATAGGTCCATCCCCTGTAACTGCATGCTGCTCCGGAAGCAGGAAGGATTGAAATGGGGTGAATACCCCAATCGGGCGCTCAGGGCTCCAGGACGCCCTCGCGTATGGCAAAGCGCGCGAGCTCGACGCGGTCATGGATGTCGAGCTTGGCCATGACGTGTTCACAATGCTGTTCGACGGTCTTGGGGCTGATCCCCATGTTCCGTGCCATTTCCTTGCGGCTCATGCCGCTCGCCAGGTAACGCAGAGTCTCGAGCTCCCGCGGTGTCAGCAGTGACAGCCGGCCGGTGGCCCGTTCCGTGAGTTCCACGCCGGACCTGACCAGTGACATGCGGGCTCGTACGGCGGGAGAGAAGACTGTGCGCCCCTGTGCCGCAGCCCGCAGGCCCCACACGATGTCGTCGAGCGACTCGCGCTTGACCAGGTAGCCGGCCGCCTCGACTTCGAGAGCTTGCTGCAGGTAGCCATCGCGGAGAAATGCGCTGAGGAACACTACCCGCGCCCTGTGTTGCCCTGCGCCCAGGGCACGTGCGGCGGCGAAGGGCGACAGGCCCGGCATGTCGATATCGAACACGACCAGATCCGGCGCGTTCAGCCGGGCGGCCTGCAGTGCGGCTTCGGCGCTGTCGACGGCCGCCACGATCTCGAAATCAGTCTCCTGCCCGAGCCGTGTCGCCAGCATCTCCCTGAGGATGGCGTGGTCGTCCGCCAGGATGACGCGCACCGGGGTGCTCACGCCCCGTCTCCCCCGCCCAGCGCCACGCGGCGCACGAAGCTGGCGACCTCGCCAAGGGGTGCGGCCCGGGAAATGACGAAGATCCGGTCGTCGTCAAGCGCCATGGAAATTTGCGCCTGGCTCGCCCCATCGCCGGGCTCCAGCAGCAACACGAGCGTTGTCCCAGGTTCGCTGGCCAGCAAGGCGCGGAGTTCGACCGGCATATCGTCGAAGGTGCCGGGACAGTCGATCACGCGTACCAGGCCGGCACCGACTTGGGCTGGTGGGTCCTCCGCCGCAGGCTCCATCGCCGACTGCGTGACGGCAAGCCCGGCGTCCTCCAGGGCGTCCGCAAGCAGCTGGCGGGCGTACGGATCCGGTCCAGCGAGCATGACACCGGGCCGTGCGCTCGGCTCCACGCCGCGCGGAGCCGGCGGCACGATCAGCGGCATAATCACCGTCGCCCGGGTGCCCGCATGCACTGACGATTCAAGATCCAGTCGGCCACCGTGCGCGTCGAGGATCCGATCCACCGAACCCAGCCCGAGCCCGCTGCCCTTGCCGTGTGGTTTGCGGCTGAAGAACGGCTCGCGTGCTCGTGCCAGCGTATCCGCATCCATGCCGTGCCCCGAGTCGGCGAAGACCAGTCGGGCGAAGCCGTCGCCGCGATCGGGAGTCGGTCCGACC
>CAZFDT010000156.1:0-3577 GCA_964518335.1 uncultured Phycisphaeraceae bacterium
GAATCGACGAAGGTGCGGAAGAGCACGATCATGTAGCGCGTGCCCATCTTCTCCTGGGTGAAGGTGAACTCGCCCGCGCCGTGCTCTGCGGGCAGCATCGAGTGGTCCTGGTTGATGACCAGCATCGATTGGAATCGCCCCCCGGTTTCCGGCTTGACGATGGTGACCGGCGCGGAGAGGTCGAAGACGCCGGCGGAATAAAGCGTGTCGCGATTCATGCGAATCACGTCCTGCCTGTCGATCGGCACGGGCATGCGGATGTGGATGAGTTTGCCCAGCGCGCCCTGCCTGACGTAGCGGTCGAGCGTCATGTCGGTCTCGGCGCGCACGAAGCTGTCCACCGTGACCTTCTCCGCCGCGAAACCGGCGCCTGGGTCGAGTCCCATGATTCCAGTGACTGCGGCGATCATCAGGTATCTGTTCATGCTCGTAAGTCCCTTCCCGGCTGGTTTGCGGAGCGTTGGCGTCCCGTTCAGAAGCGTACGCCGACCCGCACGCCTGCGATGTAGGCGGTGTCCAGGTCTTCAAAGGCGGGTGCGCTCGCGTTGAACACCTTGTTCAGCCCTTGGGAGACGACCTGCAGGCTGGGAGTGATGCTCAGCCAGGGGGTGATCGAGGCCTTGTAGTACAGCTCGACGACGTCTTCGTGATCGAGGCCGAGGTTGAAGCGATCGCGCAGGTAGGGCACGAAGTGGTCGCTGAACTCGGTGCGCGCCCAGCCGAGGCCGAAGTCGTCGTTCGGCCGGCCCGGCACCACGCCCTTGCCGACCAGCCCGAGCGAGTAGCTGTAGCGGATCGGGTTCGCCTTGCCGTCACTTACGCCGACGCTGAAGAAGGTGCCGATGCCGCGCTTCGGGTCACCCGCGGGCTGCCAGACGAACTGTTCGAAGCTGTAGACGGCGGCCCAGGTTTCGCTTTCCTTGTTCAAGGGGTCGGGGGGAATCTTGGCGGCCACGGGATGCGCGTCGAGGATCTCGCTGAGGATCGGGCCGGGGTTGCCGAGGCGCGGGAAGTGCGCGGTGAGCAGAAGTCCGGCGATGTTGGACGGATCCTGGACGAGCGAGGTGCGGTCCTTGTTGCTCCAGGCGACGGTCAGGTTCTGGTGGCCCGGGAGGCCCCAGGGCCGGATCTTCAGGTCCGCGCTGGCGAGCGCCATGATGCCGTCGTCGAAGGCATTGCTCAGGTTGTCGTTCTTGATCGTGCCGTTCGCATCCAGCACCATGCCGGCCAGCGTCACGTCGTGCGAGGGCAGGTACAGCGCGCCGATCCCATACGCCGACAGCGGAACCATGGCGAGCGCGAGTGGCATGTTTATGCCCGTGTTCTGGAAGCCGGTGGTGTAGTCGCCATGCAGCACGTTGGTCGGCGCGATGGCGTTGATCTTGCCCAGGAACACGCCGAAATGCTGGCTGAGGAACTGCGTGTAGGTGAGCTCCTGCACGCCGGTGTCCGGGGTGATGGTCGGCAGCATCCACGACAGGTTGGCCGGCACGATGGCGCCGGTTTCCTTCAGCAGCGTGTCGCCGAAGCTGGTCACGGTCTGGAGCTTGAAGAAGCCGCCGGGCCACAGCCCCAGCTTCTGCGTATCCACGTTGAGGGTGAGGATCGCGTTGCCCCAGTCGCCGCTGGCGCTGTCGCGCCCGCCGCTGGTGATCTTCTGCGGCATCCAGTACACGTCCATGTCGAGGACGACCCCCTTCTTCGCCATGTCGTCGCGCGCACCGCCCCAGTTGCCGGTCAGGCGGGCGCGGGATTCGAGATCGCCGCCCCAGGTGTCGGGCGTGTCGTAGGGCATGGCCTGCAGCGGCATGGACGTGCCGAGCGCGGAGATCAAGGCGCCGAGTCCAAGGGTTTTCTTCATTTTTCCGGTCTCTTTTTCAGGTTGTCCATGGGGCGGCAGGGCCTTGCCCGACCGCCCCGGAAGGGGCCAGATCAGCGTGCGAGTCAGAGGTCGTGCACCGCGGGGGTCGCCACCCAGCCGCCATCCACGCCGCCCGGCAGCATCTGGCCGACGTCTTCGCCGACTTCTTCGTCGATCAGCCGGTTGAGCTTGTCGTTCATCATGAGCAGCAGCGCGGCGTTCTTGACCGGGTCCTGGGCAAGGTTGTCGACTTCGTCCGGGTCGTTCTGGAGGTCGAACAGCTCGACGTCGTTGAGTGCGAACAGCTCGTCGATCGACGTCGGCCGGTTGTGCTGCTTGGGCGAAAAGTAGCGGGTGAACTGGTAGCGGCCGTCGAACACGCTGCGGATCGCGCCGCGCTTGCTCAGGTCGGGGCGCAGGCCGGATTCCTTGATCTTCGCCGCGCCACCCGGCTGTGCAAGGAGCGCGCTGGCCTTCTGCAGGAAGCTGCCGTCCAGCGAGGCGAACATGTTGAAGCAGTACAACTGCCCGTCGCGCACGGTGTCGACGTTCGCCTGTTCCGGCGCGGCGAGCACGGGCGAGAAGTCCTTGCCCGGCAGCGTCTGGGCGATTGCCGCCTTTGTCTCCGGGCTCGCGTTGGTGAGCGCGATCAGGGTCGGCGCGAGGTCGAGGTGGGTGGTCACGGCCTTGCAGCGCTTGCCCCCCGCAAAGGCCGGATGCGCCACGATCAAGGGCACGTTGTTCTGCTCGCGATAGGAGGTGGCACCCTTGCCGGTCATCTGGTGTGCGCCACCGAGTTCGCCGTGGTCCGAGGTCAGGATGACGATGGTGTTCGAAGCCAGCCCGCGGTCCTCCAGTTCGTCGAGCAGCGTCATGATGTGACGGTCGACGTCCTGCAAGGCGTTCAGGTAGAAGTTGTGGCGCTTGCGCCAGCGCCATTCCTCGTTCGTCGGGATCACGCCGGTCATGACGTCGTTGCCGATGGTGTGGTCGATGTGCGCGGCGGGGCGTCCGGGGGCGTCGATCGGCTGCTTGAAGCTGGCGGGAAGGTCGATGTCCCACTGCTTCTTGTACATCGCGTGCTCCGGATCGCCGGCGAGGTGGGTCAGATGGTGCTTGCCCTGCACGGGCTGGCCGGGCTCGTCGGTGTTGTAGAACATCACGTCGTGCGGGTTGACCAGGTTCACCGCGAGGAACCACGGCTTCTGCTGCTCGGCGAGCTCCGCGGCCTTGCTGCGCAACCAGCTCGCCGCGGCGGCGGCGATCAAGCCGTCGTGCAGGTAGCCGCCCTGAGTGTGCGCGATGATGTCGCCGACGCCGAGGTAGTCGGAAAAGCCGTAGGCCTCCATCTCCTTGGTGAAGATCTTCTGCGGCGCCGCGAGCGTGTTGTCGGTCTCGAACTCGCGGGTCAGGTGCCACTTGCCCTTGTAGGCGGTGTAGTAGCCGGCCTCGCGCATCATGTGCCCGAGCGTCTTGATGTCGGTGGACATGCTGCTCATCCAGGGGAAGTTCGTGTTGTCGAACATCTTGGTCTGCTGGATGTGGCGGCCGGTGTAGATCACCGAGCGCGAAGGGGTGCACACGCAGGAGTTGATGCGGTGGTTCTCGAACACCACGCCGTTCCTCGCCAGGCGCTCGCGTGCCGGGAGCGTATAGCCGGCGGGCAGTTCGTCAGGGCGGAAGTAACGCTCCTGATCGGTGAGGATGAACACGATG
>CAZFDT010000157.1:0-3512 GCA_964518335.1 uncultured Phycisphaeraceae bacterium
CGGCGAAGTCCACCTCGCTCATGCGGGTGCGCTTGGCCATCGCCAGCACCAGCGCGAGGTTGGTCTGGGCGATCTGCTCGCGGTAGGCCTCGGCCTTGCGGTGCCACTGCAGCATCTGACGCGACTTGTCGGCGTCGAGCACGTCCATCTTCGCCAGCTCGTCGCGCAGCTTGCTCGCCCGGTAGCGGCAGAGGTTGAACTGCAGGAAGATCGCCCGCTCCTGCTTGGCCGTCAGCAGGATGCTGCCCACGTTGCGCGCCTGGCGCGCGTCGGTGAGGTTGTCCATCACCGGGTGATACCAGCTCGTGTCCGGCTTGGGCACGTCGATCGCTTCATCGAAGACCACGCGGTCGGCGTCCTTGCGGCCGAAAGCCTCGTTGGGCACGTAGTCGTAGCGCTGGGCGATCAACTGCTTGAGCACCGCCTGGTCGCGCAGCGGCAGCGGACGGGCCTGGGGGTCCAGGGCCACGCGGCTGCCCCGACGCGCCTGCGCCAAGGGCGACAGTCCGTGCGTCAGCGTCTCCATGGTCATGGCGAGCCACTCCTTTCTGTGCTCGCCCGTGCGGTGGCCCCTTCACGCGAAGCGGCCCCCTCACGGGAGTTGCCGTCCATCCCTCCCACCTACACACGCGGAAGGGGGCTATAACTCACCTCCTACTCTACTATCGACCCCTCATTTTTGTTCCGGCTCCCGATAATGATTCTAATAAATTGTTCAGATTCGTCAGGGTCAACCCTTAGTCGCTTCACGAACGCCACAGGCGAAATATTCGCGCAAGTCATTGCCGGCAATAGGCTTGCCGGGAAAAGCACCCCGCCGAAACGCAAACCGCGCAGGTCCAAAACAAGAGCAACGTCCATATACCGCGAAAGATTTCACATCGAGACCGAGAATCAGGTGCGCGGCGGCCGATTCGCCCTCGGTCGGCGGCGCCGCCGCGCCGCCCCCACTTGATCGCCCGCGATCGTGTCCCTACCATCGCCGGGCGCAGCGACCATTCATCACCACTCACCCCGGAAGGAACTGAATCATGGCCTTTACGTTGCCCGAGTTGCCTTATGCCAAGGATGCGTTGGAGCCGGTGATCGACGCCACGACGATGGAGATTCACCACGGCAAGCATCACAACGCTTACGTGACCAATCTGAACAAGGCGGTGGCCGGCACGGAGTGGGAGAGCAAGTCGATCGAGGAGGTATGTGCCCGGATCGCGCAGGTGCCCGAGAACATTCGCGGAGCGGTGCGCAACAACGGCGGCGGGCACTACAACCACTCGCTGTTCTGGAAAATCCTCGCCCCCAAGGGCAAGGGCGGCAAGCCCGAGGGCGACCTGGCCAAGGCGATCGACGCCGACCTGGGCGGGTTCGACAAGTTCAAGGACGCGTTCAGCAACGCCGGGGCGACGCGCTTCGGCAGCGGCTGGGCGTGGCTTTGCCGCAAGAGCGACGGCAAGCTCTGCGTCTGCTCGACGCCGAACCAGGACAACCCGCTCATGCAGGGTGTGGCCGAGTGTCCCGGCACGCCGATCCTCGGCTTGGATGTGTGGGAACATGCCTATTACCTCAAGTATCAGAACCGCCGGCCGGACTACATCGCCGCGTTCTTCGACGTGATCAACTGGGGCCAGGTCGCCCGCAACCTTGCCGCGGCCAGGGCATAACGCCTCCCCCGGCACCGTGCTGCAGTGAACCGTCATACCCCGGCCCGGGCCTTGCCGCCCGGGCTTTTTCATGGCGCCGGCTCGCCCTCGACCTGGCGTTGCAGGCCGCCAAACGCCGCCACCTGCTCCGGGCCCAGCATCAGCCGCACCGGCCCCAGCCGCGCCGACGCCTCCCCGCCCGGCGCCGACGCCAGCTTCAACGCCGTCGACCACGGAATCGTCACCGTCACCGTCTCATCCTCCAGCGACGAGGACACGTTGCCCCCGCGCACGCCTCGCTTGATCGACCGATAGCCCGTCACCGCCAGGTCGTGCGTCTGCGAGCCCAGTTCCACCGTCAGCGTCTTCACCTCCCGATACGCCCCGCTCGAATATCGCGTCTGCACGTGCATCGTCACGGCATCCGGCTGACCGCCCGGCTCATACGCACACGACAGCGTCACCCAATGGTCCGCTCGACTGCCTCGCTCGACCGTCAGCGGCATCGGCTGGGTCGTGAGTGTTCTGCGGCCGGTGTCGGCCACCGCCGTGGTGAGCTTCGCCTCCGCACGCCGCACGCGCACCGCCTGCGTCGGCGAGTCGGCCTGCCCGCGCAGCCGCGCGTTTTCCGTCTCCAGCTCCGCCACGCGACGCTCCAGATCGGCAATGCGCCGACGCAACGCCGCGGGGTCGTCCTCGCTCTGCGCCAGCGCGGCGGCGGCCGTCATCAACACCAGCACGATGGGGGGCAGCAGGCATTTCATGGCGGCCATTGTAGAGCCTCCAGGTGACGTGGCCCCGGCCCCGGCTCCCTGATGAGAATTGCGTTAGAATCGCGTGAGAGATTCGCTGACCAGAGGCCGTTGACATGAGTACCCACGCTATCGATCGCGCATCTGTTGGCAAGTCGATGCGGGCTGCCGCCACCCTGGGGGGTTCGGGCGTCGTGGCCGAATCGCCCGCCGCGCTGTCCGTCAATTGGCGCGAGCCCGCGGCGATGCGCGTGACCCGGTGTCTGCTGGTCGGCGTCGGCGTGCTCCTCGTCGCCCACTTCCTGTGCGGTTTCATGGCCAGCAACGTGGACATCCGCTTTCAGCCCAAGGTCTATCGCCTGTTCTGGTTCTCCGGTGAGTTCGGGTTCCCCGCCTGGTTCAGCGCCATGATGCTCGCCGCGGCGGGGGTGCTGCTGCTGCTGATCACCGGCCAGCGCCGTCTGCGCGAATGGTCGATCTGGCCGACGTTCGTCCTCGGCGCAGGCTTCTTCCTGATGTCCGCCGACGAGTTGCTGCAGTTGCACGAGGAGACGGTTTACCTCGTCACGCGGCGATGGTTCCCCAACGCCGGCGAGTACGCCCGCACCTGGACCGCGGGGGGCGCCTTGCTCGCCCTGGTTGTCGGCCTGGCGATGATTCCCATGCTGCGCCGCCTGCCCCGCCTCACCTGCTGGCTCTTCCTCGCCGCCGGCGCCACGTACCTCGGCGGCGCCCTGGGCCTCGAAGCCCTGTCGGGCCTCTTCGAGGACCCCGAAGGCCCGCTCTACAGCCGCAAGATCTACATCCTCGTCATGACCGCCGAGGAGACCTGCGAGAAGCTCGGCGTCATCCTCTTCCTCCACGCCCTGATCGCCTACTACGCCGCCCTGCTGCGCGACCGCGGCTGGATGCCGCACACCGCCTGACACCCCCGCCCCAGCCCCCGCCCCCGGAAGTTGCCCGGGAAGTAACTCCACCCCCGGAAGTGATCCGGGTAACGGGGGGAGGCTGCGGAGATGCGCTTTGCCGCGCAAACTTCCGGGGGTCCACAGCAGCGTCGTCGCCGCCTTGCGGATCGTTTCGACATCGACGGGTTCGTTCGACGCCAGCATGTTGCCGA
>CAZFDT010000158.1:0-3484 GCA_964518335.1 uncultured Phycisphaeraceae bacterium
GACCGGTGACACGCATCGTCACATGACGATCACGTGACGACTTTGGCACTGGTAGATGCTCACGTGACGGAGGTTCGAACCCGCCGGGATACTTCCGGCGGTGTCTTGGACTGACGAAATGGCGGGTTTGTAAATGATGCTTGTGCCGAGACTTGAAATCACGGGACGGGTTTGGCCCCGTCCCGCGGTTTCGAGAGTTCGAGAGGATTTTGGCCCCCGGAAGGGCGAATCGGCGAGGCAGCCCGTCCCTTGGTGGGCACGTGGGCGCATGGCAAGATCACGAAAACCCCGCGATTTCCTGCGTGAAAACGCACAAGGCCCGCGGCGGGTGCCGCGGGCCTTGGTGCTTGTCGAGACGGGCCGTAAAGCCCGTCAAATGGAGCACGTTGGCGGGACCCGGTTTGCCTCTCCGTTTGGCCGATCCGTTAGGCAAATGACCTCGATGTCACCGGTGACATGAGGCATTGGACCGCCGTGTCACCGGTCTTGTCACCGCAATGTCACCGGTGACACGGATCGGGTGACACCGGTGACATTCGAATCGCAACCGATCCGATAGACACCCGGCTTCTCGGTTGGGTCGTACACAATCAGCCCATCCCTGGTCATGGGCATGAGGATGCGCTTGGCCGTCCGCTCGCCGATGCCAAAGTGGTCCTCCACCGCTTTGCGTGTAATCGTAACACCGGCGTGGAGCTGATCGAGCACCCATCGTTGTCGATCGCTCATCCCGTCGCTCGCATTCTCTGCTCCGCTGCCATCCATGGCCACCGATCCGACCAGCGTGCCTCGATCATCGTACTCTTCGATGACGATCCAGTCGGGCAGGTAATAGCCCGCCTCGTCCTTGGCGATGACGTCCTCGTCGCCACAGTCCAGGCTCAGGTGCGACGCCATGAGTCGGCTGATCCGCCCGCGAAGGGTCCCAATTGCCTTGATCAGCGTGTTCTGCGTAGGCGGCGAATCAAGGCCACGGATCATCGCTTGGCTTCCTCGATGAACTCGCTTCCCGCTGTCGTTGTGCCCACGCAACTGCTGCAACACTGACCAGGCACATCCCCGACTGGTCGCATCCAAGACCGTTACCCCGCAAAGCTCAACGTGCCCCGGATGAAACGCCATCACCCCGCCCTGGAAGGGCTGCAAGGCCACGTCCTGAGTCTCTGTGGCCGCGGTCTGCCGGAACCGCCGGTGTCGATCCATCACCTCGCCGATCACGACCGCCAGCGTTCGCCCCGCAGCGGGGAACGGTTTGGCGATGCTGCCGTCGATGCCGATCTCGTTCAAGTCGGTGAACAGGTCGACGCATTGCTGATGCTGACCGGTGATCAGAATCACGGGCGTGCGCGCTCGGTCCTCGCGGGCCCGGATCTGCCACAGCAGGTTGCGCCCGAACTCGGGATGGTCCTTCCCGCCTGGCCGTGAGGGAATCTGCAGGTCCAGCAGGATCAGGTCATACTCGCCAGCATCCAGCAGGGCGTTGGCCTCCTGTTGGTTTTGAGCCCAGTCGCTGTGATGGCCCAGCGAGATGAGTACATCGTCGATCGCGTCCTCTTTGATCCGCCGGTCATCTTCCACCACGAGCACGTTCATGCGTCATCTCCCTCGGATGGCTCCCGCATGGGGAGCGTCATCACCACCGTGGTTCCACGCTCCATCTCGCTATCAATGGTCACGACCCCGCCATGGGCCGTGACGTACTTGTGAACCAGGCTCAAGCCCCAACCTGAGCTGCTACGCTTGGCTTTGTTCGGGCCGATGGGCGTGAAGCTCCGCAGCGATGCCAGCACCTCAGGCTCGATTCCGGGTCCGGTGTCAGTAACCAAAATGCGCGTCTCGTAGCCGTCGACGATCACAGCCACCTCCACGCGACCGGCCCGCAACACATCCACGTCGCGGTCGGCGAATGACTCCAGCGCGTTCTCGATCACGTTCGTCAACGCCATGACCATCAGTTGCCGGGCTACGCGCAGTTGCAACGAGGGCACGTCTGCGATGACGACTTCGACGCAGCCGGGATCGTGGCCCTGCTGAACCACTCCGGCGCGGGCCTTTTCGACAGCCCGCTCGATCAGTTCTCGGATGCTCTCGGGCTGGCGTGTGAGGGGCGCTTCGGCGCTGTACTGCTCCATGGCCTCGATGGTGCGGGTCAGCAAGCCGATGTCATCGCGGATCGAGGCGACACGGCCGGCGCTGCCACGCGGGCCGTGATCGCTCGTTAGCTCATCAGCCAGGGCCGCTGCGTTGGCGGTCAGCGTAGTGAGGATGCCTCGAACGTCGTGCGCCACCGACGCGGCCAGCATTCCGTAACGGCGATCGACCAACCGGCAGAGCGTCGTCGCGGCTCGCCGGCCGTATTGACGTGTGAACTGGTCGAGGTCATCGCAGTAACCACGTCCCAGCGACCGGCGCCGACTCGACGCCTGATTCACCTTGCGTTGCCGCGCCAAGCTCCGCTCGGCGTGGCTGCGCACGTAGCCGTTGTCATCGCCACGGAAGTGTGCGACGTAGTGGCTGCAAGCCTCGTCGCCGAGCAGGTGGACCATCCGAGCCACCTCCAGGCGCACCGACCAGTCCGGGTCCCGGGCCAGAAGGTCCACCAGTTCGGTGATGAGCGGATCGCCGCCTGCCTCATCGCACACCAGCGCGTCGGCCACTGCCGTCACCAGCATACGCCTCTCGTCGGCGGGCAGACCGTCAGGGCCGTGCCGAAGGGCGTCGCGCGCGGCCGCGAGGTTGGGCTGCGTCGTTGCGGTCATGCGTGGGCGTACCTTTCCTTGCGTCGCTCGAACGCCTCTTCGCCGCCTTCCAGGAGGTTGATGATGTCGGTCTTGCACTGGTCCACGCTGCCCTCGTTGACCAGTTCCGACCGCTCGCCGTCGCTGTTGAGCACGAACACCGCGGCCGCTTCACCCAGGACCGGGATGTTGGGGTTGTGCGTGATCAGAATGATCTGGCGGTGCTCTTTGACCCGGTTGATCGCGTTGACGACGGTGTCGTAGATGTAGCGGTTGTCGAGGTTGTCCTCGGGCTGATCCACCAGCAGCGGGTTGTCACTCTTGAGCAGGAGAATCGGCAGGATCGTGGTGCACTTCTGCCCCGTCGACAATTGCAGCGAATCCTTCCACGAGTCGCCGTCGAGCAGTTCGATCTTGGGCTTGTCGGCCAGCTCCATCGTGTCGAGTTTCAGGAGCACGTCGGTGCGGCGCAGCGCATCCATGATCTTGGGCATCTGGCTGTCGCCCAGGTCGGCCTGGGCCTGCAGGTCCTCGGCGCGATTCTCGGCCAGGAGGCGCTTGAGCACCGTCGGCGGCACCAGGTCGGCGATCTTCGCCGCCGGCGGGTTGTACTGCGTGACGGCACCCTTGAGCCAACCCGCCAGGGCGTTCTGGTAAGCGGTGCGATCGCCGCACTGGTCGATCCGGACCCGGATGGGTGAGGTGGTGCCCTGATTGATCCAGTCGGCCACACGTCGCCGCACCGC
>CAZFDT010000159.1:0-3466 GCA_964518335.1 uncultured Phycisphaeraceae bacterium
AAACTACACTTCCGAGGCCCCAAATCCTCTCAAACTCTCGAAATCGCGGGACGGGGCCAAACCCGTCCCGCGATTGGAACTCTCCACAAAACCAGCATTTACACAACCGCCGTTCTGACAGGCCGAGACGCCGCCGGAAGTATCCCTCCGGGTTCGAACCTCCGTCCCGTGAGCATTTACCAGTGACAAAGTCGTCACGTGAACATCACGTGACGATGCGTGTCACCGGTCAGCACCTTCAGCGCGTCACCGGTGACATGGGCGGTGTCACTTCGATAGGTGGAGAAGGGGCAGCAGCGTCGCCTTGGCCGGGGCCCCGTTGCTTTCGCAGTACAACTCGCCGTATGCACCTTCGAACCGTGCCCAGTCGATCTGCCGGGCCAACGTCTGCAGTGGATGCAGTTGATCAAAGTGCGCCTGGAACAGCAGCAGTTCATCCGTGGGCGTCGACTAGGGTTTCATCTATGAGCTGCGTCTTGCAAGGCTTGGGCCATCGTCACAGGATTGCCATGCAATCGACGCGCAGCCACGGGTAACGGGTCGCTCGGGAAAACGAACTGCGAGGCTATTCAGGGACGACTCATTATTCGCCGTCGCACGTGGCGCCCAAATTGCCATTCAATCACGACAAGTGCTCGCTGAGCTGCGCCAGCATTGACAGTCTACGCGCCAACTCTAGGATACCCGCCCATGCGCGTCCTGCTGTCCGATCGTCATCGCCCGCTTTTCACTCGTGAGAATAAAGACTCGTTTGAAACGGGAGCGTGGCCTGCGCAGTGGGTGATGGTTCCGGGTGTGACGGGTCGATCATTTGTGTGGGCTTGTCGTCGTTCGTTCGTGTGCGAGTCGGCGACGACGATTCGCATGCACGTCAGCGCGGATCAGCGGTACGAGCTGTGGCTCGATGGCCGCCGTATCGGCCGCGGGCCGGAGCGTGGCGATGCGTTGCAGTGGCACTATGAGACCTACGACGTGTCTCTGGAAGCGGGGGGGCACGCGATCGTGGCGCGGGTATGGACGCTAGACCCCATGTCGTATGCGGCGCCAGGCGCCCAGTTGACCGTGCGCCCGGGCTTCTTGCTCGCGGCCCAGAAGCCTTGGGACCAGACGCTCAACACCGGCGTGGCGCTATGGGAAGCCAAGGTGATAGACGGCTACGTCATCGAGCCCACGCAGACGCCAACTGCAGCGTCCTACGCCGGTGGCACGCTTCAGATCGACGGTCGGTTGTATCCATGGGGCGTCGAGCGTGGCGAAGGCGATGGTTGGGTTGGCGTGGAAGACGCCGGCCGCGCCCGTGACGTGATCGACCAGTGGGGCGAGATTCGCGCACCGCGACTTGAGGCGGCGGCATTGCCCGCCATGCTCGATGAACACTGGCGCCGCGGCATCGTGCGCCATGTGGACCAACGCGCAGGTGTCGCGGTCGATGAATCGTTGCACTTGATCGATGACGCGTCGGCGTGGAGCCGACTGTGGCGCGGGGAGGGATCGCTCACGCTGGCGTCGGGGACGCAGCGACGGGTCATCGTCGATTTTGAGGATTACGTATGCGGCTACGCTCAGTTGACGCTCAGCGGCGGACACGGCGCGAGCGTTCGCATCACTTGGGCCGAGGCGCTGTTTGAGGGCGATGTCCACGCCAATCGCAAGGGACGCCGAGACCAGATCGCGGGCAAGACGTATGACGGACGCGGCGACACGTTTACCGCCGACGGCGGGGAGCGGCGTACCTTCTCGCCCCTGTGGTGGAGCAGTGGTCGCTACATCGAAGTGGACGTGCGGGTCGCTGACGAACCTTTGATCATCGAATCGCTGTCCGTGCGTGAGACGCGCTATCCGCTGCCAGATGCGCCCGAGCTGAATGTGAGTGATGTACGTTTCAACACTGCGGTGCCAATCATGTGGCGGACGCTGCAGATGTGTTCGCACGAGACCTACATGGACTGCCCATATTACGAGCAGCTCATGTACACGGGCGACACACGGCTCGAAGCGTTGGTGACATACGTCGCCGCCGACGACGACCTGCTGCCGCGCAAGGCGATCCGTATGTTTGGCCAGTCGCTGACGCCGCTGGGCTTGACGCAGGCGCGATACCCGTCGCGTGTGCCGCAGGTAATCCCGCAGTTCTCGTTGTTCTGGGTGGCGATGCTGCACGACTTTGCGTTGTGGCGAGGCGACCGGGCGTTCCTGGTACCGTGGCTACCCACGGCGCGGTGTGTGATCGAGACGTTTCTGTCGTGCGTGGGTGGGGATGGCCTGATCCGCTGGCCCCAAGGATGGAACTGGGTGGACTGGGTTCCCGCCTGGCACCATGGCTCGCCGCCCGATGACGGGTCACGGCTTAGCGGGATCAACCAGGCGCAGTTGATCTATGTCCTCGGGCTGATGTCTGAACTCGAGCGCTGGTTCGACGAACATGCGCTCGCCGACCGACTCGACGCGCGCCGTCGTCTACTGATCGACGCCATGTCAAGCACGTTCTGGGACGACGCCCGCGGACTCTTCGCCGACACGCCGGATCACAGCAGTTTCTCCGAGCATGCCCAGTGCTACATGGTCCTGAGCGGCTCGCTTGGCGACGGGCAACTGCAGCGGGTGGTCGAGTCGTTGCTGACCGCGCCTGACCTGCATCGGGCGACGATCTACTTCCAGCACTACCTCTTCGAGGTCTGCCGCCAGGCTCGCCGGCCCGAGGCGATGCTCCAACGCATGACGTTGTGGTATGACCTGCCGAATCAGGGCCTCAAGACCGCACTGGAAATGCCCGAGCCTTCGCGTTCGGACTGTCACGCATGGTCGAGCCATCCGATCTTCCATGGCCTAGCGTCGATCCTGGGCGTGCGCCCGGCGGCGCTCGGATTCCCGGCCGTGACCATCTCCCCACTGCTGGGCCCGCTCACGCATGCACGAGGCCGCGTCGCCACACCGCAAGGCCCCATCGTCGCCGACCTGCATCGCCGCGGTTCGCGTGTGGTGGGCCAGATCATCCTGCCCGCCAACCTCGCCGGCACCCTCGTCCTCAATGGTGAGGAGTCTTCCTTGGGACCCGGCCGCCAAACCGTGGGATGACGCTCGGCAGCGGGCAGAACGCCTCGCTGTCCAACGGGTATCGCTGCATCCGTTTGCAGCCGAGTCCGTCAACCCTCGGTTGCCCGCGTGCGGCTCACTGTGGGCGACCTCTGTCCACAATCGCCCGATAACCAGCCTGGGTGGTGCCACGGTCTTTACTGCCATGAGGGTGTTGTATGTGAAAATCGCGCTTGACAGACGAGCAGACTGCATGGTAGATTAATTCCTAATATGACTTTAGGTCTTTGCATTGTCGCTAGGACCTTGATTCCACTAACGCCGAAGGAGAAGAAGGATGTTCAGGCGCTTTCCAGCCGTCGTGGCCTCGCTCTCCGTTTGCGTCTTCTCTGCCGCAGTACAGGCCGCCCCGATTCAACGGACCCAGTCGGTT
>CAZFDT010000160.1:0-3158 GCA_964518335.1 uncultured Phycisphaeraceae bacterium
CGACTTCGCGCGCGACCTGTTCGGCCTGCGCAGCTATCGCAACGGCAACGGCGTTCGCACACGCCTGCAGCGCAGTCGGAACGGGACGCTGCAGCGCGTGACGCACCACCTCGGCGAGGACACGCGTACCATCCGGCTTACCCTCCCAGGCGCGGGCCCCATGCGCCCGGGTCAGACCCTCGGCCAGCGCATCGAGGAACTGCTCGGCCTGCGCCCCGCCCATGCGGCCACGCTCGACACCTGGGCGGCGGAAGACGCGCTGCTCGATCACCGCTACGTGTGGGATGCGGAGGGCAATCTGTTGCACCAGCGCGAAGGTTCCAGGGTCCACCCGTCGGCGCCGCTGCAGCGCAGCCAGGCCTACGACCACCGTAACCAGCTCGTGGCTAGCGTCGAATGGAGCGAGACCGAGCGTGGCCTGCAGCAACGCGCGATGTGGCGCTATGCCTACGACGCCAGCCAGCGCCGTGTCCTCGCCCAGGAGGGGGTCGACAGCCAGCACGAGCTGCACGCGAAGGTCGAGCGCACCCGATTCGAGCCCGGCACCCACCGCGTCCTCAGCCGCGCCCTGGAGAACGCCGAGAGCGCAGACGACGGATACACCCCCGATGCCGCTGCCACCTACAACGCCAACGGCCAGCCCGAACGCGAAGGACCGCGCGAATACCAATGGGATGCCCTTGGCCGCCTCGCCGCCGTCACCGAACACGGTCGGCCGCTGGCCCGCTACACCTACGACCACCGCGGCCTGCGCATCACCCGCAGCCACATCGATGCGACCGACGGGATTACCCGGACCACGCACACGGTCTACGACGACGCCCGCCAGCCACTCGCCGAACTCGACGCGGACGGCACCCTCACCCGCCAGTACCTCTGGCTCGCCGACCTCCCGCTCGCCGTCCTGGACCTGCCCACCCGCCCGGTGGAGGAGATCGGCGGCCTGCGCCGGATCATCGACGACCTCGGCCGTGCCGTGCAGAGCTGGTTCGCGCCGCATGCCGGCCTTGCATGGCTGCACACCAACCACCTCAACGCCCCCGAACTCGCCACCGACGGCGACGGCAAGCCCATCTGGCGCGCCCGCTACGCCCCCTTCGGCGCCGCCACCATCACCCCCTCCCCCGCCCGCCCCGACTTCACCCTCGCCCTGCGCCTCCCGGGCCAGATCCACGACCCCGAAACCGGCCTGCACTACAACCGCCAACGCTACTACGACCCCGACCGCGGCCAATACCTCACCCCCGACCCCCTCGGCACGCCGGACGGGCCGAATCCCTATGCGTACGTGGCGTTCAACCCGCTGGGGTTTGTGGATCCGGATGGGCTCATCTTGTTTGCGTTTGATGGGACGGGGAATACGGATAACGAAGCAGTCCTCGCTGAGTTGGGGGGCGGGCCTTCAAACGTTTGGGAGTTCAGGCAACTCTATGACGACGGGGCGGTTCGCTACGTTAGTGGCGTCGGGGTACGCCATTTCGATGAACAATATGGCGACATCAGTCTGTTCTGGGGGAATAGCTCTACTGTCGACATGATCGGCAACTGGACCGGCTCCGACCGAATTGAGCGGATGCAGCGCTACTTTGACGACGAGGCTGAACTCTTTGGGGACGACAATCGTGAAATGAATGTCGACATCATTGGATTCAGCCGAGGAGCGGCGCAGGCCCGAGAATTTGCCACCCGAATCGTAGCTGCCACGACAGATGGGATCTATCGCTACAACATCAACGTAGATGGAAGGTCGATAGGACGATGTCAGCGTGTCAATTTCCGCTTCATGGGGCTCTTCGACACAGTCTTGTCCACAAACCTGAGCGGCAGCGGTTACAGCCTGGCAGTTCCTGATGAATTCGCCTACGTCGCACATGCAGTCGCCTTGAACGAGCATCGTGGCGACAACATTCGGCTCGTCCCCGGGGCGCAGGGCGCCTTCCCACTTGAGTCGATCCTGACAAACGCGGCGGGCGAGATTGGCTCATCCGGACGCGTTCGCATCGAACGAGGCTTTCTCGGCTCACATGCCGATATAGGTGGCGGATTTCCCGAGGAACACAACCAACTTGCCCAAATCGCCCTAAGTTGGATGGTCGAGCAAGCTAAGATCAGTGGGGTAAAGATGATCGCCCAGACAGTCAGTCCGGTGCCAGCCGCCGCCCATCTCCACGATAAAAGCAACAATCAGCATTGCCCCTCCGGGCCTGAATGTCACCCTGCCCTGGCCGAGGACCGCGAGGTACGTTACCTGAATGGTGACTCGACCACCCAGAGAGAAATGACCTCACCATCAGGGATGACTCACTCTGACACCGCAACCTTCATCACCTATTTGCCGCCACCACCTGTTGACGGTCCGTACGTCATTGCCTCCAGGCCCGACGATATTGTTGGCACAGTCGATATGCGTTCATACTTGGCTTGGTTGGGTGCGCATGGCTATACGCTCGGAAACCTTCACATAGATTGAGCCAGATGATTCAACGCAAACGCCTAGCCCTTACCGGGCTTATCTCAGCAGTCGCTTTGTTCGTCGGGTTTAGGGTGAAAGCACGCTCCAGTCAAACAGCGTTGAACGAATACAAGGAAATGCGGGCCAAGTATGGATTGACCCTCGTCGTTGACTCGGTACCCGACACCGAGATGTTCGGGGTCGAGTTCTTCGCAGGCCAGCGCGACGTTCCCTTCTACGCAAAGTCACGAACGAGTCCGCGCAACCGCGAAATATTGGCCTTCCCAGGCGGACGCAGCGTGCCGATGACGGTCCGTGTGATGTGGCGAAAGGAGCACCACAGCTTCCGCAAGGAAGGCCGCATTCGCTACGCCGGCGAAGTCGCTGGTGATTACATCGTCCCGGTCGGTGCCCGGATTCCTGAACCGGTTTTCGAAGAACTCCGCGCACGCGGCGGCAACCTGAGGCTAAAGTTTCGACTCAAGCCCGACGGCGTACTGTTTGGTTGGGACATCGAGCGCGCCCCTGCGGAGATGCGCAACTACTCGAAGGAAGAAATCCGCAGCCAGCGGCTTTACTTTCCGTCCGAGTACCACATGGTGGGCGGCGACTTTCTCGACACCCGCTACTGAATGAGCAGCTGTGACACGGCCCCGCGCAATAGCCCGCTCAGCCACGCTCCCGCCGCATTTCCTGCAACTGCACG
>CAZFDT010000161.1:0-3152 GCA_964518335.1 uncultured Phycisphaeraceae bacterium
GCCCGACCAGCCGACGGCGAGGTCGGCCGCCCAGTGGTCCTCGGTTTCACCGCTGCGCACGCTGATGGTGACCAGCCAGCCGGCATTCCGGGCAAGCTCGTACGACGAGGCGGCCTCGGTCAGCGTGCCGACCTGGTTCACCTTGAGCAGCAGGCCGTTACATGACCGCTCACGGACCGCACGCTCAATCCGCTCAGGATGGGTGCAGAGCAGGTCGTCGCCGAGCACGAGCACCCGGTCGCCGATCGCTTCGCACAGTCTCGGCCAGTGTTCCCAGTCATCTTCGTGCAACCCGTCCTCGAGGCTGACGATCGGATATCGGTCGATCCACCGCACGAGGCGCTCGATCATCTCTGCCCCCGTCAGAGGGGTGCCCCCGATGTGATACATGCCATCGCGATGGAAGTGGCTCGACGCCACGTCGACGGCCAGGTGCACATCGTGCCCGGGGGTGTGGCCTGCCCGCTCGATCGCGTCGATGGCCGCGTCCAGCATCGCCTCGGCATCCGCGAAGGGCGGGGCGAGCCCGCCTTCATCCGCCGTCAACAGCCGCATGCCGTAGCGCTCCAGCGCCAGTTCCGCCGCCGCCTGGTAGATGTCGTACATCACCACAAGCGACGCATCGACCGTCTCGGCCCGGCTGGGGACGATGAGCACATCCTGAATGGCGACCTGCCTGCCGGCATGCTTTCCGCCGCTGAACAGGTTGATCGTCAGACGCGGAAAGGAGCCGATATCGTCCTTAATCATGCCATTTAAATGGCGATAAAGCGGAGTTCCTCTGGACATGGCGCAGGCGCGGGCGAATGCGAGGGAGACGGCGAGAATGCCGTTCGCCCCGAGGTGTGCCTTGTTCGGTGTGCCGTCCAGCTCGATCAGCGCCCGATCCAGTTCCGCCTGGCCTGCGAATGCGCGCTGCTTCAGGTGCCCCGCGATGACGGTATTGACGTTCGCCACCGCCTTTTGGCAGCCCAGTCCGCGATATCGCTCCGCGTCACCATCGCGCAACTCCAGCGCCTCGGCCGTCCCCGTCGAACGGCCCGACGGCACGGACGCGGTGGCCGATACGCCGTCGTCCAGGTCGACCGTCGCCTCCACCGTGGGGCGGCCCCGGCTGTCCAGTATCTCACGGGCGATCACGTTGCGGACCTTGAACATTGAGTTCCTTTCCTTCAGGCTCCGGCCCCGGTAATGGCCGGGATGAAACCGTCGCCCAGCGCGTCAACTGTACGGGGCGGGGTCTGCATCAACTTCAACACGACGGCACGCTGACGTTCGCGCTCCGATGGCGTCAGGTATTCCAGCGGCGAGCGCCCGGCCACGCGGGCGAGCAGGCATCCGAGTCCGTGCCGAACCGCCACCGGTTCCAGATCGTCCGTCCACGGCAAATCTCCCGCCGTGTCCCGGTACGCCCGCCAGAAACAACCGGCGGCCCGGGCGAACGCATCGCGATGATCAGGCAGATGATGCGCCTTGCTGAGCAGGTGCGTCAAGGCGAAGCCGATATCGAACCCCGGGTCGCCGAAGTGGATCACCTCGTGGTCGAGCAGAATCAGTCGGTCGTCATGGACGAGAATGTTCTTCGGGCTGTAGTCGCCGTGGACGACGGTGAGGCGACGTCGCCGCGTGTCCGCCATCAGTGCATGCAGGAACGGTGCGGCCTGCGTCACCTGCTCGGCCGAGTAGCCGTAATAGGGTTCGAGCCGCAGTGATTCGAAGAAAGACCGCTCGCCGAACACACGCGCCGTTTCGTTGCGCTGGTCGTATCCCGCGCGGTGCATACGCCCCAGCAGCATGGCGTACTGCGTAACGTGCTCTTCACAAAGCCGGCCGTCGAGCAGCATGGCCTTCCAGTTTTCGTGCGGCTCCGCCACCGCCTTCATCGCCAGAAGATGATGGGACGCGTCCACGAAGACCAGATCGGGGATCGATCCCGGCGGCGCCACCTTGCCGAGCCATTGCATGCCCGCCGCTTCGCGCTCGATACGTGCCGGATCGCTGAACCAGTCCACCTGAACACGCAGCTTGGGCAGCGCCTGCTTGAGCACCCACGCTTCCCCGTTCGTGCGCCGCACGAGCACCGTCCGGTTCGAGACACCGCCCGCGATCATCCGGGTCTCGGGCGCCTCGGCGGGACCGAGACGCCCCGCTCCGCGCAAGTACGCGATCAGTTGCGATGGCTGCTCGATGTCAAGATCGTTCCACGCCACGGCTCGCCTCACACGTCGACCTGCCCGATGCCGTCGCGGAGAAAGTGGAAGTGGACGTCGGGATGGTCGGCCAGCAGCGACATGGGCACGGATGTATCGACGATCCGCCTGGCGATCATGAACGTCGTCAGACGCATGCCGAACGCGTTATCGTGATAGCCAGGGTGCCATATACTGACACGCTCGGCCTTCCAGGTCTCGACCGGGCCGACCGTGGCCGCCCGGATCGGAACCGACACCGGGTAGCCCGCCCGGGCCATGCGGGCGTTCTGCAGCGTCGTCATCGGGTGGAGATCCGTGATGCGCGTGCCCAGCCTGCGATACTCCTCGGGCGGCATCGGCTCGTCGACGTACGGCCCGGTGCGCGGCGGAGGGTCGTTGAACGCCCAGTGCTTGACGTCGCCCTGGCCGCCCTGCATCACGACACAACGGATCGAATCATAGCTCGCGGCATAGTCGTCCATGTCGATCGGGAAGTGCAGGTGTGCCTCGGGCATCCGCAGCTCCGGCCGCACCCGATCGAAGCAAAGCTCTCTGTCCGCCCGCTGGAACGACAGGGGGTGCTCCTCACCGACCGGCGTATCCCCCTCGACCCACTCATCCATCCCCCAGAAATGCGCGTCGTGCAGCTTGAGCCCCAGCCCGTTGACGATCCTCGCGACCAGCGGCAACTGCTCCGTCGGGCCGATCGGCCCGCAGATCCCCGCGGGGTTGTCGGCCGTCGATTGCTGCCACGCCTCGACGTACTCCATCGCCTCCGCGCAGAACAACTCTTCCAGCGTATCATAAAAGTGAACCGTGAAGCCTTCGCGCGAAAGCTGACCGATGTCCTCCACGGTCAGCCTGGCCGCGTCGGTCAGGAGCGCATCGTCCAGCGTCGTGTAATCCCACCAGTCCGGGGCGGCCTTGCTTGTGGGGCGCGGCATGAATCATTTCTCCAGG
>CAZFDT010000162.1:0-3036 GCA_964518335.1 uncultured Phycisphaeraceae bacterium
GGACTATGCGCCGCACCGGGCGGGGGTAGAATGAAGTGTTGCAGTGGACGGGGGGCAGGGGTCAGGGATCGGGGATCAGGGTCGGAAGGCAGAATGCAAAATGCAAAGGGCAAAATGGGACGGGCGCGGGAGGCGGGGAACAGGGAACAGGGAACTGGGATCAGGGTCGCAAGGCAATGGGAGTGGCCGCATGCAGTGGTTGGACTTCACATCAGACATCAGACATCAGACATCAGACATCAGCCCTCAGACATCTCCGCGGAGGTCCACTGCCGACGTGGCGGGCGTATCGACGGGTGAAGGTGAAAACCCAGTGATTACGATTAACGCAAGGCTACCCGTTCGCTGTGGAAAACTTGCGGGGGGTCAGGCAGGGGCGGGGAGGGTGGCGACGGACTCGCGTTCGAGGAGGGTGTTGTCGAGGAGGGTGCGTCGGGGGGAGGGGTCGTGGCTGGCGATGTGTTCCATGAGGAGATGGATGCCGGCCTCGGCGAGTCGGTCCAGGGGCTGACACAGGGCGGTGTGCGGGGGGCGGACGAACTGGGAGACCTTGGCGTTTTCGATGCCCACCACGGACAGATCGCGTGGGACGGCGACGCCCAGGACCTCGGTGAGGATGAAGGAGGCTTCGAGTGCGAGGTCTTCGCCGGCGAGGAAGATGGCGGTGGGCTTGTGGGCGATGATGCGTCGGAGCACGCCGTAGAGGGGCTGGTGCTGGGTGAAGCCGACGAGTTCGCTGTCGAGGTTGAGGCCGGCGGCTTGGAGTGAGGCGGTGAGGCCGACCATGCGTTCGCGGGCGCCCCAGTCGGACTCTTCGGTGAGGAAGGCGATGCGGCGGTGGCCACGTTGGAGGAGGTAGTCGGCGACGAGTCGGCCGCCCTGGGCGTGGTCGGTGGCGACGGCAGAGAGGGTGGGGATGTCCAGGCGGTTGATGAGGACCACGGGCACGCCGCGCAGCTTGCGGAGCTTGTCGATGGTGGGGTCATCCCAGGACATGGCCAGGACGCCGTCGATGAAACGGCTGCCCAGGCGTTCGACGCTGTTTTCGGTGTAGATTTCGACGGCGACGTCCTGCTTGGACAGGCAGTCGACGACGTGGGTGAGCAGGGAAGAGACGAACCCGCCGAAGGTCACGTAGCGCATGCGGTCGAGGACGACGGCGACGGTGATCTGCCGGGCGCTCATGCGCGGGCGGAACCCGGCGGCCCGAGCGGCGGCCAGGACGCGCTGGCGGGTTTCGAGGCTGATGCGGCCGCGCTGGTTCATGACCCGGCTGACCGTGCTGACCGACACGCCGGTCTTCTTGGCCAGGTCGTAGATCGAGTTGAGGGAGGTCTGGGGCGGCATGGCGTGGCTACATGGTGGCTTTCTCGCCGCCAAGCAACTGTTGCCCCAATTATGGCACAGATGCCGGCAAAGTCAACGGCTACGCCGACAGCAGGCGAATAACGCCCCCGCAGGCTCGCCAGAGGCCCGCCGGTCCTCAGCACGGTCCGCCAATCTTCATCTCAAGGTCATTTTTTACTTGACACGACCCGGCGGCGCGGTACTATTGAGCAACAGTTGCTCGATCTCTTGCATCGAGTGGTCAAGCCCGTGCCTCGGCTCGTCCATTCGCCGGCCCACGTCTCCCCACGCCGCGCATCGGATGCCGACAAGCACCGGCCGCCACCACTTAAGGAGGTGCGTCGATGCCGCATCAGATCCGATCACGTTTCGACAACTACGTCTCATGCTCTCAGGCCCGTCGCTCGCGTCGCCTCGGGTTTACCCTGATCGAGCTGCTCGTCGTGATCAGCATCATCGCGCTGCTGGTTTCGCTGCTGTTGCCTTCGCTGGGGCATGCCCGCGAGTCGGCGCGGCTGCTGTCGTGCCAGTCGCTGCTGCACCAGCACAGTGTGGCGCTGGCGGCGTACCTGGCCGATTCCCGCGCGTACATGCCGTTCAAGCCGCAGTACACCAGCGACACCAATCCCGCGCCGGCGTATGTCGGCAGCGGGCTGGAAGGGCCCAGCTACGAATGGCTCATGGCGCCGTACTTCAACGCCGCCCAGCTTCGCCCCTCGTGGAGCAACCAAGCCAGTATGGACAACACGGCCCACAAAGCCTTCTGGTGCCCGTCCGCGGGCGTCGTGGGCGATCGCGGCTGGGGCCTGCTGTATCGCAACGGCCAGTGGGGCCAGAGCGACGGCTACCAGGGCGCGCTCGACAGCCATTATCGCGGCGCCTGGCCGGGCGAAACCGCCAATCACGACCCGAGCACCGGCCCGATGGTCCTGGCCGCCATCGCCCGCATCCGCCAGGACTATTTCACTCGTCCGGTCGCCACGCCCTTCCGATTCTGCAGCGACGTGAAGTTCCCCGCCGCCGCCGACGGCACCGGCGGCGCCGACCTCTACCACCAGCACGCCAGTTGGCACATGCGCGGCAGCGACAACTGGCTGCGACCGACCCTGTTCATCGACGGCCACGCCAAGAGCCTGGGCGACCGCCGCTACACCGATTCGCCCGGACACGACATCGGCGGCTACGGCACGTTCCGACAACTCCGCCAGGGACCTTACAACGGCTACGAGCTGGCCAACGGCTTCGCTTTCAGCGGCCAGCCCAAGCACAAGCCCTACGATTACTGGATCGACGAGTTCTGACCCCCGGGCTGCACGGCCACGTCCGGCCGACGCATGACGCACGACGACACGGAACGATCGACCATGACACGCCTCACCGGCACATCCCGAAGACCGACGCAAGGCTTGGCCTTCACCCTCATCGAGTTGCTGGTCGTGATCAGCATCATCGCCCTGTTGATTTCGCTGCTGTTGCCTTCGTTGGCCAAGGCGCGCGATGCGGCCCGGCAGTCGGTGTGCATGAGCAACTCGCGTCAGATTGCCGTGGGGTTCCTCAACTATGCGGCGGAGAACCGCCAGAAGTTTCCGGTTTTCGATCGCGGCTACGACCAGACGCACACGTGGCGAACCTCCGACAACGCCGCGCTGGAGCACCTGCTCTACGGATTTGTCGGCAGCGGACGGTGGT
>CAZFDT010000163.1:0-2910 GCA_964518335.1 uncultured Phycisphaeraceae bacterium
ATGGGTCGCTTGGTCTGATGTTGTGAGGACGATTTCGGCGGGCGCGCGCATCAAACCCAGATACGCAGCCGTCGACGGCAGGATTGTAGCTGAATTGCTGCAATGCAGTAAGCCTCGCACACCCGCCCTTGAACGCCCACCTCGGTCGTCGACCCGGCCTTCGCAGAACAACCGGCCGATGCGTCGGCCGAGGCCATCCGCCCCTATTTCCGATCGCCACTCGCTCCTCGGCGTGATGAACCAACCCTTCACCGGTGAACATTACATCGGCACGACAGCTGGTGTCTGGTGCAACGGGGCCCGGCTGCGGACGCGGTCGTGCGAAAGCCTGTCGCCGGCAGTCCTGATGGCCACGACGCCCGACATGCGTCGCAGCTTGGAGATTGAGCGACAGGTAACCGTCAGCTCGAGACGGTCGCAGCCGTTCTGGCGACCTGGTGCGAGTACTCGGAGGTAAGGGGCCTAGTCCGGCCAGAAGCAGTCATACAACTCAGAACAATAATGCTCACCCCTACGTCGCACCCGCCACCCTGAGCGTATTGATCAGAAGGCTATGCAGACTATCCACTGCCTTCGACCCACGCGACTCACGGCTGCGATAAACCGCGACTTCCATCGGCTCGAGTGGGCCGAATCCCTGTTCATGGCCGAGCACCTGCAAGTGCTCGGGCGCACTGCATTGCGTGAGCACGGCCACAGCCAGACCGCTCTCGACCGCTGCGATCTGCCCGGCAAGACTGGAACTGTCATAGACGACCTTGTACCGACGTCCTTGCCGCGCCAAGGAATTGATGGCGCTACGCCGCGCAAGGCTGGTGTCCTCATACACCGCGATAGGCAGCGGATCGCGCCGCCACGTCTCGAATTGGGCGGAGCCGACCCAAACCATCGGTTCATGGAACCGCAAAGTGCCGCGCCGGGCGTGATCGCGCGACACCAGGGCAAGATCAAGTTCGCCCTTGGTGACGCGAGGGATCAGCGACGTCGATTGCTCGCAGTCGAGTTCGATCTCCACCGCGCCATGCAGCGGGGCAAAGCGCTTGAGTACGGGGGTCAGATACTTGGCGGCATAGTCATCCGGAACCCCCAGACGGATGTGGCCAGACAACTCTTCCCCATGAAACGCGGCTAGCGTCTCGGCATGCAGGTCGAGCATACGTCGGGCATAGCCCAGCAAGAGCTGCCCTTGCGCTGTCAGTTGATGCTGCCGTGGTCCTCGTATCAGAAGCGGGTATCCCAAGGCGGCTTCGAGCTTCTTAAGTTGCATGCTCAATGCGGACTGGGAGCGGTGCAGTTCCGGGGCGGCACCCGACAACGAACCGGCATCCACAACCGCAACGAAGCACTTCAGCCAGTCAATCTGGAGGTCTTGAATGGTCATGGATTCAGTAAGTTATCAGGTTATCGAATAGCAGCCAGATTAATTATCCGTTTTTCTTGAGATCGTACCAGGCGCACAGTTCAACTTGAGCACGCTACAGAGGCAAGAAACCAAAGGACTGGAGTGATGGACACCCACATGAACCTGCATGAATTCAGCCGGCAAACCGTATGGGCGGGTTTCAAGCAACTCGTTCCCCTTTCGGTTTTCGTGACCGCGTTTGGCGCCGCTTTTGGCCTAGCGGCGACGCAAAGGGGGCTGGAAGCCTCTTCTGTCGTGGTGATGAGCACACTGGTCTTTGCGGGTGCCGCTCAATTCGCGGCCCTGGAACTCTGGGGACCGGAGGTGCCAATTGTCACGCTGGTCGTCACCGTGTTTGCCGTCAATGCCCGGCATCTCCTGATGGGGGCAACGCTCTACCCGTGGTTACGTCGGTTATCTGCAGCCAAGTGCTACGGCTCGATGCTGGTGGTGTCCGATGCCAATTGGGCGCTGGCCATGCAAGCGTTCCATCGCCGGCAGCCGGGCATGGGTGTCGTGCTGGGGGGCGGTCTCGCTTTATGGTCATTCTGGGTATTGGGCACCTGGCTTGGTGTCTATTTCGGCGGCGACCTTCATGACCCCAGGCTTCTCGGCCTGGACATGGTGATGGGCTGCTTCCTGCTGGCCATGGTTGTGGGCGGCAACAAGAACCCGCGAGTGTTGGCGATCTGGATCGTCGCTGCCTGCGCATCGCTCCTGGCCTATCGCCATCTGCCGGAAAACAGCCATGTCATCGTGGGCGCGTTGGCAGGCGGGTTGACCGGCGCTGTATGGATTGAGGAACGTCACGATGATTGAAACCACAGGTACAGGCACGTTGATCCTCATTTTAGCCATGGCTGTGGCGACGCTCGCGACTCGGTGGGGTGGCGTCTTCATCATGTCGCTCGTGCCGATCAGCGATCGGGTAAAGCAGTTCATCGGCGGCATGTCCGGTTCCGTGCTGGTGGCTATTCTGGCGCCTATGGCTATGCAAGGGGATAGCGGCGCACGACTGGCGCTATTGACCACGGCCACCATCATGCTGCTGGTGAAAAAGCCCTTGCCGGCAATCGCCGGGGGGATAGTTGCAGCAGCTCTGTTCAGGCAGTTCTGACGGGCCGCTAAGGGCCGCGAAAGGTTGAGCTCAGGGCAAGGTTGGCGGCAAATGATCGCAGTGCATCTGGCAGCCCGACCGGCAAGTAGAAGCCCCATTGCCGCCGCCCGTCGGCGCGAGGTGACCGCCGGTTCAGGCCCAGCAGCCCTCACCCCCGGTGTTCCTGGCGCGGCTCCGCCCGCCACTCATTCCACGACAGCCACCACCCACTCCACTACCGCCTCTGCAAGCCGGTCCGACGCCACGCCAAAGGCCTGCACAACCGCCGGCACGGCCGTATCGGTCGCCACCTGGCGGAACTCGAAGCGCTGGCTGGCGATGATGCGCTGGGTGTCTGGGCGGTACAGGCGCGCATCGAGGCGGACCACGACCTCGGGCCGGCCGTCGCGGT
>CAZFDT010000164.1:0-2818 GCA_964518335.1 uncultured Phycisphaeraceae bacterium
GGCGGGCTTGGCGGGCCCGGGGATCGCCTGGAGATGCCGCGCCTGGCCGACGGTGAGCTGGATGACATCGGGCCCGGCGGCGGCCGCCGCCTTCACCGCCGCGGCGATATCCTCCAGCCCGGTCAGCAACGTGCCTTCGTTGAAGAAGCCATGGTCCATCGCCACGTTGAGGCATTTCCCGTCGGCGGCGAAGAGTCGGTTCAGTCGCGGCGTCACGCTCATCGTTCTGATTTCTCCTGACGCTGCAGGGCCGACGAGGGCACCGACGCCAGCAGCTTCATGCCGTTGTTGTAGAAAAGGTCCTCGACGAAGCCGCTCCCGAGCCGCAACCGCTCGGCCGCTGCGCGGATGGCCCGCAGCTCTTCGTACAGGAACGACGTGAACTGCAGCCTGCCGCGGTCGTCCGTGATCGACAGCTCCCACGGCACGGGCGTGACGTAGGTGTACTGGTGGTTGATCTCAACCGACTTGCCCGGCGCAGCGGCGATGGGCAGGTCGGTGCCGTAGAGAATCCGCTCGTGCGGGAAATTCGCGAAGGTGTGTTCCAGCACCTCGGCATGATTGAGCATCGCCAGGTCCACGTAGCAGTTGGGCAACTCGGCGTACCGCTCGATGTTGCCGACGACGTTGCGCAGGAAGTAAGCCCGGCCGATGTGCGCCAGTACGATCTTCGCTCGCGGATACGCCTCGCAAAGCTCGCGCACCTGCTGATAATTCAGCGGGTCGGCCAATCGCCCGCTGCGCGGAATATGCAGCATGATGATCAGCTCGTGATCGTCGGCGATCTGCATGATCGGCGCGGGCAGCATCTCGTGCACTTCAACCTGGTTGGGATCCTTCTTGCGCACGTACGTGAGGTACGGCTTGAAGCCCAGAAAGCGCCCGGCCTCGACGTCGACCCGCACGGCGGCAGGGTCGTTCTCGATCGGGTCGATCAGCCGAAACGCGAACAGCCGCCGCCCGTCGCACGCCTCGGCCACGTAGCGGTCGTTGCTCGCCTGGTCGTGCTCGGGATGGGGCGATCCGAAGCAGACGGCCAGCGTCTCGCGCCCGGGGTAAAACGACTACATGTCCTCGACGAGCATCTCGGCGGTGTACTCGGGGCACGCGTGGCCGCCGGGGTCGGGCACGTGTCCGGGGTTGATCGCGTCGGCGTTCCACAGATGCACGTGAAAATCAAGCACGCGCGGCGGGACGAAGTCGTCCAACTCGTCGCGCCAGATGGCCAGGTTGCGTTCGCATCGCGTGGTTTCGCGCCACATGGCTCAACCCTTCACGGCCGCCGGTGCGGTCCACTGCGGAATTTCAAGCAGTTCGCCGTCGCGCAGGGCCGACTTGTGCGCCACCGCCCCGGCGGCCATCATCTGCACGCCCTGGTAGACGTCCACCTCCGGGGTGCGGGCGGTGGCGATGGCGTCTACAAACTCGTGCACGAGATAAGCGTGCGAGCCGCCGTGCCCGCCGTAGACGTCGTGGTCCGGACGGGCCGCCCGGAATGCGGCCTCGACCTCGTCGGGCAACTTGTCCCGCATCTGCCCGGCGGTCAACTCGGTGCGGCCCTCCTGGTCGACCCAGCGGTCGAATTCGTAGCTGCCCTGCGTGCCGTAGATGCGGAAGTCCTCGCGGCCGGTGTAGCCCAGCTCGCGGAATTCGCATATCCGCATGGTCGAGCCGTTGCTCATGTGGAACAGGGCCGACTCGTTGCTGAATGACTCGCCCGTGTGACGGAAATAGTCATCATCGCTTACCGGTCCGTGGCCCCAGCAGCAGACCTTCACGGGGCGGGCCTTCATCACGTTGATCGGCCCGCCGGTCGAGTGCGTGGGGTAGTGCATCGGCCCGTTCTTCGCGCCGCGCTGCCGGTAGCCGTCCATCATCGCGAAGTATTCCTTGCCGATCGTGCTGGCCGTCCGGCGTGCCCACACCTCGCGAAGGTCGCAGCTCGGCAGGTCGAACGCGTGGAAATACTCGCCCTCGCTGAAGACGAACTCCCCGAACGCGCCCTCGGCGGCCCTCCGCCGGCAGTACATTGCACCGGGGCGGTAGCATGTCGTCTCGCCGTACATGAACCCCAGCCCCGTCCGCTCGACCGTGCGCACGAGCCGATCGCAGCAGTCCAGTATCTCGTCGGCGTCGGGCACGCTCAGCAAGGGCACGGCGCAATAGACGTGCTTGCCGTGCTCCAGCGCCTGGATCGCCTGGGGGCCGTGCAGCCAGTGCTGGGTGATGATCACCAGCGCGTCCACGTCGGACTTGCAGATGTCATCGAGCGATTCGTACGCGTCCGACGGATCGAACTTCGCCTGCCACGACTCCTTTTCGGCGAACCGGGCGATGCGGTCCGACTCGCGGTCGCACAGCGCGATCCTGTCGGTCAGCGGATGGGCCATGAACATGTCGGCAAAACTGCTGCCGAACGCACCCAGCCCGACCAGTCCGATGCTGACACCCATAGTAGTTCCTCACGCTTTCTGTTGAAGAGCGCGGCTGAGCCGCTCGTGCACGAAATCCGTGATCCGCTCATCGGCGCCCAGGCCCAGCTTGGTCAGAATCGTGCTGTGGCCCTCGTGGTAGGCATGGGCCCGCACCCAGAGCCCGCCCTCAACCAGTCGCGCGTGCGTAGCCAGTGCATCTTCGCGGTCGCGGAACTTCAGGCCGATCATGTGCCCGGTCCCGCGGGCGGCCAGAAGTCGGCTGGAAGACTGCTCGACCAGTTTGGTCATGTTTGATTCGTGTCGTCTGCCCACGGTTGAAATTGTGTCGGCCGACTCGGCGATCATGTCCATCACTTCGATCGCGACAAGGCAGGCCAGGGCAG
>CAZFDT010000165.1:0-2793 GCA_964518335.1 uncultured Phycisphaeraceae bacterium
CGTCAATCGACACCTCCGCCGGTGTGGCGGCGTTGTCGCGGATCGTGCTGGTCAGGTCGTCGGTCATGATGCATCGTCAGCGGAACGCACGCCGGATCGATCCGGACGGGCACAGGTCGAAGTCGGGCTTGGCCGCGCGGTGTCGAAGCTCGTGACGCACGAGTTGCCGCACACCCGAGTCCGGCCGCTTGCCTTCGGCGTGCGCAGCCCAAGCCGCCTGGATCGCGTCCTTGCGGAGCCTGGGAGGACAGTGATCGAGTGCGACCTGGGTCAGGCCCGGGGGCCACGGGATGTCGGGTTCGGTCAGGATCATCGCGCGCTCCAACTACTGTCAATAGGACATCAACCCCCGGAAAGTGGTTGTCGTTATCGCTGGTCATGTGCATGTGGTTACAGATGTGTAACGCTCCCTGCCTCTACAACCGCTCGCGCGTGGGAATGCGGCGCCCGCAATGCCGGCACTCGCGCATCCGCAGGACGTGCCCCGGCCGGTGGCGGGTGTAGATCACGGGCAGATGACGGCAGCCGCAGCGCGGGCAGACCAGGCCGCGCGGCTCGGCGGGTTTGGAGGACGATGGTGGCGTCACGATCATCAGCGGCTCCTCTGCAGTTCCGACAGCTTCAGCCTGTGTGGGCGCGGCACGTCCCGCGTATCGGTGCCGAACAGCACCGCGCCCTGCATCGACGCGGCGGTCGCACATCCCACCAGGCAGTCCAGCCAGTGGTTGTCTGTGGCCTGTAGGCGCAGCTTCCATTCATCCACCTCGCGGCCGCGCCCGGTGGTGCGCACGCGGTATTCGGCGGTGAGGTGCTCGCTCAGAAGGCGGTGACTGCCTGCCATCACGTCCGGCGCGAATAGCGACAAACAGCCCGGATCGCCCATGGGCACGGCCAGCCGCGCGTGAACGAACGACTTCCAGAAGTTGGTGTCGATCAGCACGTACCGGATCGAACGTTTGCCCCTACTTCCGGGGGCACGCCAATGCAGACCCACACGATCGCCGCGCTTGGGCTTGTACTCGTGGAACGGCGTGCTCGCGGCGCCGACGTACCGCCCGTGGCTGGGCATGACGATCGATGCGTGCGGCGACTGGCGGCAGAGCTGATAGACCACGTCCGTCGAGTTGCCCCAGTTGGCGTCGATGAGACAGCGGTCGATCGTCATCTCTGCGCCGTCGTCGCGCTCGAAGCGCTGTACGAGCTTTGCCTTTGTCAGCGCTTCGAGCCCGGCGTAGATCGAACCCTCGAGCCCGGTCCCCTTGTGGACCACCGAAAGCGTACGCTTGGACTCACGCAGCGTGAAGTACGGCTTCCTAGGGTCGGGATACGCCCCGTAATCCAGAACATACCCGGTGAAATCGTCCTCCCACCCGCACACCATCCAGAACAGCAGGTTCCCCTGCACGTCGATGAACATGGTCAGATGGTTCACCCCGACGGGCACGTCGCCGCGCTTCATGCCGTTGGTCTTGCCGGCGATCGCCCCCGGGTCGAGCAGCTCGTCGCCCTGCCCTTCCGGGGGCGGGGGGTCGTTCTGGTACTCGGCCCAGAACGCGGCTTCGCCCTGGTCGAGCTTGAGGTTCATCGCGTGCTGGATCGCTGACAACTCGTCGGGGTTGTGTCGCTGCGGCCAGGCGATGACGAACCCCTCGTCCATGGCCACGCGGTTGTGCAGGTAGAAGGCGTTGGCCTCGTCCACGCCGCGATCGTGACGCTGACCTTCGGCGCGGAGTTGAGCGTACTGCTGCCACAGCTTGTCGGCCTGGCTTCCCGCGGCTGGGAATGCGTACACCATCCGCGTGCGCTCGCCCTGCCACTGCGGGTGCTTGTCGCGGTCGAGAATGCGGTCGGCCATATCGTCGGGGCGCACCACGGTGAGCGTCATCAGCCCGGCGATCTTGCGACCGGGTCCGGCCAGCCCGAGGATCGCACCGGCGAGGATCTGCTCGCGCGTGGCGCACTGCGATGGCGACCGGGCCGACTCATCCGTCTGCGGGTCATCGAGCAAGACCAGCGACGGCCGCACGGTGGTGCCATCCGAGCGTTTGTGCTTCATGCCGCGGATGCGGCCGGTGATGCCCGCGACCTTGATGATCGAACTGCTCGCCACGCTGCCCTCGATGGTGGGGAGCACGATCTCCTTGGCGGTCCAGCCCACGTGCGTGCGGGCGCCGCGATACAGCTGGCCAGCAGCACGCTGGTGGATGCCCTCTAGTGCCCGCACCGGGCCGGTCACCTCGCTGAAGTCTTCATCCAGGAGGTCGTTGTTCTCCAGCTCGCTCTTGATCGAGTCGAGCATGTCGGCGGCGTGCTCCTCGTCCGAGCCGATCAGTGCCACGAACTCGCGGTGCCCATACAGCAGCGACCACAGACAGGCCGTCTCGCACAGGGTCGTCTTCCCACTGCCGCGCGGCATGGCCATGGCGAACAGCCCGCCCTCGAGGACCGCCTCTTCAATCTTGGCGATCACCTTGAGGTGGTCGTCCGACCACGCCAGGTGGAACGTCTGCGGGAAGTACGCCTCGCAGAACCCCCTGAAGGTGGTGCTGCAGTGGTCTCGGCGCTGGGGGTGGGTGGGTGGATGCACCCAGCCCTCCGAGCCGATGTCGCGCGACGATTCGGACGACGCACGGCTGCGGGCGTTGACGGCGTCCTTGTGTGCTTCGTAGTTCGCTTCAGTTGACCCAGCCGGTGCCGTCTCATGCCTCGCGTGGAACAGCCACGCCGCGTAACGCACCAGGTCGATGCGTTTGGTGTTGCCCTGAGCACTGATGCGATACCCCGCCCGGTTCA
>CAZFDT010000166.1:0-2787 GCA_964518335.1 uncultured Phycisphaeraceae bacterium
ACGCCGATGGGCTTGCCGGCGGGATCGACCTGGTTGAGGAAGGCGACCTCGGCCTTGGTCAGCCCGTCGATGTTCAGCGCCGTATCCGCCCCGGAGAGGAAGTTCTTATTGCCGGTGGCGAAGAACGACGCGTTGTTCATGAACGTCGCCCAGAACACGTCGTTGATCTTGAGGCCCGACCCACGTCCCAACTTCCGGGGGACGGTGGTGATGGCGCCCAGGTCATCGTTGATCACGTCGCGGCGGTCGATGGACAAGAGCAGCCCGTAGGTGTCGGCTTTGTTGCTGTAGGACTGCTCACCGAGCGTGCCGTGCTTGAGTTCACCACCGGGTGCCACCTGCTCGTACTGGTCCTTGCCGATGAGTCGGTAGCTGGTGACGGCTTTGAAGTCCGACACGTTGCGGACCGCGCAGATGTTCCGCCACACACGCTCGACGCTGAAGAAGCCTTCGAGGAGGAACTTGTTGGCGACGTTCGAGAGGATGCCGCCGATGTCCACGGTCGAGAACGCGGCGTGTACGTCCGGATGGAAGGCGCACTGCAGCACCTTCCGGGGGTCGCGGAAGTTGCGGCCGGTATAGCCATTGGCCCAGGCCGCCTCCAGGAGCAGTTCCTGCAGGCCGATGCCGCCGCGGAACCGCTTCTGTGCGGCGTCGAGCGTTTGTTCGTCGTACAGATCCTCGGGCTTGCCCAGCCCGGCAGTGAGCATGCACGCGGCCTCGAGGATCTGGCCGTTGGCGGGGTCGGTGTCACGCTGGTGGGTAATGATCTGTGCGGCGCCCTGGACGTTGGGGCGCGAGGCGCGCAGCACCTCCAGCTCGCACTTCTCCGGCGTCCAGCCCTCGGTGATGGCCTTGGCCTCCAGTTCATCGTGCTTGCCGGCACAGAGGCGTCGCACCACGGCGATGCGCTGCGTCTCGGCCACAGCCTCAGCGCGCATGGTGGTGATCGAGTCGTTCGTCACCTGGGCCTTGGGCGGTTCGGTGACGGGCGCAGCGGCTGCGATACCGGGGGTGATGATGCCGGGGGTGACTGATTCGGGGGTGGCGGGGGTTGTCATGATGATGTCTTCCTTCCGGGAGTTGGCGGCGATGGCGGCGGACGTGCCGCTATCAGCGCCCAGATCGACAAAGCTGATCTCGCCCAGCGTGGCCTTGCGGGCGATGTAAACGGGGCCTTCGAATGAGCGGCCGTTGACGGTGACGGACTTGCCGGGCCGGATCAGTTCCGCTTGGACCACTGCAGCACCGATGGACGCCTGCCAGGGGAAGCCTCGCTTGCCGCTGACCACGATCTCGCGTGCGGCGTCGGTGTCGCGCGACACCAGGCCGGTCGCGATGAGGCGTCCGGCTTCCACCGCGATCCGGTCGGTGTGTCCGACGCCTGACGCAGCGCTGTGGGCGAAGCGGATCGGGCGCTTCTGGGAGGGGATGGCCAGACCGTCGAGGTCGACCACCACGGGGTGGCGCCAGCCCTCGACCTTCATCGCGTCGCCGGTGTAGGCCAGCATGTTGAAGCGGGGAAGCCCCCCCGACGCGTGCGCAGTGTCTGAGGACACACCAGGTTCGGGGGCGGCTTCGATGGCGATGTCGCCGGCGGCGCACAGCATCTGCACGTGCGTGGGCACCATCACATCGGAGTTGTCGATGATGGGATCAGGCATCGCTGAGGGCCTCCTCGCGTTCCTCGGTGGGGTCGGTGGGTTCGAACTCCGCAGCCGCGGGTGCGGCGGTGGCGGACGACGTGACGGGCAGGCCCAGCTCGCGCATCAGGGTCAGTTCCTTGGCACGCTGGCGAATCTCGTTCTCCCAGTCCAGCCCGCTTCTGGCGTACTCCGCGGCGAGCGTGGTGGTGTGGCTGGACAGCCGCGTGGCCTGGGCGTTGGCTTCCTTGGCCGGATCGACATGCTCAAAACCATCCCAGAACCACTGGTGCGCGGTCGCTCCGGTCACCTCTAGCGCCCCGCGTGTCCGCATCCACTGCGGCAGTAGGCCCTCCACGAGGACCGCTTCGTTGAGCCACGCGCGCAGGATGGTGTCGAGCACCTCGTCGGCCATGTGCATCTGGTCGATGCGGATGGCCTTGTGGAAGGCCTGGTGATCGAGGCGACCCGAGGCGTAGTTGTAGCCAGAGCTGTTGCCCGCGGCGACGTTGAAGGGCATCTGCAGCGGGCGTGCGATCTCGTTGATGATTTCGTGCTTGAAATCGCCGTAGGCGGTGGTGGGTTGCTCGGCCCGGACCTGACCGATCTTCCAGCCAAAAGGCATGGTCAGCCACGAACCGCGGTCCATGTCCACGGTGTCCATCGGCTCGACCGCCGCGGCGTCGGCGTCGGCGGGTGCGTCGGTGTAGATCACCCCCGATGGCAGGGCCGCGTGCTCGGCCGTGCCCAGCACCGCCAGCGTGTACCGACGCAAGGTCGCGTAGAGCGACAGCGACGACGTGACCTCGGGAACGCCGCGGTTCTGACCGGGGCGCTCGACCCGGTAGAGGTGAATGACCGCGTCGGCGGGGACGATGTCGTAATCGGCCGCACGGCCAGGGGTGGGATTCCGGGGGTCACCCGGATGGTGACGGAGGATGACGTAAGCCACGCGATTGCCCCACTCGTCGAACTGCACGCCGTCCATGAGTTGCGGGGTGCTGGCGTTGCGCAGTGAAAGCGGCGTGGTGACGCGGTCGCATTCCACCAGGCGCACGTCCAGGTGAACGGGTGAATCGACGTGCGGGTTGGTGGCCAGAACCGCGAACACCTCGCCGCTCTCGGCCTGGGCCACGCGCATGGT
>CAZFDT010000167.1:0-1216 GCA_964518335.1 uncultured Phycisphaeraceae bacterium
ATCCACGTCGCGGCGATCAAGAAGCTCCGCGGCACACTCGACGTGGACCTCTTCCACCTCGCCGACGACGGCTTCCGCGGGCTGGCCGAGATCGTCGGCGATCCGGTGCGCCTCGTCGATGTGCTCTACGTGCTGTGCCAGGAGCAGGCGACGGCCCTCAACGTGACCGACGAGCAGTTCGGCGCGGCGATGGGCGGTGATGTGCTGCTGCACGCGGCCGATGCCTTCGTGGAGGAGCTCGTGGGTTTTTTCCCCGACGCCCGCGTGCGGGCGACCCTCAGCAAGGTGATCGACAAGGGCAGGCAGGTGCGCGACCTGGTGATGACCAAGGCGCAAGCGGAGATCGACAACGTGAGCGTGGAGAACGTGGTCGCACAGTTGACCGACAACCTCCAGGGCCGGGGGCGGGGGTCGAGCAACTCGTCTACGAGCTCGCAGGAATGGTCGGGATTGAACCTGGTCACTTGACCCTGCGTGAACTGGTCTGGATGGCCGAAGCGAGGGTGCGCGAAGCGTGGTCGCGCACCAGCAGCATCATGGCCTTGATGGCCAACTGTCACCGCCCCCGGAAAAGCAAGCTCTTTCGGCCAAGTGATTTCAACCCCATGGGCCTCAAGCACAGGAGCGAGAAGCTGCCGCGGGTCGGCGTATCCGCCCTGCGCGACATCTTTGTCACCCCTCACCACACCCCTCGAAGTCTTCCACTTCCGGGGGAAGGAGATCCCACATGAAATCCTGGAAGACCACCGTCGCTGGTATCGCCGCCATCGTCGCCGCCATCGCCCTGGCCGTGAAGGCCGAGTTCGACGGTGATCCCGCCACCGTCGCGGACTGGGCCGCCGCCGTCACCGCCATCCTCGCGGGCATCGGTCTCATCCTCGCTCGCGACAACAACGTCACCAGCGAGGACGCCGGCGCCAAGCAACCCTGACCTAAACCGGAGTCACAGATGCCATGCTTGACCGCATCGTCACCGCCATCGTCCTGGCCCTGCTCACCTGGCTCGAACGGCGTATCGAACGTTCAGGCCAGGCCGCGGAGGCCGATCGTCACGCTGATGCTCTGCGCCGTATTGGCGATCGCATCCGTGAGTGGGAGCGGCTGCAGCAGGCCCGTGCTGATCCCAGACGACAGTCCGATCCGCACCGGTCCTGACGTTCGCGGTCGCGCCTACATCCTCGTCAATGGCGTGTGGCAGTTGACCACCACGCCCATC
>CAZFDT010000167.1:1316-2706 GCA_964518335.1 uncultured Phycisphaeraceae bacterium
GCCGTGCAGGTCAACTCGCCACGATTCACGGTGCGTCACCTTGTCGCGCAGCCACCTGACCCCGATCCCCCGACGACTCCGCCGGACACACCTGCGGATACGCCCTCGGTGCCTCCTGCGGTGCCTGACGAGGTGGCCGTGCCGGACCCCGTCACGGTGGTACAGGACGAACGCCTGGCCATCGAGTTCCACTACCGCGCCCGCACACCCGCCGAGATTGACGCGGTCATTCGACACAAGGAAAACCCCGACGAAACAGTCGCGGTCTTTGCCTTCGATAAGCTGAGCGTCAGCTTCGACCCCCGCAAATGGGAAGAGCTCGAATCGGCGCTGACCAGAGTTGATGCCAAACTCGATGCCCTCCTCGCCCGATCGTCGCTGCCGTTACCCACGAACCCTGCTCCCTCAGACGATCCCTGGGCGGGCTTGATGCCGCCGATCAATCTGAACAACGCGACCGTCGAGGAGTTGGTGCGACTCAAGGGTATTGGCGAAGCGCGGGCCGCGAGCATCCTCACCCTGCGGCAAGCCAAGGGTGGATTGTTCGAGTCGCCGTTCGATCTCACCACGCTGCGTGGGATCACTGCGGCGATGGTGCAGGAATGGATCGACGCCGGCCAGATCGATCTGAGCGTGTTCCCGCAGTAGCGCCATGGTGAACATCACCACCAAGATGTTCTTCACCACCAAGGCGGTGACACGCTCGGTCGATCGTGCCACCCGCGCGGTGCTGTCCAAGGCCGGTGCGTTCGTGCGCCAGCGTGCCCGCTCACTGATCCGCCCCAGGAAGCGATCGGCACGTCCGGGGGAGCCGCCGTCGTCACGAACGGGCCTACTGCGCCGCTTCATCTACTTCGGTTATGAGCCGACGCGCAAGACCGTCGTGATCGGGCCGGCGAAATTGCATCGACGAAGTCCGTATGGCGACACGACCGTACCCGAGGTGCTGGAGGTCGGCGGCACGGTAACAGTGGGCACGGGCAAACACAAAGAGACGCGTCGCTACCGCGGCCATCCTTACATGGGGCCGGCGCTCGAAGCCGAGAAGAGCAAGTTCCCCACCCTCTGGCGTAACTCAGTCCGCCGATAAATAAACGCCCGCGTGACACGAGGCCACGCGAGCGCTTCCGGGGGCAAGGTTGATCTACTCATGATGGACAGACCGTGAGCGGAAGTCAAGACCCATGGCCAACACATCTTCCATCAAGGCCGGCAAAGCCTACGTCGAGTTGTCGCTACAGAACAACCTCACCAAAGGCCTTCGCGCCGCGCAGCAGAAGCTGCAGGCCTGGGGCACCGGTATCCGCGGCATCGGCACCAAGCTCGCCGGCGTCGGTGCCGTCGCCGCCGCAGGGCTGGGCGCCGCCGTGAAATCCTTCGCCGGGTTCGG
>CAZFDT010000168.1:0-2642 GCA_964518335.1 uncultured Phycisphaeraceae bacterium
GCGTCGGGACCGTTCTTCTCCCGCCACTGGCGGAGCAGCTTCACCGCACGCTTGATCAGCGCGTCGAACTCCCCGTCGGCCACATGCTGGCTGGCCATGGAGAGCATGCGGCGGGTCTGGTGCAGGACGAACGCCGATGCCCACCGCACGGCGTCGATCCCGATACTCGGCGCCAGATGGTTCTCGCTCACGGCGTACAGCAGCGCCAGCTTGCGGACGTGCTCGCTCACCCGGCCCCACACGGTGGTGCCCACCGAATCGTTGCCGGCCTCGGCCTTCGCGTATTCGGCTTCGGCTTGACGCCTGGTTTCGATGATCGCCGTGCGCGCCTCAGCGGTGTGCTCCACGATGACCGGGACCGGATGCACCTCGATCAGGTTCAATCGACGCTCGCCCGGCTGGAAGTTCGTCCACCACTTGGCGGTCTCAATGACCCGTGGCGGCACATCGCGGATGGCCGGTTCCTGGCCGTTGCTGCGGGCGCCGGCCTCGAGAATGATCATGCGTGCGAAGAAGCCGTTGGTGAGCATCCGCTCCGACAGCGCCTCGTAGTAGTGGTTGGGGATCGCGGTGCCGAAGATGACCAGGCACGGCTGGTCGATGACACCGGGGAGCTCCTTACCCGCTTTTCTCCGCATCGGGAACACGCTGTTGGCCGACGAGTACATCGTCAGCAGCGTGGACATGATCGCTTCGTGGCGGGCGTCCTTGGCCTTGTTGATCGACTGCAGCATGCCGTCGATCTCGTCAGTCTGGAACAGCATGCACGGCGTTTGGAATAGCGCGTCCTGAATGCCTTCGCCGGATGCGAACCGTTCACCCACACACGACGCCAGGCCCACCTCGTGGAGGATGCGGGTGTTCACCTTGCGCGGCCAATCCTTGCCCGAAGCCGAGTGCGCCAGTCCCAGCAGGTAGAGATTGGTGCGGTTATCACCCGGGTCGCAGACCTTGCGTCCGGCAAGAAGCGCCAGCAGGGACAGCGCACCGGCGAACGCCATGACGGGACTGGGGTAGGGCGCCGTGGCCAGGCAATGGTCCATCACCTCGCCGACGAACCCGGGCATACGCAGCATGTCGTCGGACATCGGGCCGGGATCGGCGGTCTCTGGCGCACCCGGCGGCTGTTCGTCGCACAGCGCCGATGTCTGGCCCACAGCGCCATCATGCGGCCCACAGGCCGCGGATGCGGCGGACAATTGCACGATCGCCGAGATGTCCGCACCGTGGGCGTTGTCGGCGGCACAATCGCTTCCATATCCCAACACCCGCAGAGAACTGGCGGCCTGTGCCCAATCGCCGCCGTGTTCGAGCAGGGCGTAGACCGCGAACGGCGAGTAGGCCCGATTCGGCTCGAACGGCGTAGCGTTGGACGAGAACACGTAGAGCACGTTGCTCTTGAGCGACGCTGACCAGCCTGACGCCTTGCCAGGCCGGCACCAATACTCGTTGGCATCGCTGCCGGAGGCCGGCTTGGCCAGCGTCCATCCGTGCTGAGTGAGCACGGCCCGCACATCGCCACGCTGGTTGAAATCATCGCCAGGGCGATCGGCGCTGTTCGTTGCACCGCCGCCCTGTGCGGCCGATGATGGGCTTCTCTGGCTGACAATGGCACTGTGAGGCGGACAATCCACCACCGGTGGCAGATACTCGTTGAGCTCCCACGCCGCCTGCTGCAGCACATCACGCTCGGCCTCGGTGAGAACGGGCAGCGCCCGGAAATCGCCCTGGATGAGCTCATATCCGGGAGTCGGGGCGCACAGGAACAAGCCGCCCTCGCCGCGGGTCTCGATCAAGGTGAGGATGACATGCTTGACGCCCTCGGCGTCGGTGCGAACGGCGTGCGCTTTGCCGTGGAGCACGACCGTCTCGCGGCCTTGCGCGTCGCGTTGAATGTCGGCATCGCAGACGATGTGCTTGCGCTGGGCGAGCTTGAGATTGCCGCATACCGCCGAGGCGTAGCGGTAGCCGACGTGCCAGCCCGACGACGGCGTCGATTCGATGACCACCTTCGCGGTCAGGCCGGGCATGACGGCCTCGACCTTGGCCGTCCACCTGTCGATCAGTTCACCGCCGCAGTCGAAGTCCATGGCCTCGAGGTGGCCCGACACCGCGCCGCACACCAGGCAGAGGGCGTCCTGCTCATTGGCGAACCAGGCGTCGACCTCGGCGTCGGTGGGCCGGCGCGATTTGAACGGCTCCCACCGGCCCTTGATGGCCGGGCGTTTCTCCGCCCGCCTGGCGGGCAGCACACAGAGACCCGCCTGGAGGTAGGCGTGGGCGGCGGCGGCGAGTGGTGTGGCGTGCGAGGGCAACGATCGGCTCCAAAGGGTCAGTTCAAGCTGCACCAGTCCGCCGGCATCGTGCGTCCACGGCAGCGATAGAGCACCGCCACCCACTGGGCTTCGGTGAGCGAAGCCTCGGGCTGAATGGCGCGGGCGTGCTCATTGAGTGGGATGACGTACCACTGGGTGAGGTCGTCGCTGTAGCGCACCACGAAGGCGGGCACGCCGGCGCGGTCGGCCAGATCAACGATGGCGCAGACGCTGGGATGGCCACGGCGCAGCGGCAGCGCGTTCTCATGCTTGTACTCCACCAGGGCCACCGCCTTGCCCGCGTCGTACTCGAGCATGAGGAAGTCG
>CAZFDT010000169.1:0-2617 GCA_964518335.1 uncultured Phycisphaeraceae bacterium
ACCCTGATCCCTGCTCCCTGCTCCCTGCTCCCTTCCGCCTTTTGCATTTTGCATTTTGCTTTCCGATACCCCATACCCCATACCCGATACCCGCTCCTCCCGCCTCCCCCCGTCCACTGCAACGCTTCATTCTACCCCCGCCCGGTGCCGCGCATAGTCTTCGCCGGGGATTTTTCCGGAGCGGGGTCTGGGGTCCGGGGTCTGGCCAGATTGAGGGGCGATGAATGGGTGCCGCGCCGCGCTCGGGCGCATTTCGCCCCCCGTCAATGACGGGGGGCTGATTGGGGCGCACCCGTTGCGGCGCGTCACGTTTTCAACTCGCGTCACGATGTTTGGTGTGTACACGGATCGCCCGTCGCGGTATTGTCGGCATCGATGGTCGTTCGACGCCGAGCCCCCGGTCATTGACCGGGGGCTAATTTGGGGGTGACGCATGGGCGATACGCTGGCGATCATGTTGACGATGACGACGTATGGCACGTGGCTGCGCGGCAACCACCCCCGGAGTCACGCGGCTGGGTCGATGGCCGCCACACCTATTCCGGGGGCGGCAGGCAACTCGCCCAGCGCGGCGTCAGTCTCTACAAGATCGCTACACTCATGGGCAACTCGCCGGAGATTTGCCGACGCCACTACGCCGCGATCATCCCCGACGCCATGACCGACGATGTGGAGTTCTCGACTCGGCTGCCCTTGAGACTGACCGCCGCAGGAGCGTAGCCTGATGGACCTGCAACGTGCCATCCTCACCGACCACGCCCACGCTCAACTCGCCGACCGTCAACTCACGCAGGCCCAGGTCCGCGCCGTCCTCGATCAGCCCGAGCAGGTGATGCCGGTTCGCCCCGGCCGCATCGTCGCGCAGGCCCGCCAGCCGCTGGGCGATCCGCCCGAGACGTACCTTATCCGCGTCTTCGTCGACATCGACCGCGACCCGCCCGAGATCGTCACGGCCTACAGAACGAGTAAGATAGACAAGTACCGGAGCAGACCATGAAGACCACCTACGACCCGCACACCGACACGCTGACGATTCGGCTTCGCCCGGACGTTCCGGGGGCCGTGGCCGAGAGCGACGAGGACAAGCCCGGCGTGATCCTCGACTACGACGCCGACGGCAACCTCATCGCCCTGGAAATCCTCGACGCCTCCAAGCGCATCCCCGAGACCCGCACCATGCAATTCGAGGTCGCGGCGTGAGGGCCTTTCCGGGCACCTTCTCCGCCGACTGTGCGACACCAACCGCGACGCCTCGCTGCAGTTGACTAGTCTTCAGGGTCTGACCTCGTTTCGATCACCAGCGTCTGGGCGTAGCAGCGGCCGAGCGTTGGCAAGAGAATGCGATCGATGTTGCGAGGACCTTGACACGCGGCCATCAAATCTTACAATTGCAAGTGTCGTTGGCGAGGCGTTGCTCGTGTATGAGAGGATCAGCTATGGGTACGAGAGAACTGCATCTGCTTTCCCTGCTCTCCGCACGAGAGATGTATGGACTGGAGATTCGTGATGCGTACGAGGAGCAATTCGGTCAGCCGCTGCCACTCGGCTCCCTATACGTGACTCTCGATAGGCTAGAAACGAAAGGTCTGGTCAGTTCTCGGCAGGGCGAATCAACGGCCGCACGTGGGGGCAATCGTCGTAGATATTTCGATCTAACTTCGACGGGATCAAGATTCGTGCGGGGAACGATTGGATCCATTAACCGAGTGTTGGAAGCCCATTGATGAACATGGACGTTCGATATGGTGTGAGATGCCATTACACGAAAGCTGCGAGAGCATGTGTTGTGAGCATGATCGCGGGTGGTGTATTGGGCATCGCCGCGCAAGCATGGATCTGGTGGCTGCATCTTCGGCCGGAGGTGGTACTGATAGTCCTCAGCCCCGTGATCGGGGCCGTGCTTGCTGGCGCGGTCTGTCGTTGGACGGAACTGCGCGTGTTTGCGTCGGAGGGTCTGCAGAACGTGAGGCGGCTGTTCTTGTCACCGCGAAGAGACATCGACACGGGTTGTTTCTACGACGTTCGCATAACGTGTTGGTACCGACTCAAAGTCTATTTTGCGTACTTCATCTGGTTGGGCAACATCTGCATTGCGATGGTGAGGAATATCCATCCGCAAGAGATGGAACAACACATACGTCCTGTTCTTCACATACCCAGTCTTCATCGGCGTTCGCCATCTTGCATAGGCGAAGCATGTGACTGGATCAGCTGGTTCATCCCTCGCCGGTATCGTGAGGCGTTCGTGGGCGATCTATTTGACGATATGGAGAACATGGAGCGACTTGGCTACTCACTAGCCCGAATTCTGAGCAGGGCAGCCATTCAGCTCATGGTTGCCGCGATCGTGGGGAGCTGGCATCGAATTACGCTTATGTGTACCGCCTTCTGGTATTACCTGAGGTCGAGCTGCTAGCCATACTCGACGGACTAGCGCAAGATGATATTGGCGGCGGGGGTTGTGCTGCGGTCAAACTTGACGATCTTGGCGGTGGTGCGGGTTTGCCGGCCGCGCTCGGTGCGGATGAGGGTCGCTACGGGCATGCCAGCGAGGCTGTACAGGCAGGGTGAAGACATTTACCCCAGTTGAGTGATCCATGGTCGCGGGATGTGCCGA
>CAZFDT010000170.1:0-2599 GCA_964518335.1 uncultured Phycisphaeraceae bacterium
TGCGCGATATGGCGTGCAGTTTTGCGTTCGGTGCGGGCGGGGTCTTTTCGGCCTTCACCGTCGCCTTCCAGATCCCCAACCTGTTCCGCAGGCTGTTCGGTGAAGGTGCATTGTCCGCGGCCAGCATTCCGGTCATGACTTCGGTTCTGGCACAGCAGGGTCCAGAGGCGGCCAGCGCGCTCGCCCGGCGCATCGTCGGCCTGCTGCTCCTGATGCTGATCGCGGCCTGCGCCGCGGGGGAACTGGTCGTCCTGGGCATCTACCTCCTGACGGACACGAAGCCGGAATCCGTCCTGGTGCTGCAGCTTACGGCCGTCACCCTGCCTTATCTGATACTGGTCTGCACGGTGGCGATACTGGGCGGCATGCAGAACGTCTTCGGGCGTTTCGCCATACCCGCGCTGATGCCGGTCGTGCTGAACATGTTCATGATCGCAGGCGCGATGTCGGCGCCTATCTGGTTCGGACCGAACGATGCGGGAGGGGTTTTTCTCCTGGCGCTCTCGGTGGTGGGTGCGGGGGCGACCCAGCTCCTGATTCAGTGGCGGGCCACGCGGCGATGCGGGCTTTCGCTTCGCCCGCTGATCGACCTGCGCGACCCGGCCATACGGCGAATCGCGATCACAATGCTGCCGATGGTGGCAGGGCTCGGCGCGATACAGATCAATACGCTGGCGGACGCGCTGATTGCCTGGTGGTTTGTGGCCGAGGAGGTTACGGCATCCGCCGGAGCGGAGCGCGTCGGACCCGGCGTGCTCTATTACGCGCAGCGCCTCTACCAGTTTCCGCTGGGCGTGTTCGCGCTCGCGCTGGCGACGGTGATCTTTCCCGCACTGAGTCGTCACGCGGCCGAAGGGGATATGCCGGGACTGGGGCAGACGCTCACGCGCGGGATCCGGGTGGCGACGTTCGAGGCAATGCCGTGCCTGCTCGGATTGATCCTGGTACGGGAGCCGCTGGTTCAGGTGCTGTTCAACCGGGGGGAATTCGCCGAATGGCACGAGGCGGGCGACCGCGTGGCGTACGCACTGGCGTTTTATGCCCTCGGGATCTGGGCCTATGCGATCAATCACCTGGTGGTGCGCGCATTCTACGCGGTGCACGACGTGCGGACCCCGCTGCGCATTGCCGTGGTGATGGTGGTCGTGAACGTGGCGTTGAATCTGGTCCTGGTGCAGACCGTCCTGAAGGAAGCCGGGCTGGCACTTGCGACCAGTATCTGCGCGACGGTGCAGGTGATCCTTCAGGTATGGATTTTTCGGCGGACGGTCGGCCATGTGAACTGGCGTTCACTGGTGCCGGGCACGGCCAAGGTGGTCGTGGCGAGCGGCGCCATGGCGGCGGCGGTCTACGGGGTTGATCTGCTGTCGGCGGGCAGCCTGGGTTCATTCGCGCGGCTGGGCGCGCTGGTTGCGACGGGGGGCGTGGCCTACGTCGCGGCGGCATGGCTGCTGCGGTGTGAGGAGTTGGGTGAACTCCTGCGACGGTGATCGCCGGGACGCAGACAATGATTGACAGGTCGATGGGCGGACCCCTGCGTTATCGACCGCGTCCGGCCTCCACCTGTCCCACGGATCGCCTCTGCGGTGATCAATCCGTTTGTTTCTTCGATCCCGCTTTGACGACGGCGGATGCCTTCGTCTTGGGCCTGGGCGTGCGCAATCCGTCGCTGACGAGTTTGTATTCGATCCCGTCGACAAGAGCGATCCAGGACGCCTCGATGATGTTCTCACTGACACCGACGGTGCTGTAGACCTCGTGGGTACCGGCGTCGCGGAACTCGATGGTAACGCGCACGCGTGCGGCGGTGGCGGCCTTGGCGTTGATGACGCGGACTTTGTAGTCGATCAGCCGCACGTCCTCGACGGCCGGGTAGTGCGGACGCAGCGCCTTGATGAGCGCATTGGCCATGGCGTCGACCGGACCATGGCCGCCGGAGACGTGATGCTCGATGGCGTCCTTGACGCGCAGCTTGAGGATCACCTCGGTATCCGGATCGCTGCTGTTCGACGCCCGCAACGCGACGGCCCGCCAGTGATCGAGCTCCCAGAAGGGCTTATACAGTCCGAGTTCCCTCCGGCAGAGCAGCTCGAAGCTCGCCTCGGCCGATTCGAAGACGTATCCCTTCTCCTCGTAATCCTGCAGGCGCTTGAGCAGCCGGCGCTGCAATGACTTGTCATGGGCGATGTCGAGTTTCTTGCCGATCTTCTCGGCGACGCCGCTTGCGCCGCTCAACTCGCTGATGAGCATGCGCCGGGTATTGCCCACGGCCTCGGGGTCGACATGCTCGTAGCTCCGCGCGACGCGCCGTACGGCGTGGACGTGCATCCCGCCCTTGTGGGCGAAGGCGGCCCCGCCGACGTAAGGCTGATTGTCGGACGGCACCAGGTTGACGATCTCGTAGACGTAGCGGCTCACCTCGGTGAGACGCTTCAGCCCTTCGGGTTTGAGCACGTCGTAACCCAGCTTGGTGGCGAGATTGGCGACGACGGTCGTCAGATCGGCGTTGCCGCAGCGCTCACCGATGCCGTTGATGGTCCCCTGGACGTGCGTGGCGCCTTCGCGCACCGCGGCGAGGGCGTTGGCGACGGCCAGGCCG
>CAZFDT010000171.1:0-2492 GCA_964518335.1 uncultured Phycisphaeraceae bacterium
CTGTCATTGCCTCAAGCACGTCGCTCCGCTGTCCTCATCCCTTCTGATGGACTTGTCGTGCGTCGCCGATGTCGCGCCGGGCGTGAGCGACGATGACAAGCCCCGACCACAGCGCGAGCCCGGACATCACCAGTGCAACGACAAGGTCCGGCAACGCGCTTCCGGTACCGAAGACGCCTGCCGCCGCCAGGATCACCGCGAGATTGCCGATCGCATCGTTGCGGCTGCACAGCCATACCGAACGCATGTTCGCGTCGCCCGCGCGAAAGCGATACAACATCATCGCCACCCCTGCGTTGGCGAGCAGTGCGAGGATGCCGACCACGCCCATCGTGATCGGCTCAGGCGTCACGCCGTGCTGGAAGGCCCACAGGGCGCGTGCCATTACAACGGCGCCGAAAAGCACCATCGCCACGCCCTTGAGCAAGGCCGCGCGTGCCCGCCATATCAATCCCCAAGACAGCACCGTCAGCGACAGCGCATAGTTGGCGGCATCTCCTGCGAAATCGAGGGCGTCGGCCCACAGGGCGACCGAACCGACTGCAAGGCCGGCGAAGAATTCGACCAGGAACATCACCGCATTCACGATCAATGCAATCCACAGTGCCAGGCGCAAGCGCGGGCTCGCTGCGCTGGCATCGCAGGTGGAGTGGGAACAACAGCCGGCCATGGTTTTCTCCTTAACGTGGGCGAGGGGTGCATCACACACCCTGTAGCCACTACAGGGTCAAGCGGTTAAGCTGTTGGGCGGTCGCAATGAGGAGATGCAGGCGATGAAGATCGGTGAATTGGCCAAGGCCGCGCACGTCGAGGCCGAAACCATCCGCTACTACGAACGGATCGGTCTGCTCCCGGCGCCTTCCCGCAGCCCCAATGGATATCGGGCCTACGCGGGTGGGCACCTTGAGCGCCTCGCGTTCATCCGCCACTGCCGGGCACTGGACATTGCCTTGGCCGACGTCGCGCAGCTGCTGCGCTTCGTGGACGACCCCACAACCGACTGTGCTGAGGTCGACGCGTTGATCGACACCCAACTCACCCGTGTCCGCGCGCGTCTCGACACCCTGCAAATGCTCGAGCGCCAACTCGTCGCCCTGCGCAGCCAGTGCTGTGCACCCGATCGTGCGGCGCAATGCGGCATCCTGCATGAGCTCGAGGCGCCGACGCGGGGGGATGTCTGTGTGTGCCACGATGAGCATGCGCAATGATCTGCGGTTCGGTGGCGGAGTGACCACAATGTGGGGTGCCAGCGCTCCGGTACGTTCATGGTCGCGATATGAGCCGTCAGCCAACGGGCTGGGGTTAAAATCGTCGCCCATGCACCGTTGGCTTGCCATTTTCTTCCTGCTGCTCGTTCCGCTTCAGTTCGCGTCGGCGGGCCTGGAGGCGTACTGCTTGGAATCGGCCGGTTTCGCGACCAGCCACGGCGACCACCATCCACATACCTGTCAGGTGGATGAAGGCGATGAAGGGATGAAAGGGCAGCTTCACGCCGACTGCGGTTTCTGCCAGATCCTGGCGAGCGCGGCACTGCTCGATGCGGGTCGTCTGCCATTGACAGGACTGGGCCATGTCCTCGTCGACGCCGGGCGGGACTTCAACGCGTCTGCGCTGGTCACCGAGCCTGAACGCCCCAAGTGGCGCCTCGCTGCCTGAGCGGCAGCCCACCCCTGTCTTCCCCTCTTCTTCGAGTGCGCGCCGCACGGTAGCGGCGGTGTGCTCCATTGCGGACGTCCGGGCACTGCCTATGGCGTCCGCCCCTCCCGAAGCCTGGGAACCAACCCTCGAGATCGACTCGATGCACGACAAACGAACCCAATGGTGGTGGCTGATGGCCGCCTGGGCCGTGGCTCTGGTATCCACGCTGGGCGCGCTCTTCATCGGTGAAGTGATGGGCATGACGCCCTGCGTGCTGTGCTGGTACCAGCGGATCGCCATGTTCCCGCTCGCCCTCATTCTGGGCATGGCCGTGTTCGCCGAGGACCGGCGCGGTGCGGTGTATGCGCTCCCATTCGCGCTCGCTGGTCTCGCGCTGGCCGCCTATCACAGCGCACTGATCGCCGGCTGGGTGCCACAGTGGTGGGTGCCGTGCGGCACTGGCCCCTCGTGCAGCCAGCAAGCCCTGGTCATCCTTGGCGACATCCAGATTCCCTGGCTATCGCTGGCGGCCTTCCTCGCCATCGCCGCCGCCCTGACGATTTATCTGATAAGGACCCGTAAATGAACACACGAAAACTCCTGGCACTCGCCGTGTTGCTGATCCTCGGCCTGGCCTTTTACTTCGGCATGGATGCCTATCGCGACCGCACACAGGCCGAACAGGACACGCGCATCGCTGTGGAAGGAAGCCGCCTCGTGCGGATGCATACCCCGATCATCGGGCCGCAGAACGCGCCGGTCACCATCGTCGAGTTCTTCGATCCCGCCTGCGAGACCTGCCGCGCCTTCTATCCGATCGTCAAGCAGATCATGGCCCAGCATCCGGACAAGGT
>CAZFDT010000172.1:0-2478 GCA_964518335.1 uncultured Phycisphaeraceae bacterium
AATTCTGTCGATGTGTGCCGACGCCGTTGGGGACCAAGGCGCCGTGCCGCTGGATCGGGAGCGTTGGCTGGCGAGCGCGGAACGACTGGCGGCCGACGGCCTGCGCGTGCTGGCCCTTGCCAGGCGCACGCCGCCCAATGGACGTCGCGGCGAGCTCAAGACCAGCGAGCTCGAGGACTCCCTCAGCCTGCTCGGCCTGGTGGGACTGATCGACCCGCCCCGCGACGAGGCCATCAAAGCGGTTGCCGAATGTCGCAGCGCAGGTATCCGGGTGAAGATGATCACCGGCGACCATCTGAGCACCGCCCGCGCAGTTGGACAGGCAATGGGCATCGGCGACGGTCAGGGCGCCGTCCTGGGCGAAGAGCTGCAGGGACTCGACGATGCACGGCTTGCCGAAGTGGTGCAAAGGACCGACGTCTTTGCCCGCTCGAGCCCGGAGCACAAGCTGCGCATCGTGGAGGCCTTGCAGGCCCATGGTCACGTCGTCGCCATGACCGGCGACGGCGTGAACGACGCGCCTGCGCTCAAGCGCGCGGACGTCGGTGTTGCGATGGGCCGCGGCGGAACCGAGGTCGCCAGGCAGGCTGCGGAAATGGTGTTGTCGGACGACAACTTCGCTTCCATCGAGTGCGCCGTCGAGGAAGGCCGCACGGTGTATGACAACATTCGCAAGGCCATCCTGTTCATTCTGCCCACCAGTGCGGCGGAAGCGATGATGATCCTGCTGGCGATCGTTCTTGGGCGCTCGCTCCCCATCACTCCACTGCAGATCCTTTGGGTGAACATGGTGACCGCAGTGACCCTGGCGCTGGCACTGGCATTCGAACCGCCTGAAAAGGACATCATGCAGCGCCCGCCGCGCCACCCGGACGAGCCGTTGCTGGGGCGCTTCGTGATCTGGCGCATCAGTTTCGTCACCATGATCGTGGTGGCGGGTACATTCGGCCTGTTCGTCGAGGCACACGAGGCGGGCTATGAACTCGAGACCGCACGCACGCTGGCGGTCAATGCGCTGGTGCTGTTCGAGGCCTTCTACCTGTTGAACGTGCGCCACATCCTGGCGCCCACTCTCACGTTGAATGGTCTGTTCGGCAGCCGCATCGCCATCGGCGCGGTCATGGCGGTCTTCGGCTTGCAGCTGCTGTTCACCTACCTGCCGGCCATGAACGCACTGTTCGGCACGGCACCACTGGACGGGGGCGACTGGCTGCTCGTGGTGCTGGTCGCCGCAGTGGTAGTGCCGCTGGTGGAGCTCGAGAAGTTTGTACTGCGGCGCCGCGCAGCGGCCCTGCGCAGTTAAACTGGTGACGACAAGCCATCCAACGGGGCTGGAATGACCGAGATTTTCACCGGAATGCCACTGCTGGGCCGCACGCTGTTGATTCTCGGCGTGGTCATCACGCTGCATTTCGGCGTGCACCTGGTGCGGGTCGGGGGCGAGCGGCTGACGCGCAGTGAGGCGACGGCCTCGGTGCGCAAGCTCCGCACCACCATTTCCCTGGCTACGAGCGTCGCCGTGTTCACGATGTACTTCGTCGCCATCGGGTTCATCCTGCAGGAATTCGGCATCAGCATGACGGCGTACCTGGCGAGTGCCTCGGTGATCGGCCTGGCGGTGGGCTTCGGCTCGCAGGGCGTCGTGCAGGACGTGGTCACTGGACTGACCCTGATTTTTTCGAATCTCATCGACATGGGAGAAATGGTCAACATCGGCGGGCAGACCGGCATCGTGCGCTCGATCGGCATGCGTTTCATCGTGCTGGAGAACTCTCACGGCGCGCTGGTCAATATTCCCAACCGTACGGTGTCCAACGTGGTGTCGTATCCACGCGGCTACGTGCGACTGATCGTCGACGTGTCGCTGTCGGACGACGACGACATCCGCCGACAGATGATCGCAGTGGCAGAGCGGCTGCTACCGACCGTCGCCGAGCAGTTTCCCGGCATCATGCGCAGCCCGCCCTCGGTCGAGGGACTGCAGACAACCAGTGCGGGCCGCAGCTTCCTGCGCCTCAAGTTCCGCATCTGGCCGGATCGCGTCGAGCCGGTCAGCCAGAGCTTCCGGCAGGAGCTGATGCATGCTCTCAGGAAGCTGGACCCGGCCTATGCCGACTGGATGGTGGCGGTGCACTTTGAAGTCGAGAAGCCGCGGCGACGCACGCACAGCCTCGGCCTGCTGCGGCGCTGACCCGGCGACGCTCAGAGTGTCTTCAGGTACTCGATGAGCGCCCGGCGCTGGCCGTCGTCGAGCACGTCGCCGAACAAATGCCCCCCATTGCCGTAACCGCGGCGCGTGGTGTCATAGATGCCGCGTGCCTCGTCGGCGTTCGCTGCGCCCCCCTTGCCGCGCTGCAACGCCTCGTAGCGCCAGCCCAGCGCCTCCTGGTCGTATTCCCGTGGCTCGGTACGGTGCCGCCAGAAGGTCGGCCGGCGGCTGCTGTCCAGCAGCGCCGCGATGCTCGGCACCGAGTCGTT
>CAZFDT010000173.1:0-2466 GCA_964518335.1 uncultured Phycisphaeraceae bacterium
CCTGATCCACGCGATCGATCGTCAACTCCCGCAGCAGGTACGGATACACCTTGTTTTGCGGGCATTTCTGCGACAGCTTGGGCTTGGGATAGATCGCCGCCAGGCCCATCAGACGCATCAGCCGACGCACCCGCTTGACGTTGACGACCTCACCCTGTGTCGCCAGGTGCTTGGTCATCGTGCGCACGCCCAGGAATGGCGCTGCGGTGTAGTACCGATCGATCCACTGCATCAGCCGCGCGTCGTCTTCACCCCCGGAAGCTGACGGCGCCGCCGCGTAGTACAGGCTGCTGCGCGACAGCCCCAGCAGTTCGCACTGCCGCGCCACGCTCAACTTCGGATGATCCGCATCCGCTTGTCCTCCAGCGTCAGTTGGTCCACAGCTTTTTTTGAAGGAAGTCCACCTCCACCTTCAGCCGGCCAATCTGCTCGTACAACTGCGCGACCAGCGCCTGCTGCTCGTGCTGCTCCTGGCCACGCCGATCGCTGAACAGCCCCTCGGCCGCGTCGAGCAACTGCTTCTTCCACTGGCCGATCTGCGTCGGATGGACCTGATGCTCGCCCGCCAACTCCGCCACCGTCTTGTGCCCGCGGATCGCCTCAAGCGCAACCTTCGCCTTCAGCGCCGCACTGAACCGCCGTCTGGATCGTGCCATCGATTCGTCTCCTGTTCGGCGACGAATCCACCTGATACCGTGTCCGACGTTATCCACAGCGTCGCGGAGCGCAGCCACGGCGGCGCGGAGCGAAGCGTCGCTGTGGATAACTCGGCGGCCCGAAAAAGTGTGGGGGTGGAGAAGCTGCCGGTTGACTGCAGTCGTGGGGGTGAGGGTGATAGGATCGGCGGTACAGGGACACCGCCGGCAAGGCTGCCTGCCCGCTCACGGTCACGGTCCAATCCACCGCAGCCCGCGAGGCTCAGGTTAAGAGCACCGGGCCGTGAGCCGGGGCCTGTCAGAACGTCTGAGAGAACAGCACCCCCGCGAGGGTCCAGTATCAGGTCGACGGGCGACAGGCATAGGGCAGGGCCGCCGCTGAGGTCCCGGAAAGGGACGGTTCCCATGGACAGCCAGACGATGGCGGGTGTTGAGCAGTTGGATCACTTCCTGGGTTTCGACTGGGCGCACGACGAACACGTGGCGGTTACCGTGGACCGCTCCGGCCGGGTTGTGATGCAGTTGTCCTTCGGTCAGACCGCCGAGGGGTGGTCGCTCTTGCGGGATAGACTGGCGCCGTTAGGCAAGGTGGGCGTGGCGATCGAGACCAACTGCGGCCCAGCGGTGGAACGGCTGTTGGAACTGGGCCTGAGTGTTTACCCGATGAACCCCAAGGCGGCTGAGCGTTACCGCGATCGTAAGGCGCCCGGCGGCGTCAAGGATGATCACCTCGACGCCTGGAGCTTCGCCGACGCCCTGCGCACCGACGGGCACGGTTGGCGGCAACTGCAGCTCGACGATGAGCAGACGCGGCTGCTGCGGATGCTCTGCCGCGATGAGATCGGCCTCATCGAACAGCGCACCAGCTTGGTCAATCAACTCCGCGCCGCGTTGTACGAGTATTACCCCGCGGCATTGGAGGCCTTCGACCAGTGGACGACCTCGCCCGCCTGGGAGTTCGTCGTGCAGTTCCCCACGCCGGCGAAGCTGGTCGCCGCCGGCAAGCGGCAGTGGCAGAAGTTCTTCCACGTCCATCATCTGTATCAGCCGGAGATGGCGCAGAAGCGGATGGCCATCTTCGCCCGCGCCGATCAGTTCGCCAGTTGCTCCTCCGCGGTCACGACGGCCAAGAGCCTGCTGGCCGTGAGCCTGGCCAGACAACTGCGCACGCTTGAGCTGCAGCTCAAGGAGTACCGCAAGCAGATCCAGAAGCTGTTTGACGATCATCCGGACCACGGCTTGTTCGACTCGCTGCCCGGCGCCGGGAACAAGCTCGCGCCGCGCCTGCTGGGAGAACTGGGGTCACAGCGCCAATTGTTCGAGTCGCGCGAGGCGCTGCAGTGCTACGCCGGCACCGCCCCGGTGACCAGGCAGTCGGGCAAGAGCCGATTCGTGTCGGTCCGCTGGATGTGCAACCGCGTGCTGCGCGCGACGGTCCACCTCTGGGCTGACCTGAGTCGTCATCAGTGCGCCTGGGCCGAGGCGTACTACCAGCACAAACGAAAGCAGGGCAAGTCCCACGCCACCGCCCTGCGCTGCTTGGGCCAACGCTGGCTCAAGATCCTCTGGAAGATGTGGCAAGACCGCACGCCGTACAACGAAGCGCTGCATCTGCTCCACCAAGTCCACCACGGCTCTTGGGTCATCGGACTATTGCCCGAGAATCAGCGTGCCCACACCGTCAACGCTCACACCGCCACCACCCAAGGAGGTGCATAACGTGTCGCCAAAATCAAAGAAATCAACCTTGACACCAGAGAGAACATCTTAACTCCCCCCGATGCGCGCCCAGCGCATGGGGAGCACCTCA
>CAZFDT010000174.1:0-2355 GCA_964518335.1 uncultured Phycisphaeraceae bacterium
CGACTTCCTCATGCTCGAGTACGACGCGGGCAAGGCGGTGGCCCTGGTGGAGTACTTCACGCTCAACGATGTGAACCCCACCTTGGCCCGTGCCATACCGGGGGCAGGGCTCGAAGGTCAGATTTACGGCGGACTCGAGAAGCTCACTGCGGAGCGCCTGTCGCGCGAGTACCGTCGTGAGGACGGCACGCACATGCGGATCGATCGTTGCCTGATCGACGCCAACTGGGGTCAGAGCACCGACGTCGTCTACCAATTCTGCCGCCAGAGCGCCTTCGCCAGTGTGCTGATGCCCAGCCACGGCAAGTATGTCGGCGCCTCGAGCATCCCGTTCGGCGAGTACAAGCGTCGGCAAGGCGATCGCATCGGGCTGCACTGGCGCATCCCCACACCCGGGAAAAGTGGGCAGCGGGCCATCCGCTACGTGCTGGTCGACACCAATTACTGGAAATCGTTTGTGCATGCCCGTCTGGCGGTGGCGATGGGCGACCCTGGATGCCTGTCGCTGCCGGGTCATGACGAGAAGACCCATCGCATGCTGGCCGATCACCTCACCGCCGAGTATCGCGTGAAGACGCTGGCCCAGGGCCGCACCGTCGATGAGTGGAAACTCCGCCCCACGCGCCCGGACAACCACTGGCTGGATTGCCTGGTTGGCTGCGCCGTCGCCGCATCCATGCAAGGTGTCACGCTCCCGGGAGTAGGCGCAGACACCATCCAACGTCGGCCACGCATTCGTCTGTCCGAACTGCAACGGAGTCGAGCATGACCACATCTGTGATGGCACCGCCGCGTCAGGTGCCCCCGGCTCATGGCCTTATTTGTCGGCGCTGCGGTTGCCGGCATTTCCTGACGGTCTACACACGCCCGCGTCACGACGGGATCGTGCGCCGCAAACGTTGTCGTCACTGCGGCCACGCCGTCACCACACGCGAGAAAATCGTCTCGCATACCACATCTGGTACGGAGTGAGGATTCTTCGCATCCTCATGCCCACTTCCAACGGTCATCGGCAATAAGCGTTACGGGCTCCCCGGAAGTGGGCGCGCCCGAAAGTGGGCCAACCCCAGAAGTGGGCGTGCCCGAAAGTCAACCCGGAATCCCGCAATCGCGGAGCCATCGCTCGTGACCGACACCCTCGACGACGCCATCAAGACCAACGCTGCCAGCCCGAAGAAGGCTGCGGGCGACGCCGGCTCCGTCGAGCAGCACGGCCTACCTGACCAGATCGCCGCCGACAAGTACCTCGAGTCCAAGAAGGCCAGTCGCGGCAAGGGCCTAGGCATCAAGCTCGTGAAGATCAAGGCACCCGACGCCGTGGGAGGTCCTCAGTAATGTGGCCGTTCCGGACAAAAGCGAAGCCGACACGACCCGCGCAGCAGGTGCGGTCGGTTCGCCTTGTTGCACCTGCCCTGCGGCATGGCGTGCGGGCCAAGTACGACGCGGCCCAGACCACCGCCGACAACGCCCGGCACTGGTCGATGGCTGATTCGCTGTCGGCCGACGCCGCCGGTTCACCGGTGGTCCGCCGCAAACTCCGCGAGCGCGCCCGCTACGAAGTGGCCAACAACAGTTACGCCAAGGGCATTGTGCTCACCCTGGCCAACGACTGCATCGGCACCGGCCCGCGGCTGCAGTTGCTCTCGCCCGACTCGCACATCAATGACCTGGTCGAGAACGCCTTCACCGACTGGGCCAGATCGGTCCGATTGGCCGAAAAGCTTCGCACCATGCGCATGGCCAAGGCCACCGACGGCGAGGCGTTTGCGATCTTGGTCTTCAATCCGGGTGTCGACTCGCCGGTGAAGCTGGATGTGCAACTGGTCGAAGCCGATCGCATCGCATCGCCCTTCGGCACCCGCCTGCACCTCACCCACGACATCGACGGCCTGTATCTCGACGAATACGGCAACCCCCAGAAGTATGCGGTCCTGCGTGACCATCCTGGCGGGTATCCCGGCGGGTTTTCCCGGGGGTATTCCGGGGGATATTCCGGGGGATATTCCGGGGGCAGGTATGACCTGGTCGATGCGGGCGCGGTGATCCACTGGTTCCGTGCCGATCGGCCCGGCCAGCACCGCGGGATTCCCGAACTCACGCCGGCCCTGCCGCTCTTCGCGCAGCTGCGACGCTACACCCTGGCGGTGATCGCCGCCGCCGAGACGGCAGCCGACTTCGCGGCAGTGCTGTTCACCGACTCACCTGCCAACGGCGAAGCGCAGGCCCTCGACCCCATGGATGTGGTCGAGCTCGAGCCGCGCATGGCCACGGTGCTCCCTGACGGCTGGCGATTGGGCCAAATCGAAGCGCAGCAGCCGACCACGCGGTACGGCGAGTTCAAGCGTGAGGTCCTGG
>CAZFDT010000175.1:0-2280 GCA_964518335.1 uncultured Phycisphaeraceae bacterium
TGGTCGCTGGTCCGCAGCCTGTGGGAGGTGCCACAGCGCCGACAGTGGTTCGGCGGCGGCTACGATCATCCCGGCATTCACAGCATTCTGGTGGATCCCCGCGACGCGCGTCGCGTGCTGGTCGGCGTCTCCTGCGGCGGCGTGTGGGAGACGACCGATGCCGGCGAGAGCTGGCAATGCCGCGCCGATGGCATGTTCGCGGCCTACATGCCGCCCGAGCAGGCGAACGATCCCGCGATTCAGGATCCGCACATCGTCGTCGCGTGCCCGTCCTCCTTCGACCATCTGTGGATTCAGCACCACAACGGCATCTTCAAGAGCGCCGACGGCGCCCGGTCCTGGAAGCACGTCGATCACGTGCCCGTGTCGGACTTCGGCTTCTGTTGTGCCGTCCATCCGCACGAGCCCGAGACGGCATGGTTCATCCCCGGCATCAAGGACGAATTGCGCATCCCGGTGGACGGCCGGCTGGTGGTCACGCGGACGCGCGACGGCGGCGACTCCTTCGAGGTGCTCGATCACGGCCTGCCGCAGGAGCATGCCTATGACATCGTCTACCGCCACGCGCTCGATGTCGATGAAACCGGCAAGTGCCTCATGTTTGGCACGACCACCGGATCGCTGTTCGTCAGCGAAGACGACGGCGACTCGTGGAAGTGCGCAAACCACCACCTTCCGCCGGTTTACGCGGTGCGTTTCGACAAATCGTAAGAATCCGGGTCCGGCGGTCCGATGGCTGTGCGGTTCGTCTGCGCAGCCTGCCCGCTCCATGCTTCTGCATGGTTTAGCAGGGCCTGCACGTAACGGGTGCCGCACGGATGTGCGGACTGGCTACCGCCGTCGCCGCCGGGCAAAACCCACCAGACCGATTGCCACCAGGCCGGCGGTCGAAGGCTCCGGGATCAGGCTGGCGGTCAATCCGTAGAGTCCGCCTTCGAGATGGGCACCCGCAAATCCATCATCCCCGAGCCCGGTCACTGCGATGTGATAGAGGCCCGGCGTCGTGGCGAGATACCGGATGGCCGATCCGCGCGCCGAAGGCGCGCCGCCCGCCAGGAAGTCTGAACCGGCGTCATCGTTGAACGCGATCAGCGTGCCGGAAGAGTCAAACACGCCGAGCAGCGTATCGGGCAGGCCAAGATCGCCCGGCAATCCGGCAAATGGCGTCGTGAACGCACTCAGAATGTCTCCTGCGTTCATGAATACCGAATAAAAATCGACATCGCCGCCGCCGGTAAGATCCGCGACGCCATTGACCGCCGCCAGCGGCGCCATCAGCGGGTCAAGAAAGTCGCTCATTCGTCTTCGGAGCGAAAAAACGCCGGACTTTGATCGTCGTAAGCGGCTTCGGCTGCCACGCCACGCACCGGTAACTGCCGTGCGGGTACTCAGTTGCGCGCCAAACGCTCAGCCTTGTCCCACTTCGATCAACTGGATGTTTTGATTTGAGTAGATATTGATCTCGCCCGCGATCTTCAGGCTCGTCTCGACGATTTCACGCGCTGCAAGCTGCGTGTGCCGGAGCAGCGCCCGTGTCGCCGCAAGGGCACAGACCGAACCGCTTCCGATGGCCAGCACGCCGTCGGACGGCTCGATCACATCGCCATTTCCGCCAATGATCAGGCCGCAGTCGCGATCGGCGACCGCCAGCAGGCTTTCGAGGCGGCGCAGGGCACGATCGGTTCGCCAGATTTTCGCCAGTTCAATGGCCGCCCGCCGCGTGTTGCCCTTGAACTCGTCGAGCTTGCCCTCGAAGCGCTCCAGCAGGGCAAACGCATCGGCAGCCGAGCCCGCGAATCCCGCCAGGACCTGGCCCTTGTTCAGCGTCCGCACCTTCACGGCGTCGGCCTTCAGGATCGCGTCCCCCAGCGTCACCTGGCCGTCGCCCCCCATGGCCACCCGGCCATCGCGCCGCACGCACAGAATTGTCGTTGACCGGATTCGTTGCGCCATTTGCAACCCCTTTCGCCCTTCACGGTACCAACGGTGAGCGCGGTAGACTACACTATATTGTTGGCCACCGGGAACACCGCTTGCCGGCGGTGTGCCGCCGGCCCCCGAGGCATCGCCGCCGCGGCGGTGCCAACGCGGGTTTGCGAACTTGATATACCGCGTTGATTCGCATGTCGCGGCGCCACCGCGCCTCAAGTCCCATGAGCAAGTCCGCCCAATCTCGGAGTCTCGTCGCCGTTGCGGTGCTCTCGGTCGCCGGGTTCGTCATTTTTCTCGCCTGCCAGGACCGCAGCGACCGGACCGTTCGCGAACAGTCTGCGCCGGTTC
>CAZFDT010000176.1:0-2272 GCA_964518335.1 uncultured Phycisphaeraceae bacterium
GCAGCGTCATCTGCTGGCGAAGATTCCGTCAAGAGTTCTTTTAGGTGCTCTAAGTCCAGATTGTGCAATTCCTCCTCGGCAACCCTCTTGCGTGCCCGCAGATCAGCAATCCTTCGCTTAAGCTCTTCTCGCTCCCGATCTACGTCGTCCCGCGCCTCCAACGCCGCCATGGCCTGCAGTTGATCCTGGCATTCGGCCAACCACTTGTCGAGATATGGCAGTGACTCCCGCACATGTGCCAGCCTCTTGATCTCCTGGGTATTCGTTCTCATCAGATATGTCGCCATCACCGCATGCAGCACTACTCGAACATCGTTGCGATTTTCCAGGCCGCGCAGGCGCAATCGCAGATCGAGCAGCGTGGTGCCCACCAGCGGTCTGGCCTCCAGCGATCGCTGCAACGCTTCGACGGCTTTCTGATCATCGCCCGCGAACGCCAGAAACCAATCCGTGCTGCGGACATCGTCCCGCTTGATTACTGCGCTGATGGTTTCATCGCCCGCGACCTGAACCGCATGATCGGCCAACTCGGCGTCAATCTGCGCAGGCGTGAGCTGGTAGGGTGACAGCACGATCTGAGCGTGCGATTCGTAACCGTTGTCGCAGCCGGCCACGAGGACCGCGACCATGGCAAGCGCCCAGCACCCTTGGCAACCAAGTCGCTTCACCGTCAAGCTCCCAGGAACAGATAGTCACATGGTCGGCGCACAGCGCCGCGAATGCAAGTCATCACGAGCTGCAGAGTGTGAAGCGGGCGCATGACAACCCATGCGGCGGCATTCGGGTCAAACCCGCGCCGTCCGATGGCGGGCGAACCCTCACCTGACTTGCCGCTGAAAGCGGCAAGTCTGTCCTCCCCCTGGGAGGGGGAGGAGACAAAGAATGCCCCCGGAGTGCCCCGGAATGCCCCCTCGAAAACGGCGACAGTTGTCCCCTCCCCCTCTCAGGGGGAGGACAGCTTCATCGCTTCAGCGGTGAAGCAGGTGAGGGTTTGAACGGCCACTGATGTCCGAACACACACACCATGCCCCCGCCTGATCTCGTCCGCGTGGCACGCTTTGCGCCCGCGTCAGTGCGCGCCATCGCAGGGCGCGGCGTCGAGGGTGCGGAGGCGGGCGGCGAGGTGCTGGCGGGTACGCGGCGGCAGGTCCGGTTGGGTGCGCATGCGGTGGAGGAGCCGGGTCATGGCATCGGGGTCGTGGCCGGCGTGGACGAGCAGGGCGCAGCCGATGGCGTCGGCGCGGGCTTCGAGATCGCGGCCGGCGGCGGCGCGCGGGCCGGTCAGCGCCAGGGGCGGGCGGACGTGGCCGTCGTCGATCAGATGGCCCAGCTCGTGGGCAAGTGCAGCGGTCAGTTCGTCGTCGGGCACGCGCTCGAGCATGCCGCGGGTGACGAAGATGTGGCGCCGGGGCCAGGCGTAGGCGGCGACGACGTCGCTGTCGATCACGCGCATCGCCACGCGGCGAGGCCAGTCGTCGCCCAGGAGCGACGCGGCGGCGCGGTGCAGCTTGTCGGGCACGGCAGCGTCGGCGACCAGGCCGCCCTGCGCGGCGACCCAGGCGCGGCAGCGCGCCGAGGGCAGGGTAGCCTTGATGGAAAAATCGCGCCGATTTGCCGACGATGAGCATCCCGCCGCGAGCATCATGCATAGCATCAGCCATGTGGCCGGGCGAGGGCAGGTGCAGCGAACGGGCATGTCGGAGGAAAGGCAAGGTGTGTGCCGCGGCGGGAAAGTCGATGTAAATGCGAACGCGTGCGCAGAGATTGGGCACGGGGCAGCCGCGAATGGGGCAACCCGTCAAGGAATAGGCAGCGTTGCGGCGATGGGTAGCCTGTGTGACGCGGAGGTGAGAGGGCGCATCGGAATAGGCGACGCCGCCGCCGGGTTGATTCAGGCAAGCACGTGCCCCGCGGCTGATGCGTCGTGTGTTCGAGATTGAAGCACCCAGGATGCCGCGAGCATCCACTCATGAAAGGAAAGATGATGAAGACCCTGATCGCCACCGCAGCCGTTGCTTTCACGCTGACCGCCGCCGGCGCCGCGTTCGCCTCGGCGCCCAACCGCGGATCGGAGCTGGCCCGCAACCTGCACCGCGCCGCGCACCACCAGCAGGCCTACGCCCTCAGCGGGCACGCCCAATCGCACCGCCGCGTCGAGCAGCAGCGTCACCCGGTGCAGGACCAGATCAGCCGCGGCCGCGCCGCCTACTGACCCCCGCCCCCTATGGGGTAGCGTGAGTCCCTGATATGCAGATGATCTGGTTCTGCGGTG
>CAZFDT010000177.1:0-2248 GCA_964518335.1 uncultured Phycisphaeraceae bacterium
GCCGGGGCCGTTGAGACTCTCATACCAACTGGATCAGTTTTCGGGGAGCAGGCCATAACCCAAAGTTCGACCGCCAGCTGGCTGAGCTTCCAAGTGGCGTCCGTCGAAGCTACAAGGAGGAGGATGGCAGTCGCAGTTGGTTTGAGTCGACGATGCTTGAGGAGTACGAGACTCTCAAGGCGTTCTACATGGTCAGAAGGGATGGCAGTGTTGACAAAAAGGCGAGGTTCCCGTTCAACCTGCGTCTTGAAGAGTTCATCACATGTCAGGGCATCCTCTGTACCTCGCCTTGCTGGTCGGCCGGCCATGGCCGGCCCAACAACGTCGATGAGTTCTGCGACTGGGCCGAACAAGCGATGGCAACGCCGTCAGCTGCCATGGACATGATCAACGCACTTACGGCTGATGATCTGACAAGAGCCCAACGTCAGATTACCAAGTTCGACAGGCGGTTTGCCGACCACCGACTGGTATGCATTCGACCATCGAAGCTGAGGTACGATGACCCCTCTGCCACTCTCAATTGGCGGACCCACTACAAGCTTGGGGAAGCCGAGAGTAATGACGGCACAGACGTCGGCGCCGCCGAATTAGAGCAAGTCGTACCGACCCAGCCCCCTCGCCATCCAGTGGGATCCGAACACGGTATAGAGGCTGCCCTGACCGATGCAGAGATCCTGGCGTCGCCGAACTCGGTTGATCCATGGCACTGGCTCTGCGCCGCCGTGCGTGCGGCATTTCGCAGACACGGGGCGGCCACCGGAGACGGCCGTCGAAAGATACTTGCGGAGGCCGTTCACCTGTATGAGACCTGCGGTCCAGCAACTGGTCATAGCCAACCGGAGCATGACGAGCGACTTGAGCGCGCTGAACGAATTCTGGACCACCTCGAGCAGACATTCGACCCGGCCCGGACAGGGACGGCATCGAGTAGCACGAACAGCAGACGCCGACCGGCCGCCCGGACGTCCGCGTACGCAACTCCGGAGGAGATCTGGCAGCGGGATCTCACACCAATCATTGACAGTGCTGAGGATGTCCTCAGGACAATCTGCGAACTTGAAGAATGCGCCACAGCTCATAAATACCTGACACTCCGCAAGTTGGCCATTATCATGGTCGGAGTTATTGCTGCCATCCCAACGGCGGGCCGGTCGAAGGAACGAAATGCTGTACCGGCTAAGCACCTCTACCGCTTCGTTCGAGCTCATGGCGGATCTGGCAAGGTCGAGTCGGTGGTCGGGCGAGCCTGCAAGCTGATGGTTGCGAAAGGCATCCTGGTACTGGTCCGGACACATGCGCGTCCCCCGGTCGATGCACATGACGACAGCGCGTCGGGCTCGCCAGGCCGTTGCCGGATGTACCGCGGCGGACCATTGCTGGATCACTTGGTCAAGCGGCATGATTCAGCGTTCACGCGATGGGTCCGTCGGTCGCTCATGCCCGATGATTGGGCGCTACAAGAGCCTCCACGAAACAGTCATGCCAATAGCACACAAGGGGATGCTTGGAGGCTAAGTGAATGGCGTCGCGGGTATGACTGGGCGCGGACCCATATTCGCGCTGGCGACATCTCGACCGCGACGGGAAGCGCCGGTCGGGTGGGGCACGCCCCCCCCAGACAATCATATTGCAGTCACGCAGTCATCCTGCGCTTGCTGATGATGCGATAGGGGTATTTACTTGACTCAACCTTTCCCTACATCTTGGGGGTGACCAGCGAATCGAAGGGTGCGGGCTCGACCTGCACGGCTTGCTGGGCCAGGCGGTAGAAGAGCTTGCCCCGTGACGCCGAGGTGCGGCGGTTGAAGCGGAACGTGAACTCGTTGAGGTAGTCGTCCAGATGCTCGTGAGCGATCGCCCCCTGATCCGCCAGCGCGACCGCGCCTCGCGAAAATTGAGATCACTCGTCGGCCGTGCCGCGGTGACCTGCGGCTGCCGATCATTGATATCGCGCTGCAAATGCGCCGCGCGGCGTGACCACACTTGCCTCGAAAACCTATTGACTTGTCAAAGAGCGATGCAGTTGTCCCGCGCGATCAGTCTGCCATCCATCGACCGCCTCGTGTGTCGCACGAATACCGAACATATCGCCATGACAAACTCTTGGGGGTCCTTCCGGGTTTGTAGTGGGTAGTAGCGTTGCATCGGGTATGAAGTGGGTTTCTCATTTGAGGAGCCCGACGATGCAGAACACCCGTCTCTATGAGCAGATCTGGGGATTGAGTGAGCCATGGTACGTGCAGGA
>CAZFDT010000178.1:0-2243 GCA_964518335.1 uncultured Phycisphaeraceae bacterium
TTCGCCATCCGCGAGGGCAAAACCGAACATCACGCCAGCGACGAGGTGTTCGACAGCGACGACAAGGCCCGCAAGGCCGGCGAGAAGTGGATCGCCAAGTACGCCAAGGCCAACGACGCCGCCAAGCGGAAGATGCTGGGGTGGAAAGCGGCTGGAAGTGCCCGCGGAATTGGGGCCGCCATCAGCGACGAACAGCGCCGCGCTGCAGTGGACGCCGTGCGTGCCAAGGACGCGGCCGCGAACGCACCCGCGGTGAAGAAGACCAAGGCGTCCAAGCTCGCCAAGGAAGCCAAACCGAAGAAGATGAGCCTCCTCGACGCTGCAGCGAAAGTCCTCGCCGACGCCGGTCAGGCGATGAACACCAAGCAGATGGTGGACCTCGCCGCCAGCGAAGGCCTGTGGACCAGCCCCAACGGTAAGACACCATCCGCGACCCTGTACTCGGCCATTTTGCGTGAGTGCCAGACCAAAGGCGAAGCGTCGCGGTTCACCAAGGTCGAGCGCGGCCAGTTCGTACTCAACGCCAAGGCAGGAGCCTGAACCATGCGACGCAACCTGCCCAAACGCAACGTGCTGTTCGACGTGGTCGACGGCCACCTGGTGCGGATCGTTTCCGGGGGCGACGGTCGTAGCTACACGCACCGCTGCGAACCCGCCGTGTTCAAGACCGTCGCCCACGCCGTGGCAGAGACGCCGATGGAAGGCGAGGGCACAACCATGATGACCATCGCCCATCAGGAGAACCTGCCGTCCACGCAGGTCAACGTGGCGATCGAGTTCATGAAGGCCTGGGGCGTCATCGACGTCCGCGGGCGACGGTGCTACCCCGCCTCGACCACGGCGTTTGAAGATGCGATGGTCATCTTCGACGGCTTCCACGCCACGGAGTTCAAGCGGCCGTAGCCTCACGCGCCACCACCTTCGGCCGCACCTACCCCCGCCAGCGCGGGGGTTTTCTGCGGCAAACGAGGCTCGCGTCCAGATGTCGTCCGTCCACCACAGTCACTAGTCAATCTTCGTTGACTAGCCGTCTGCATCAGGCAGTCATTCTTGACTAGAGGGTTTGAACGATCCGGCAGCCTCATGGGGTGGGAGCTCTTGCCCGCAGCCGAGCTGGACGATATCGTTTTGGTATCACTGACTGGACCGGCCTTCTGGAGCTGCCTCATGCCCGACATCCTTATCCGTGACCTCGATGAGCAGACGGTCAAGCGCCTCAAGTCCCGTGCCAAGTCCCATGGACGATCACTGCAGGCGGAAGTGCGCCAGTTGCTTAAGCAGAGCGCCGGCAACGGGCCTGAAGAGGTGGCCGCAGTGTTCGACAAGTGGAAGCAGCGGTTCGCTGGCCGCAAGTTCTCCAGTAGCGCCGCCATCATTCGACAGGACCGACGACGTTGACCACCTGGGTGATTGACGCGAGCGTCGTAGCTGCCGCCGTGTTCCACGAGACACACGGCGAATCGGCTCAGCGCATCCTGGCGTCTGGCGATGCCTTGATCGCGCCAGACCTGATCCTCGCCGAAGTGGCGAATGTGATCTGGAAGCGGCACCAACGTGGGGAACTCGACAACACTGAAGCCGATGAGCTTCTCGTCGACGTCCGCCGGCTTCCGCTGCAACTGGTTCCCACCCCTACGGTGGTTAACTCGGCTCTGACGCTGGCCACGCGTATCCGCCGCACCGTCTACGACTGCACGTACCTGGCATTGAGCCTCGAACTGGGCGCGGTGATGTTGACCGGCGATCGACGCCTGGTGAACAGCCTCGACCAATCGCCGCTGGGCACATCGGTGCGATGGATTGGGGCTTTGAGGCCCACGGCCTGGTCGTTGAGCCGCGGGTTGCGATCGTAGGGCTTGATGTCGTCGATCTTGCGGAGCTGGACGTCGTAGGTGGCAGTGGGCATGATGGTCTCCAAAGGGTGAAAAAGCAGCCAGAATTAAGGGCGGACAGGCGCAACAAACTGTGCCATCCCAGCCGCCGCGTTCGCGTGGCCTCATTTGTGTTTTAAGTCCGCCAAGTACCTATACTTATAAAAGTCGAACTTCCCGAGTTCCCCACTGCCAGCTTGGCAGATTGTGGGCAACTGCAACACTTCGCCCACGTTGGCCCGTGTCGCGTTCGAGCGTGGTGGTCTACTGCGCTACGTCGAACCGCACCGGGCGTCCCGTGGGCCAAAGGGTGGCGATGGTGGGCATTGGGCATGCGGCGGTCCCAGCACGGGCTCGAACGCGCCACACCAG
>CAZFDT010000179.1:0-2162 GCA_964518335.1 uncultured Phycisphaeraceae bacterium
CTACGTTAGCCACCATGCCGTTCCCCGTTGACCAACAGTTCGTCACCAAGACCGAGGTATCGAAACGGGGTCAGACCCCGATAGGGCAACTGCAATACCGGAACGCGTCGAGCCGAATCAGGAGTCGAAGCGGGATTGATCCATGACCAAGCCCCGTGCATTCCGCATGCACGGCACACAGCTTTCCCGGTGGGCTGCCCAGCAGCCGGTTCGGGTGCTACGGCGAGGGGGCGACCACGCCCTTCGACGACTTCGCCCTGGCCAACAACGCCACTTCGCGCCCATGCCCGACCGCTGGCGGAACTACGCGGCGCGGCAGCGGCTGACTGAGCCGGACGTGCCGCCCCCGGAAGTGGGTGCGGGTGCTGGGCTGCTGTCTGATCCCCGACCGCTGTCACCTGGTGTTGTGGCCGGTGGCGCGTCGCTCGACGGGCGGGCTTGGGCGGGGATGAGCTTTTGTAGTGGAGGCGGACGAAGATCAGGCATGGTTGGCTCGGCGGCGCGGTGGTGGCATGCGGAGGGGGAGGCGGGGAAGGTGGTTTGCACGCTTTGCCCGCGGGAGTGTCATATCAAGGACGGCGGGCGGGGGTTCTGTTTTGTGCGGGCCAATGAGGGTGGGCGGCTGGCATCGAACCAGCGGGAACGGTCGCCGGGGCGGTTGCCGCGCTGCCGTGTATTGCGACATCTTCTTATCCCGAACTCGGGTGATGAGCACATTGGCGTTCGTCGGTTCCCACCGTCTCGGCTACCACGGGCACGCGCGATGATGCTCGCGTACGCCAGTGGCCCATGAAACAGACATTAAAAAGTAGCGTTTCATATTGACAATACATCATAATGATGTATATTGATGCCACATACTAGGTTCTGGACCTATCCATGCCCAAATATGTGGACATCGCCAATGCCATCCGAGCCCGTGTCGATCACGGCGACTACCGACTGCGCGGGTTCCCCTCGCATGCGGGGCTGGTGGATGAGCTGGGCGTCAACTCGCGCACCGTCACCAAGGCCCTGTCCACGCTCATCAAGCAGGGGGTTCTGGTGCGTCAGCGGTCGGGCCGAGTGGATGTGCGCGACGACCATGCTCCGCGGGTGCGACACATTGGCGTGCTGTCGCCGACGTACCCGTCGGAAAGCAACATGACGTGGCACCACCAGATCCATCGCGCCTGCCAGGATCGCGGTTGGGTCGTCAAGCCGGTGGTGTACTCGCACTGGCACGACACGGCGATCACCGAATCGCTGCGCGGCTTGGACGGGCTGTTCTTTATCTCGAAAGGCGACAACTTCCCCAAGCCGGTCGTGGACCAGATCAAGGCTGCCAACACGCCTGTGGTGGCGCTCGAGCAGGACACGTCGGCGCACGACATCCCCTGCCTGCGGTACGCCAACCCCGCCTCGATCAGCCAGCTCATCGAGCACCTGATGGCGTGCGGCCATCGGCGTATCGCCTGCCTCAACACCCAGCCCGACAGCAGCGTCATCCGCGAGCGCATCCAGGCGTGGCAGTTGTGGACTTCGGCCCATGGCGTGCAAGGCCCGCTGATCGACAGCCCCGTGCCCATTTACGACGACGCCGCCATCGACGCCCATCGCATCGTGCGCGACACGGTCGGCAAAGGGGCGCTCGACGCCACCGCTCTGGTCTGCACGACGTTCCATATCGCCATCGCGGCGATGCGCGGCGTCATCGACGCGGGCAAGCGCCCCGGCTGCGACATGGGCATCTGCAGCGTCGAGGAATGGACCGGTGTGGCCGGCATGCTGCCGATCTCGCTGACCTGCCTGCAGCCTCCGCAGATCAAGCCGCTGCTGCAGGTCTGCCTCGACTACTTTGCGATGGACGAGAAGCAGTGGATGGGCCCGCTGCTCATCCAGCCGGCGTCGATGGAGTTGTTTGTGGGCGAATCGACATTGGGATTTGCTCACTCGTGACGTGAAGGATCGCCGCTGGCTTGCCCAGGCGGCGCCATGACTGCGAACTCTGCACTCGAACTTTGGACGTTGAACGTTTTCTTCACCCGCGGAGCACACCGTTCGCGGGGACGACTGGATGCGACGGGAATCTCTCAAGGACACAAACGTGCAGTTGGCCTCTTCCATATTTAGAGCACCTAAAAGAACTCTTGACGGAATCTTCGCCAGCAGATGACGCTGCA
>CAZFDT010000180.1:0-2161 GCA_964518335.1 uncultured Phycisphaeraceae bacterium
GCGCTGGCACCTGCGGCACCATGCCCGCATAGTAGTTGCTGCGCTGGCGCACTTTCGCGACCGAATCGGGGTCGTTGAGGCCGTGGCTGGCGAAGAAGGCGGCCGCGCTGTCGCCGCCGAAGCCGGTCGTGGACTGGCTCGCGAGCCGCGCGGCGCCGAAGTCGGTGGCGCTGATCCACAGCCGCACGCCGAAGCGCTCGGTGAGCCAGTGCGCGAGGCCGATGTGATCCGGGTGCATGTGGGTGACGATCACCCGCAGTACGGGCAGCCCCTGCAGTTCGCTCGCGAACACCTGCTCCCAGGCCGCGCGGGTCTTGTCGTCGGCGATACCGCAGTCGATCAGCGCCCAGCCCTCGCGTCCGCTCTCGACGTCGCGATCCCGCAGCAGCCAGAGGTTGATGTGGTTGAGCGCAAAGGGCAGCGGCATGCGCAGCCAGCGCACGCCGGGCGCGACTTCGAGCGTGCGACCGAGTGCGGGCAGCTCGTCGCCGAAGGGGTACTCCAATCGGGATTCGTCGGGATTCATGCAACACGCTTTCGACAGGCATCGGCTTGATCGCCGATGCCGCCAGTCTATGCCAGCTCAAGCCCGTGTGGCGGCGTCGAGTTGGCCGCTCGACTGCATGCGTAGCTGCGGCAGGCTCTCCGGGTGGCGGTCGCGGATGAAGGCGATGAACTTCTCGCGGATATCGCAGCGCAGGTCCCACTCGGTCGAGGCATCTTTGGCGGTGGCGAGCACCCGCAGCTGCATCGTCCTTTCGGTGGCATCGCTCACGACGAGGTTCCAGAAGCGCCCGTCCCACAGCGGGTTGCCCTCGATGATGCCCGTGAGCACTTTGCGCCCCTCCTCGACCGGAAAGGCGTAATCGACCCAGACGTAGACCGACCCGAGGCGGTTCGCGGAGGTACGCGTCCAGTTCTGGAACGGCTTCTCGATGAAGTAGCTCAGCGGCAGCACCAGGCGCCGCTCGTCCCAGATGCGCACGACAACGTAAGTCAGCGTGATCTCCTCCACCCGCCCCCATTCGCCCTCGACGATCAGCACATCGTCCTCGCGAATGGGCTGGGTCAGGGCAATCTGGAAACCCGCGAGCAGGTTCGCGATGGTCTTTTGCGCGGCCATTCCAAGGATTATGCCGGCCACCCCCGCCGGAGCGTGCAGGCTCGTACCCAATCGCCGCACTTCCTCGAAGAGCATCAGGACCGACGCGATGGCAAAGATTACGATGACGACGCCCAGCACCTTGGTGATGATCCCCACCTGGGTATGGATTTTCCGGGCGCGCAGATTGTCCGCCGCATTGACGTCATGGCCGGCGAGGATGACCCGCGCACCGATCTGCACGGTCTGCAGCAGGATGCCTGCCAGCGCCACGATGAGCAGGATGCTGGCGAATTTCCCGCTTGCCGCATCGAAGCGCGCCGGCAGGTGCAACAGCGGCAGCGCGAGGATGACGCCGATCACCGGAACCGCGATGCGGAGACTTCGCCCGATGACAGGCAGGAGAAAATCGTCCAGCCGCTTGTCGCTGCGCGCGGCCCACTGCACGAGCCGCTCGTCCAGCACGCGCGTGACACGGATGGCCAGCCAGATCACGATGACGAAGAGCGCCAGGTCGAACGCCAATCGGGACAGGGCCTGAATCGAGCCGGCCCGCCCTTGCGGACCCGTGAGCGCGACGAACGGCGTGGCGGCGAAATACAGCCCGGCGGCCCAGATCAGCACATGGAGCGGCTTGCCCAGCGCCCGCGCCATGTGACCCAGCGACTCCCGCACCAGCGTGCCATCGCCGGATGCGCTGGCACCGCGACGCACGACCCAGGCGACGACGGCGGTGCCCACCAGCGCAAGCGCCAGGAAGCTCGCGCTGACGAGCAACTGCGCCCACGTGATGCTGCCGACGACATTGGCATCCGCGGCGGGGCCGACGAGTTGTCTCCACATGGATTCGAGCGTGGCGGCGCCCACGGCTACTCCCCGATGATGGAAAAGGATGTGTACCAGGTTGAAAAATCCATGGTGCCTCCCTGGAGTGGCCTGTGCGCGGCCACTTCAGCCTACGGAAATTTCCGCGGCGATTAAACCCCGCGAGCGAAGCACGGTGCTGCCGCGCGGGCATGAGCCGGCGCGGCTTCACCCGCGCCTTCCAGCGCGAGACCG
>CAZFDT010000181.1:0-2152 GCA_964518335.1 uncultured Phycisphaeraceae bacterium
TCACGATGCACACTTACCCGAGTGGTCGCCGACCTGTTCAGCGATTTAACCCCGAGGGGCCAGTCGGATGTTGATGTCGAAGACTGCTAAGCCGCAAAGCGGCCCCCCGGAACATGCGTCAAGCGGCGACCTTGGCGATCGTCTCGCCCTTTTCCAGTTTTTCCTCGATGGCCTTGACCAGTGACGCGACCTTGCGGCCGGGACCGAGGACCGCGCCCACCAGCTTCTGCGCCGGGGTCAGAATGATCTGGATCACCTGGCCCTGGGCCTCGCTCTTGGTCGGGTACTTCGACAGCGCGTCGATTTCGTCGGCGCCGAAGAGCTGACCGTCCATGAAGGCGCCCTTGACCTGGAGCTGCTCGATCTCCTTGGCGAGCTTGACCACCTCACGGGCGATATCGACGACGGTGACGTCCTTGTCGGCGCCATAGACCATGGCCGACGGCCCGTCGAGGAGCTTGCTCAAGCCGCTGAGGACCGTGCCCTCGAAGGCGCGCGAGGCGAGGCTGTTCTTGACGACCGTGACCTTGACCTTTTTCTGGGCCAGGCCGTGGCGCAGCTTGTTGTTCGTGTTCGACTGCACGCCGCGGATGTCGATCAGCACGGCGCCGTCGAGGTCGGCGAACTGCTTGCGGTAGGTGTCGGTGATCAGGTTCTTGATTGGCTTGCTCATGGCTCATGACCCCTGCTGGGGCGGCTTTGCCGCTCCCGCTACGCGGTTTATGCCTGCACCAGGACGCTGGGGCTCATTGTCGCCGACAGCGCGATCTTCTTGACGTACTGACCCTTGGCCGCGGCGGGCTTGATGCGATGAATGTGGTCGATGAACGCACGCGCGTTCTCCTCCAGCGTTTGGGCGTCCATCGAGTGCTTGCCGATGACGGCGTGAACGTTGCCCCCGTCGTCGTTGCGGAACTCGAGCTTGCCCGCGGCGTATTCCTTCACCGCCTGCTCGATGTTGGGCGTGACCGTGCCGGTCTTGGGCGAGGGCATCAGGCCCTTGGGGCCCAGCGTCTTGCCCAGTCGGCTGACCACGCGCATCATGTCGGGGCTGGCGATGGCCACGTCGAAGTCCATCCAGCCGCCCTCGATCTTCTTCACCAACTCGTCGCCGCCGGCCTCGATCGCCCCGGCCGCCTTCGCCACCGCCACCTTGTCATCGCTGCAGAAGCAGATCACCCGCTTGCTCTTGCCCACGCCGTGCGGCAACGACAGCGAGCCGCGGATCATCTGGTCGGCCTGCTTCGGGTCGATGCCCAGGTGCAGCACCACCTCGACCGACTGATCGAATTTGGCCTTCTTGAAGCTCTTGATGGTGGCGATCGCCTCGGGAAGAGGAAAAGCCTGTGTCCGCTTGTCCTTGACGACCTCCAGGTCGGCGCGGAACCGTTTGCCGATGTGCGGCATGACTCGATCCTTTCGATGCGGCCCGCCAACAGCGGGTCAGCCATCTCCCACGATTCGGGCTCGTGGTAAGCCGCCCTGAATCTCACATCCCTTCCACCGTGATGCCCATGCTCCGGGCCGTGCCCGCCAGCGTTCTCACGCAGGCCTCAACCGACCCGGCGGTGGTCTCTTTCATCTTCGCTTCGGCGATCTTCTCGAGCTGGGCCTTGGTGACCTTGCCCACCTTGTTCTTGTTCGGCTCGCCCGAGCCCTTGTCGATGCCCGCGGCCTCGGCGACCAGCGCCGACGCCGGGGGCTGCTTGATCTCGAACTCGAACGTGCGGTCCTTATAGACCGTGATCACGCAGCCGACGGTCTTGCCCTTGAGCGCCGCCGTCGCCGCGTTGAACTGCTGGATGAACTGGCCTGGGTTCACGCCGTGCTGGCCCAGCGCCGGCCCGATCGGCGGCGCCGGCGTCGCCACACCGGCGGGGGCCTGAATCTTGAACTGCGACGTTATCTCTTTCTTGGCCATCACGCGGCTCCGTGCCGTCCATGCCCGATCCGGGTAACGGCCGGTACGGTTCCGGCCCACTTCCGGGGAGCTTCCAACCCACTTCCGGGGGGACTCCGGGGGGCTTCCGCTGCCTGGGACTAAGCGAGCCGAGTAGTTTAGCAGCCTCAGCGGCCGATGCAACTTGGCCCGTGAGCGTTGTACCGGCTCGATAGAAATGTCCTCATCATTGTCTCAATAGAAGTGTCCTCT
>CAZFDT010000182.1:0-2043 GCA_964518335.1 uncultured Phycisphaeraceae bacterium
TGCAGCGTCATCTGCTGGCGAAGATTCCGTCAAGAGTTCTTTTAGGTGCTCTAAACACCCAGCTGTATGTTTCATCACTGCGCGGCGCCTGCCGCCAGTACGGCATGGAGTTCAAGCTCATCACCAGTATTTTCGACCGCTGGGGTCACACCGACTTTGTCAACCCGCTCGAATCGCAGCCTGCACCCAAGCTCAGCAATCGTGCGGGGCCGTTCGAGGGCCACACTCTTGGGCTTCTTCAGGCGCTCTGGATTACGGGTTATCTGGCGGGGGCGGCGATCATGGGGCATGAGGGGGCCTTCTACTCGGGTGAGGTTGAATCGAGCCGGCGCACGCTCAGCACGACGGGCCAAGCGATGCGCGAGTTGACGCGATGGGCCAAGGATCCCCAACCACGCGGGAAGCAGATTCGCCCCTTGGCGCTGATGCTGGACTATTACGCCGGATGGGCACCGCCCCGTCACTACTATTCATCCATCGCCGAATGCGTGGTCTGGCATGCGGTGCCGTACGGGCCGTCCGACTACGCCATGGACCGTGTCTACGACTGCTTCTATCCAGGCTATCTCGATTCAGGGTTCTATCGGGATGAGCGCGGCTTCCTCGCGCCAACACCCTGTGGGGATGTGGCCGACATCTTGCTCAGCGACGCCACGCTCGACGCCATGCAGGCGTATCCGGTGATTTGGCTGTTGACAGACGAGGTGCTCAGTGACGCCTGTCGGCAGCGCTTGAAGATGTATGTCGAGACCGGGGGGCATCTGATTGTTAGCGGCGGGCCAATGGTGCAACTGTCGTCGGCATGGTTCGCACTCGACTTTGACGCCGATGCAGAGGGGGTTTCGTCGTTCTACGGTGCATCCAAGATGATCATGCGTGAGGCCTACTTCAAAGTCCGAGTGTGTGGGGAGCTTCCGTCCACATGGTCCACGCATGTGCATACCGAGAAGAACGATCCATTGATTGCCTCGACACGTGTTGATCAGGGCGAGGTGACGTTCATCACTGCGGATCACGGGTTGACAGACGAACTGGCTCTACCGGCAGGACGGCTGAGGGACATCGCACCTCCTGTGCCGCATGGCTATGAATTGCTAAATGCTGTGAAGCGGTACATCCGTGACGTCGTCGGGCGCCACATGCCGCTGCAAATCACCGGGAAAGAGATCTACTACAGCGTCAACCAACTCGACGACAGTACCTATGTCGTATGCCTCTACAACCCCGGCTGGGCGCCTTGGGAAGGCAGCATCCAGCTTGTCGCTAAGCGACCATGCAATATCGCGGAGCTCAAGGGTCCTTGGGGTGGTTATGACAAACCTTGCGATGGACCGATTCATCTGGAAAGTAACCAGACCAAGCTATTCAAAGTCACATGTAGCATGGCCTGAACGTTCGATCCCATTGGTGTCGGATTCAGCCTGAGCCTGTTCCTATGAAGAATCCCACGATTGTATTTCCATGTCCCCAGTCGGTTGAGATTGAGGACCGCGCCGTGCCAACGCCGGGCGAGGGCGAATTGCTCATCCGCACGCTTCGGTCGCTGATCAGCACCGGCACCGAACTGACGGCATTCCGCGGGAAGTTCCCAGAATCATCCGCGTGGTCAAGACACGCCAAGTATCCCTATTTGCCAGGCTACAGCAATGTGGGCGTCGTCGTTGGTGTGGGAGCGGGCGTGGACCGACAGTGGATTGGTCGGCGTGTGGGCACGTATGGATCCCATGCAGCATTCGTCGTTGCGCCATGTTCGGCTGGCAGACCCATTGAGTCTGATGGGATCAGCGATGAGGCCGCAACCTTCTTCACGATTGCCGAGATTGTGATGAACGGCGTGCGGCGGTCCCAACTTCGCTGGGGTGAGTCGGTCGGCATCTATGGGTTGGGACTGCTGGGTCAGCTCACCGTGCGATTCGCGCAGATGGCCGGTGCGTTGCCCGTCTTTGCCCTCGACGTGAATGAGCGGCGCCTGGATTTGTTGGGGGGCCGTTCCGGGGTGATTCCTGTCTTGGCAAACCGCGATGATCTCGTCCAGATCGTGAA
>CAZFDT010000183.1:0-455 GCA_964518335.1 uncultured Phycisphaeraceae bacterium
CTCAACGGCCAGCAGACGCCGACGGTCGAGTTCTTCGGGCTCGACCAGACGGTGAACAAGTTGGCGGTGTCGTGGCGCGTCTACTTCGACTTCGGCGCGGCCCTGTGCGATCCGCGGGCGGCGGTGCGGAGCAAGGGCGAGGCGTAAACGGTCGGCGCTGGTGCGGCCGGGGGCGGTTGCGGGCTGCCCCCGGCCTTTCTTCGACGACTCCACGGACGGAGCACGCCGCGTCGCGCGGTGGCGCGATTGGTGCGCACGCATGGATGAGCAGCAGGACATCCCGCCGTCTCAGATCCAGATCGGGGACATCGCGTTCGGGATCGAGTTCATCGAAGTCCCCGATGGCGCCGCACGTTGGAACGAGGTGATCGACCACATCGGTGCGTGGTTGCTGGCCGAGTGGGAGCGCGAGCAACTGGAAAGCGAGCCGGAGTGACAGCGCGGCACTGCACAGA
>CAZFDT010000183.1:465-2036 GCA_964518335.1 uncultured Phycisphaeraceae bacterium
AACCTGTATCTGGGCACGCTTGGCCCGGAGCGCGGCCATCTGGCGATGGCCAGCCAGCGGTACGCCCGCTGGTACGACGATGGCCCGTCTCCGAGCCGCTACGACGGCAGCGATCCCATCGATGTGGAGCAGGCGTACAGGACGGCGTTCCTTGAGGCCGCCGGTGAGGTCGCCGGGTGGGGTGAGCCCGATGATCGAGCGGTCGAAGCGGCATGGCGGGCCAGGTGCGACGCTTACGAGGCCGCCCGTGTCTTGATCCCCTCGGCCGACTACTTCGGCGTGACCGATCCCGATCGGCGATTCAATTTCATCGGTGAGCAGACGGTGTATCGGTTGGGGCACGCCGTCACCGCCGCACGCACCCGTGGCCGTCACCAAGCGCTCGCCACATCCAACGACGCGTGGTCGCGGTTGTCGGATCACGGCTTGTCCGGCGATCAGATCGTCAGATCGCTGCTCCCTGCGTGGCTCGCGCAGGTACAGGCCTGGGCGACGCAGCCCGCCAAGCCCGACGTCGTCGCTGTCCCGCCGGTGCTGGATGAGACGGAAGCGGCGCTGCGGCTGGCTGCGCCACAGGTGCTGACACGCGAGCGCGCCTCACTTAACGACTCGTTAAGTGAGCCCGCCCATTCCGACCACGCTTACACGACCAAGCAGAGCACCAAGGCCACCGAGGCCCCGCCTCCGCAGTTCATCAGTGTGCGGCAGCTCATGGCTGTGTGTCCGGCGCTGCGTCCGCCCGTGATCGAGGGCCTGCTCCGCGAAGGCGAGACGATGAACCTGATCGCATCGCCCAAGACCGGCAAGTCTTGGCTCGTGCTCGACCTGGCGATCGCGGTCGCCACCGGTCGCCCCTGGCTCGGCCGCTTCCCGACGGTCGCCGGCGATGTGCTGATCATCGACAACGAGCTGCATGGCGAGACCTCCGCCAATCGCATCCCCAAGGTCGCCAAGGCCCGCGGCCTCGGCACCGACGAGTTTGCCGACAGAGTGTTCATCCGCAACCTGCGAGGCGGACTCCAGGACATCGTCTCGCTCGGCTCGTTCTTCCGCGCTATCGAGCGGGGACGCTTCCGCCTGATCGTGCTCGACGCGTTCTACCGCTTCCTGCCCGCAGGCATGGATGAGAACGCCAACGCCGACATGGCGTCGCTCTACAACCACATCGACCGGTACGCCGCCGACCTGGGCTGCGCGTTCGTGCTGATCCACCACAGCAGCAAGGGCAACCAGTCTGGCAAGTCGGTGACCGACGTCGGCGCGGGCGCTGGCAGCCAGAGCCGCGCGACCGATGCCCACCTCGTCCTGCGGCCGCACGAAGAGCCGGACGTGGTCGTGCTCGATGCGGCCGTGCGGTCATGGCCGCCGCAGGAGTCGGCGTGCCTGCGCTGGGCGTTCCCTGTGTGGGACGTGGCCGACGACCTCGACCCCAAGCGGCTCAAGGTCGAGACCCATCGCCGACGGCAGCGAGCCGACCGCCCATCGCCGCCCGAGGACTGGACCCCGGAGCGTTTCGTCGGCGCGTTCATGTCAGGCGGTCCGGCGCTACGCGACGAGATCCTCATTGCCGC
>CAZFDT010000184.1:0-2014 GCA_964518335.1 uncultured Phycisphaeraceae bacterium
ATCTCACGGCTGCTGAAAATCAGCCCGGGCTCGACGGTGCTGTTGCGCGGCCACGCCGACGGGTCCAAACTCCCGCAATTCCGGCTCGAAGGCGGCGAGGCCAAGGTGCGGCAGATGTCCCTCACCCTCAAGAACCTGAGCAAGGCCCGCACCATCGAGATCAAGCAGATTCTCAATGAGCAGCACGGCATCGATGCCTCGCGCATCGAAACCCAGGGCGTCGGCGCCGACGAACCCACCGGCAAAGGCGCCGACGCCGACCGCCGCGTCGAGGTGCAGTGGTTCACGCTCGAGTGATGCACGCGGAGGCGCAACGTCTTCGCTGCACGTCCCCTTGCCGTGCCTTGGTATTATGCCTCTACACCAGCGCCGGCATTTCGTGCGCCACGTCCGGGGCGGGCAGGGTGCTCGTGCCCATCAGGTATTCGTCCACCGCACGGGCCGCCCCGCGACCCTCGGCGATCGCCCACACGACCAGGCTCTGGCCCCGGCGACAGTCGCCTGCGGCAAAGACACCCGGCAGGCTCGTGGCGTATTGGCCGTAATCCGCCTGAAAATTGCTTCGCGGATCGAACGCCAGCCCGAGTTGCTTGCCCACGGTCTCCTCCGGCCCGAGGAACCCCATCGCCAAGAAGACCAGGTCGGCCTTGAACGTCTGCTCCGTGCCCGGCAGCTCGACCATGCCGAACTTGCCCGTCTCGTCCTTCTTCCACTCGACGCGCACGGTTTCGATGCCCGCCACGTTGCCTTGGCCGTCGTCGAGGAATCGCTTGCTCAGCACGCAGAACTCGCGCGGGTCGCTGCCGTGAACCGCCGCGGCCTCCTCGTGGCCATAGTCCACCCGGAAGATGCGAGGCCATTGGGGCCAGGGATTGTCCGGCGCCCGCGTGTCCGGTGGCTTGGGCAGCAGCTCGAAGTTCGTCAGGCTCGCGCAGCCGTGACGCATCGACGTGCCCAGGCAGTCGTTGCCCGTGTCGCCCCCGCCGATCACGATCACGTGCTTGCCCTTGGCGCTGATGTAACGGCCATCCTTCAGCTCCGAGTCGAGCAGGCTCTTGGTGTTGGCCGTGAGGAACTCCATGGCAAAGTGGATGCCGCGCAGCTCCCGCCCGGGAATGGGCAGGTCGCGCGGCTTGGTCGCCCCGCACGCCAGCACCAGCGCGTCGCACTCCCGCCGCAATGTCTGGGCGTCCACCGTCACGCCCACGTCGGCATTGGTCACGAACTGCACGCCCTCGGCCGCCATCAGGTTCACCCGACGCTGCACCGTCGCCTTGTCCAGCTTCATGTTCGGGATGCCGTACATCAGCAGGCCCCCGACCCGATCGGCCCGCTCGTACACGACGACGCTGTGCCCCGCCTTGTTGAGCTGGTCCGCCGCCGCCAGACCCGCCGGCCCGCTGCCGATCACCGCCACCTTCTTCCCCGTCCGCCGCGGCGGCGGCACAGGCTTCACCCACCCCTCCTCGAAGCCCCGGTCGATGATCGCACACTCGATCTGCTTGATCGTCACCGGCGGATCGATCACCCCCAGGCAGCAAGCTCCCTCGCACGGCGCCGGGCACACCCGCCCCGTGAACTCCGGAAAGTTGTTGGTCTTGTGCAGCCGATCCAGCGCCTCTCGCCACCGGCCCTGGAACACCAGGTCATTCCACTCCGGGATCAGGTTGTCGATCGGGCACCCCGTCGCCGACTGGCAGAACGGCACGCCGCAATCCATGCACCGAGCCCCCTGCGTCTTGAGAAACGCATCGGCCACGTGCAGATGAAACTCCTTGAAGTCCCTGATCCGCTCCCGTGCCCCCCGGTTGGGCGCCGGCTGACGCTCGTACTCCATGAACCCCGTGGGCTTTCCCATAGCGATTGCACTCCTCCACCGCCCACGCTGCCACGGGCGAGGTATCCAGCCGCACATCTTAACGACATCCCCCGCCGCCCGCCGTCGCCCCGCCGCAAATCGCAGGGCAATCGCATCTTCCTGTAGCCGTTGCGGCGTGTTCGGTGCTTGTCAGTG
>CAZFDT010000185.1:0-1912 GCA_964518335.1 uncultured Phycisphaeraceae bacterium
TTCGACGCGGTACATCGTGGTGTTCGTCATCTCGACGCGTCGCGCAAGGTGGCCTTGGCGGCCGGAACGTTGGGGCTGGTCGCCTTCTTGGGCTGGTCGGCATGGAGTCGCGCGCATCATGTGAGCGACTATCCCGGTCAGCACATGACCTCATACTTCAGTCAGGTGTCGGTGAAGGACCCGCACCGGCCGGAATTAGGCTCTGCCTCCACGCTTGATTTACTCCTGCGGCTTCCACACGGCGCCGTCGTGCATGCGGCACACCTCGGCACGCTGTTCCTCGGCGGCACATGGGTGGCGCCCGTCTGGCACTCGCCGATCGTGATCGGCATTCTCCTCGCCATTGGGTGCGGCGCAGTGACAGGCATCTGGAGGTGGCAGCAGGGTTTCCTCGCTTGGTACCTGCTGAGTTATGTGGGCATGTATTTGCTATGGCCTTTTGACGAGGGCCAACGATTCATGATTCCTGCTGCCCCGCTTGCCCTCGCCGCGGCTGTACAGGGCACGGTCGTGCTGTGGCGGACGTGCAGAAGGTCCCCGCGACGCGCGCTGCAGTTCGCGACCTCGGCTGCCGCCTTCATCGCCTGCCTTGCGGTTCTCACCGGCGCCCTGGATGGCGTCCAAGCGAAACTCTCGGTTCTGTCGTGGAGTCTCGTCGCCATTGCAGGAACCTCCGCCGTCGTCGTGCGTCCGGGCACTCTCGCCCGAAGCGCCATGATGCCCCGCGTCGCGGACTCATGGTCTGCGCTCCGCCGTCACTGGGGTTTGTGGCTCCTTCCATCGCTGCTGCTTAGCCTCCCGCGAACGGCATCGATTGTCCATGAAAACCTGGCCGCGGATCCCTCGACGTTCCGTCATGCGCCGAGCGTGGAAGCGGCTAGATGGCTTCGTGATTCTCCCGAGGGAAGTGTTATGGCGGGTCAGTTTGCCGTGATACACCGAATCACGGATCGCTCGGTGGTCCCGTTCCCCATCAGCAGCGATGCCGCCCTGATCGCGCAGACACTCCAGACGCACGACGTCCGCTACCTCGTGGTCGCCGACCGCGTACCGTACGAATACTTCGAACCGGACGAAGAGACCCGGCTCCAGCAGCTGCAAGCAGCGTATCCGTCGCTCGTGCGCGAGGTGCACCGCGGTCGAGGCTATCGGGTCTTCGCCGTCAATCGTTGACACCACCCCGCCGGCCGGCCTTTTTTCTGACGTTCCCCCATCAGGGCGTCCCGCCGCGAGCGCTGAGCGACGCCTGTCACCGCGCCTTCGCGCAGGACTGCCCCCATGCGATTCGCCCTCGCCCTGGCCTGCACCGCCGCCTTGACCGCCGCCTGCGGCGGCGATCCCCTCCCGCCCGCCCCGCCCGTGACTATGCCCGAGTTCAGCGCCATCACGCAGGCGCAGTGGGACTCCCTCGCCCAGCGACGCATCTACTTCGGCCACCAGTCCGTGGGCCGCAACATCGTGGCCGGCATCGATCTCGTCCTCAAGGACAACCCGCAGCTGGGCCTGCGCCACATCGAGGGCGTGCCCTCCGACTCCGCACCGGGCCTGTATCACCAGAACGTCGGGCAGAACCGCGACATCGATTCCAAGCGGCGCGACTTCTCGGCCGCCACGGACTCCGCCGCGGTGGACGCGGCGATGCTCAAGTTCTGCTACGTGGACATCAACGGCGACACCGACCCCGACTCACTGTTCGCCAACTACCGCGAGTGGATCGCCGGCGTGCAGGCGAGGCACCCGGAGATGCGCATCGTGCACGCGACGATGCCGCTCACCGACCTCGAGGGACGCCGCGAGTGGCTGATGGGCAAGATCCGCGGCGACGCCACCAAGCGCGACCTCAACTACATCCGCCACCGCTACAACACGCTGCTGCGCGCCGAGTACGCGGGCAAGGCGCCGATCTTCGACA
>CAZFDT010000186.1:0-1031 GCA_964518335.1 uncultured Phycisphaeraceae bacterium
CGGGCTTTCGCGAGATCCTGGACCAGACCGGCTGCGACGTGCCGGCGCTGTACGTCGAAGCGGTGGAGCGGGCGGTTTGAGAGGCTACGCGCCCTCGTCACCACAGTGCTTCGTTGATCCGCCGAGTCAGAACGGGTAGTGGCGCGGGCTCGTCTGCAGGGTGATCCAGCGCAACTCGGTGCAGGCATCGATGCCGGCCCTGCCGCCGAAGCGGCCATAGCCGGAATCCTTGACGCCGCCAAAGGGCATCTGGGCTTCGTCGTGCACCGTGGGGCCGTTGACGTGGCAGATGCCGGATTCGATGCGGCCCGCGACTTCCCAGGCGCGCGCCACATCGCGCCCGAACACGGCTGCGGAGAGGCCGAACGCGTTGTCGTTCGCGCAGGCGACGGCTTCCTCCACGCCGTTGACCCGCACGATGGGCTTGACCGGCCCAAAGGACTCCTCGCGGTAAATCCGCATGGCCGGAGTGACGTGATCGAGCAACGTGGCCGGCATCAGCGTGCTGTCCGCCTTGCCGCCGCACAGCAGCACCGCGCCCTGCTGGAGCGCGTCGTCGATCAGCGCGTTGCAGCGCTGCACGGCGCTCATGTCCACCACCGAGCCCAGCACCGCCGGCCCCTGGCGCGGGTCGCCCAGCGGCAGGGAGCGGGCCTTGGCGGTGAGTTGCGCGACGAAGGCGTCGGCGATCGCGTTGTCCACGATGATGCGCTCGGTCGACATGCAGATCTGGCCCGAGTTGGCGAAGGCTCCGAAGGCGGCGGCGGCCACGGCGGCGTCGACGTCGGCGTCGTCCAGCACCACCAACGGCGCCTTGCCGCCCAGTTCGAGCACGGCTTGCTTCAGGTGCTGGGCGCAGGTCTGCGCGATCAATCGACCCACACGCGTGGAGCCAGTGAAGTTGACCCGGCGCACTGCCGGGTGGGCGATCATGGCTTCGACGACGCTCGCGGCGTCCTCCGGCGCGTTGGTGACGAAGTTCACCACGCCGGGTGGCAAACCGGCGGCGAGCAGCGATTCCACGATCAGCC
>CAZFDT010000186.1:1041-1894 GCA_964518335.1 uncultured Phycisphaeraceae bacterium
TGGGGTCGCGATGGCACGCACGCCCAGGATGACCGGCGCATTCCAGGGCGCGATGCCCAGCACCACGCCCGCCGGTTGCCGCACCGCCAGTGCCTTGCTGCCGGGCACGTTGGACGGGATCAGCTCGCCGCCGATCTGGGTGGTGAGGGCGGCCGCCTCGCGCAACATGTCGGCGGCCAGCTGGACGTTGAAGCCGGCCCACAGGCCGGATGCGCCGGTTTCCGCCATCATGGCCTCGGTGAATGCCGCGCTGTTTGCCTCCAGGGCATCGGCGGCCTTCATCAACAGCGCGCGCCGCTCGCCGGGGCCGGTGGCCGCCCATGACGGGAAGGCCTGGTCCGCGGCGTCCACGGCGGCTTTCGCATCGTCGGCGGTTGCGGCGGGTGCCCGGGTCGCCACCGACCCGTCGAGCGGGTTCATCCTTTCGAAAGTCGCGCCGCTGGCGGCGCCGCGCTGCTCCGAGCCGATCAACATCTGGATTGTTTTCATCACCATGTCCTTTCTTGCGCTTGTCGCGTCGAGCGCTGACACGCTGAATGCCAGCCGGGGAGTCTGATTGAATGGCCAAGCGCAAGTGGACGCCATCCGGCATGACCCTGCAACCCATGCGGCAAGCCCTCTGATTCAGGCGCCTGGTTCGCCACCGACTTCGTGCTCGTGCACACTTGGCCCGATGAGCGATCTCGACACTTCCAGGAAAAAGCCCTTCTCAATGATCCGCGAGTTCCACCTCGCGGACTGGTTCACGCTGGCCAATGCGGTGTGCGGCGTGGGGGCGATGTTCGCCATCATCAGTTTCATCCAGGACGGCCAGATCAAGCACGTGCATTACGCCTGCGCGCTGGTGCTGGCG
>CAZFDT010000187.1:0-1842 GCA_964518335.1 uncultured Phycisphaeraceae bacterium
CGCGGGTGACTTCGATCTCGATCTCACCGCGATTCAGGAATTGAGTCCGCCGCCCGGCACGATCATCGGCGCGGAGACGGTAGACCAGCACCGCCAGGTGCTCGATTCCGACCTCGCGGATCTCGTCGCGCAGGGCTGGCTCGCCATCACCGTCGGTGAGCCGCTGTCCTTCGATCCGCATCCGAATTACGTCGCCGCCACCCAGCAGCACGGCGGGCAGGCGACCCTCGGGGCGGGCGTGGGCGAGCTCGAGAACTATATCGCCGGCCGCCCCTTCCCGGGCGAACTCGACGCCGATGACCCGCGTGCGGGCGAGAAGCTGGCCTGGAACATGCGCTATGCCTACGGCGGCGACGCAGGCGCGATCCCGGAGATGTACTGGGGGTATCGCGACATGCGCCGGCAGCAGCTCGAGCGGACGCTCACCTTCTCGGCGAAGTCCATGCGCTTCATGTACCGCCACGTGCTGGATCCGGTGCCGAACCTCGAAAAGAACCCCTACCGGGTCTTCAGCGCGATCATGCTCATGGCCCACGACCCCGGGGACGTGGCCGACACCCGGCTCCTCATCTTCTACAACAGCGACGACGCGACCGAGGAGCAGGGCTGGACCTACGTGCCGAACCTGCGGCGGGTGCGGCGTCTCGCGACGACCATGCGCACCGACTCCTTCCTCGGCAGCGACATCATGATCGAGGATTTCCTGGGCTACAGCGGGCGCATTCGCGACATGCAGTGGTCTTACGGGGGCTCGACCTGGGTGCTGCTGCCGATGTACCGGCACGATCAGCAGCCGCACGCCGCGCAGAAGGCGCGGCATCACGATTACCATTTCGTCGATTTCGGCGGTCATTCGAGCTGCTTTCCGAATGTGAGCTGGCAGCTGCGCAAGGCCTTGATCCTGGACGGTACGCCGGTGCGGGACGATCACCCCCTCTCGCGGCGCTACTTCTATGTCGACGCGCAGACCATGATGCCCATCTTCGGCAAGGTCTACGATCGGGCGGGCGTGTTGTGGAAGATCCTGATGGGCGGCGTCGCCCATCCGGATTATCATCTACCGCAGAACGCCGGCTCGGGGGTCCCACTGCTGGACTCCTCGGCGGTCGTTGACCTGCAGAACAAGCACTGCACGACCCTGCAGATGGTCACGGTGGCGAACCCGCCGGATCTGCGTCAGAAGGACTTCGAACCGAGCTCACTGCACGTGGGCGCACGCTAAGGGGAGCATGATGGCAAGCAAGCAATCACACGCACTCATCGATCTTTATGAAGGCTGGCACGCGGCGATGGCCGCCAATCCTCAGATGTCGCTCGACGAGATGCGCGAGCTGTTCGACCACTGGGGCGACGTCACCGGCGAGCCGGGCGGCGTGGATTATCTCGAGGTCGACGCCGGCGGCGTCGCCTGCATGTGGGCGGTGCCGAAGGGCTGCCGCGAGGATCGGGTGCTGCTCTGCACGCACGGCGGCGGCTATGTCTGCGGCTCCATGTACAGCCACCGCAAGATGTTCGGGCATTTCGCCAAGGCCGTGGGCTGCCGGGCACTCATCGTCCACTATCGGCGCGCGCCCGAGCACACGCATCCCGTGCCGCTCGAGGACTGCGTGACGGCCTACGAGTGGCTGCTCGGCCAGGGCATCAAGCCGGACCACATCGCGACCCTCGGCGATTCGGCCGGTGGCGCGCTGTCCACCACCATCGTGCTGGCGGCCCGCGACAAGGGCCTGCCGCTGCCGGCCGCGATCATGCCCCTGTCGCCGTGGTACGACCCGGAGGGCACCGGCGGATCGCTGAAAACCCGGGCCAAGGCCGATGCCCTGGTCAAGGAGGAGGTGCTGA
>CAZFDT010000188.1:0-1798 GCA_964518335.1 uncultured Phycisphaeraceae bacterium
CCGCAGTAGCTGCCGTAGAGACCGCCGGGGATGGTGGAGGTGACGCCATAATCGTCGTTTGACTGGCAACCCGGACCGCTCACGTCGGGCTTGAGCCGGCCGTCATCGGTCGGCCCCCAACTGCTGAACGTCGTCATGCTGTCATTGTTGGAATTGAGCGCGCCGACCGTGATGTGATTCTTGGCGCAGGCCGGCGGGGCGGTGGTGTGGTAGGTCGTGCCGCAGGTGCCCGGTCCCCGTTCGTTGCCGTTGGCCCAGACGATGCGCATGGGGGCACCGAGCGAGCCGCGAACGATGCTGTCGATCAACTGGGAAGTTGCCCCGTAGTCGCCCTCATAGCTGCAGGGGAAACCATTCGACGCGACGTTGGTGCCGATCGAGTTGTTGGCGATGACGGCGCCATAGGTATTGATGGCCTGGTTGTAGTTGCTCTCGATATCACCCGGGTTGGTGTAGAGGAACGTGCCCGAGCCGTCGTACTGGAAACCGTATGACTGCATGATCACACCGGGCGCCATGCCGCGGTAGAGCCCTCCGCTGTTGCTGCCGTCGCCCCCGATGGTACCGGCGACGTGGGTCGCGTGATCGCTGAGCCCGGAACTGTCGCGGACGGTGAGGCGGCCGCCGAAGTCAGGGTGACTCGCCGAAGCATACCCGCCGTCGTAGACGAGGACGGTGATGCCGCTGCCAGTGAGGTTGTAAGGTGCGGCCTGGACCAGGTCGACCTGGGTGATGGCTCGATTGGAGTTGTTATTGACGCCGAGAGGCGGCAGCGGCGGCTCGATCCATTGCACTTCGTCCTCGGCCGCCAGGGCGTCGATCAGTGCGGCGTCCAGCCAGATGACGGTCCCGTTGATGCTCATCACCGTCGAGCGCACCATCGCCCCATACTGATCGAGCAGGTCCAGACCGCTTGTGGCCAGATCGACATCGGGATGAAAAAGCACGATCAGGGCCGCGACATCGACGAGTTCGTCATGCGATGCGTCTTTTGTGGAGCCCTCTTGCTTGTCAGAGGAGGATTTCTCGACGATACGCCCGTTCTCCATTACCGCTTTGAAACTCGCGTGCGGCGGCAGGTCACCGCTCAGGATGCGGGGGTCGAGTTTCCAGGCCGGTTCGATGTCGTATGCGGCCTCGATGCTCTCGAACCCGCCGGCCGGCGCCTTGTCCAGGCCTGTGACTTTGGCGAAGTACGCATTCGCCCCCAGATAGCGGAGCAGATGGACGCCCGACCTGGCGAGGTCCGCGCGGGATCTCGCGTCGGGAATCTCGTTCAGTTCGATGACGACGTGTCGATCGACGCTCGCCTCGACCGCGGCTCGACCGCGGGCTGCGGCTGTGCCCGCTTTGGCGGCAGGGGCGAGATCGCCCGCCTTCCACTGAATGGCACTTTCCGCGGCGAGCGAGGATTGGCCGGTGAGCGTCGGGCCAAGGAGCACGCACAGACAGCAGATCGAGGCGATCATGCTGGATTCCGGCCGAATGTTCATGGCGTCACCTTTCTGATCCGGGGTCAGGGAATGTCAGCGGAGGCGGATCCCCTGCGGGCAGGCATTCTCACCCTCGATGTGCTTCACACCATAACACGACACCCATATGAAATCCATATGAAGTACATACATTTTTACTTTATTTTCCTGTCCGTGCGGTGAAGGGGTTGAACGTGGCCCCACAACAACAGATGATTGTACGCCGGTGAATGACGCAACGTCGCGTAGTCTTCTCGTTCAATCAGCGATGGGGGATCAGAACCTGTGGATTACTTCCAGATTGTCGGTGGAAAGCGGCTTCGGGG
>CAZFDT010000189.1:0-1739 GCA_964518335.1 uncultured Phycisphaeraceae bacterium
CGGCGGACTGGCGAACTCGGCCTGGGGCGAGTCGTCCACGCCGATGATCGAGAGATCGCCCGGAACGCTGCGCCCCGCCTGGACCGCGCCGCGCATCGCCCCGATGGCCACGCTGTCGTCGAAGGCAACGACGCCCGCGAGATCCGGCCGGCGGGCCAGCAGCCGCTGAATGGCGTTGAAACCGTTGCGGCACGAGTCGAATCCGCCCGTCGGCTCGGCGTATTCGAGGTCGGCCTCGCATACCTTCAGACCCGCCTGGCCCAGCGCTTCCGAAAAGCCGGCCAGACGCATCGCATTGCCGGGATCGTTGACCGGACCCAGGAGCATGCCGATCCGGCGGTGTCCCAGATCGAGCAGATGCCGCGCGGCGATCGCACCGGTGTGGTGATGGTCGAAGACCAGCGAACCCACCCAGGGCCACGACGACTTGCGGTTGACCAGCACCGTCGGCACGCCGCTCTTCTTGAGCAGCTCGGCCATGTCGTCTGACAGCTCGAGCCGCGAGCCGACGATAATAAGCCCCTCCACGCGATTGGCCCGCATGCGGTTGATGCGGTGCGTGAGCTTTTCGGGCTCTTCCTCCACCGAGTTGATCAGAAAGCCGTAGCCCTTCTCTTCGAGCACCGACTCCAGCCCGTGGATGACCTGGCCATACCAGGGATCGTTGAAGTGGGCGACGACCACGCCGATCTGGTTCGAGCGGCCGGCGCGGAGCGAGCGGGCGTGCAGGTCGGGTGCGTAGTCGAGCTGGCGTGCGACGCGCCAGATCTTCTCCTGCGTCTTCTTGCTGATCCGGAACGAGACGCCCTTGCCGGCGAGCACCTTGGAGACAGTGGTGATGGAAACGCCCGCCTGCCGACTGATGTCCGCTAAGGTCACACCCATGAACGCTGCTATCCCTCGTCGTGCACGAACTGCTGACTGGACGCCTTGCACCGCCAGGCGGGATGCCGCACCTGGTAACACGACCCGGCGCGCCCGTCAGCACCACTGGCCAGCTTCAAGAATGCGTGCATGAGCGGCGGGGGCCGCCAGGGCAATCGCATTCTGATCTTCTGGGCGACGATGGTTTGCGGCGATCCACGCCAACGGCGCTGCGGCCGGAACCCGCAGCACCTTTGGTGCTGTTCGCCTCGCGCGGGGTGCGGATTTGGGGCGGGTGCCATCGCGGTTGGTGGCTCCACGTCGCGTGGGTGAACAGTCGCGCCGGTGAGGGCACTCAAATTGGAGCATGCGCTTGCCCTGCGCGAGCCGCGGGTTCAGACATTGGGCGATGTCGGCGGGCCGGTTACGATGTGCCCGCGGCAGCAGTCTCACACGCAGGAGCGGCCACACACGATGGGCTTCATTCGACAAACAGCATGGCTCGCGCCGTTGCTCGCAGGCCTGGCCGGCGGCTGTGCGGCCGTCGGGACGTCGGACCCGGGAGCGGCCGGGCCGGGCGAGTTCCGCACACTTTTCCTGACCTTCTGTGATTTGGCCAGCGACGATCTGGTCAAACCCTACAGTGTCTTCCGGGTGCATCAGCGTGATTATGACGACCCGGCCACGCATCACATGCCCGCGTTCGAGGATGCGCATGCGGTGCGGGCTCTGGCGGTGGCTTACGATCTGACTGGCCAGCAGCGCTATCTCGACGCGTGCCGCCACTGGACCCGGTGGGTGCTCGACAACCAGCGGCGGATGATCCCGGCCGGCATGAAACGCTTGCCTATGATCTGGACACGACTGCATTACAC
>CAZFDT010000190.1:0-1728 GCA_964518335.1 uncultured Phycisphaeraceae bacterium
GTGGCGCACGCGCAGCGCCAGGCGTGCTCTGTTCGGCGCGTCTGCGGCCGTGATGCTGCTGCAGCTGGTGAGCATTCTCGCACTGGCGCTGATCGGCTACGGCCTGTGGATGTACCTGTTCGTTGTGCAGCGTGGCACCATCTTCATGCCGGCGACGCTACAGGCGCTCTTTGCCTTGGCGCTGCTGAGCTACATCGCCCTGGAGCTTGCGCTTGCCCTTTGGCCGCGGCCGCGCGGCATCTGGCTGCGCGCGATCGGCTCGCGCGCGATGGCTGCGATCGGCGCGCTCGGGTTTCTGCTGACCGCCAACGCAGTCCGCGCCTTCGCCCACCCCTCGCCTGCCGACAGCGTCGTGCTTGCCAGATTGCCGTTCGAGGGCGAGTGGGTCGCGACCGGCGCCGGTGCCACAGGTCTCACCAATCATCACGACCGCATCGCCTCGCAGAAATACGCCGCCGACATGGCCGCGCTGTGTCCCGATGGTCGTCTGTTTCGCGGCGAGGGCGTAACCCACGAAGAGTCCTGCACATTCGGCGCGCGGATTGTTGCACCGGTCGACGGCGTGGTTGCGCACGTCCTCGACGGATTGGAGGATGGCGCAAGCCGGCGTGTGCTGCCCGGCAATCATGTCGTCATCCGTTTCGGGGAGAACCGGTATGTCGCGCTGGCGCACATGCGCCGGGGCAGCATCCGGGTGCAGGAAGGCGAGCAGGTGAGGGCTGGCCAGCACATCGGCAATGCCGGCAATTCGGGAAACTCAGACTTTCCCCACTTGCACATCCACGTGCAGGATACGCCCGAATACGACATGCGTACGAGCAGAGCCCTGCCGTACCGGTTCGCCGAGATGGAGCGGCGCCGGTATCTATGGTGGGGGCGCATCGAGGACGGCTTCCTGCTGAGCAACGACCGCGTGCGTCCGCCCGGCGGCGACTAGATTCGGCTTGATCGGGCCAGTGAGAACGTGTCTCAAGGCGGGCCCATGCTCGACACGCTCCAACTCAAGCGCACGCCCTTTCACGAGCGCACCGCTGCCTTGAGCGTGGCCCAGAACTGGCGTCGCTGGGCCGGCTATCGGGTGGTCGGCTCCTACGATCTGTCGCTCGATCACGAATACTGGGCCATTCGCGACCGCGCGGCGCTGATCGATGTGACGCCGCTGATGAAGTACACGATCGAAGGCCCGGATGCGGCGCGCCTGCTCCATAAGGTCACGCCGCGCGAGGTCTTGAAGATGAAGGTGGGGGTCGTCGCTTACACGGGCTGGTGCGACGAGGACGGAAAACTTATCGACGACGGCACCATCGCGCGCTTAGGGCCGCAGCTCTTCCGCATGACCTCGGCCGAACCGTCGCTGCGCTGGCTCGCTATGAACGCGGTCGGCATGGACGTGAAGGTCACGGACGTGACCGACCGGATCGCAGCGCTCAGCCTGCAGGGGCCCAAATCGCGCGCGGTGCTCAATCGTGTCTGCAAGGATTCCCTCGATCCGCTGAGGTTCTTTCGCGTCGCCGACAACGCCATCGGCAATACGCCAGTCAGCATCTCCCGCACCGGCTATACCGGCGATCTTGGTTACGAAATCTGGATCGCAGCCGAACACGCGCTGCCCGTATGGGACGCGCTGATGCAAGCCGGCGACGATTACGGCATCACCCCATGCGGCATCCTCGCGATGGACATGGCGCGTGTCGAGGCAGGGCTGTTCATGGTCGATGTCGACTACAC
>CAZFDT010000191.1:0-1725 GCA_964518335.1 uncultured Phycisphaeraceae bacterium
CGTGAAGGTCGAGCCGCGGAGCAATAACGCGATCGCCGCGGGCAACAGCTCGTTCGCCCAGAGTGGTGCGACCAAGCGCACGCACCACCAATCATTCGATGTGGCGCGGCAGGGTGAGAAGAAGGCTACGACCAAGCAGATGCGTGCCAAGGACCGGCCGCTCGCCAATGACTTCGTGACCGACGAGGCGTTCGATGGGATGCTCGACGCATGGTTCGGCAACATTGCGCGGGTGCTGAAGCCCGGACACGGGTTCTACATCTGGGGCGGCTACGCCAACCTCGGCAACTACCCGCCGTTCCTGAAGAAGCACGAGCTGTACTTCAGCCAGGGCATCGTGTGGGACAAGCTGCATCCGGTGCTGACCCGCAAAGATTACATGGGGGCCTTCGAGATCGCGTTCTACGGATGGCGGGAAGGCGCTGCGCACCGCTACTTCGGGCCGAACAATGCGACCGATCTGTGGCACGTCAAGAAGGTGAACCCGCAGTCGATGGTCCATTTAACGGAGAAGCCCGTCGAGTTGGCGGTGCGTGCGATGCAGTACTCGTCCCTGCCCGGCGAGAACGTGCTCGATTTGTTCGGCGGATCGGGCAGCACGCTGATCGCCGCGGAACAGACGGGGCGGCATGCGTTCCTCATGGAGCTTGATGAGTTGTACTGCGACGTCATCGTTCAGAGGTGGGAAAAGTTCACGGGTCGGAAGGCGGAGCGGATCGCCGCGGAGCCCGACGCCGCATCACCGCAGAAAACCCCCGCCCCCGGAAGTGGGGCGAGGGTGGGAGCGGCCGCTGGAGGTGGTGCGTGACGCTATGGCCGTTTGAACTCCGTCGCGTGGAAGCCCTCGAAAATGACCATCGCGTCCTCGTAGGCCGTGGTGGTCGCGGGGTAGCAGCGTCGCCCGCGAACGTCGATGACGCCCCAGGCCTTCATGAACTCGATCGCCACGTTCACCTGCGTGGCGGGCAGGTTCTCACGCTGGGCGATGATCTCCAGCGTCGTGCCCTCGCCTTCCATCGGCGTCTCTGCCACGGCGTGGGCCACGGTCTTGAACACGGCGGGTTCGCAGCGGTGGGTGTAGCTACGACCGTCGCCCCCGGAAACGATCCGGACCAGGTGGCCGTCGACCACGTCGAACAGCACGTTGCGTTTGGGCAGGTGGCGTCGCATGGGTCAGGCTCCTGCCTTGGCGCTGATCACGAACTGGCCGCGCTCGACCTTGGTGAAGCGAGACTCAGCGCCCTTGGTATTGATCTCGCGGAGGATGGCGCTGTAGAGCGTGGCGTGCGGCGTCTTGCCGTTGGGGCTGGTCCACAGTCCTTCGCTGGCGGCGAGGTCCACCATCTGCTTGGTGTTCATCGCCTGGCCGGCGTCGGCGAGGACTTTCGCTGCAGCGTCGAGGAGGCTCATCTTCTTCGGTTTGGCTTCCTTGGCGAGCTTGGACGCCTTGGTCTTCTTCACCGCGGGTGCGTTCGCGGCGGCGTCCTTGGCACGCACGGCGTCCACTGCAGCGCGGCGCTGTTCGGCGGTGATGGCGGCCCCAATGCCAGGGGCACTTCCGGGGGCACTTCCGGAGGCTTTCCACCCCAGCATCTTCCGCTTGGCGGCGTCGTTGGCTTTGGCGTACCTGGCGATCCACTTCTCGCCGGCCTTGCGGGCCTTGTCGTCGGTGTCGAACACCTCGTCGCTGGCGTGATGTTCGGTTTTGCCCTCGCGGATGGCGAA
>CAZFDT010000192.1:0-1687 GCA_964518335.1 uncultured Phycisphaeraceae bacterium
ACCGCCCAGCAGGTCGCCTGGCAAACCGACATCGACGCCGCCTGGGCCCAGGCTCAGCGCGAAGGACGTCCCCTGCTCGTGTTCGCCGTCCGCCCCAATTGCAAGTACTGCTCGTTGATGCAGCAACGCACCTACGCGCAGCAGCACGTCGCGCAGCGCGTCAACGACGACTTCGTACCGCTCTTCGTCCAATCGCAACGCGAGCCCGAGTTCATGCAGGAACTCAACATCAAGGGCTATCCCACCACCGTAATCATCGCACCACATACCACCATCGTCGGCTCGCTGAAAGGCTACATTCAACCGCCGCAATTCGTCGAACAACCCGACCTCGCCGAGCGTCGCGCCGCCGCCAACGCCCAGTCCAGCTCCGCCCGCCGCCAGCACCACGACTCAACTCGCTAGATATCTCGGTCGTAAGACACCTCAATTTCTCTCCGGCCCGCCGCACACTCTCCACTTTTCCGGCGGCTCGCTCCCGCTCCCCTGGCCGGGGCGTGGCATCCGACTACAATCGGAGAATCATTCGATTCCGCCCGGTTACTTCGCCGCCCCGTTCCAAAAATCATGAGCGATCCACACACTCCAGGCTCCGCCCCCGGCGTGTCCATCGACCAGCAGATTCGCTGGGGCGATCTTGATGCCCTCGGGCACGTCAATAACGTCGTTTTCTTCCAATTCTGCGAGTCCGCCCGCATCGCCTACTTCGAGGCCGTCGGCCTCGACCGCTTCAAGCAACAACCTACCGACGGACCCGGCATGGTCTCGGCGCAGCTCAACTTTCGCCGCCAACTCCATTACCCCGGCCAGGTCCGCGTCACCGCCCGCGTCACCAAGATCGGCCAGCGTTCGTTCACGCTCACTTACGCCATCTACGACACCGCCGACGACCAACTCGTCGCCGATGGCGACTCCGTGTGCGTCTGGGTCGACTATGCCGCCGGCCGCGCCATGACTCTCCCCGACCAACTCGTCGCCAGCATCGCGCACCTCGAACAAAACCAATCGCTCATCTCACGCGCCACCTGAAAGGGCTCGCGCCCGGAGATCAAAACGCATGACCGCAAACGCAAAACGCCAAATCGTTCTCACCGGCGTCAGCCGCGGGCTAGGGCTCGCACTGGCCGCTGGCCTCATCGAACAAGGACACATCATTCACGGCTGCGCCCGCGCAGCCCAAACGCTGGATGAGCTTCGTCGACGCTGGCCCCAACCCCACACCTTCACCGCCGTCGACGTCAGCGACGACGACCAAGTCGCCCGCTGGGCCAAGCAACTCCTCGCCGCCGACATCGTGCCCGATCTGCTCATCAACAACGCTGCCGTCATCAATCGCAACGCCCCGCTCTGGCAAGTGCCAGCCGCCGAATTCGTCGCCGTGCAGCGCGTCAACGTCGAAGGCACCGCCCACGTCATCCGCCACTTCGTCCCCGCTATGATCCAGCGTGGCTCGGGCATCATCATCAACCTCAGCTCCGGCTGGGGCCGCGCCGTCGATGCCGACGTCGCCCCTTACTGCGCCTCCAAATGGGCCGTCGAAGGACTCTCCAAAGCCCTCGCCGAAGAACTTCCCCCGGGCTTGGCTGCGATCCCCCTCAGCCCCGGTATCGTCGACACCGACATGCTCCGTAGCTGCTTCGGTGCCGAAGCCAGCACCCATCTCGGCCCCGAAGCCTGGGCCAAAATC
>CAZFDT010000193.1:0-1668 GCA_964518335.1 uncultured Phycisphaeraceae bacterium
CGGGAAGAGGTTGAACGACTGGAACACCATGCCGGTCTCGCGCCGGATCTGGTCGATGGCGCGCACGTCGTCGGTGAGTTCGACGCCGTCGACGACGATCTTGCCCTCCTGATGCTCCTCGAGGCGGTTGATGCAGCGGATGAGGGTCGACTTGCCCGACCCCGACGGCCCGATGACGACGACCACCTCGCCGCGGTTCACGGACATGTGGATGTCCTTGAGCACGTGGAACTCCCCGAACCACTTGTTCAGGCCCTCGATCTCGATGATGCGTTCGCCGCCGTCCGGCGCGTCGGCGCGGACGACATTCGCGAGCGTAGCGGTGTCGGTCATGCGGTTCCTTTCTCGCCCCGGGTCTGCGGGGTCTCCATCGCGGACATGCACGCCACGCCGAACGCGCAACGAAGCGCGGACCTCCAGCGCCGGGGGAAGGTGTGTCCGTACGCCCGCCGCGTCATCGCGTCCCCACTCCGAGCTGCTTCTCCAGCTGGCGCGACGCGACGCTCATGCGGAACGCGAAGAACCAGTAGATGAACGCGAGGAACAACGACAGCTCCAGGCGGATGCCGCCGGGCACGACCAGCGATGCCGGTTGGTTGGCGACGACGTCGGCGACGTTGAAGAAGTCGAAGAGGCCAACGATGAACACCAGCGACGTGTCCTTGAACAAGCCGATCGCCTGGCCCACGATGGCGGGGATGACGGCCCGCAAGGCTTGCGGCAGCACGATCAGGAACGTCGTCTGCCACGCCGAAAGGCCGAGGGCGCGAGCCGCCTCGCTCTGCCCCTTCGGGACGGCCTGCAGCCCGCCACGAACGTTCTCCGCCATGTAGGCGGCGCTGAAGAGCGTCACGGCGACCAGGGCGCGAGCCAGCGCGCTGATACGGTCCGGATCGGAGATGCCCAGGAGCAACGGCACCAACAGCGAGGCGATGAAGAGCCAGGTGATCAGCGGCGCGCCACGGATGATCTCGATGAACCCGATGGAAGTGACCTTGATGATCGGAAGCTTGCTGCGCCGGCCGAGCGCCAAGGCGATCCCGAGCGGGAAGCTGACGACGATGCCCACCACCGACAGCACCATCGTGAGAAGGAACCCGCCCCACTGTCGGCTGTGCACCACCTGCAGCGGACCCTCGTCGAAGACGCCGTTGAGCAGCACGAACGCCGCGATCACGGACGCGCTCCACAACCACGGCAGCGCCCGCCCGACCTTGGGAACGCCGAGGCCGATTCCGAAGCCGGCCAACCCCGCCACGGCGCCGGCCGCCCAACCGAAGCGCACCGAAGGCCAGAACGCCAGGCCGATCACGGCCAGTACCGCCACCAGCGCATAGAACCACCAGAAAACGCCGCGCACGATGACCATGCCTTGCATGGCGCGGCCGACGCCGGCGTTGAGGCCGAGCAGCGCCATGATGAGCGCCACGATGGCGAACGGTCGCCAGAGCAGGTCGGTGGGGTAGCGGTAGACGGCGAACAGCTTGAGGTTGTCCCACAGCTGCTGCCAGTAGGCGCCGCCGAACATCCAACCCGCGAGTCCGAGGATCGCCCACCCTATGACCGCGATGCCGATGAGCGACACGATGGCGTCGACGGTGCTCCCGAACAGGTTCGTACGGAGCCACACGAGGGCCCCGGAAGCCGCTTGCGGAGGACGGCGAGACG
>CAZFDT010000194.1:0-1666 GCA_964518335.1 uncultured Phycisphaeraceae bacterium
GCATGAACACTTAAACCAACCAGCCTCCTCAAAACCCGGGGCGGTTCACTCCCCAGTGGGACAGGTCGAAAGTCAGCGTGACGAAGCCCCGCTCGGCCAGCTTCTGGGCATAGAGGTTGGCGCTCTGCTCCTTGACGGCGCCCATCGGGTGTCCCACAACGATGGCCGCGTGCTTCTGGCTCCGGTTCAGGTCGTTGGGAACGAACAGGTTGCCCACGACCTTCATCTTGTACTGGTTGTCGAAGGTGATCTTCTGCAGGGTCACCTTGTCGCTCTTGTAGAAGTTGTCTGCACCGTTGGACATATCAGCTCCTATCGCTGAAAACGACATCAGGAAGAAGCAAAGCAACAGAATCGGCTTTCTCATTGGGGCGCTCCTTCCGTTCTGACCTGGGGGTGGATGGCATCTGCTTGCGCGAGGCTGTTTCGATCACGCCGCCAAGGAGGCGTTGTCGATGACGAAGCGGTACTTCACATCGCCCTTGAGCATCCGCTCATAGGCGTCGTTGATTTCCTCGGCGCGGATCAGCTCGATGTCCGCGACGATGTTGTGCTCGGCGCAGAAGTCCAGCATCTCCTGCGTCTCGGGGATGCCGCCGATTGCCGAGCCGGCCAGGCTGCGGCGTTTGAGGATGAAGTTGAAGACTTCCGGCGAGGGGTGCGGCGACGCCGGCGCGCCGACCAGCGTCATCGTGCCGTCGCGCTTGAGCAGCGTCATGAAAGCGCCGAGGTCGTGCGGCGCGGCCACCGTGTTCAGGATGAAGTCGAAGCTCTGGCCGTGGGCGGCCATCTCGCCGGGATTGCGCGAGACCACCACCTCGTCGGCACCCAGGGCCATGGCGGCGTCGCGCTTGGATTCCGAGGTGGTGAACGCGACCACGTGCGCGCCCATGGCGTGCGCCAGCTTGATGCCCATGTGGCCCAGGCCGCCGATGCCGACCACGCCGACCTTCTTGCCCGGCCCGGCGTTCCAGTGGCGCAGCGGCGAGTAGGTGGTGATGCCCGCGCACAGCAGCGGCGCGACGGCGGCCAGTTGTGATTCGTCGTGGCGGATGCGCAGCACGTAGCGCTCATGCACCACGATCTGCTGGGAGTAGCCGCCCAGCGTATGGCCGGGTGCGTCCGGCGTCGGGCCGTTGTAGGTGCCGACCATCTCGTCGCAGTAGTTCTCCAGCCCCTCGGCGCAGTCGTCGCACTGCTTGCAGCTATCGACGATGCAGCCGATGCCGACCAGATCGCCCGGTTGGAAGCCCGAGACGTGCGCACCCACGGCCGAGACGCGGCCGACGATTTCGTGGCCCGGCACGCAAGGGAATTGCGTGCCCGCCCATTCGGCACGCACCTGGTGCAGGTCGGAGTGGCACACGCCGCAGTAGGCAATGTCGATCTGCACGTCGTGCGCACCGGGTGCGCGACGGGTGATGTCGAGGGGTTCGAGTGGCAGGTCGCCGGCATAGGCGCCGTAGGCTTTGACGGTCATGTGCGTTCTCCAGTGGATGGCTATCGGTAAGCGGCGGGCCGGTCGCCGTCGGTGTGGGGCTGGCTGATGCCCAGGTCTTCGTTGACGTGGCGCTCGGGGTGCTTGACCAGATTGGCGATGAAGCGCCCCAGGCTGGCGCGCGAGGTCTCCGTGCCTTTGAAGGTCTCGCCCTTGCGGGTCAGCTCG
>CAZFDT010000195.1:0-1660 GCA_964518335.1 uncultured Phycisphaeraceae bacterium
GCCGGTCCGGTATATCCGGGTGCCACGGCTCGGCCCCGAGGGCGCGACCAGGAGCGCACGTCGTCAGCATGTTGATGGACGATAACGCCCGTCCGCCACAGGCCCGATGGGTGGGCGTCAGACTCGCACTGTCCCACGCGCTCAACGCTCGCCCTTGTACATCAGCGCCGTGATCTGCTCGGAGATCAGCCCCATCATGAAGGTGATCACGCTGCCGGTGTAGAGCAGGGCGCTCATGTTGGTGAAGCGGCCTTCGTGCCACAAGGTCCAGCCGTACCAGAAGCTGGCGAGGGCAAACATGAGGGCAGCGACGGGCGCGAAAATCTTGAGTGGCGAGGACAGCGTGCCGATCTTGAAGATGATGAGCAGAAAGCGCGCGCCGTCGCGCAGCAGGCGGATGTGGCTCTTGCCGATGCGCCGGGCGGCGTGGATGGGCACGTAGGCCACCGAGTAACCGGCGCGAAAGAACGCCATCGTACTCGTCGTCGGGTACGAGAAGCCGTTGGGCAGCAGGTAGAGGAATTCGCGGAACCTGTCGGCGCGCACGGCGCGAAAGCCCGAGGTCAGGTCTTCGACCCGGTGGCCCGTCATCCAGCTTGCGAGCCGGTTGTAAAAGCCGTTGGCCACGCCGCGCCCCAAGCTGGCCTGCGAGCCGCGTTGCCGTGCGCCCACCACCATGTCGTGGCCCTGGTCGATCAGTTCCAGCAGGCGCGGGATGCCCGCCGGGTCGTGCTGGCCGTCGGCGTCCATGAAGACGATCACCTCGCCCGTGGCGGCGCGCGCGCCGGTCTTGATGGCGGCGCCGTTGCCCTTGCTGTAGGGGTGGTGCACCACACGCGCGCCGGCGGCCTCGGCCACGGCGGCGGTGTCGTCGGCGCTGCCGTCGTTGACGACGATCACTTCAGCACCCGGGCAAGTGGAGGCGATGGTGCGCACCGTGGTGCCGATGGCGGCGGATTCGTTCTTGGCGGGGAGGACCACGGTCAGTTGCATCGGGTTGTCACTCTTCGGTGCATGCGCGGTGCATTCTGCCAGTCGGCTCGGATGGGCGGCGTGGTATCGACCCGGGTTTGACTACCATGCACAGAGGTGCCCACGTCACACGGCGCGTGGCGCGGCGGCCAACCGGCGAGGTGCGAAACGGTGATCTGGGTGCGCCAATCATTTTCCCCGCGTGGCCTCCATCTGACGCAACGCGACATCGACACGCTCCCCGAGCTCCTGCCACTCCTGCGGTGTCGTGCGGCCTGGGACCGGTGCATTGGCGACGAGTGTCTGCAGTTGCCGTACGCCCGCGATATCGCCCTCCTGCTGCGCCAGGTCGAGATACAGGTTGGCGATCGCGTAGGTCGCCGACTGCTGCAGACTCTTGATGAAGAAATCCATCGCTTCGGCGTTTTCATGCCGCTCCAGTGCCGCGACACCAAGCACGCTCAGCATGTTTGATGTGATCGGGCGGCTGCATCGATAGGCAGGCTGGTCGAGGAAGGCTGCGGCAATGTGGGCCACCTCGGTCATGCTGACGCCCCGACAAGCTCGCTTCTGCACCACCGTGATCAGATTCTGAAGCTGGTCGGTCGCCCACCCTTCGTAGGGCAGGGAGTGGATTGCCTGCGTGATGTGGCTGACCAGCGTGGAGTGGTCGGTGTCGGGGTCCAGA
>CAZFDT010000196.1:0-1603 GCA_964518335.1 uncultured Phycisphaeraceae bacterium
CGTGGTGCTTCAATGAAACTGTTTCTCGATACCGGCAATCTCAAGGAAATCCAGGCCATGGTGCCGCTCGGCCTCGTGGATGGCGTGACGACCAACCCTTCGCTCATGGCGAAGGAAGGTGGCGACCCGCGCGCGATCATCAAGTCGATCTGTGATGTGGTGCAGGGCCCGGTCAGCGCCGAAGTGGTGGCCACCGACTGGGAAGGCATGGTCAAGGAGGGCCGCGACCTTGCCACGATCGATCCGCACGTGGTGGTGAAAGTGCCGTTCACCCGTGATGGCGTGCGCGCCACGAAGATCCTCGCCGATGAAGGCACGCGTGTGAATGTCACCCTGATCTTCAGTGCGGCGCAGGCGCTGCTGGCCGCCAAGGTCGGCGCGGCGTACGTCAGTCCGTTTGTCGGACGCCTCGACGACATCGCGTCGGACGGCATGGGCCTGATTCGGCAGATTGTCGAGATCTTCGACGGGTATCCGTTTACCACCGAGATTCTGGTCGCCAGCGTGCGCGGCCCCATGCACATCGTCGAAGCCGCGCGCATGGGCGCTGATGTCTGCACGTGCCCGGCGTCGGTGATTGAAGCCTGCTTCAATCACCCGCTGACCGACAAGGGCCTCGCCGCCTTTCTCGCCGACTGGGCGAAGTCGCAGGCAGGCAAACAGTGACGACGCCGCAGGCACGCCTGGCCGAACTCGAGCGGCGGGCTGAGCTCGGTGGCGGCGAAGACCGGTTGAAGAAGCAGCGGGACGCCGGCAAACTGACGGCGCGTGAACGCATTGACCTGCTGTTTGATGCGGGCACGTTCGATGAGTTCGACAAACTGGTGACCCATCGGTGCCGGGACTTCGGCATGGAGAAGGAGCTGGTGCCCGGTGACGGCGTGGTCGCTGGGCAGGGCCTGGTTGACGGCCGGTCGGTGTTTGCGTTCGCGCAGGACTTCACGGTGTTTGGCGGGTCGCTGTCCGAGACCAACGCCGCCAAGATCGTCAAGGTGATGGACCTGGCGATGAAGATGGGCGCGCCGGTGGTCGGACTCAATGACTCCGGCGGGGCGCGTATTCAGGAAGGCGTGTTGTCACTCGCCGGGTACGCCGACATCTTCCTGCGCAACACGCTGGCGTCCGGTGTCATTCCGCAGATTTCCGCCATCATGGGGCCCTGTGCCGGTGGGGCGGTGTATTCGCCGGCGATCACCGACTTCAACATCATGGTGGAAGGCACGAGCTACATGTTCGTGACCGGGCCGGATGTGATCAAGACGGTGACACACGAGGATGTGACCAAGGAGGAACTCGGCGGCGCGATGACGCACAACGCGACGAGCGGCGTGGCGCACTTTGCCGTGCCGTCCGACCGCGAGTGCATTCTGCTGATTCGCGAACTGCTGGGGTACCTGCCGTCGAACAACCTTGACGATCCGCCGCGCGTGGCCACCAGCGATCCGGTGGATCGCGAAGATGAGGCGCTCGACTCCGTGGTGCCCGTGCAGCCCAATCAGCCGTACGACATGCACGACGTCATCCAGCTGGTGGTGGATGATGCCGCGTTTCTGGAAGTGCATCAGCACTATGCCCAGAACATCATCACGGGGTTTGCCCGTCT
>CAZFDT010000197.1:0-1589 GCA_964518335.1 uncultured Phycisphaeraceae bacterium
CCTCCTCGTCCTGCTCTTCCCGCTCCTCCTTCGCCTCGGCGGGCAGGACCATGGGCTCGCCTCGCATCACGCGGGCGACGCGGCGGACGAAGCGCTCGCTGCGCATCACGACCCCGAGCAGGACGAAGACGATCGAGAGCAGCAGAAACACGATCTGCAGGCCGGCCTGGATGTTCGCCATGTTCAGGGTCGCGAGCAGGCCGGCGCCGAAGCCGGCGGCGATGCCGTCGTAGATCTTGTGGGACCAGGGGAAGTGCATGGGGAAAGGAGCCAGGAGTCAGGAGAGATCACGCCTCGTTGTTCGAGACCTTGCCGTCGCTCTGCACCGTGGCGAGCGGGGCGCCGCTGGGGTCGAAGCCGGCGGGCCAGCGGTAGCCGGTGACGCGGTCGGTGGAGAAGGGCTTGATGTTCACCGCATCGCCCTGGTTGCCGCCCAGCACCATCACGTTGCCGTGCTGATCCTTGCCCGTCACGAAGCCGACGTGGCCGCTGCCGCTGGATTTGCTGCCGCGCCAGAACGTCACGATCGCCCCGGGCACGGCGCCGCAGGGCTGGCCCCATTTCTCGTAGCTGCGGGCCATGCCGCTGCGCGTGGATTTGATGCCGCAATCCTCGAGCATCGCCCCGACGAAGCCGGCGCACCAGGGGGTCTCGTCGTCGCGGAACGGCAGCTTGGAAAGTTCCCAGTAGCTCAGCACGCGCTTGCTGTGTTGCTTGCCGGCGATCTCGCTGACGCCGATCTCTTGCCGGGCTCGGCGGAGCCACACCGGCTCGCCGACGACGGCGGGCGGGGCGGGTTTGTTCGACGGATCCTTGCGCAGTTCGCCCTCGGTGATGGGGCCGACGTAGTCGCGCGGGGCGAGACCCTTCGCGACCTTGAACTTGATGATCGCCGCCGAGGTCCGCGGACCCGGCTTGTTGTCGATCGGGCCGGGGTCGAAGCCGTGGACTTTGAGGCGGGTCTGGATCTCTCGGGTCGTCATGCCCCGCCGACCGTGTCAATCACCGCAGACTCAGCAGCACCATCACCGTGATCACCGCCCCGGCGGCGAGGCCGAGGGCGACGGTGGCGATGATGTCGACGAGCTCTTTGCGCATCGGTTTCATCGGTCCGGATTGCCGCTCAGCACCTTGATGGCGCCCTGGGCGATGGGGCCGATCCATCCGTCTTTTTTGCCGGGATAGAGGCCGGTATCCTGCAGGGTGTCGAGGGCGCGGTTGTTGTCGCGGATCACCAGTTCCTGGACGATGGCGTTGATCAGGGCGAGGAAGAGCGGCGTCAGCGCGGCCGTGAGGCTGGTCTGGGTCAGCTCGGTGCCCTCGGGCAGCTGCAGCAGGGTCGCGATCAGCGTCTCGACCAGGGCGGGGGCGCCGGGGATCAGGGTCAGCAGATAGGCGGCGAGGGCCGCGGCCGCGGCGGCGGCGAGCTGGCCGAGGAAGCGCTCGTGGAGGAAGAGGCGGAGAAAGAGGCGTTTCATGCCCTGCCCGCGGGTGTCAATCACGCCACGCGGATGATGTGGTTGCAGATCAGCAGCGGCTGGAGGTTGTTGTGGGAACCTCCGCCGCCGCTGGAGGTGCTCAAAGCTTGG
>CAZFDT010000198.1:0-1556 GCA_964518335.1 uncultured Phycisphaeraceae bacterium
AGCTTCAAGGGCGCCTTCTGGCCAACGAGCTTGCCCCTGTTCCAGGGTTCACGCGGCGTAGCCGGTGTGTTCGTCGTCGTGTTCATGATGAACTCCTCTTCTCGGTTGAAGGGAGTTCCAGTGTGGAACGTAGCGCTTCTCCAGGAGAGTAGTGCGGTATTGGTCTCGCGGTCGCTGACCTTGACCAACCGGACTGCCAGGGCTCTGACTCTCCCGCCCGTTTCGCCAGCACAGCCATCAATGAAGCTGGCTGGATGCTGCCGGCCCCGGCGCCTGAAAGGCCGCGCGCGCCTGTGCGAGGCGTCCCTCAAGTTGTTCCTTGGACAAGACGTCCTGCTCATGCAGCCAGGAGAACTTTGCGATCTCGTCCTCGAGGGTGTTGCGGGTATCCAGTTCGCCATAGAGAGCAAGGAGCTGGTCCTTTCGCCGCCGGTTGATTTCATCGACGATCCGATCATGTTCGCGGTCCTGGATCACGAGGACGTTGCCCGCTTGCGTGCGGAAAACTGAATACTTGACGGTCGCCCAGCGGTACCCGACGAGGCAGATCACCCCGATGAGGAGCCAGAAGCCTCGCCCCTGAAGTGAGTCGCCGGTGATCATCGCGTGCCCCAATTGCAGGACACCGATGACGCACCAAATGAGTCCGGCATTGCGCAGCCATTCGCTCCGCTCGATCGAGACCGAGGCCTTCGTCGGGAAGCCGGCGTACCGTACGTCGATGTCGCCGGAGCCGGTGCGATCCTTGTAGGCATAGTTGAAGCTGTCGTCGTTGAACGTGAACTTCAAGCGGTTGGAACGCTTCTTCTGGTTGATTTCCACGGAGTCCTCCTGCTCGTGGGTTGTCTTGCGCCGTCAGGCAAGCCGCTTGATGAGCGCCACGACGCCCAGCAGCAGCGTCAGTTTGGCAATCGACAACAGATTCTGGATCATCTGCTCCTTCATCAGCGCTCGACCTTCACCCCGGACCCGCACCCACGGATAGAGCACGAGCACGCCCCACAGGGCGACAGGCAGCAGCGCAACGAGCGCGAACCAGGCGACGCCGCCATTTCCGACGCGCATAACAGCCTCGTCGGAGTTGAACGTCGCTTTCAACACCCAGGGCGTGGCGGGATCGCTGGTGTGCAGGACGGTGTGGCGGGCGCCCGGCGCCGCACGGATATACACATCCCGCGACACCGGAAGACGACCGCGCTCGCCGGTGTCCAGGATGTGGCCCTCGAGCGTGTAACCGGGTGACAGGCTGAAGCCCGACGCGGGCGGTGTCAGGGCGGTCGTGACGAAGACCGCCTCTCTGGCCGGATCGATGCGCAGCACGAGGCTGCCGTGCTCGACGGCGCCTCGAATGATCAGGAACGCGAGGATAGCGACCACAATCGTCACCAAGATGGCGCTGGGTGCTGCGAGGGCTTGCAGCCGTCGCGATCGGCGCGTTGCGCGCTGCAGTGCCAAGAGGCCTTTGTTGTTGCGCTCGAGCAGCAAGGCGGCGGCCGATGCGGGCTCGAGCGTTCGACGCCCCTCCTGGTCCAGGAAGTTGAAGTGCGTGGCGGATT
>CAZFDT010000199.1:0-1554 GCA_964518335.1 uncultured Phycisphaeraceae bacterium
TCCCGCTCATGTCGCCGTTGGTCCCCTCCGAGAAGACCCGCGTCTGGAACATGCCGACCGTCCCGAGCAGATCGATCGTTCTCTGCTTCAGGTCCCCCCGACCGCCGGTGATCCGGCCCTCGTCGATCAGCCCATACCACGACTGCACCTGCGTGCTGGTCACATCGCTCGCATAGACGTAGCTGCCCGTGCCAAAGAACACGAAGGTCTTGCCGTAATTCAGCAAGTCGGTCGTGACCGTGTTCTGTGCGACCGTGACCTGCGCCGTGATCGGTTGAGGGTTGCCGTCAGGGTCGCGTGCAGTGAACAAAGGATCGGCATAGTGCAACCCCCACTTGTTGGAGTTATCGCTGAAGTCAAAACGCCAGACGTTCCCCTGCAAGTCCCCCGCATAGACGGTATCAATCCCTGCGTTCCCGCCACTGTCCACCAGCGCCGGCGTCGACAGCCCGTTCGGATTCGCACCCCCACCAACGCCCGTGTCAATCTTCTTGATCAAGGCGCCCGTCTCGAGGTTGAAAACGTACAGCACCGCCCGCTCATTCACACTGTTGTGCCCGTTCCCAACTAGAACTACCTGTTGACCATTCTCGAGTGTGGCGATCTGCGGTCGACCGAGCATGTGTCCGAGATCGTTGTCGGCTGCGCCGCCATACTCCCAGAGCACGTTCGCAGCACTGAAGTTGGCGGGATCAGTGACGTCCAGCGCGAAGAGCCCCTTTGCTCCGCGACCTGTCGACCCCACCAGGATGTTCTTGCCTGGCGTCTGCGAACGCGTGGATACCGCAATATCGCCATCGACGAAGAAGGTATGGGCATAGGCCGGCGAGGCCAAGGTGGGCAGCTTGTTGAACACCAGCCCCGGTATGTAGGCAAACACCTCCGCCCCCGTGCTCGCCGAAAAGGCGTGGAGCATGCCGTCGTTCGCGCCGACAAAGACCGTGTTGTTGTCCTTCACGAAGTAGGGTGAGGAATGCACGACGTCGCCCAGCAAGCGATTCCGCGTGCGCAATGTCCCTCCCTGCTGGATCTCGTTGCTCCGATCGCCACGCAGATAGTCGAACACCGCAGCCCCGCCCAGCGTTGTCTGTTGCGCGCCCGACAGGCTGTCCCAGAGGAAGGGAACGCCCTTGGTCGTTGCGTCCTTCCAGGTGAATATGCTGCGCGATGCGGCAGCGGGGATCATCGTCGAGGCACGCCATGTCGGAATCGTGCTGACGCCGGAGGACGTGATCGCATAAGAGAAAAGCTCGCCTTCCCAGTTCGCGCTATTGAACTGGGTCTGGAAGACGCGGCTCTCAGCCTGCAACTGCTGGCCGTTGGAGGTGATGTTGCCGGCACTGGCGCTACGCGCCACGATCGTGTCGAAGCTGCGCTTGAGCGCCTCGCGCAACCTGAGCGGGTTCTGCACGAGGAAATAGGTATCGGGCACACCATCGCCGTCCGCATCCCACTCCAGCGGCAAGTCCGGGCGATTGTTGCCATTGCGATCGACGAAGCCCCCCCACTTCGCGGCGTACCAAAGCGGATCCCTGAGCAGGCTCGCCGACGATG
>CAZFDT010000200.1:0-1545 GCA_964518335.1 uncultured Phycisphaeraceae bacterium
GGCGACCTGACGCACTCCGTCCGCGCCGTCGATATCGGGATGGATCTGGCGGTGACGTGAGGGCGAGTACCATAAGGGCAGCAAGAACTGTATGCCCCAGTGTCGCGGGTGAGTGAAGTGACCGGATCTTCATGTCATGGCTGAAACACGCACAGTTCGAGCGTATGTGGACACATCAGTGTTCGGGGGTTGTTTCGATGATGAGTACAGAGAGACCAGTCAGCTCTTTTTTGACCAGGTGCAAGCTGGGCGTTTCAAATTGATCACTTCAGCGCTCGTCGAAGCTGAATTGGAGGCCGCCCCCCCGAAAGTACATAGCTTCTACGCCCTCCAACTTGAACACGCTGATGTAATCGACATCAACGAACAGGCCGTCCGTCTTCAACGCGCCTATATCGAAGCCGGCGTGCTGGCGGAAAAGCACTATACCGATGCGCTGCATGTGGCACTTGCCTCATCGAACCAATGCGACCTTGTGGTCAGTTGGAATTTCCGCCACATAGTACACTTTGAGAAGATCCCGATGTATAATGAAGTGAATGTGAGACTCGGATACGCACCGATAGCGATACATTCACCCAGCGAGGTGGTGGCAGATGAAGACTAAAGCGTTCGACTGCGTTGAGATGAAGCGAGAAGGAGCTGAACGCCTGACCGCACAGCTCTCGGGCATGTCGTACGCTGAGCAAATGGCATTCTGGCGTTCCCGGACGGAAGCCCTTCGCAAACGTCGTCACGCTGACGACGGGGAAAGCTCGACCGATACATCCTCCCTGAAGGCGAAGCCCACCGATTGACCATGGTCAAGATCGGCCGGGCGGCACGGTCATCCAGGCCGTGATTGGATCACGGGGAAGATGCTCGTACCACGAAAACAGCAGGGTTTGTGCGGTCGTCAGCCGGGAATCCTCGCGCAGTCGGGATCGACCAGCACGTCCTCGCCGGCGAAGCATGCCTGAAAGATGCCGACGTCAGAATGGTCGACATCGTTGTCGTGGTCGAGATCGGCCGGACCGCAATCACCCGCGTACGGGATCGTGGGGCCGGAGGCGCAGGATTCCAGCGCCGCCATATCCTCACCATCCAGGTCGCCATCGCCATCCATATCCCCGGCCACGGTGACCAGAAACAGGCTGTGATCCCAGCCCGCCGCAATCGCAGCCACGCCGGTAATATACAGCACCTGTACCGGCGTCGTGCGGCGGCTTGTCGTCCCATCACCCAACTGGCCGGAGGAATTGCTCCCCCACGCCCAGGCTGTGCCGTCGGTTTTCAGCGCCAGGCAATGATTCGCGCCCCCCGCGATGGCGGCCACGCCGGCCAGATTCAACACTTGAACCGGCGTCGATCGATTAGTCGTCGTCCCATCGCCCAACTGCCCATCCACGTTCTTTCCCCACGCCCAGACCGTGCCGTCGGTCTTCAGGGCCAAGCTGTGAGACCCGCCTGCCGCGATCGCGACGACACCCGTAAGACTCTGAACCTGCACAGGCGTCGATCGCGCGGTCGTAGAGCGAGAGCACGTCGTTCCAGCGCTCGGCCACG